>JANJTB010000008.1 GCA_024711295.1 bacterium | reverse complement strand
TGGAAAAATTTTTGAAGATGTAAAAAAGTAGTCCGAAATCCATCCACCCCGCCTGCTAAGGCAGGCACCCCTCAAGAGGAGAATTGAGAGTTGTCCGAAATCCATCCACCTCGTCCAAAGAAAAAATCTGAACTATGATTTGCATGATTTATTTGATTAATATGATTCTAAAAATGAGGGTAATCACAAAAATCAAGGTTCTGACAAGTTAAGGGAGTGAGAAAAAAAATGTGAAATTTTATATGTATGGATTTCTGAAACAATGAAGAATATCTGAACTATGATTTATATGACTTATTTGATTAATATGATTCTAAAAAATCAGGATAATCACAAAAATCAAGGTTCTGACAATTTAAGAAAGTATAAAAGTGATATATTATTGCAGATGTGTTGAAAACCATCCACCCCGCCTGCTAAGGCAGGCACCCCTCAAGAGGGGAATTGAGAGTTGTGGAAAACCATCCACCCCGCGCAATATAAATGTCTGAACTATGATTTTCATGATTGATTTGATTAATATGATTTTAAAAAATCAGAAAAATCAGGATAATCACATAAATCAAGGTTCTGACAATTTAAGAAAGTATGAAAATGACATATTGTTGTAGATGTTTGGAAATCCATCCACCCCGCCTGCTAAGGCAGGCACCCCTCAAGAGGGGAATTGAGAGTTAATGTTTAGTATATATAGATATCAGCCAATTATTATGATACAATATAGTGTGCCCCCCTGCTGACTCTGGATTCTAAGGTGGCCGATGTTACAGCAATGGCTGTCTGAACGCCGTTTCTAAGCTGTAGTAGTTCTCTTGTCATTTTGGCTTTTTGGTAAAATTGCTCAATTTCTGACTGCAAGTGACGAAGTATTGTGGTGGCTCTGATTAGTCTCTGCCTTGTACGAACCAAACCAACATAATTCCACATAGTGTTCTTTATGGATAGCCAATCCTGTGTGATAAGTGCAGGGTCAATATATTCATCACAAGACTCCCAATCGAAAATTTGGGGGAAGTAACCGTCGTTATTTCTGTGATTAGCAGCTTCTTCGCCAGCAATTTGTCCCCAAACGACACACTCTAACAAAGATGTAGATGCTAATCGGTTAGCTCCGTGCACTCCGGTGCATGATACTTCGCCTACTGCATAAAGTCTTTGCAATGAGGTACGTCCCTTGAGACTAACACCTACTCCACCGCATGAATAATGAGCAGACGGCACTACAGGTATTGGTTCGCTTGTGATATCAACACCATTTTTCAGACAGTGGGAATATATTGTGGGGAAGCGTTTTTTAATCCATTCAGAATCTTTGAATGAAATATCCAGATATACGCATGGATGTCCTGTATCAAGCATAGTTTGGTGAATAGCTCTGGCAACAATATCTCTCGGCGCCAGCGAACCCAACTCGTGAATTCCATCCATGAATGGTTTTCCTTTTTTATCAATCAATATACCACCCTCGCCGCGTACGGCTTCTGACACCAGAAACCTGTCGTGCTCGTTGTAAAAAGTAGTAGGGTGAAACTGTATATACTGAAGGTTGAAACAACGCGCACCCGCTCTCCATGCAAGAGCAATACCATCACCTGTTGCCTCGAGCGGATTGGTGGTATGAAGATATATCTGTCCCAAACCGCCAAGTGCTAAAATTGTAGAGTTGGCAAATACCGGAAATACCTTGCAAGTCTCGTTATTTATCAAATAAGCACCAAAGCATGCGGGTTTCTCGTATATATCAAGAGGGTTAGCTGAGTGGTGCGACAAAGTCAGCAGGTCCACTGCGGTATGATTAGTCAGAATTTTAATATTCTGATGTTTCAGAACTTGCTCAGCTACTGCTTCATGTATAGATAAGCCGGTCTTATCTTTTGAGTGTATAATTCTCGGCTCGGAGTGGGCTCCTTCGGCGGTAAGATGAAGTTCGCCATCACACTTTTTGTCAAATATAACACCACATTTTTCAATCAGAACTTTCTCTACGTATTGAGGTCCGATGTTGACTATTTGGTCCACAGCCGGCTCCCATGAGTTACCATCACCGGCACGGTATATGTCAGCTTTTAGCTTCTCCGGCGAATCATTGATACCTTTGTAAATTATTCCACCCTGTGCCCATGGTGTACTGCCGGATATAATTTCTTCAGTTTTGGTTACAAGAGTTACTTCAGCTCCTTTGTCGGCAGCTGCCAGCGCCGCTATGCAACCGGCAAGCCCTGAGCCAAGTACTAGTATTTCTGTCTTTATCATAATGTATAGAATTTCATTTTTTCTAAATCCATACACAAAAATAGCACTTTTCGGATAATTAATACTTATTTTAGAATGTTTTTAGCTGATTAATTATTATATTGCCAAATTAAATATTATTAAAATATAGAATATATTTGGAATTTTTATGGAAAGCAGTTTACTCGATAATATTGTTGCAGACCACCCGACCAAAGTAACCATTTTGATTGTTGACGATAGCCCTACTTTGCTGAAACTAACTTCGAATTATTTCAGTAACGAAGGATACAAAGTTCTGACGGCACTCGACGGATTGGCGGCACTAAAGGTGATTGAGAGCAACGACCATATTGATTTAGTGATTTTAGATGTGGTAATGCCCGGTATTAACGGCTACGAAACTGCAAAGAAGATTCGGGAAAAGAAGACTTTGTTCGAGCTTCCCATATTATTTCTTACAAGTCTTACAGAAGTAAGCAGTGTAGTTATCGGTTTCGAATCTGGTGGCAACGACTATCTGGCAAAGCCCTTTGATACCAAAGAGTTGAAGGCAAGGTCGAAGACTTTGATTAAATTAAAGAAGCTGACAGATGCAAACCATTTCTTACAAGAAGCTATCGAAATCAAGAACGATTCACTCAAAAAACTTGAGCAGGAAATCAAAATTAGAATTAAAACCGAGAAAGATTTAATCAAAGCTAAAGAGATGGCCGACTCCGCCAATCAGTTCAAGAGTGAATTCCTTGCTAATATGTCGCACGAAATACGTACACCGCTGAATTCTATACTTGGATTTAGTGAACTTATCAAAAACAGACTTGCCGAGCCCAAAAACGTTGAGTACATAAATGCAATTATTACCAGTGGCAAGAGCCTTCTGACGCTAATAAACGACATACTCGATTTATCTAAGATTGAAGCAGGAAAAATTGAGCTTGAGTATCAGCCATTCAATCTAATCAACGTTATTAACGAGATTAAGAGTATATTTTTAATCAAGATAAATGAAAAAGGGTTAATATTTAAGCTAAATCTTCAGGAAGGATTGCCGGAATTAATTAATCTTGATGAATCGAGGTTCAGGCAGATATTGCTCAACTTGGTTGGTAATGCCGTCAAATTTACCCAGAGCGGCTCTGTAAGTATATCGGTTAGGTTTGAGAGCGAAAGTACTAACCGAAATTTAATCAACCTGTTTGTAGATATTGAGGATACAGGCATAGGAATACCCGAAGACCAGCAAAATATCATTTTCGAAGCATTCAGACAGCAAAAAGGGCAGAGTATCAAAGCCTATGGCGGTACAGGACTTGGCTTGACAATCACTAAAAGACTCATCGAGATGATGGGTGGCAAGATTATGCTCAAAAGCGAAGTAAATGTGGGCAGTAAGTTCACTATTACATTCCGGAAAGTGCAGGTCGAAAAAATTGCAAACGATATCACTGAATCAATTGATGAGAATTTTGATAAATACATATATTTCAGCCCCTGCACAATACTTGTAGCAGACGATATACAGCAGAACAGATACCTTATTCATGAGATGCTCGCCGACAAAGAGATAACTATTCTGAATGCTATCAACGGGCTCGAAGCCATTGACATAGCGATACAGCACAAACCCGAGTGCATACTCATGGACCTTAAAATGCCCATTATGGATGGATTCGAAGCACGTAACCAACTGAAATCACTATCGGCAACAGCGCAGATACCTGTGGTGGCACTTACGGCATCTGCTATGAAGTCGGAGCAAACCAAGGCTATTGATGCAGGATTTGACGGATTTATCGCTAAGCCTATTCAAAAGAAATATCTCATAAATGAACTTATCAAATACCTTCCTTATATGCTGATTGACTTAGAAAAAATGCCTGAGCAGGAAAGTATAAATGAGGAATCAGCAAACTCCGGACTGCCTGATAATTTGTCCGAAATCATTGATGATGTAATTATTAAAATGGAGAATGAATTTAACGAAACCAGACAAAGCGTTCAGGAGACGTTCATGATTGGTGCTATCAAAATTTTCTCCATTAATATTATTGAATATGGTAATTCGACAGGAATTAATCTTATTACGAAATATGGCGAAAACCTGCTTAAGAATTGCGATAACCTATCGCTTACAGATATAATAAACATACTTAATGAATATGATTTGTTACTCGAAAATCTGAAAAAATTGAAATAATGGGAGAATAAAATGAATAACGATAGTAATCAAAAAAAATATGTAATCCTGATTGTTGACGATATTGTTCAAAACTTACAGGTATTGGGTACTACACTCATGGAGCATAATTACGAAATTTCGATGGCAAATAATGGATTTCAGGCACTTAAACTAGTAGAGAAAGTTAATCCTGACCTAATACTCCTTGATGTGCTGATGCCCGATATGACAGGATTTGAGGTTTGCGAAAAAATTAAAGCAATGGATAAGTTCAAGGATATACCTGTTATATTTTTGACTGCCAAAACCGAAGCTGAGGACATTGTTCAGGGCTTCGAAAAAGGTGGTGTTGACTATATTACCAAACCATTTAACAAGTCGGAACTTCTGGTAAGAATCCGAACACATATTGAGCTTAAGAATGCCCGAGATATAATCCTTGAGCAAAACCAAAGACTTACTGCTCTGAATAATGAAAAGTCCGAAATATTGGGTATTGCTGCTCACGACCTAAAAAATCCACTCTCAAGTATAAAAGGTCTGGCGGAAGTAGTTCAGATGATGTATGATGACTTCGGGAAGGATGAAATCATTGATATTGCCGACCAAATTAGAATTTCATCAGAGTATATGTTCCAAATTATCAGTGATTTACTCGATATAAATGCAATTGAGGAAGGAAAAATTAAAATAAATTTAGAATCTTTCGGCTTATCTGAAGTAATTAACCGTGCTATAGAAAAATATTCTCAAAAAGCCGCCGAGAAGTCCATAAACATCATATTCAATCCTCAATCAGAGGATCTGAAGGTCAGAGCTGATGTAGTAAAAACTATTCAGGTACTGGATAATCTGATATCGAATGCGCTCAAGTTTTCGCCTTTCGGTAAATCTGTATGGATAGAGCCCGGCATAGATGCCTCAGGTAAGCGTGCCAGGATCGAGGTCAGAGACCAGGGACCAGGTATTAGCGGCGATGATATGAAAAAAATGTTTGGTAAATTCGCCAAACTAAGCGCCAAGCCCACAAATAACGAAAATTCTACAGGTCTAGGGCTTTCAATCGTTAAGAAGCTAGTTGAAAGTATGAATGGCAGTATCAGTTGCGAAAGTGAAATAGGAAACGGCACTTCATTTTTCCTGGAATTACCATTGGAATGAAACTAATTATGAAAAAAATAACATTCATCACTTTTTTTTTTGCAATATTTACAGCAAATTCCTTCTCTGAAACAGAATCAAGATGGCAGATAATTGATTCTATTCAAGTATTTTGGTTAGGTTCATATTATGCAGAATCTGATTTTGTAAAGGCTCAAATTACAAAAAATAATGAAATTTTTGTATTATCTAATTTGAGCTACAGGGCGCCTTGTATCGCTAAAAGTTCAGATATGGGGAACTCATGGAAAATATTATTTCATGAACAAATCAGTAGTATTGGCACAGATAATTTTATTCCTTCGAAGGCAAACGATTTTTGCTTTATAGATTCATCTTTTGCTGTTATTGTATGTGATTCAGGTTATTACTATATTTCTAGGGATAATGGCGAAAAATGGAAGAAAAACAGATTTGAAAATAATCATAGAAGTTGGTTAGTTAGTTTCTGGGATAAAGATAAGGGGATTGTTTTTCAGTACGATATAAATAAACCACAAACTATTTTAAAAACTGTAAATAGTGGCAAATTTTGGTACGAAATTTCTGGACCCAAAAAAGTACGAGGGAATGGAGTGAGTTATCTATATACCATAGGAAATGGAATTTGTTATGCGATAGAAATTGATAATAAAGTTGACTCTGTTTATTATTTTCATAAATCAACGGATTACGGTGAAACTTGGCAAGAGCCATATCCCGGTCCGAAAATACCCCCTTTTGGTAATTTCTATTTTATAAATGAAAATTTTGGATTTAATTTTGGCGGTAAGTCATTAACAGAGAATAGTGCTGCTCGGTCAAAAACAATACGAAGAACAACAGATGGAGGTCATACATGGGAAACGGTACTTGATACGATTATTTTATTAAATGATCCGATAGGGAGTTTACATTTTTCAGATTCATTGCACGGGATTGCGTCTGCATATTCAAATATCTTTTTTACTACTGATGGTGGAAAAAACTGGAAATTAGACGAAACTTATAATTACAACAAATTACCATTGATAGGTAAAGTTTTGATGATAGACTCAACACTTTCGGTTGGATTTGGAGCAAATTCTTCATATATTTTTAGAAATGGTTCATTGACTCATATTAAAGATTTCCTTAATACTAAAGATTTTAATTTTAAAGAAATAATTTCTTTCCCCAATCCTGCAACTTCAAAGATAAATATTAATATTTCGGATGAGTCAATTGCAGATCATGAATATTCCATTTTTGATATTAAAGGTAGAGTAGTCAAGAAAGGGATATTAAATCAATCAATAGATGTCGAAGAGCTTAATACCGGAACATACTATTTGATAATTAGCGAAGGTGATATTATTTACTACTCCAAATTTGTTAAAGAATAGGGTTTAAAAAATTAAGAACAAAAAATATCCGATTTGCTCAAGATTTATATTATGAGGCGGCTTTACCAATGGTTTTTGCCGCCTTTTATAATGAAAATAATTGCATTAAATTTTATTTCCAAATAATATTCTCATGTTTGAATAAAAAGCTATTTAGTTATGAGCAATTTCAGCACCTTTGATGAATCATCGGCTTTAATCAATAAATAATACACACCCGAAGCAAGCTGTTCTGTTTGTAGCTTGATAGTTTGTAATCCCTCGTTTAAATAATCATCACAAATATTACGGACAATTTCAGAATTTGAGTCGTACAGTTCAATTTTAACGAATGCACTATTTGGTAGATTAAGACTGACATTAGCAGAGTAAGTAGATGGGTTAGGGAATATTTCAGCAGTAAGATTGTCTATTTCAGAGTATTTTACCGAGTTTGCAATCCATTGGGGATTAATTACATATATTCCGATATTACCAATGATTGCGATTCTGTCTGTATTTTTGTCAATATCCATATCCCGTGGCATATCACCTTCGTCAATAAACTGATATTCTTTCATTAACCAGTCAAGTCTGTATGAATTAGTCTTGATATTTTTCTCATTATCCCAAATATCCACAATCCATTTTTTTGCTCCGAAATTACCCGCCACAAAATATTTACTATCAGGCGAGAATGATATTACGGTTGCATCTTTGCCAGTTACCTCGCTAAACAGCGACCAGTCTGATGTGTTCCATATAACACCCGCCGGATATTTTAATGCTGCTGAAAGATACTTGCCGTCCGGCGAAAATGATACCTTGCTGATACCACATTGCAGGTTGTCCTCAATTACGGAAATAGGCTGCAGACTCGGAACATCATAAATTCCAATAGTACAGTAATTATTGTTGCCCGGTATGTTTGCTATAGCGATTATGGAATCATCAGGAGAAAAATCAATATCGAAGACATCCTTGAATTCACTAATTTGAGAAACTAACTCCCAGCTTTCAGTATCCCATATTAATACATCTCTGAGCTGTAATGTCTGACTTCCGTGCATCAAAACAGCTGACAGGTACTTTCCGTTGTTGGAAAATTTTAGAGAATAAGCACGGAATTTACGTGTGTCAACACCATCATAATGGTCAATTACCTGCACTACTTCTCCTGATTGATAATCCCAGATTGTAATAACAGACAGACTGTTTGCTGCTGCCAAAAATTTGCCGTCACTACTGAAATCAACACAATAGATTGTTCCCGAATTCCCGTCTAATGAACGCAGCAATGCACCGCTAAATGCATCCCAAACTTCTATTTTACCCTTATTGCCGCCTGTTACTAATTGCTTTCCATCGGGGCTGAACTTTATGGTATAATTTTCGGTCGGGAAAGTGAACTTAGTCCATACTGTATCAACTGAGCAATTCACTTGTAATGCTGATATAAATACCGTCAATATTAATAAAACCTTGTAAAATCTTTGCATTTGGCACCTTAATGTTTTTATTTATAAAATACTTTTTAGCATATCTTTACTTTTTTCTCAATTCCCCTCTTTTGGGAATAAAAACCTCACTCCAACACCAAAAACTTGGGTTCCTTCAATTCCCCTCTTGAGGGGTGCCTGCCTTAGCAGGCGGGGTGGATGGATTTTAACTCACTTACGCGTTCAAATATACAATTTTGAATAAAAATATAAACCTTGTCAATCTTGTACAAAACATCTTTATCTGAAACTCTGATTACTTTCAAACCATAGTTTTCTAAATATTTATCTCGCTGTATATCTTTTTCGATTTTATTGTTATGTGAACCACCATCAATTTCGATTACTAAACCAATTTCCGGTATAAAAAAATCTACTATGTAATCTCCAATAATTGCCTGTCTGTCAATATCGTATTCAAGTAAATCTTTGTTATTAAACTTTTTCCAAAAGACTACTTCGGACAGAATTCCTTGTCTTCTGAGCTTTTTGGCAATTAGTGATAATTCCTTATTTTTAGGTAAAGCACAATAAGGATAAAGTGACTTATTCTTCCAATTTTCATTTTTCATACTATATTCTAATAAAACAATAAAGCCATCCACCCCGTCAGCTTCGCTGCCACCCCTCAAGAGGGGAATTTAAAAATTACTCCAACACCAAAAACTTGG
>JANJTB010000015.1 GCA_024711295.1 bacterium | reverse complement strand
GGTTTTCCATACACCCTTGTACACCGGGAATGCATGATAATACGGTCCTGACCCAAGACGACGAACATACCATTTGTGGATGTCTGTCTTGAAGGGCCATTCCTGACGCTCTATGGATGGGTTTGTATGCATGTGAGTTGGTGGTAATTATTCCTTTTTACAAATTGATTTGGGTGTTCGAATTTCAATATACTCAGAATCAAAATTTATAAAGATTAAACAATTGTCAAATGCATAATAAGCGGTTGTTGAATCTTCACCAACAAGTTTACAGTTTGCTTCAATATCAAAATATTCTTCAATTTCACTTATCTGTTTATAATTTAATGGAAACGCCAAAATACTTAATTTGCCTTTTTTGAAAGCTAATCTCATATCGTTTAAAATCAATCCATTTAATTTGTAGTTGGTCTTACAAAAAGTATATTTACCTCCTACATCGTTGTTTTTCTCTACAAAGATAATTGAATCCTTTTTTAAGATGTCCAAAGCGGATTGCTTAGATATCCCAACTTTCAAGCCACTCAAAAAAGATAAATCTAAAGGTTTAGCAAACATTGGATTATTGCATAAAAGCAATACAAGTAGGGAAAACAAGCACTTTTTCATTTTTATGAAGCCCTTTGTGATTGTTTTAAAGCTAATGTTTCTCTATATTCCTTGGCATCAGCAATCAATGTAAATTTAGCTTCATACCCTTTGCTTGAAATAATTTCTTTAATTTCATTGATTGATGCTTTAAAGAATTCTTTTTTATTGTTTACCAGGTTAATTCTGTTTTTATCAAAATGCTTATGCAATGTGCTTTCTAATTCGGGAGCATTTTCAGAGTAAACTAGTGCATGGACATCAAATTCAAAAGGTACAGATGCATCTCCTAACTCGTAAATTCTATCCATCGGATCTAATCTTCTTGTCATTCCAATCTTGTAAACATCTTCACCAAAACTTCCAATATTTGATATGATATATACATGACCACATTTCGTTTGTTGAGCCATTGAAATAGCACGCTCTTTTGCTTGGAGCGACTCCTGAAGCTGTAATTCCAAATTGCGAATTTTCTCATTAAGTGAATCTAATTCCTTCCCTTGCAATTTACCTAGATCCTCTTTTGCTTTTTCAAGAGCTATTCTGTAGTTTTTCTCATCTTCTATGGCTTTATTTTTTGCTCTTTCAGCTTCCCTAACAGCCTTTTCTTCTTCTCTCATTTGCTCTTTAATCATTCTTTGTTCTTCTTTTTCTAGTTCTATCTTCTCTTTGTACTCATACATAAGTTCAAGCTCTGCTAATTTTAAATTTAAATACTCATCTGATATTTCGCAGCCCCAATATTCAACTAGCTTATTAATTGTGTCTCTCAGTTTTTTAATTTTTTCAATGTACTTATTAATATTGTTAAATTTTACATCAAAAATAATTGAATCAGACTCACCATTAAATGCCATTAATATCAATTTAATGACATTTTTTGTTATTTTATCTCCCTCTTTTTGACTATCCCTAACAGTCCATTGTATCTTAGATAATACAGCTTTTTCATTTTTGATTAATATCTTCTGCTGCTCCCTTATGGACTGAAGTTTTGACTTATAAATTTCTGAACTTTCAAAACTATATTTATTATCATAAAATCCATAAATAACAATATCATCGATGTCATCTTGATAAACTTTATTGATTTTTTCTAATTCATCATTTTCTATTTTGAAATATTTAACTTTTTCTTCCAATTCACTCTTTTGATTAGATAAAACGGTTAAGTGACTTTCAAGATCAACAACCGGCTTAAATCTATTATTTATCTCTTCAAGGCTTTGTTTTGTTACTTCTAACTCTTTAGATAATATCTTTATCTTTTTTTGATAGGATCGAGATGAAATAAGTAATGCTATACTAGAAATTAATAGTATCAGAATTAAAATTTCCATATATTTCTCCATTTTTAAATTACTGCATCTTTTATAACTTTCCAAGCTTTACCAACAATCTCACATGAATCATTTTCGTATACTTGTATAGGTGGATAGTCTTGATTTATTGAAGATAAATATAAACACATTGAAGCTGGATCAAAGATTTTGCAAATTAATTCACCGTTTAAAATCGCGGCAATAATATCACCTTTCTTTGGCTTTAATCCGTTTCTAAAAACCTCTATTATAACAGAATCACCCTCTTCAATAAGTGGCGACATTGAATCCCCTTTTATAAAGATTAATTTATGTCTTCCAGAGTCTAGTCCAGGTATTGAGTGGAACTGAACTGTCTCTACTCCATCATTAATTGCAGCTCCGGGTCCACCAACAAATGAACTAGTATATCTTTCAAGATTGACTAAATCTAAATTATAAAACCGATCAAAATTTGACTTGTAATTACCTTTTGCCATAACTCCCCTAAGAAATAAAAAAATTATCTCAAATCTTTAATTTGTTGAATTAAATTATTTACCTCGCTCATCTTCGATTCAAGCTTTATCAAAAGTACATCAAGCTGAGTTAATTGCTTTGCACCAAACAACTCATCGAAAGCTTCAAGCTTTACTTTTTCAGACTCCATAACATCTTTTGAAGTCCTGTAAAACATAGGACCCTGGTCTTTATATAACCATAGTTCACTAATTCTCAATCTGTCAATTAAAGTCATCGCTAGTGCAGGTCCAATTGTCTGCTTGTTGAAGTAATACGTATTAATTGACTGTATGGACATTGGCTTATTTGGATCTTTTACTGTGCCAAGTTCCTTCCCAAACCTTGATTTGTCACCGTGATAAACTTCATCAATTATTTTTTTAAATTGATTGTTTAAAAAGTACTTGTCGCTTATATCCAATTTAAAACCCACAAATTAAATTGATAAAAAAATATAAAAAAATATTAAAATCTTAAAAATATCTTAAATTTATCTTGCATATATCTTAAATTTATCTTACATTTGTATTGTGATTATGATACGATAGCAAAAAACAATAATCACAATGTTCTTTGAAAGCTACATAGGAGCCAAACCAACTACCCTGAGCGAGTCGTTAAGATATTTTCTTACTTGCTTTAAATATTCATCACCTGTTGGTTCATCTAAAGAATTTTTAACATCTATCATTACTTTGGTTAATGTTAAAATCTCCGATCTCAACAATTTGATTTGCTCAACTATCTGGTTCCCCTCCATGTATTACCTCGAATATAATAATTGTAAATCTATAAAAGGTGCATTATGCAAAACGAACAAGAAATAAAGTTTAAAAGTGTAAACTTTCCTATAAACCTTATGGCCTATAAGCGAGCCAAAAGACTCGCTGTTATAGACCACAGAACTCCCGGTAAATTAATGGGTATGTTGCTCGAAAAAGCACTTGCTGAATATGAAAAAATCATACTCAACACTGATGTTAA
This sequence comes from bacterium, assembly GCA_024711295.1. Taxonomy (GTDB): domain Bacteria; phylum Bacteroidota; class Ignavibacteria; order Kapaibacteriales; family UBA2268; genus JANJTB01. The sequence goes on along the minus strand of JANJTB010000015.1, from coordinate 6,269 downwards.
TGACCGTACCAATTAATTTGTTTAACATTTTGTTTTACAAAAATATAATAAAAACACTATAATTAAAAGAAATTTTTGAAACACAAAAAAATTTAAAAGTAAACTTATGATACACATTGACTTAAGCTCTATCAAAAAAAATGAAGATGATGATAAAGACAACTATGTCGGGATAAGAATGAATAAAGCCGAACACGATATGCTCAGCAATTTACTCGATAAGCTAAATATTGAGACTTATTCAGAGCTGATTAGGTTACTTATCAGAACTGCTTCTATATAGCAAGTACATATTTGTATATCCTGATTGAATACAATTACTAATCCTATTTTTTGGAGTAGATGTATTGCATGTTTTCACATGTGGTAACCTCTTCGTTAAAATTAATATATTTTTTTTTAATCATTTAATTTGGCTGAGGATTGTAATGGCCAGTTACCATAAATTGGTAAACAACTTCAATTATTAATATGTAAGAAAGCAAAAAAAAAACTTCATATAAATAATCAATATACTTAACAAATCGAATTATTGTAAATTCACTCTACGCAAAAAATCACCCATTGTAGGTATCCACTCACATCAAGCTACGATGATGAGCCGGTACCCACTTTATATTCGTGCAAGTGGTAATCAAACCTTTCAGTCAGTTTCTCGATTTGGTCTTTTGCTTCAATTTTTGTCATGATTATGTATCAATGGTTTAAATCAAATAAATTTATTTCAATTTTATTATTTGAATAGATTTTACTCCAAGCTCCGTTTCGAATATCAAATAATAGGCACCTGAACTTAAATCACTCAAATTCAAATCAATTTCTTCAACATTTGATTTGACTGTTATATTGTGAAATTCTTTTAATGTTTCTCCTGTCGAAGATATAATTTTGATTTTCCCGTTAGCTTCGGCTTGGCTGTTGATTCTTAATTTAGCTATGCCATCATTTGGATTGGGTAATATCTCAAGATGAAACCTGCTGTCCTCAATCAAATCCTGTGATTCATCCGATGGAGCTCTCTTTTCGGTGCCACCCGGACCTTGTATAATATCACAACAATAAAATATTGGAACTTTTTTAGTGCATATAATTTCGCCATCCACACCTCTGAAAATTATATCTCTATCTATCGTAAACAGAGTATTCGAACCCGGCAAGCAATTAGCTATCGGATTGCAAATTTCAGTAAGTGACTGTGTGCCTACTGTAGCGAACAATGGCTCTACTATTGTACTGTCAAATTCTGTATAGTTTCCTGTTCCATATCTATCTAATGATATAGATTTAATACAGTTGTTGACTGCATAATTGTTTATTTTGACATCCGAGCAGCAGGAAATTCTCTGTGCAGGGGGTGCCGGTAATGGGTAATAAGTGCTGTTGACATAAAACATATCACAGCAATTTTCTGCTTCTACTGTATCTTCCTGACAGTTAATTACAAATTTGAATTTTCTGTTGCATCCATAGAATTCACCTTCGATATCCGATCCGAAAACTACCTCAAATTCTACCGGATCATTGGATTCACCAACACAGAGCTCGCCAATGGTATAAATCCCTGTATTCGAAATATCATAATCCGTGCTAAGAGTTTTCAACCCCTCATCTTCAGTAAATGGTGTGTTGCCAAACGATATCGGTTCGCCGCTGTTTGACATCAGCTTTACGGGGATAATACCGCTGCTGCAATCACTGTGATTGATAAATTGCAATTCATAACAGCAGTTTGTGCCTTGTTTTTGAGTAGGCGCCAAACTAATATTGAAATCATCAAAGTTGTTGACGAAATCACAAATATCACATGGTGATTCACTATTGTCAAAAACGCTGTTAAACTTACATTCAATCATTTTGCCCTGCCCAGGTAAGTGCTTCGAAACTAAAGTACCGTTTAATGGAATTATAGTATCTATGCGGTGATAATATGGCTCTGAATACCAAACCCCCAAATCATCATAATTATCAACACCAATCTCTTTAGCTGTTATCGACATCAATCCGTTATTGTAAATAACTTTCTGAAATGCCATAGGAATAGACAGTTCTCTCACCCCAAACCTCTTCCAGAAATAGGATTGCCAATGAGTATTAGGCAAAAATATACCCGAATATTCAGGGTCAGTACCACCTTCCAAGCAAAGTTTACCAAATTCTGCTGTTGAGAGGAACTTTAAGTATTTTTTATTTGTATCATTAAGATCTGTGCAGAAAATTAAAGGATCTAATCTTCTATTCTGAATTCCAAGGTAAAATTTAATTCCTGATTGATTATCATCATTAGTATTTAGGTGCAAAGCAATATCAAAAAAGCATGAATCAATATTCTCATGGGTAGTTTGAATTGAATACCCGCCAACTGAATTGACATCAAATAGTTTCTTAGATTTTGAATTATCAATATCGACATATCTTTTTAAAACTGAGTCGGATGCATAGCCGGGATCTTGATGATAAAAATCTTTATATCCATATCCGAACCATGCAACTAATTTCAAGTTAAGTAACACAGATTCATTTAATTTTACCCAATTGTGCAAGTTCAACATTTCTAATCTCATAGATTTACGACCGAGATAAAACCTGTCGTCATTCAACTTAAGGTTAGTCATCACATCGTTAGAAATAAAGAGATTGATATTTGTAGAGTCGCCATCCAAATCTACATAATCAGAGCCAATATCTTCCAAGTTTATGAACACGTCATTATTCAAATTCTCATAGCCATTTTCAGAATAGTAATTCTGACCATGACCTATTCGTGTCATGATACGTTCGACCTTAATAGCGTTAGCATCATTCTCAAGTGCATTTTGCAAATCACCTGCAATATCATTTGAGTATTCTCCATCGTAAACCAAACCTTTGGCACCCATTAAAATACCATAGAATGCGCCAAAGCGGATTTCCTCTCCAGTATGAGGTCTTGTGTTACTAATTTTTATTTGCCAATTGTTATCAATCTTATGTAAACTCCACTCCGCTAAAACTTGAAATTGTGACCACCATTTTAAATCATCATAAAGATATGAATTACTTGAAACGTCAACAAAATGTTTATAAATGGTTTTCTCAATTTCAGATTGTACTGATGAAAATTTACTTAAATATTGTAAATAATCATTTAGACTTGAATTTTTGATTTGTGAAATACCTACGTTTTCGGGCCAAATAAATGTTTCGTAATCTGATAGGAGTGTATCTTTAAAATCATTATAATTATATGAATATTTATAACCTGCATATTCTAATGTACCATCATGACCACTGCTACCTTTAATAAATGGGACAGGCGATGCAGACTTAAAACCCCATGGACAATACCACATTTCAGGTGGGTTTGCATAATGATTATAAAGTTCAGGATAATGAGGATTACCTTCAAATGTTCCTAAATTGCCTACCAGTTTATTAAAATATCGTGTTGCACCCCAAAAAGCAAGTCCACCTTCATCTCTTGTATAAAACCTTACAAGTCTGATACCTCTATTGATAAGAGCGGTGTCTTGAAATGTATTTATACTGTTTTGGATATTGCTGATAATAGAATTGTCGAATCCACCTCTGTTCAATTTCTGGGCATTTGGTGTTTCAAATTTTATCTTACCTATTGCAATATCTAATGTACCATGGTACTTTATTTCTATGCCAATTGAGTCAATGAAATAATCAAATGATTTTTGATCGTTATGGAAATAAATTAGGTCATAATTACTATTTGGATCTCGAAGAAAATTACATGTAAATTTTGCACAAATTGTAATAATCGAATCACTTGATTTTAATATATGCTTTCTTTTGATTAAAAGTTCAGTAGTATTATTTCCAGATTCTAATTCTCTATAAACCCCTCTATACAAATCATATTCTTTATAATATGAATAATGATTATCATTTGGTATTTGCAAGAACTTAATATAACCATTTGTTTTTATCAATGTATCTTTACCTAAAGATGTTTTATCTTTTTGAACAGCGCTGAACGGTAACCTTATAGATAATACAGTCAAATCATCAATAACATCAATAATTTCATTCCTGCGTATATTGATTGTAAAATACCAGTCTGTACCATCAAAATGTTCTAATGTATCGTTGTTACTATTTTTTTTCATATCTTGAATAAACTTCAATTCACTTTTACTCCATGGTTCATCAAGGACCAATTCCGGATTTTGAGGTGTACCATATCCACTATTTTTGTATAGTTTTAATTCTCTGTCAGACGCATTGATTTCAATGGATGGATGTATGTACTGAAATCCAAAAACTGGATTTGTTGAATCTCCGTCTCTTGTCTGAAATTGACCAGGATTATGTATTTTAAGGGTAGGTTCGAAAACCATCATCATTGAATTCAAAGGAGCTAAACTTACTCCATTAGCTGTTACATCATTTACGTTCAGAATGACATCAACAGAATCGGCTAACCGTTCGTAATTTAAGCCTGAGTTAGAATGGCTACTTGTCATTTTCAATGCAGATGTCATTTTTTTGCCATCTGCCCAATGCCAACCTAAATGAAAGCGATCAATTGTAAAGTTGGGATCACTTGCATTTAAATAAATTGAATCATTTAGATAAAATTTATGCTGATAAGGATCTCTTATTTGAGAATTTAATAGTTGGGTACATAGCATAATTATATTTATTAAAATTAAAATTCTTAATCTCATTGCTTACTTCTCTAAAATAATCTTGTAAGAAAGAATATTGCTTGCATTTGTAAGTTTAAGTAAATAGACTCCATTATTTAAATCACTAAGATTCAGTATTAGTTTTGAATCTGAAAGTAGCAATTCATTTGGAAGGTAATTCTTCTTCATTCTACCGATATTATCCAAAATTTGTGCTGAATTTATTATGCCAAAATTTTGAGGTATATTAATTGTAATATTACATGTAGTTGGATTTGGGTAAAGGGTTTCTTCAGTATTAATAGGAACATCCTTAACAGGTACGGCATCCTTTTTTAGCTTTAATACTACAATATCATCGCCTACTCCACCAGCTAATTTTGTATCGGACTTATTTATATCAATTGTACTAAATCCATTATCTGGATAAATAATAGCTCTTTTATCAATTACAAGATTTGTTATTGTTGTTGCCATTGTTGTTATTCTTGAAAATCGTCCTCCACAATTAATTAGTAACTCTTCATTATTACAAAAGGCAAGACTTGGTCCTCCACCTCTTCCAGTTGTTGAATCTGTAGGTATAGTAGGTGTGTATTCTTTAAACAGTTTTTTATTTTCTAAATCCCAGATTTGTAATGCTCTACCACCAAAATTCGTAGCTGCATATTTGCCGTTGTAGGATATTTTGGCTTCACCTCCGTTTTCCACAAGTCCTTCTTCTTCACCTAGTGTAGCAATATTATCTAAGGTTTTTATGTCGTAAATATTAATCTTAGTTTTCCATGTATTGCTAGATTCATATTGGTAAGCTAATATAAAGTAATCACTGTATGGACTTACTCCATATTTACTAATATGCGAAATCTTTTTTTCTTTTATTATCTCTCCTTTTTCTATGTCATATAATGCAAATGATTGTGCATGATTAGTCATTAGAAATACTTTAGGATTTGGTGTAGAAAAAACCATATTGTAATAACTTACAGGATTTTTGTATCTGTATCTATTCATGATATCGCCATTATTCCAATCCATTTCTACTAATTCAGAGTCTAATGCATTATTAATCCAAATTGATGTCCCTGATTGAGAAACTGTAAACCTGTAAATTCGAGTGTTAAAAATTCTTGCCCAAAGGGAGTCACCATTCTGAACATTAAACATTCTTATTTCATTTTGATTTACAACCACCCCCAACTTCGTTCCATCGGGAGAAAACTGAACATGCGAGATAGTATTAGGATACAGACTTTTGTACCAGAGAGTGTCACCCTCACCAATAAGTTGTGCATTAGCAGATAATGAGGTCAACAGCAGAATTGCTGTCACTGTTAATAACAAACATCGTTTCATAAGGATACTCCTTAATTTATTATTAGAAAACAGATCAATGTACTTTTCTATACTCATCATAACATTTTAAAAATAATATGCTGTGATGAATATAGACAGCCAAGTGCTTTTGTGATTTTTGATTCATCTCCCCAGTGCCAACCCAGTTGGAATTTATCAAGTTTGAAGTAATCATTTTGTGTATCAAGTATGAAAGGATTACCATTCATATAAAATGTATGTTGTTCGGGCTCTCTTGTTTGAGAAAATGCAATTACAGCAACTAATAGGAAAATA
>JANJTB010000006.1 GCA_024711295.1 bacterium | reverse complement strand
CATGATTATAGTTGGTTGTGGCAGGGTTGCTCGACTTCAGAAATAAGCATAACAAAATAGCATAATTGGTTTAATAAACTTTTGAAATATTATTTAATCTTCAGCATTTCTGAAAGTAAAAAAATGTTTTATTTGAATTATGATTTTGTAATTATATACGGTTTCTTATTGATGGGGTAATTATGAAAATGTTTTTGAATTTAAGAAAAACTTATCTTAATGATAATATTGTTTAATATTAACCATTTGCAGTATATAGTGTTGATTTGATAATTTTATCAACAACCCTTTTTTTTATTTTTATAAAAAAAAACACTCAAAAATGTTAAAGTGTCTGCAAAAATAAAAAAAAGTCTTTATAAATCAATTGTTTATAAAGACTTTTGTGATCCCGCCGGGACTCGAACCCGGGACCACTTGATTAAAAGTCAAGTGCTCTACCAACTGAGCTACGGAATCAAAATCGCTTAATACGATTTAAAAAAGAATTCAAAAGTATGATTATTTTACGATATAAACAAACACTTTTTTTATTTATTTAAAATTTCTTTAACTTTGTTTACAAGACCTATACTATCAAGGTTAAGTTCTCTGAGTAATTGTTCCTGAGTTCCGTGATGGATAAATTTATCAGGTATTCCCATAATAGTGACTTTACTATGATTTGCACATACAGACGCTTGGTATTCAAGCACGGCAGAACCAAAACCACCATGCTGTTGTCCATCTTCAATTGTTATAATATTATCAAATCTGTTAAATAGATCAGATAGCAATTCTTCATCAATTGGCTTGATAAACCGAGGATTTACTACCTCAACCCAAATATCCTCCCCGGCTAGAACTTCTGCTGCCAGCTGAGCTTGATAAACCATTGTACCTAAAGCAATTACTGCAATATCTTTACCTCTTTTGACAATCTCCCCCTTTCCTAAAGGTATAGCTGACATTGGTTTTATCTGAACACCATAACCATTTCCACGGGGGAATCTAATAGCAACAGGTCCTTTAGTGTACGAAAAAATTGCTGAATAGAGCATATCTCTGAGTTCTTGCTCATCCTTTGGAGCCATAAATACAATTTGCTGAACAGAACGTAAATAAGCAATATCCAAAACTCCGTGGTGTGTAGCACCATCAGCCCCTACCAGACCGGCTCTATCGAGAGCGAATACAACATGTAGTCCCTGGATGGCACAATCATGTACCAAATGGTCAAAAGCTCGCTGCAGGAAAGATGAATATATTGCACAAACAGGTATAATTCCTTCGCATGCCAGCCCTGCAGCAAACGTAACAGCATGTCCTTCGGCTATACCCACATCAAATAATCTTTCAGGATAATGCTTTTCTAGCTTGATAAGCCCTGTACCTTCTGCCATTGCAGCTGTGATACCTACTACTTTATTACTCATACTGCAAATTTCGACCATAGCCTCACCGAAATAAGCACTGAAAGTTGGATTAGCAGGCTTAACATCCGTCTTAACAACGGCTTTACCGGTCAACTTGTCAACTTTGCCAATCGCATGCAAATTGAGTGCATCTTTCTCAGCTGGTTCGTACCCCTTTCCTTTTTGAGTTATAATGTGCAGAAAAATAGGTCCTTTCAAATCTTTAATTAAGGATAATATTTTAACTAATTTTTGTACATTATTTCCATTAATTGGACCAAAATATTGGAAACCCAAAGCTTCGAACAGTGCCCCTGGAGTAACTATGGCTTTAACACCATCTTCAACTCTGGATGCAAATTTTCTCAATCTGTCTCCAAAAGAGTCCATTTTTCCAGCCATCTCCCAAATACCTTTTCGGATATTATTAACTGTTGAAGAGGCAAAAAACTCATTAAAGTAATTTGAAAATGCCGATACATTGGGTTCTATAGAAATATTGTTATCATTCAAAATAACTATCATGTCTCTTTTTTGAACACCAATGTTGTTCATAGCTTCGTAGGCTAAACCACCTGTCATGGCACCATCACCGATTACAGAAACTACTTTATAATCTTTATTAAGCAAATCACGGGCTGTAGCGAGACCTAATCCTGCAGAGATACTTGTACTGGCATGTCCTGCACCAAAAGCATCATAGGGGCTTTCAGATCTTTTGAGGAATCCTGAAATACCACCGTACTGTCTGATTGTACTGAGCAAATCTCTTCTTCCTGTCAAAATTTTATGTGGATATCCTTGATGCCCTGTGTCGAAAACAATCTTATCGGTAGGTGTGTTAAACACATAGTGAAGTGCTACAGTCAGCTCTACAACTCCTAAACCTGCTCCAAAATGTCCACCCACCTTTGTAATTGTATCAATCAAATATTCCCGTACCTCTTCCGCAACTATTGGTAGTGCATCTTTAGGTAATTTCCTTAAGTCATTGGGTGAATCTATGTCTAATAAATACTTGTAACTGTAATCTGATTTCATGCCATACTTTCATTTTTAGATTAATCAAACTTGTATGACGTTTTAGTATTTTATTATTTAATATTATTTGGATTAAAAATTTGAAAGAATACATATTTGAAGCAGAAGTTCTGAAGAATGGTGAATTAGATGCTGCTTATATTGAATTTCCATATGATGTTCTTACTGAATTCGGTGTAAAAGGTCAGGTTAAGGTGTTTTGTTCTATAAATGGATACGAATTTAGGGGCAGTTTGGCAAAAATGAATCACCAATGTCATTTCATTGGTCTAAATAAAGAAGTAAGAAAACTTTCCGGAGTCAAATTTCACGATATTGTAAATGTAAAAATTTGGAAAGATGACTTACCCCGAATAGTCGAAATTCCTGAAGAGTTTGGGGAAATATTGATAGAATACGAACTGCTGGACTTTTTTGAGAAAATGTCATATACTCATAAAAAAGAGCACATCGACTATATTTACTCAGCCAAGAAAGAGGAAACAAAATTACGTAGAATAGAAAAATCTATTCAAATGCTTATAAAATTTCGTGAAGAAAAACTTTCAAGAAAAAGCACTCTAAAATTCTAAAGTGTGACCATTCAATTTTAACCATTTAATTTTATTTTTGTAATCGGGACATATTTCCGCCACTAAGCTCCAAAATTCTTTTGAATGGTTCATATGTTTCGTATGGCATAATTCATGAATAATTACATAATCTACCACATCTACAGGTGCCATTATTAGTTTAGAATTAAATATCAGAGTTTTTTTTGCAGTGCACGAGCCCCACTTCGTTTTGGTATAATTAAATTTAATTTTACCAAACTGAAACCCATATTTATTAGATAATTCAATTGTTTTGAAAGTTATATAATTATGAGCAAGTATTTTGTAAAGCTTAGAAAAAGCATCCTTAGCATTAGGTATAACATCATTCCTAAGTATAAAATTTTCCCTATCGAATTCAATTCCATTTTTTGCATCAGGAACTAACTTCAATTCGTACCAGTCTCCTAAATATAGGAATTTTTCACCCTCCGAGTAATTTTTTGGGACAAGTTTTTTATTTTCAAAAACAATCTTTTTCTTAATAATCCAATCCATTTTCTTGTTTATGAATGCATTTATATCAGATACTCTTAAATTATAAGGCGCTTTTACTGTTACTTCACCTGATTTATTAATTAAAATGGATAAAGTATTGCCTTTTATTCGCCTAAAATTATCAACAATGGGATTAATACGAACTTTATTGAACTCAAACATAAAATCATTTCTTTGTAAATCGTTATTTAAATGATTAGGACATTTGTATTAAAAAAATATTTAAAATCGGTATTGTAAATTGATAGAAAAACACCTCACAAAAGAAAAAGATTACGAAAGAGCGATAATTATTTCTGTTAGCAGAAAGGGATCTGACAGAAATCTTGTAGAAGAATATCTGGAGGAACTTGAATTTTTGGCAAAAACAGCCGGTGCCGAGATTATTGAAAGGTTTTCTCAGGAACTTGCAAAGCCAAATGTAAAAATGATGTTAGGTACAGGCAAAGCTGAAGAAATAAAGGAATTTATTTCTGAAAACAGTATATCACTTGCTATTTTTGATGATGACCTTTCGCCTGTTCAGTTAAGAAACTTAGAAAAGGTTTTTGAAGTTAAAGTGCTGGATAGAAGTACTTTAATTCTTGACATATTCGCTAAGCATGCACGAACAAACGAAGCAAAAACACAGGTAGAATTGGCTCAATTGCAGTACTTAATGCCAAGACTAACAAGAATGTGGTCTCACTTATCCAAGCAATTCGGCGGGATTGGTACCAAAGGACCCGGTGAGACTCAGATAGAAACCGACAGACGTATAGTAAAGCACAGAATTCAAATGCTAAAAGAAAAACTTGAAGATATTGCACGTAATAAAGAAATACAACGTAAAAACAGAACATCTTACCCTAGATTTGCACTAGTTGGCTATACAAATGCAGGCAAATCAACTTTAATGAATATACTCACCAATTCTGATGTTTATGTTGAGAATAAACTATTTGCTACACTCGACACAACAGTCAGGCAATTCAGTCTTCCATCCGGACTGGACTCTCTTTTATCAGATACTGTAGGATTTATTCGCAAACTTCCAACTCATTTGGTTGCATCTTTCCGAAGCACCTTAATGGAAGCAGCTGATGCTGATGTAATTCTACATGTTGTTGATGTCACTCATCCATATTTCAGAGACCATATCAAAGTGGTTGACGACACACTAATTTCACTGAATATTATAAATAAACCTACTGTTCTGATTCTTAACAAAATTGATTTATTCGAAGATTATTACGGTCTTAAAGCTATTGAGCAGGAATTTAAAGATTCTGTATTTATTTCTGCCAAAAGACATATTAATGTTAATGCTTTATTGGCAAAAATGCAAGAGGTATACAACCAAAGCAGCCATAATATCAAAATAAATATTCCTTACGAAAGAATGGATTTGGTTAGTACCTTGTATAAATGCTCTGAAATTATTGAAAAAGATGAGCATGACCTTGGTATAAATTATATGGTCAGGGTTCAACCAGATGATTATGAATTCTTCAAGAATAAATTTGGAGTATTTATTCAACCATAATATCAGAATGCAAACACCAAGACAATAGCCACAATTGAAATTATTATTGCAGATATAGTAATTCCAATCATAACAGAAAATTTCTTTTCTAAATTATATATTAATGTATTGAGGTGATTGATTGCAGCACTTTCATTTTTACTGACATACGAGTGTTTGGAATTACCGGATTGCAAAGTTGTAGTAGCATCTTTAATGTTTTTGTATGCTGTATCAATTCTATCATTCAACTTCTTGATTTCATCCTGAGCCATCATGTACTTATCGTTCAGGTCATTAACAACTGACTTGATTGTATTAGGGTCAATTCCAGTATTTCTGGATAATTCAATATTTATGATGTTTTTTTTGAAGTAGTCCATTTCTCCAGAAAACCTTTTTACATCCTCGTTGTACTTATCGTAAAAGAACCTATAGCTTTTAAGGTTTGTAGTAACTTTATTATCAATTTGCTTAATTAACTCATTTACTTTGACTTCGTATTGGTTTTGGGCATTTAGAGCTACTGTTTCTACTTTTGACAGTGCATCTTTGAGGTATTCATCAACTTTAGAATCAGCATTCTCTTTAATAGATTTAACATTTTCTGTATATTCGGAGTAATATTTATTTACCTCTTCAGAATGTTCAGTTAGCTGAATTTGTATCTTTTTAATTTTTTCGAGTGTTTCTAAATATGACTTTTGAAGCTTGTCAAGGTCTAAAAGCTGCGAATATTTTTGAGTAATTTTGTTTTCTTCAACTTTGATGTAATTAATAATCTCATCAAACTCCTTACGGGATTGATTTAACTCCTGATAAACTGAAGAACTGATTTCCGAGAATTTATTTTCTAAGCTTTCTGTTAAAATATCATACTGCCGATAAGCTTTTTCAAGCTCATCAAATGCTTGTGAATATTGGACTGCCTGCACCTTTATAGTTTCAAACAGACCCTTAATTTCCGGTCTTAGCGCTCTGGTATCCGACATGCTTTTGTGTACTCAATAAAATAACTTAAACTTCTACAAATTTCTTCCAAATAATACAGCTCTAAATTTTCATTTGTGTCATTTGAGTGGGTATAATACGATTCAAACACCCGTTGCTTAAAATCTTCATCTTTTTCAAGTTTTTTACCAAAATAATTCTCGACATAATCATCCAATAGATTAAGTGAAGCAAGTTCGTCAAGGTAAGTTCTTGGTTTAACTGCTTCCTTTTTCTTTAATAAACTGTCAAGTTTAAGATGTTCAAGTTTACTCATAAACAAATATAAGTTAAAATTCTCTTATATATGACAAAATCGGCATTTTTTTTTATTCTATTAGTTTTTTTCTAAATTAACTTAAATTTAACACTGCTGTTAAATTAATATATTATTTTTGTAAAAATATAGCAATGTTGAAAATTAAATTTGTCAGTATGAAAATCTTTCAAGTGTTTATTAAATTTGCCCTAATTTTTTTATTATCATTATTTACATCTTTTTCATCTGATAGACCTATAGTTATATTGGTTTCATTGGATGGATTTCGCTGGGATTATTTAGAAAGAGGTGTTTCTCCTTATTTAACTGAGATTGCATTAAAAGGCGTAAAAGCAAAAAGTTTGAAACCACAATTCCCGAGTATGACATTTCCAAATCATTATTCTATAATTACCGGCTTGTATCCGGAGCATCACGGTATTATTGCGAATAATTTTCATAACCCATTCAACAAAGATAGTTTTTCGCTAAAAAAACCAAATGTTGAGAATGCTTATTGGTATAGAGGTGAAGCTTTTTGGGAGACCGCAAAAAGAAACAACATCAAAACAGCTTCATATTTTTGGCCAGGATCTGAAATGAATCTTGAGTACAGGAGACCAGATTATTATCATTCATACGAGCACACATTAGACTATGAAACAAGGGTAAAAGGAGTTTTGGATTGGTTAAAATTGCCGGATTCGCTAAATCCGAGATTTATTTCACTTTATTTTGATGAAACGGATTCAAAAGCGCATAGATTCGGCACTAATTCTAAGGAATTAAATCAAGGTATCTCGAGAGTTGACAGCATGATTAGAATGCTTGACAGTGGACTAATTTCTTTAAAAATTCAAGATAAGGTCAACTTAATTGTTATTTCAGATCATGGAATGACAGATATTTTTGAACATACAGCAATTAATATAAAGAAAATACTTGATAGCGATACGAATAATGTCAGTATTGTTAATCACAGCTCATTAGGATGGATTTTTTTGAAGGACAAATCTAAAGTCAATGAAATTTACAGTAAATTGAATATGAATAAAAGCAGGTATAGAGTCTTCAAAAAGCAGGATTTTCCAAAAAGATTTAATTATGGCAATCATCCATTTATTGGCGACATTGTTATAGTTCCTGAGATTGGATGGCATATAACTGATGGTCGTAAATGGGACGGAAAGTATGTAGCAACTCACGGTTTTGATAACGAAGAGATTGATATGCATGGAATATTTTTAGCAAGAGGTCCTTCATTCAAAACAAATTACAATGTTGGAACACTTAATAATTTAGATATTTATCCTTTACTATGTAAAATTTTCGGTATCAGTCACGGCAGTAAGATTGATGGTGATTTAGACAGAATTATTCACATATTAAAAGAATAAATAAGATTAATAAATAATTTATTAAGTAGCTAAATAAAATAATATAAATATGATAACGTTTATTTATTTTGTAACTTATTGCAGCATAAAGAACAATTAAATTTAAGGGGGATTTTGAAGACTATTATTTACTATTTTGTATGTTCAACAATGGGGAGTTTATCTCCTGATGGTTTTATTAAACTATAAAAAACTATTTTTAACTTTTGTTATTGTAATAACATCAATCGCATTTGTAATATTAACTATATCAGCCATAGCACAGGAAATTTCGACAGAAAAGTCAAATGCAAACACTAATTACAGCATTGATATATTAAAAAAAATAAATGAATTAGCTGAAATAAACGAAGAAATTTTTGAGACAGAAGGCACTTCATCACATTACGGCAAAAAGTTCCATAACCGTAAAACAGCAAGCGGCGAAAGATATAATATGCACAGTTATACAGCTGCACATAGGAATCTGCCATTTGGTACTATCTTACGCATAACAAATACTGAAAATAATAAGTCAATTTTGGTAAGAATCAATGATAGAGGACCTTTCATAAGAAAAAGGATAATTGACTTATCTCAAAAATCTGCATCAGAAATTGATGCACTAGGGTTGGCAAAAATTAAAATTGAAGGCTTTGTACCAGGTAAATATGAGATACCTGAGGACAGTAAACAAGATTATTTTATTTGCTATTCTACCGAACAAAAGCCAATAGTATTGCCCCAAGAAAATTTCTTGATTAAATCAACATTTGATGATTTTAATAATGCACTCGAACACTATATTAAGTGGACACAAGAAGGCATCATTGACCCTGCACATACTTTCATTGCACTAAATGAAATTTCTTATGGCAGTTCGGACGATGATGACAATGAACAGTTTCATATTGCTGTATGGAAACCTGTTTCTCAACCCAAAATTCCTGTAATGATGGCAGAAAAAGTTTACATTAACGAGTAATTTTTAGAATTTCAAACTAACATTCAATACCCGATTAATTCTAAAGTCGGGTATTTTATTTTGATTACTATTCTCGTGTATATGTGGAATTAATTTCCCTGCTGTAAAACCGATTGCAGCACCTACCAATATGTCAATAGGAAAGTGTCTGCCAGATAAAACTCTCAGAATTGAAGTTGTGGATGCCAAGCTCATAGCACCGAGCCAAATCAGATTATGATTGGAATTATCAGGGTAATAATTTGAATACGTCTCAGCAAAAAGTGTCATTGCAGCAAAAGATAAACAGGCATGCCCTGAAAAAAAAGACTGCCGAGCATCAATTGTCTGCTTGAATTCTAAAGGTGCATCAGGTGAATAAACATAGGGACGAGCATCACGAACTATACCTTTTGCAATAGTTGTAAGGCCACCACTTATTGCTCCTGTTTCTAAAAGCATCATACCGTAAGTAGTCCATTCATCCTTTACCCGACCGTCGAATACTTGAAGAGCAGAGATCGAGATTGATAAAGCAAGCAAAACATCACTTACAAGTGCTAAATCATCGTTGAAGTTATTAACAGCAAATTGATTAATCTGAAGCAACTGCTTATTCATCAATCCATTTATGCTTGTTTCTGTCAAAGGTTCGAAATCAGAGCTTCGGACTGAATATGCTAATCCCAATACAACTCCGGCAGTTACCATGGTAGATCGTGTATCTTCATTACTAACATACACTTGAGCATAGATTAAATTAGTAGTTATTATTTCAATGATAATAACAAATATAATAAATCTCATTTTATTCATAATCTTACCCTTTTGCTAAAACGTCAACCCTGATAGCTTTATCGAAATTCAGGTACTCATTAGCAAGAGCAATTATTGAACTATTTTCAACCTGATTATATTTATCTAATACTGAGAAAATTAAATCAGGATTATCCCAAAACAAAGTAAAATTTCCAATCATATCAGCAAGCCCGGAAGAATATTGTATTTCATTTGCCATTTGCGACAGTAACTGGTTTTTGGATTTCTCCAATAATTCAAATTCGATAGAGCCATCCTTAATTTTGTTTAATTCAGCTTTGATTTCATAATACAAAACATCGGCGTTGACTTCAGGTGAATTTGCTACAGCATAAAAAGTAAGTAAAGATGTGTGTTCGCGTTTATCCACGAAAGCACCAACCTGTGAAGCTATTTGTTTGTCGTAAACTAGATTTTTGTACAATTCGGAACTCTTACCGGTACCTACTATATAGCTCAATACATCTGCTGAATACAATTTCTCAGATAAAAAATCTTCACAATGAAACGATATAAATGATGCTGCCAGTGGAACATTATCAAAAGTAGTAATGTTCTGTCCAAATAATTTGTATTCAGGCAAAAAATTATTTCTTATTATGCTGTTGTTTTTACCATCGAAACCAAAGTACTTTTCTACCAAATCGAATGTGGACTGAGGTTTGCAATCACCTGCAAGAACCAAACAAGCGTTTGCAGGGTTGTAAAAAGTTCTAAAAAAGTCATTAACATCTTCAAGAGAACTACTAGCAACATCATCCTTTGAGCCATGCACTTCCCAGGAGTACGAAGACTTTTCGGAGTATGCATTCGAAGCAAGGTATTCCCTCCATCGTCCATAGGGTTGATTTTCAACTGTTTGCAAAATCTCTTCTGTTACAACCTTCTTTTGTGTTTCAAGAGCATTAATTGAAATATCTGAAAAAAACATTCTGTCTGATTCCAACCACAAGGCAAGCTCAAGCTGGTGCGATGGGATAGTCATAGTGTATGCCGTATAATCGTAGGTTGTATATGCATTATTTGTTCCACCGGCAGAAGAACATATCTTATCAAATTCGCCTTTTGGAACATGCTGCGAGCCTTCGAACATTAGATGCTCAAATAAATGGGCAAAACCCCTCCTGCCATATTTTTCATCTTTAGAACCCACTTTGTAGGATAAATTCATACTAACTATTGGTGCTTTGGGGTTATAGAGTATTACTACATCTAATCCGTTTCTAAGTTTTCTTCTATTTATATTAACATATTTATTTAGCTCGAAACTCATTGCTTTTCCAATAAAATTTATAAAAGACGCAATAATTTTACGAAATTTTAAAAATAATTTTAATAATTCATAATAATTACATAATTTGAAGTTTGTTTTGATGCTAATTTAAAAAAAATAGTTTTAATTTGGAGTTTTTTATGAAAGTGTATGAAACACGGAGTATCAGAAATCTTGCTGTTGTTGGGCATGCAGGCTCAGGCAAGACTTCTTTGATCGAGGCGATTTTGTTTGGTAGTGGAGCCATCAGCAGGGTGGGCACTATCGAAGACAATAATACTGTATCAGACTATAACGAACTTGAACATGAAAGAAATTGTTCAGTATTTAGTTCATTAGTTTATGCAGAATATGCCGATAAAAAAATTAATATAATTGACACACCGGGATACGATGATTACATTGGCGAGATGATCGCACCTGTCTACGTGGCAGACACTACTATGGTAGTAATAAATTCATCTAACGGTATTGAAGTAGGAACAGAGAATGGATTGACTTATGCTGCAAAGCTCAACAAACCGGTATTTTTTGTAGTAAATAAATTAGACAACGATCAAAGTAAATTTGATACAATTTTACAGGATTTGAAGTCTCAGTATGGTAATAAAGTTACTGCATTTCAATATCCTTTGAATCCCGGAAATGGATTTAATAAAATTGTTGATATTCTCTCCATGAAATTATTAACTTTCAACAATTCACCAAAAGCAGACATTTCTGATATTCCTGCATCTGAATTATCAAATGCCGAAAATCTCAGAAATCAGTTTATTGAATCAATTGCTGAAACCGATGAAGATTTGATGAGCATATATTTTGAGGAAGGCACTTTAACTGACGAACAAATTTTGAAAGGATTAAAATCAGCATTCACCTCAAGAGATATAATTCCTTTATTCTGTACTTCAGGAAAAAATTTAGCGGGTATTTCAAGTGTTTTGGACTTTGTTGTTAACTATTGTCCATCACCGAATGAAATGCCTATGCCTGTTGCAGAAGGAAGTGTTAAGGTTGATTGCGATACATCCAGTAAAGTTTCTTTATTTATCTTTAAAATGTTTTCTGACCCCAAACTCGGCGACATGACTTATTTCAAGGTTAAATCCGGTAAACTACACTCAGGAATGGATTTAATTATTGAATCGAGGGGCGCTTCAGAAAGATTTGGTGGTGTTTATACTGTATCAGGCAAGAAGAGAGAAGAGATCACTGAGCTTCTTGCAGGTGATATAGGTGCAACAGTAAAATTGAAAAATACTCATATATCAGATACATTACACGAAAAGGGATTCAATGTTCGATTCGAGGAAATTGAATATCCGACATCAAAAGTCAGAACAGCAATTGTTCCTAAAACTCGTGGTGAAGAAGAAAAAGTTGGTATGGGATTACATGCATTGCATATCGAAGATCCTACAATTGTGATCGAACATTCTCAAGAGCTTCGACAAACCATAGTATTTGCTCAGGGTGAATTGCATCTAAGCACAATAAAATGGAGATTAGAGCATAGATACAAAGTTGAAACTGAATTCATAGAACCAAGAGTACCTTACAGGGAAACAATTCAGAAGAAAGTTCAGGGCAGTTACAGACATAAGAAACAATCCGGAGGTGCTGGTCAGTTTGCTGAAGTACACATGATGATTGAACCTTATTATGATGGTATGCCTGACCCTGAAGGACTCAATGTAAGAGGAAAAGAGTTAACAGACCTTGAATGGGGCGGCAAGTTAATGTATGTGAATTGCATTGTTGGTGGTGTAATTGACCAAAGATTCCTACCTGCTATTTTGAAAGGTGTAATGGAAAAAATGCAGGTTGGTCCTTTGACTGGTTCATACGTACGTGATATTCGTGTAACTGTATATGATGGTAAGATGCACCCAGTTGACTCGAACGAAGCAGCATTTAAAACAGCAGGTATGATGGTATTCAAAGATAATTTTACCCAGGCAAGTCCAAAGATTCTTGAACCAATTTATAATGTTGAAATTAAAGTTCCGGAAGAGTTTGTAGGTGATGTAATGAGTGACCTTCCATCTCGCAGAGGTGTAATCTTAGGTATTGATTCAGAAGGTAAGTATCAGAAAATAAAAGCCAGGATGCCACTTGCCGAGCTTGATAAATACTCTCAGGGGTTGCGTTCAATGACTCAGGCGCGAGCTACTTATTCCTCAGAATTTGCTGAATATCAGGCAGTTCCACCTAACGTTCAGATAGAACTTATCGAAAACTACAAGAAAACTCAACACGAAGACGAATAATAAGTCGATTTTGCAAAAAGAAAAAATGGGTTCATTTGTAATGAACCCATTTTTTTATTTCAATACCTTTTTACGTAAATATTACCTAGTATGGGATCTGTTGTATTGTGAAGCAGAATTTTCCTGATTATTCCCGATGATAATACAGCTCCTGCAGGCAACAATTTCAAGCCTTTTTCGGTATAAATATCACGAGTAATTTTCATAGCATCCTTGAGTTCTGTTATGTTAAGAGCTATCTCATTTTCAATTTTTTCAGATTTTTCGTTTGAGTACATAAACTGCTCCATCAAAACAGTAACTCTGTGGTCGTAAAGTCTTTGAGCTTCAGATTTGATAATTTCAATTGCCTCTCTGGGAGTTTTGGCATATAGTAATTTCAACTCGTAATAGTCAAGTGCTACTCTTAAGATTCTTGACTCGAAAGGAATTTGCCAACTTTTTAACCTGTCAGGAATACCACTTCCATCAAAGTTTTCATAAATATGGAAAATTATTTTCCCAACTTCACTGAACCTTCTAACTGTTGACAAAATGTCTTTACCCAGCTTAGGAACCTGATGCATATATTCATTTGTTGGTCGTCCTGATTCCATTACAGGTTTTTTCACTAATTCATCGCTAAGGTAAACCCTTCCTGCTTGTGATAAATACGCAGAAATTTCGATATTTCTGATGTGGTCAGAATCAAAATCTCCATAAGATTTAGCAATCCATACAGAAGCCTCAGCAACCTTTTTTAATGTTTCTGTATAAGATGGTATTCTGGCTTCTAAAAACTTGACAGAAAGCCTTATCATATCCTGAATTTCATTTTCCAGTTGTTCTGCAAGCTGAAGTAGCAATTTGTTTTCCTCAATCACTTGTGATTGCATTATCACAACACGTTTAGCTGACTTAACCCTTGCTACAATTTTCTCTTCTGCTACCGGTTTGGTCAGATAATCATCCACTGATAAATCCATCAGTTGGACTCTTCTAATCTCGTCATCATTCGCTGTAACAACTATAAAATAAGAGTCTTTATGTTTCTTTTCGTTTCTAACCAAATTGAGGAGTTCAAGCCCATTGTAGCCAGGCATGTTAAGGTCGGAAATGATAATCTGTGGATTTTCTGTAGTAATAATTTTCCAAGCATCCTGTCCATTTTTTGCAGATAAAATTTTAAAATCAGGGAAGTGCTTCTCAATTACTTTAACAAGCATCATCAGAAATGACACTTCATCATCAACAGCAAGAATCTTAAAATCTGTCATTGTATATCACCTTTTTCCTGAGGAAGAAATTGATTAACTCCAATATGTTTTACCAAAATACTAATCCTGCGATTAACCATATCAAATGGATTGTCAGGATTTTTCAGATTCTGATCTGCATAGCCGGTTACTTTTGTAAGCTGACCATCCCAAAAGCCAAAAGTTTGTAAAATTCTACGAGCTGAATTAGCCCTATCAGCTGATAAATCCCAGTTTGTATATCCGTTATTGGATTTATATCCTCTCGCATCGGTATGTCCTTCAAGCTCGACATAGTTAGGGAGTTTGCCGATTTCGGCAGCAAGTGTTTTGAGAATATCTATTGCTGGTTTACTTAATTTGGAGCTTCCTACTTCAAAGAAGGAATTATCAGTTTTTTCTAAAAGCTCAATTCTGAGCCCTTCGTTTGTCATTTCAATACTTATAGAAGCCAACAACTCTTTAAGATTAGGTTGTTGCATTTTGATATTGTTAATCATTGAGTTAATATCCTGAGCAACATTTTCGACCCTCTTAGCTGCCTCAGTACTATCGTTAGCAGCTTTTTGCATCAATCTGCTAAACAAAGTATCAGTTGTTTCTTTATCAAACTTAATAACATAATCAGATTTGCTGTCAATTTTCCGGCCAGTTTTAGGATCGGCTAAGTCCAAATCAACAGGTATTGAGCCAGTTTTTCGTTGACCTGTAAAAATGCTGTATTCTGTTGGATTGTTAAAATAATCCGCAACCGCCTGTTTAACTTCTTCACTTGATGCAAGTATCCACATAACAATAAAGAAAGCCATCATAGCTGTAACAAAATCAGCGTAGGCTACTTTCCAGGCACCTCCGTGATGTCCATGTCCTCCACCCTTCTTTACCTTTTTGATAATTATGGGTTGCTCTTTAAGATTTCTATCGTCAGCCATACTTTATCATGTTAATTGTTTTTAATAGCTTCTTCGGTTTCAACAAAGCTAGGTCTGTGGTGTGGGTCAATCGCACGTCTACCGTATTCGACTGCAACAGCAGGAGGCATAGACTTGCTGAATGCTAGCAATGCAGCTTTAATTGACTCTAAGTATTTTGCTTCATTATTTGCTAAACCTTCCATATTTCTGGCAAGCGGTCCAACAAATCCATAAGCCAGCAACACACCCATAAAAGTTCCTACTAACGCTCCACCTACTTTGGCACCAACTGTTTCTGCACCTTCAGTGATTGAAAGCATTGTTACAATAATACCTAATACTGCTGCTACAATACCAAGTCCTGGAAGCGCATCAGAAACAGTACTCAAAGCAGCAGGTGCATGGTGCCCTTCTGCTTTAAGATTCTCAAGGTCAATATCCATAAGTTCTTCAAGTTCGTGCGCCGGAACACCACCAGATAAGACTACTTTCAGGGTATCACACAAAAAATCAACTGCGTGATGGTTGTCCAAAAATGATGGATATTTTGATAATATCGAACTATCTTTCGGATTTTCGACATGTTGCTCTAAAGCTATTAATCCCTCTCTTTTAGCATATTGAAATAATTCATAAAGCATCTTTAGCAATTCAACATATTTTTCTTTACTTACTTTAGAACCTTTTAAAGTACCCATAATTCCACTAATAATCTCTTTATTCAGGTGCATGGGATTAGAAATCAGCATCGAGCCTATTGCTGCACCTCCAATGATTATATATTCGTAAGGATGTAGAAAAAAAGCTACAGCCCGCATATCGAAATGTGCAGCCCATATAAAACCACCAAACACACACACAAAAACAACTATAAATCCTACTAAAACAAACATAAATTCATTACTCCTGATTAAAGACTAGTTATTTTTCAATTTATCTATTTTATCAATAATAACCTTGTTATTGGGTTCTACTTCTAAGGATTTCTTATACATTTCCAAAGCTTTATCCGATTCTTTGAACTTAATATATATATCGCCAAGATGATCAAAAACTTCAGCTGAAGCTTCATTTTTTTCAATTGCTTTTTGGACATACTCTAAAGCAGTATCATAATTTCCCAACTGGTACTGAATCCATCCATAAGTATCAAGATATGCTGAGTTTTCGGGCTCTATTTCTAAAGATAATTGCGACATCCTTAGGGCTTTATTCAAATTCATATTTCTAAGTGAAAGTGAATATGCGAAATTATTATTAGCTAATGGATCTCTGGGATCAATCATTAGTGCTTTGGTATAATATAAATCAGATTCATCGTATTTTTTCAATTCTTGCAATATAGATGCATGAGTTGTAAGAAAAAGCACATTTGAACTATCAGATTTTAATAAATTTGAAGTAAACTCTAAAGCTGTGTTGTAATCCTTTTTTAACATATAGGTATTTGCAAGATAAAAATCAAACATTAAGTCACCACTAAATTTCAGCTTCCCGATATTAAGATATTTTATAGATGAATCAATCATTTTGAGATTTGAATAACTAATTGCATAGTCTATATATAACATAGAAGAACTGTCATTCAGACTTAGGGCTCTAGAATAATGCTCGATAACTTTATTTGTATCCAATATCTTTCCGGCAATATTGCCTGAAATACCTTGTATCACCCAGCTAAAGTAAAATCTTTCATCAATTTTTGATAAAAATTTCTTTAGAGAATTCTTATATTTTGAAGGTTCAAGGTTTAAAAAATCAAAAGATACCATTTCATATAACTGCTCAACTTGCTTAGAATTATAAAATTTTTCAACTTTTTCCAAAGTATTAAATAGATTATCATGTTGATTTTGAATAAGATATGAGGACAAAAGCATTTGAGCAATTTCAAAGTTTTCTGGATTACCTAAAAATAGTTTTTCATATATCAGAATAGCTTTATCTACTTGTTCAGTATTGATATAGGCATCGGCAAGTGAAATCATTAGCTCAACATCAGTGCTATCTCCGATCATATCTTCCAACATTTTGACTGCTTCGCTTGGGTTCTTTACAGAATGTAATGAGGCAAAACGAATCTTGTTTTCGTGAGTTGGTGATAATTTATACATTTGCTCAGCAACAGTCAAAGCGTCTGAATAAGCTTTCTGATAATAATATGTCTCAAATAATAATTCATAAGCCGGGATGAACGAAGAATCAGCTTTTATTGCCTTAAGTGCATAATTCCTTGCATTATAAACCTTTCCTGAATAATAATAGGCATGAGCGATTGAATGAAATATTGAAGCGCTTGAGTCATAATCTATAACATCCAATAATTCAATTATTGATTCAGCATACCTCTGCTGCTGTTTTAAGACAGCAGCTCTCAAAACAACATCACGAATGATTTTTTTAAGATTATTGGTATCAGTTTGAATTGGCAGTTGTTCTTTTTCTGCAAGTTTTCTGAAGTCTTCAGTTAATATTGTTTGACCTGACAAAGACACAGAAAATCCGCTATACAGTAATACTAGTGTAATTATTATATATTTCAAGAGGTTCATTTTTCAATAATAAATTATTAATTAACTAATTTTATAAACAACCAAAATAACGAAAATTACTATAATTTCAGTTATTTTTTTTATTCAAATTAAATTTATATTTGATTTTGTTGAATTGTCGGAATGGATAATAGCCTGGACTTTCCAAAGTAAAGGGCAACTCAATCAAATTGTCTTTGTACAAAGATCTGCCTGGAATTAAATAAAAAGGATTGGTTTCGAGAATATCATATAAAATATTTCGAATATTGTTAGAAATAGTTGTATTAATTATCTTACTTTTTGAGTCTATAATTGAAGCAAGATCAAATGAATAGTCAGTGGGTTTAGCTGAGTAAGAAACTAATTCAGTTATATCTATTAAGTTATCCTCAGATTCATTAGATTCAATCTCAGGCAAGTACTTTTTAACTAATTCAAGTACATTACTTTTTCTAAATCCCTCATAATTCATATTTTGAAAAATAAAATCTTTGGTTAAGTTTTCACTATTTAATGCAAACTCAATTATATCAAGTTCTTGCGTAGAATTTCTAAGATAAGTTATATTGTTTATTTCAATTTCATCAAATGGCTCTTCAACTTTAAGTATTCTGGTTAACAGCTTTTTGATTATCAAATCATCACTAAATTCAATCAAATTTAAATATTTTTGAATTAAGTCCAATCCAGTGCCATTTGGTGTTTTAGGTAAAACTTCCGGTAATTGACTGAAATTGCTCAACTTAAGCAAAGTGTCAGCTAATTGTTCGGGAAATTTTGGGCTAATAAATGGTGCTTTTGAATTATAATTTAAAAAATCATTTATCCTTAAAGACAAATCAAATTCATTTTCCATTATTAAATTATTATTATATGTATTATTTAGCAAAATATCGTATACTTTGAAGTCGTTAAAATGCTTATTAATAATAGCTTGAATTGTTGAATATGGATTAAGTTCTTTTTTGATGTTCACAAACCGATTGTCAAACGGATTAATGATTGGAAAGAAATTATCTTGTGGTATTGCGAAGAAACTTGATTTATCTTGATAATTTGACTCATTTTTTATAGTTGCTAAAGGTATTGATGAATTAAAAATTGAGAAGGTTTTATTTTGCAAATAAACACCATATCTATTATCATAAAACCTGGTTCCATCAAAATATAGTCCTAACTCTTCATAGTATCTCATATTTTTGAATTGGTTTAAAGAAGCTTGGTTAGTGGTTGATAGACCAAATGGTGTCAACTTATTTATCAATAAATTTATATCACCAGATTTATCTATCGAAAACAGGCAAGTACCATCTTCAGATAATACCTGAAAAGATAAAATATTATCCTCAAAGTTTTGAATATAATTAACTGAACTATAAAAATTTTTCAATGACTGGTATGTTGAGCTTAAACTACCGGATTGATTAAAACTCAGCTCAGAATAAGGATAGTACTTTTCATTTAGATTAGCTCTCTCATAATTACTTACTTTGTGAGATATTATTTTAACAATTTCACCACGATGATTATATTTCACAAAAGTAGTGTCATTGAAATTTACTATCTTATGTGTGAGTCTGTTATCGTAGTCATAAGAATAAAAAATGGTATCAACTTCGCCGATAATTTTATCAATGTTCCCGCGTAAATCATATTCATAATGGTTATTCCCATCATTAATCAATCTGTTAAATTGATCATAATTAAAAATTCTGACTATTCCATTTTTTGTAAATGTCTTAATTCTACCATCATTATAGTAATTAATTGAATAATTATCAGTATTGTTATTTAGTGTAGTAACCCTTGAGTATGAATCATAAGTAATTTTAATCACGGAGTTTCCAAACTCTTTAACCTCAGTAATCTGTTTGTTATTATTGGTAATAACAGATAATTCAGATTCTAAAGCATTATTTTTATAAATGCTATACTTTGTAAGATTATTATTTAACTTATGAGATGTTAATAATTTTCTACCATTAAGTTCATAATCTTGTAAAGACTTATCTCCCATTATTGATAAATTTCCATTTCCTACAATACTTACGGCAATTAATCTGCCTAATGAATCGTAAATCTTTTTATTCAAAATATTTGAATTGTAATTTAATGCGAAATCATCATAAGAGATTTGGCCTGTGAACTCATTTTGATGGTTAAACACTTTATAATTAAAATTATTGAAGTGTCTGTAATTATACTGATAGTCAAAAGCATCACCTTCATTGATATCAACAGTTTTCACAGCAAATAAATCGTTATACTCATTAATTGAAGATGATAAATCCGGGAAAATTGTTGATTTTAGTAGGTCTGAATTATTATATAAATAGCCTGATTCATCAAAAGTTTCATTTGAATAAATTATTAAATTTGTATTGTTATCAAAAAGAAAATATTTATGTTTACTATCAGAATTTTGTATTTTACTAATATTTGATTTGTTGTCATAAATGTACTCAACTATATTATTTGAATTATCATGTAGCTTAATTATATCTTTGGAATTATTATAACTTATCCCTAAGTTGTAATCGAAATTTAATTTAATATCATTTAATAGATTAAGCTCATTATAATTGAAAATAAAGTGCGAAGAGTCGGAAAAGTAATCAATTAAAAATCCATTTGTATTATAGGTGAATTGATTAATCAATTTTTCAGTTGTATATAACCTCTTAAGTTTTAGACCATTCTGGTACTCAGGTATGAAGTCAGTATTGTTTAATGTTATCTTATTTGGTAAATATGAATTTTCAGGATACTCAAAGTGAACAAATTCATTCTTTGTGTTTATATTTATTATCTTGTTATAATCAAATTGATTATTTAAAGTTTCTTCATCAATAAATAATCCAAATCCGGATAATTGCAAACCAGCAGAATTATACTTTTTGGTTAAATATTGATCCCCTTTAACTCCACGATATCTCAAACTCTTATCAAATAAATAGGTTACTGTATCATTATTATTTATTATGAATCCTATAGAATTGCTAAAAATATCTGAATTATATTTTATTGAAAATAACTTTGAATTTAGAATATTCATTCTAGTAATTCTTCCGGAGGCATCTCTTAAAAATGTAGAGCTATTTCCTTTAGGATAAATTATACTTACAAGTCGCCCATCATTATCAAAAGTAGTAATGAGTGAATCATTACGCGCCCATTTAATTAGCTTTGGATATCCGTTTGCATCATAATTATAGTAAAATTCTCTTAAATCGGAAGACTTATACTCAACAAGCTCTCCAATTGAGTTATAAACCATAGTCTCTCTGCTGTTGTCAGCATATCTTAAGCTAAGCAACCTACCCATATAATCGTATGTATATTGCTCTAGAGGATTATTACCTAAATTGCTTCTTTGTAACAAATTCAAGTTATTATATATATAATTAATATTCTTGTAAGGAGATTTTAAGCTGATTAAGCTACCAAAAGAATTATATTTTAAATTAAGTAATTCTATCTTATCCAAGGATAAGTTTGTCAATAATCCTGATTCATTATAATGAATTTTTAATTCGTGAGATTTATTGGAGCTCGAACTGGTCAATAAATTATTTTTATCATATTCGTAATTATAAATTATATCCAAATTATTTTTTTTGGATTTGACCAAACCATTATCAGTATAAGTTAGTTCAAAATAATCATTTTTGTCATTATAAATTCTTGATATGTTTCCAGTATTATCATAATCGTAAATGATTGTATAATAATCGTTTAGGTCATATTTACTCAACTGCCCTTTGCCATTATAATTATATGATAATTTCAGCCCATTTGAATTAACTTGAATTAGTTTATTATTACTATTGTATGATAAAGAGTATCTCAATTTATCATAGTCATATATGTCACTGACGTTACTTTGAAAATCATAAACGAATGTTTTATCCAACTTATCTGATCTATTGACATTTACCATTCTATTTGTAACGTCATAGGTAAATAATGTTTGCTCTCCTTTTGAGTTTAGAATACTCAATGGGTTACCTAATTTATCATAAGAAATCTGTATTCTTGAAGAATTAGCATCAGTTATGGATGTTAAATTAAAGTTATTGTCATATTGAAAATCAATTTTTGTATTTGCATGGTTTAAAACCTGATTTAAAAACTTATTTCCTAATGTCTTAATAATTTTATAAACAGTTACTGCCCCTGATGGATTTATGCTTTTTATTTCATTTGAGTTCAAAGTAAATGAATGTTTTGCATTATTTTTGTCAGTAAATGATGTAATATTGTTAAAATTGTCCCATTCATAATTCTTAGAAAGATTCATTGCATCAATAATACCTGTAACTCTTCCCTTACTATCGTAATTGATAGCTAAAGAATTGTTATTGATTTCAATTTGAGAAATGTTATCACCATTTTTATACGTAAATCTAAAATTTTGACCTGTTGAACTTTTTATCTCAATTATTTGATTTGAAAGATTATATCCATATAAAAATTCTGTATCATAATTCACAATCTTTTTGCTGAGCCTTCCGGCTTGGTCATGTACGTAATCAATTGTAGTATCTGATTTGGAATTTTTTAAAATTCCATACTTATCATATACATTTGTGACAAGTTTACGGTTATTCAATTCCTTTGATGTGATATTTCCATCAGGGTCGTACGTTAATCTGAAATTTAATGCTCCTAAAGACTTCTCAATTTTA
This sequence comes from bacterium, assembly GCA_024711295.1. Lineage (GTDB taxonomy): Bacteria > Bacteroidota > Ignavibacteria > Kapaibacteriales > UBA2268 > JANJTB01. The sequence goes on along the minus strand of JANJTB010000006.1, from coordinate 267,995 downwards.
TTGGAAGAATAGTCATAGACATATTTTTTTAATAAATTATTACCATATTGAATCTCGGAAACATCAAAATTCTGATTATAATCATATTTCGTGGTATTTCCATTTGCATCAATGAATTTTACAAGTAAACCTAGGTTATTGTAATTGAATTGAATCTTTCTTATATTGAACTGCAACTCACTTATTTTATCGCTAAGGTAATTAATTGATAATTTGTTGTTATCAGGATATACGATAGAAAGGGGTAAAAAATTATTATCAAAATTTATATTCCATACTTTGTCGAGTTTTGTGATTATTAAATTCTTATAATTAAATTTTAAAGAAATTTTTGACCCTAGTTCATCAATAATCTCACTTAATCTATCTATTCGATCATATTTGTATTTGATCGTACTTCCATTTCTTTTTGCAAAGATTGCTTCAAAATTGCTATCATCATAATATACGCTTTTCTCAGTTAAATCAGGATATTTTATGTTTACGATTCTCTTATAATCATCATAACTAAAACCATATGTATTCCCATAAAAGTCGGATATTTCAGATATATTACCTTCAAAATCATAATTCAAGCTTAAGTGATTTATCCCATCAATATTGATTTTTTTATAATTTCCAAGATTGTCAATCAATAAATTTACATTTATCGAATTACCTATTGTAATGTCAGTAATGATGCCATTTAAATCTCTGTTGAACGAAATAGGATTCTTGCCAGCTGAGTGATAAGTCTTGATTTTACCAAATCTATCAAAGTAAAATTCTGTGATTGTGCTGCTACGGAAGTTTTTTCTCAGTAGTTTATTTACGTCATCCCATTCAAATATACTTCTAACGTTATCCGGATAAATAACCTCAATTAGTCTGTTCTTTTTATCATAGTTATATCTGTATGTACCAAATAAATCTTTCCTCATTATCAAATTATTATATACATCCCAATTTTGTGTTAATAAAGGAGTGTTATTAACGCCTTTCTCAATTGAACGTAATAAATTATCATATTTATAATAGAATATTGATTTATCTGGCATAGTGACATTTGTAAATTTATTAGTTGTATCATAACTAATATTGTAAGTCAATTCTGGGTAATAATTGATGACTTTATTAACTCGGAAATCTGAATCGTAAGAAAATTGAATTTCTCTACGGTCATTTATGATTTTTGTAAGATGTCCACAATCATCATAAAGATAATTAATCTGCTTTCCCGAAGCTGATTGAACAGATATAAGATTACCTTGCGCATCATAAAAATAGTTGATATCTTTTCCACCGGGTAAAATTATCTTTACAAGCATCTCATTATCATACTCCAAATGAACAATACTTCCACCGGTAAAAGTTATACTTTTCAATTTCATATCTTCAAAATAACTCAATAAGGTTTCATTCCCGAATTCATCAAGTATTTTGAATGGAAAATGTGAAGATGAACCTTTAAAATAATAATAACACTTGCTCCCAAGGTTGTGTAAAGCTTGCTGATTGTAAACTAAAATAATGAGTTCTCCACGTTCAGATTGCCATAAGCTGTCTCTGAAATTCTTTGGCGAAGTGTAGGTTTTTGTTAATGAATCATACTTAAAAAGTTGAGTTCTATCATCAGGATAAACGAAAATTTTGTGCTTATTGATATTATTTGAAACCAATCTTGGAGCGTAAAAGAATTGCCAAAAGTTTCCATACCTACCAAAATAAGAACTGCCAGAATTATAGGTAAATTGTATGTTGATTGGTAAGCCAATATCCTTACGATAATAATCAGTTCTGCTATAGTATAAGTTTCCATTTGAAGTATTAACTAATAAACTGTAATCATCTTTAGGATCAGAAACTGATAAGTAATCCTGATAATAATGGTATCCCCTGTTATTGAAATCTACATATACATCACGAATAAAACTATCACCCTGGTATAAAACAAGAGTGTCACTTCTCGAAAAAGAAGCAACAAAGGATAACAAACTCAATAATATTAGTAACACATATATGTGCAAAACTCATATCCGGAAACTTATTTATTCAAATCTAATTCATAATTAAATTATGCAAATCTACCTCTGCAATCGCCTCTATATCCATTAATAAAATCTCTGATTAACATTCGTTTCTTGTTCTGTGGTTGAATTGATAGCAATTCTATATTCCCGTCACTGCAACCGACAATAAATCTATTATCATTAATATAATATTCTCCAGGTTCTAGCTTATAGCTTTCAGTACTAAATTTGACTAAAAACACTTTTAAAACTTCACCATCAAACTTAGTCCAGCTGGTTGGATATGGTGACAAGCCCCTTATAAAATTCTTTACATTTGCAGCACTATCTGTCCAATTAATCTTTGTATTATCTTTTGTTAATTTCGGTGCAGGACACGACAAAGGGTCATTTTGCTTTATTGGCTGGAAATTTCCACTTAATAGTAATTCTATAGTTTCTAAAGATAAAACAGCAGACAATGGCATCAATTTGTCATGAAGATCGCCAGCTGTCATTTCATCATCAATATCAACCATTTTGGTCAATAACATATTACCTGTATCTACTTTCTCCTGAATAATAAAAGATGTCAATCCGGAAGTATTTTCACCATTAATAATTGCCCAATTAATTGGTGCCGCTCCTCTGTATTTTGGCAATAAACTTCCATGAATATTAAAAGTAGCAACACAAGGGATTGTAAATATCTCTTTGGGAAGTATTCTAAAAGCAATGACAACAATTATGTCAGGTGCAAGTTCTTTAAGTTCATTAATGAATGATTCTTCTTTTAACACAGCAGGTTGTAAGACTGGTATCCCAAGTTCAAGTGCTTTAACTTTAACAGGAGAGGGACTTAATTTTAGACCCCTGCCCTGCTGTTTATCAGGTACTGTTATTACTAAACTTACTCCATATTTATCATGAATTGCTTCAAGTGATGGAACTGAAAACTCAGGTGTTCCCATAAATACAATTTTGGGCTTTTTCATACACCTGAACTCCCAAATCCACCGGATGAACGTTTTGTTTCAGTTAGTGATTCTACTTCGTACCAATCAACTCTCTCATATGTTGCAACTACAAGCTGAGCTATACGGTCCCCACGTTTGATAATAAATGGTTCTTTGCCAAAATTAGATAAAATTATTCCAATTTCTCCACGGTAATCACTATCAATTGTACCAGGAGCATTCAGCGCAAAAATGCCATGTTTTAGTGCCAATCCGCTTCTGCTTCTTACCTGACATTCATAACCAACCGGCAATTCTATTGCGAGAGATGTAGGAATCAATTCCGTACCCATTGGCTCAATAATAATGTCATTTTCCAATGCAGCATAAACGTCCATGCCTGCAGAGCCAACTGTCATATAAGCAGGTAAAGGTAAATCCTCAAATATTTTATTTAATCTTGTAATTTTTACGTTTATTGCCATTTCAGTTTTTTTGTGTTTAAATTTAATAAAGATAAATATATAACATAACAACAACAATGAAATCAATTTATTTTATTTTGAAAAATGTAAAAAAAAATTATAACCATTCAAATATTTAATTAATTGAATCCATTAGCTTCTTCTTTTCTTCCAACTCTTTAGCTTTACGGGCAGCTTTTTGCCTTCGCAGTTTATTAAAATCTACAGATGCAATCAACTTAACTCCTTCTCTGATTACTCCCCTTGCCCTTAGAGTATCCTCAGCAAAAATATATCTTTGTTTATTCCTGAGACTATTACGGGAAACTTCAGGAATTTGGCTAATAGGAATTAGTGCTTCCTCTACTTCTAACGGATTGTCTGGTAGTTCAAGAGTAACATCCTTATTTGAGCGTAAAGAAACCCATGGACCGCTTCGAGGCCTGTTAAAATCAAAATGGTCAATAATAATTACAGGTGTACCTGTCATATATCTTGTATTTTTAACTGAGTCATACTTTTCGCCTTCACCCCATTTATAGAGCCATTTTGCATCATCCATAAACTGTCTGAGACATGAATGTGAGGCAGGATATCCCGGCATTTCGAATTTATGAAATGCGCTGCCTGCTTGTTTGTGAATATTCCAGGTAAATGGCATTTTCCATGTGCTGTCAAGTGAGGATAGTCTCAGCTCAGCTTTCCAAACCATTGCATATCTGCCGGGATAAGATGGTGTTCTCTCCTTGCCGGTATTGGTTGCAGCAAATCTTACTTGTTTGCCATATTCATAACATGCATAAGCCTGATATCTATTAGATACTAAAATAATTTTTTTAATATCTTTTGCTGCACTATAATAAAATGGAAAAATTGAATAAGCTACCATGTCCTTCATGACAGAATCTGCCACAAGAACAGTATCCCCTACTTTAATGAATCTTCTCTCCTTTCTATTAAGTGTACAGAACATTTTGTTTAGTTCAGGCACATCTTCGGTTTCTTTAAATGCAGTTTTAACCGAGTCCAGGTGATCTTTATCTCTTATTACAATATAATTATAATTGATTTTGGGGAATGAGTCCTTTAGTATTTCGGATTCAGCATTTTTGTCCGGTAATGATAGATACTCAGCCTCACTGCTATGTTCTGATTTTGAATCATTATTGCATGAAGCAAAAAATATTGAACTAATCAACATTAAGAAAATTAACAACGTTTCCGATAAATTATATTTATTTGATGTTCTCAGCACTTCTTGCACCAATAAATTGTTGATACAAAACCAAACCAATTATACATAACACACCAATACCACTAAATATTAACCATAACTCAGCAGTAAAAGCATGTTGTGAAACCTCGGCTTTTGAAATACCTACAGATTCTGCAATTTTAATAGCTTCAGCAATTTTGACATCATCAGGTAAAATAGCTGTCAAATTTCTTTCTGAAATGGTATTTCTTATGAATGATATCATAGGATTATCAATCAATCGTACATACAACCATGCTCCAAGGAATCCACCTATGAATGATCCAAAAAAACCATACAAAAAGCCAAATCCCATATAGGTTGCTTTTTTGTCTGGAGGTGCAATTGTTCCTAAATACGAAATGAATTTTGGGTGAGCAGTCATTTCACCAATTGAAAACAAAAACAATCCTATCAGTAAAACCCAAATGCTTGAGTCAATTGCTAAAATAGCCATTCCTATAGTGCCTATTGATATTCCGGCGATAAGTGTCGGTAAGGGTTTTGTTTTAGCTACAATTGATGAAACTAATAGTTGAAGTAAAATTATAGTGGCAGCATTAATTACTGTTACATGTTCAACATCAAATTTCCAATCAAAGCCTACAATACTACTTATAAAAATATTTAGCTCGGATGTATCTACAAACTCTTTTACATACCACAACACTGAGTCAAACATTTGAAAATATAGTATCCAGAACCAGGAATAAATGAATATGAATAGGATGAATCTCCAATCAAGAAATACCATTTTAATCTTTGAGAAAATGTCATTCAGAATAACTGAAAATGACTGTTGCTCCTTTTGCTCTCTGGCAGGCTCTTTGTAGAAAAATAATGTTGGTAAAGTCATTGCGCCTGTAATAATACCAGCAAGAAGAAGTACATAAGACCAATCTAAAGTTTTGAGATAAGGAACAATTACTAGTGGGAAAATAAACGCACCAAGATTAATGGACCAATAAAATATTCCAAATCCAAGTGTAGAGTTTTGTTCGTTTGTTACTTTAGCTATTGTACCGGAAATAATCGGCTTGAAGGTGCCTGCTCCGAGAGCCATTATAATCAAAAACATAAATACCGGTAAATAATCTGTTACTTGAGAACTTAGGATATATCCCAATCCCAATAATGAAAAAGCAACCATCAAAGTTTTGCGATAGCCCATACGGTCAGCAATTGCACCGGATAGAATTGGTAGAATATATAATAATGGTTGTATTGTACCTTTGATTGCACCCACTTCAGTCTTCGAAAACCCTAGCAGATCAGTAAGGTAAACAGACAATACACTCATGACACCGTAATAAGAACCTCGTTCAAAAAACTCAAATATTATAACTACCCAATATGTAGATGGAAACTGCTTTATTCCCTTTTTCTTCGTATCTGTTTCTGTCATTTGTTGATAAAATTTATTTAAACAAAAAAAAGCCCGATTATACGGACAATTAGTATGCAATTTAATAAAAATATACGAATTTTAATGTTTTATTTAAAAAAAATAATTTATTTAAGTTAATTTTGTAAGTATAGAAATGTAAATTTCAAAATATTTACATAATTTTTAATATTATTATGCTCTAATCAAGAAATGGAGAAAAAAATGCAACAAACAGTTGTTCAAAAAATATTAGCAAAATCAACAGGTAAGGAATATGTTAAAGTCGGTGAAGTCATTGAGCCCCTTGTTAATTTAGCTATGTCACATGAGAATGCAGCATTGGTGCTCAACCAATTTAATGAGATTTATAATGGTGTAGGGCTTGAACCAAAAGTATGGGATCCTTCAAGAATATCTATCATTTTCGACCACAGAGTTCCCGCAGAAAGTAAAAAAACAGCAACTAATCAAAAGAAAGTCAGACAATTTGTTGAAGAACAAGGGATAAGCAAATTTCATGATATTCGTGGCGATGAGGGTGGCATTTGTCATCAAATACTTCCGGAAATGGGCTATATTCTACCAGGTTATGTTGTTGTAGGAACCGATAGCCACACAACTACTCACGGGGCATTAGGAGCATTTGCTTTTGGTGTTGGTGCTACAGAGATGGCGTCAGTCTGGACATTAGGAAAAATTTTGAATGTTGAAGTCCCTGATACTATAAAGGTAATCATCAATGGTGAATTACCAAAATATGTAACACCCAAAGATATTATACTGTATTTAATTGGCAAAATATCAGCAGAAGGTGCGAATTTCAAAGTGTTGGAATTCCATGGTACTACCATAAAAAACATGAGTACAAGCGGTAGGTTAACGATTTGTAATATGGCAGTTGAGGCAGGTGCAACATCCGGAATAGTACCTGCTGATGATGAGACAATCAGATATTTACGCGATGAAGCAGGAGTTACAGGAAATATTGAAATTATAAACCCTGATATAGATGCGGTTTACAGTCAGATTGTAGAAATTGATGCTTCTAATTTGGAACCACAGGTTGCTTGTCCACACACAGTTGACAATGTTAAGCCGGTGAGCGCAGTTGAAGGTACAAGAATTCACCAGATTGTTATTGGTTCATGCACTAACGGACGACTAGATGATATTGCAGCTGCAGCCGCCATACTAAAAGATAAGAAAGTTGCTAAAGGTGTGAGAATGTTAGTTTTTCCGGCATCGTCTAGAATTTATTCTCAAGCAGTCGAAATGGGATACGTAACTGATCTTATGAAAGCTGGAGCTGTAGTTATGAACTCTGGTTGTGGTCCTTGCCTTGGTGTGCATCAAGGTGCACTGGGTGATGGTGAAGTTGCGTTAGCTACAACCAATAGAAATTTTAAGGGAAGAATGGGAAATCCTACTTCAGATGTTTATTTGTCATCTCCTGTTGTTGCTGCATACTCAGCTTTGACGGGATATATTACTAATCCATTAAAAGGAGAAAATTAAAATGATGAAGGTTATATATAAAGTTGGCGATGATATATCAACTGATATAATTTATCCCGGAAGATATATGGCAACTGTTTTACCAACAGAAACACCTCAGTTTGCTTTCGATGATTTAAGGGACTTAAATAAAATGTTGAATGATAAAGATAAATCTGTTCCTGTTATCATTGTAGGCGGAAAAAACTTTGGATGTGGCTCATCAAGAGAACAAGCTGCATCAACACTAAAAGGACATAATGTTACTGTAGTGGCAAGAGATTTTGCAAGAATATTTCTCCAAAACTCAATTAATTTAGGTCTGAATACTGTAATTTGTCCTGAAATAGTTGCAGAACCGGGTGATGATATCGAGTTTTCGCACAACAAAGTAATAAACCTATCCAAAGGTCTTGCTTTCGACACAATACCTTTGCCTGCTGCAAGAAAAGCAATTGTAGAAGCTGGCGGATTAATACCATACACACAAAAGCTTTTGAAAGAAAAACTTGGTATGAGTTAACTAACTTTTAAAAAATAAAAATCCCCACACCTTAAAAAAGCGTGGGGATTTTTTATTACAGTAATTTCCTGAAATTTATTCTATTAATACATTCCGTCCATACCGCCCATACCACCAGGCATTGGAGGCATTGGTGCTTCTTTTGCAGGTTTTTCTACAATCGTACATTCAGTTGTTAAAAGTAATCCAGCAACTGAAGCTGCATTTTCGAGAGCTACACGGCTAACTTTAGTCGGGTCAATAACACCCATTTCGAACATATTACCATATTCGCTAATAGCTGCATTATAACCATACGCACCATTTCCGGCTTTAATGTTGTTAACAACAACAGATGCTTCTTCACCTGCATTTGTTACAATCTGACGAATTGGCTCTTCTACAGCACGACGAATGATATTTACACCGGTAGATTGGTCTTCATTAGCTGTTTTTACTGAGTCAAGTTTGTTGATAGCACGTAGGTATGCTACACCGCCACCAGGAACAATACCTTCTTCAACAGCTGCACGAGTCGCATGTAATGCATCTTCAACACGTGCTTTCTTTTCTTTCATTTCAACTTCTGTAGCTGCACCAATTTTCAGAACAGCAACACCACCGCTTAGTTTAGCAAGACGTTCCTGTAATTTTTCACGGTCGTAGTCACTTGTTGTTTTGTCCATCTGTACACGAATTTCGTTTACGCGTTTCTTAATTTCATCAGTTGATCCGGCACCCTCTACAATTGTAGTGTTGTCCTTGTCAATGATAACAGTTTTAGCATGTCCAAGGTATGAAATTTGTGCCTGATCAAGTTTAAATCCTTTTTCTTCGCTTATTACAGTACCACCAGTCAATACTGCAATATCCTCGAGCATTGCTTTTCTGCGATCACCGAATCCTGGTGCTTTAACAGCTGCAATTCTTAAAGTACCGCGCAATTTATTAACTACAAGTGTAGCCAATGCTTCGCCTTCGAGATCTTCTGCAATTATAAGAAGTGAACGGCCATGTTGAGATACTTTTTCAAGAATTGGCAATAATTCCTTGATAGCAGAAATCTTTTTGTCATAAATTAAGATGTAAGGATCTTCAAGTTTCGCTTCCATTGAGTCAGCATCAGTGATAAAATAAGGTGAGAGGTAACCACGGTCGAACTGCATACCCTCTACAGTCTCCATTGAAGTATCTGTACCTTTTGCTTCTTCGACAGTAATTACACCATCTTTACCAACTTTATCCATAGCTTCAGCAATTAATTCACCGATAGTATTATCGTTGTTAGCTGAAATTGTGCCTACCTGAGCAATTTCTTTCTTGCCTTCTACTTCGCGGCTTATTTCTTTCAAACCTTCTGTAATTGCTGTAACAGCAATATCAATACCACGTTTCAAGTCCATCGGATTAGCACCGGCAGTTACGTTTTTAAGACCTTCACGATAAATAGCCTGAGCCAAAACAGTTGCAGTTGTAGTACCATCACCGGCTACATCAGAAGTTTTTGAAGCAACTTCGCGAACCATGTTTGCGCCCATGTTCTCAATTGGATCTTCCAATTCAATTTCTTTAGCAACGGTAACGCCATCTTTAGTTACAGTTGGTGCACCAAACTTTTTGTCAATGATTACATTACGACCTTTTGGTCCTAAAGTTACTTTAACGGCATTCGCAAGTTGGTCAACGCCTTTTTTGAGTGCTGAGCGAGCCTCTACATCATAATTAATTAATTTAGCTGACATTAATTTCTTCTCCTTTATTTAAATTTAATTTATTACATAATTAGTCAATAATAGCAAATACATCACTTTCACGCATGATGAGCAATTCCTCACCGTCAACAGATACTTCTGTACCGGCATATTTACCGTAAAGTACTTTGTCACCGACTTTAACCTGAAGTGCAGTAATTTTACCATCTTCAGAAACTTTGCCTTGTCCAACGGCAATAATTTCGCCCTGCATTGGTTTTTCTTTTGCTGTATCAGGTATAATGATACCGCCTCTTGTTGTTTCTTCTGCCTGAGCAGCTCTTACGATGATGCGATCGTGCAATGGCTTTAAACCCATGTTAATTCCTCCTAGAATTAGATATTTTAAATATTAATAAATATTGTTTATGAATAATTGATTGTTATAATAAATTTGCATTTTGATTATGGGATGCTCTTTTTAAATAAGCAACCCAATTATTAAATGTTATTTTTTATCTTCGTCAACAACAGTATATTCTGCTTCTTCAACAGTATCTTCTTTTTTGCTTTCTTGCTGTGAGCTTGCCTGGGTAGATGCAGCACTATCAGCGTTTTGATACATTCTTGTTGAAGCTTCACTCCAGATTTTATTTAATTCATCCATAGCAGGTCTGATATCTGAAGCATTTTCTTTAATCGCATTTGCCAATCTTTCTTTAGCAGTAATGATTTTGGTTTTATCATCTGCTTGTAATTTATCACCTAACTCACTTAATTGCTTATCAGTAGAATAAACTAATGAATCGGCCTGATTTCTTAAATCAATCTCTTCTTTGCGCTTTTTATCCTCTTCAGAGTGCTTCTGTGCGTCGTTTTTCATTTTTTCGATTTCATCTTTTGAAATTCCGCTTGAGGATTCTATTCTAATATTCTGTTCTTTCCCTGATGCTTTATCTCTGGCAGTAACACCAAGAATACCGTTTGCATCTATATCAAATGTAACTTCGACCTGTGGTACACCACGTGGTGCAGGCGGAATACCATCTAAATGAAATCTTCCTAAGGAACGGTTATCACGAGCCATAGGTCGTTCACCTTGTAATACGTGCACCTCAACACTAGTTTGACTATCTGTAGCTGTTGAAAATATCTCTGACTTACGAGTAGGTATAGTTGTATTTGCCGGAATCATTTGAGTCATGACTCCACCTAAGGTTTCGATACCTAAAGTTAAAGGTGTAACATCCAATAATAATATATCTTGCACATCACCAGCCAAAACACCTCCCTGAATTGCAGCACCAACAGCTACAACTTCGTCAGGATTTACTCCACGAGAAGGTTCTTTGCCAAAAAAGCTTTTTACAAGTTCTTGAATTTTTGGAATTCTTGTAGAACCACCTACCAAAATAACTTCATCTATCTGGTTTGGTGTCATTTTGGCATCACGTATAGCTGATTCGCATGGCTGAAGTGATTTTTCAAATAAATCAGCACAAAGGCTTTCAAATTTTGCTCTTGTGATATTAATGTTAAAATGCTTTGGACCGTCTTGAGTAGCAGTGATAAAAGGCAAATTCACGTCTGTTTGTAACATTTGAGACAATTCAATTTTTGCCTTTTCTGCTGCTTCACGAAGTCTTTGAAGTGCCATAGCATCTTTTCTTAAATCAATACTTTCCTGACGCTTAAATTCATCAGCAAGAAAATCTATTAATCTCTGATCAAAATTGTCTCCACCAAGGTGTGTATCACCATTTGTAGATTTTACCTCGAAAACACCATCACCAATTTCAAGAATTGAAATATCAAAAGTTCCACCGCCCAAATCATAAACAGCAACTGTCATATTCTTTGACTTTTTGTCAAGTCCATAAGCCAAAGCGGCAGCTGTAGGCTCATTAATAATTCTTCTAACAGTAAGACCTGCAATTTCACCGGCATCTTTAGTTGCCTGACGCTGAGCATCATTGAAGTAAGCAGGTACAGTTATAACTGCTTCAGAAATTTTCTGACCTAAATAATCTTCAGCAGTTTGTTTCATTTTTTGAAGAACCATAGCTGAAATTTCGGGAGCTGAGTATTTTTTTCCATCAATGTCAACTCTAACCGAACCTCCATCATCACTAGCAACTACTTTAAAGGGTACCATTTTAGCTTCTTCGGTCACTTCGTCAAGTCTTCGTCCCATAAATCTTTTGATTGAGTAAACTGTATTATGAGGATTGGTAACTGCTTGTCTTTTCGCAGCTTGCCCTACCATACGTTCACCGTTTTTAGCAAAACCAATCATAGAGGGGGTAGTTCTTGCACCTTCACTATTAGCTATTACTACCGGGCTTGAGCCTTCCATAACAGCAACACATGAGTTGGTTGTACCTAAGTCAATACCAATAATTTTTCCCATTTTTTAAAAGTCTCCGTTTTATTATATTAAAATGTCATTTTGTCTTGTTTGGTCATTTTGTCGTTCTATTATGTCATAATTGCGCCAAAATGTCTTATTTTTTAATTTATTCAAAGCTGGGAAGCATATTGCATAATGTGTGCCAAAAAAAAAGCTGTCTAATAAATAGACAGCCTTTTTCAATGTATTTTATTTGATAGAAAAGTTTAGTGGGGTGCTTTCATATCTAAATCAAGTACTTGAACGACTCCTGTTTTTACATCATAAAGCATGGGTAAAATCTCAACTTTACCGTGATGAGTACTAACTTTTGTAATTAGCGGGTCATTCAAAATCTGTTTTGTGCCATGAAAAATATTTGCGTAAATACATCTATCCATGTGCTCATGCTTAGGTTCAGGAATTTCTTTTTCCTCTGCTTCGTCTGCAATATGGTCTATGATATCTTTTATATTGCCTTCGCCTTTAGAGCCGGAAGCATAAGCTTTAATAGCACCACAATCAGTATGCCCCATAACTCCAACGAATTTAACACCTAAATGCTCTACTGCATACTGTATTGATCCCATTTCGATCTTTCCGATTACATTACCAGCAGTTCGGATTACAAAAATATCTCCTACTCCCTGATCAAAAATTGTTTCTACCGGAACTCTACTATCAGAACATGCAATGATTACAGCATAAGGATGCTGACCTTTAGAATTCTTTACAATTGTTTTGTGATCCTGATGCGGGTGCTGAAGTTTGCCCGAAACAAATCTTTGGTTGCCATCCAGAAGGGTTTTTAAAACATTAACATTGCTCTTACTTTCATGAGCATGTTCATCAGAGATAATCTGATTAGCTGAAAATATAAATAGAATCAGCAATAATGATGTGTATTTAGTCAATATCTTCATTTTTAATAAATTATTGATTTTAAAAATAATTAATTAGTTTAAATACTAAAATATGTCAATATTTTAATAATTAAAAGAAAAAATTATTTTTTGTATCCGAAAATGTTGTTAATTATGCTGTTATTATTATTATTATCAAGTATTTACTTTCAAGTAACAATTAAATACGCCTTCTGAAACCTTCACCCAAAACCTCATGAACGTTATTTATGATTACGAAAGCAGTTGGGTCTATTCTTTTTATTATAGAAGTCAGAGCCGAGATTTCTTTTTGTGTTATTATTGTGTAAATCATTTCTCTTTCGATATTTCGATACAATCCGCGTGTCTTTATTGCAGTAGCACCTCTACTCAATTCACTGATAATGGCATTTCCAATCTCTTCATATTTGTCAGATATTATCAATGCAGCTCGTGCATAGTCAAAACCATCAATAATAATATCAATTAGTTTACTGGAAACAAAAAGAAGTAAAAAAGCATATAGAGTTAATGACAGAGCCGGTTTGTCAGGAGATAAATCTTTAATTTGGATAATAATTCCTGCTAATGAAATAACAAAAAAGTCAATAAACATTATCGCCTGACCGGGTTTCATCCCGAATCTTTTCTGCATCACTGATGCAACAATGTCCGAGCCGGCAGTAGTACCTCTAAATTTGAAAATTATTCCTAATCCTACACCAAGCAAAATTGCACCGATTAGAATAAGGAACAAAAAGTCATGCTGTTGTAAATCTTTTATGGTATCTGAATCCTGCAATCTAACAAAAGCAAAGAATGGAGCATCACCTCTGAAAAAATCAATAAAAAATGATGAAAGAGTAAAGCCAAAAAATGTTCTTAAACCGAATGTCTTGCCTAATTCTTTATATCCCCATATAAATAATGGTACATTTATAGCCCATACAGCCATACCTACAGGTATAGATGCACCTGACAAATAATGTATTGCCATTGCCAAACCACTTGCACCTCCGGGAACCACTTTTGCATCAACAAGAAATACGCCTATTCCTAATCCCATTACAGCTGCACCAAGAGCTATAAACAAGTAATCTGTTACAGGATATTTATGTATTATTTTATCAACCATTTCTATCAAAATAAAAAAATTGTACAAATATTAAGTTACAAAAGTAACATATTCGCAGAATATTAATGCAAATTAATATCAATATATAAAAAAATTTATTTTTTATTTTTTATTTAAGAAATTAATTTATAAGTTTGTAAAATCAAATCAACAATTTCGAGGGATATGAAATGAAAGGGACTATTGTTTTTGTAGTATTATTTATTGCTGTATTTTCCTCAGCTTTTTCTAGTGATAATGAATGGTTTTTTGTAGAGGAACTGAAAACCGGAAAAAGACCATCAGTAATTCTTCCATCAGACCAGGTTGGTTCAAATAATGAACTTTGGTTTATCTATTGTGCAGGTTATGACGAAAACCATAATGGGATTAAGGATGCGAATGATGAAGCACCTTCAATATGGTACTGTTTAATTCAACCTGCTATGATTAGTTCTTTCAACGAGTTTTTTGGAAATTATACACAACCCGTCAAACTTTTAGACTTGGAGTTTGAAGACATCAAACTCCCTGTAAGAATTGCTTATGATGAAGATCTAAAGAGTATATTTTTGCCTGAAACAGGTAAGATTGTCGAAATAAAACTTTTAATTCAAAATTACAATCCCCTGCAAATCAGCTATTCAAAGTCAACTTTGTTAGAAATAAATGCAGAAACAATTTCGACAGGAAAAAGCCCTGCTTCACAATTGCATTTAGCAATCAGTAGTTACAATCAGGAATTGCAATCAAATGTTGTGTACTTATTTAACCATTATACCAAAACAATGCATGACACAATAATCACTGATTCCCGCACTGTAATGACTATGGTAGATGACCGTACACTATGGATACTCAGCGACAAAAATGAAAACCGTGACAATGGAGTGGTTTCATATTACCTTCTGAATTACTTTTCATCCAATAATAAACATGAATTCCGTAACTCAACAGACGCAGGAAGTAATCCAAATCATTTTAAGTACTATCTGGATTTTAATACTTCACATTTGATGCTTACAGACAGGACTTCAAACAAGTTATACCATAATGATTTGGCTACAGGATTTAAATTTAATGCGATAGACTTAGGATTTCCTCTGGAGACAGAAATACGTGAAACATACCGCATGGACAATCTATATTATTTGACATCGTATGATGGTAATATTTATACTTATGATTTATCAAACAACTACATTAGCTTTCAACTTGATGCATACGGCAAAGCTGAGAACATGAGCATGAGCTATTTTGTGATGCTCATAGCAACACCTTACCTTAAGGGAAGCGATAACCCTGACAGCGCTATTACATTCTATGCCAGAGAAGGTATGAGTGTTGAAAATGATGAAACCGACGAATATGCAATCTTTCCAAATCCTGGCAATGATATTATAATGATAAAAAACAACAATAGCATCTACCAAATATATAATATTTTGGGAGAGTCCATCATAAGCGATAATTCAGGAGTTATTGATATCAGCCGGTATCCAAGGGGTATGTACTATTTGAAAATGAACAATAAGTTGTACAAATTCATTAAAGAATAATTATTCATCATCAAATAGGTAACTAACATTTTTCAATTCATCAAACAGAAGTTTTCTTGCACGGAAAAGATGAGCTTTAACAGTACCAAGAGGTAAATCAAGTTTTTCTGCAATTTCATTGTAATCGAGTTCATCTTCGTGTCGCATTTTGATTATTATCCGATATTTTTCGGGAAGATTTTCTACAGCATTGTTCAAGGCATTCCTGCGCTCCGAATTGATTACTTCAATATCAGGAGTGTAGGAATTGTCTTCGATCTCTATTGTCATCCCATCGTCTTCGTCCGTGCCACCAATAGGCTCGTCAAGTGAAATGATATTTAGTCTTTTTTTTCTAAGAAAATCAATGCAAGTATTTGAGGCAATTTTGTAAATCCAGGCGGAAAACGTGTAATTAGATTGATATCTATCTAAAGCACGATAAGCTTTGATGAAGGTTTCTTGTACTAAATCATCTATATCATCTTCATCTTTAATCATTTTCCTGATTAATGAAGATATTATTCTTTGATATTTTTTTTGCAATCTGCCATAAGCGTTTTCATTTCCGGCAAGAATCTCTTCAATAATAAGAGCATCCTCACCTCCGGCATTAATAGAGTTAGATTGAACAATTTCTGTCATAAAAAAATGAAATTACGGAAAATCGCAAATTTGAAAATAGCAATTTTTTTATAATCTTAAAAATTATTTATAAGAATGTTTGATTGTATTGCCGGTATATGCATAGATTGTATTTTCGGCAATGTTGGTACTAAGGTCTGCAATTCTTTCTAAGTTCTTGGAAATGCTAAGAAAAAGTAATGATTTTTCAATTGTTGATTGGTCAATTTTCATTTCATGAATCAATCTATGATAAATAGTATTTTTTAGTTTATCAACTTTTTCATCAGATTCACAAACAACTTTAGCTGAATCAACATCCATATTATAAAAAGAGCTAATACTCAGTTGGAACATTTGCAAGGTTTCATCAGTCATCTCAAGTATTTGTCTGTTATCAATAATAACCGATTGATTTATCAGGTCAATTCCATCTCTGCAAATATTAACAGTATGATCTGCCATCCGCTCAAGATCAAGATTAATCTTCATTATTGATTGAATTAGTCTTAATGATGATGCCTTAGGTGAATATTTTGCTGTAATGGAAATACAACGATTATCTATCTCAAGCTCGGCTTCATTAGCTTTTGGTTCAAGAGAAAATATTACTTCATTCAGAGTATTTCTATCCTTGCTGTAAATCGAAGCAACAGACTTTTTAATCATAGATTCAACTAAAGAAGCAAAAAATGATATTTCACCTCTAAGTTCATTCAGATCGTTATTGAATTGATTATCAGTTGTCATAGGATAATAAATGCTGTTTAATCGGTAATTTTATTATAAATTGGGTCCCCTTCCCAGCACTACTGTCAATACTGATTGTACCCTTGTGTAATTGAATTATGTGTTTAACTATTGACAATCCTAATCCCGTACCACCAACTTTACGAGAACGTGATTTATCAACAGTATAGAAACGCTCGAACAATCTTGAATGATGCTCCTTTGGGATGCCAATACCAGTATCTGAGATTAAAATTTGGCAATAATCATTGTCAAGATAAGAATGTAATTTTATTATTCCAGAATCGGTGTATTTAATTGCATTATCAATCAAATTGATAATTACCTGCTCAATGCGGAACGAATCAATATCAATCAGAGGAAGAGTTTCATCAACCTTTATTTCAAATTCCAAATTTTTCTTTTTTATTCTGGGTTCAAATATCTTATAAATATTGTCAAATAATTTATTGATATGAGTAGGTTTAGGCTCGATTCTTGAATTATGTTGTTCTATCTCAGATAATGTGAGTAAATCTTCAACAATATTAATTAATCTTTCGGTATGCCTTTTTATTATTTCAATGTATGTTGAAATTTCTTCACCAGGCTCATCTTCTATAGTTTCTACGAATCCTTTAATTGCTGTAAGTGGAGTACGTAGTTCATGAGTAACATTAACAACAAAATCACGTTTTACATTTTCTAGTTGTTTGGAAGGAGTTATGTCATTTAGTAAAATCACAACTTCATTTTTGGATTCTATATAGTTACCGCTGCAGAGATAATATTTGTTATTAAGCTCAAATTCTCCTGTTATATGGCGTTTTTCTTTAATGATTGACTTATATAAATCTTTCAAATCATTTGAATTTACAAGCTCCCAATAGAATCTGCCTTCAATAATTCCGGCTCTGGCAATGTCTTCGAAACTTTTGTTATAAAGATTTATTTTACCTGAATCATCAATAACAAACAATGCAGCCTCAATTGATTCAATCAAAGTAAGATATTCCTCTTGCCTAGCTTCTGCTAATTTGAAATAATCATTCAGTTTTATGGTCATTTGATTGAAATTTCTTGCCAATTGAGCCACTTCATCATTACCAGGTAAATAAAGTTTGTTGTCAAAATCTCCTAATGCTACTTTCCTTGATGCTCTGGACAGAATTCTTATCGGTTTAATTATTCTGTTTGACAAAATGATTGAAAGTACAAAAGATATTACTATTGCTAAGAATGATACCAATATAAAATTCTTTTGTAGTGTAGAGAAGATTTCATCCTTAAAACTAGCATCGGATGATATCCTTAGAATAAAATTCCCTTTTTGTGTCTTAATCAACTTTGAAAAGACAATTTTTTCATCATCAAAATAATGCCAGGTATCAGATTTGCCGGATATAAGCTTAATATAATCTATAGAATTACTTTGATTTGGAATTAAATCGCTGTTCGTATTTGAATCAAAAATTGCCAGTCCACTCATATTAATTAATGTAATATTATTAATATTATCCCTGCTAATCTGTTTTAATTTATCAAAATCAAGATCACCTTTGGTGTAAACACTCGCAAGAATTATTGAATTTTGCTGCTTCAGCTCACTCAATACATGATTATACGCATTATTTATCAAGTTATGATAAGTAAAATAGAATAGAAGTACAGTCATTGACAATACAACAAAAAGAAATCCAAAAAATATCTTCCAGGAGAGAGATTTCATTAAATTTCCAATTTGTAACCAACACCGCGAATATTTTTTATAAACTTACCGGCTGAGCCTAATTTTTCTCTTAAGTTCTTGATATGAACATCAATTGTTCTGTCTAAAATTCCTTTATCATGTGACCCGAGATAATCTAGTATTTGCTCTCTTGAATAAACCCAACCTTTCCTTTCAGTTAGGAGTTTTAAGATTTTGAATTCTGTAGAAGTTAATTCTACCCTATTCCCCTCAACACTTACATCATATTTTTGCAAGTCAATTGAAAGGATATCCCCAACATTCAATTTGGTAGATTTAGTAATTTTATCTTCTCTTCTCAAAACGGCTTTAATTCGGGCAGTTAATTCACGTGGGGAAAACGGCTTGGTTACATAATCATCTGCACCTATCTCAAGACCTAACACTTTGTCCATTTCATCTGTTCTAGCTGTAAGCATAATAATTGGGATATTCGAAAATTTGTCATCCTTTTTGAGAAATTTACATATTTCGAACCCATCTGCATCAGGTAGCATCAAATCCAATATAAATAAATCAGGCTTGTTGGTTTTGAGATACTTAAACAATCCGGCTGCATCATCAAATGCCTTAACTTTGAAACCTGATTTTGCTAAATTGATTGAAATCAATTCCTTAATATCCGGTTCATCGTCAACAACAGCAACAGTTTTAGAAATTGAAGGATTAAAATTTTGTAAATTTTCTGGTGTATTAATTTCGTCTAACATAATAGTTATTGCAAAATTTATCAATAATAATATTCAAAATTAGTAAATAAAAGTGAAAACTCTGTTAAATTTTTGGTTATTTATGGTTAAGTTAAAAATTAATATTTTGGTTTCCAATTAATTATTTTAGTAATAATTGTGTTTGGTTCGTTATTGTTGTATTTGCAAATACAATTTTGATAAATGAAAGAGTTAAAAAGATTATTTCCTTACCTTATTAAATATAAACAGAAGCTGTTGTTGGGATTTTTATTCGTTACAATATCTAATCTGTCATCGACTTATGTTCCTAGAATAGTTGGAGGTGCCATTGATACAATATCAAAAGGTGATTTTACTATGGAATACATTTTGTTGGAAATCGCCAAGATAATAACATTAGTTTTTTTTAGTGGCTTCTTTATGTTTTGGACAAGAAGAACAATCATTGTGTCCTCGAGAGAGATTGAATATGACCTCAGATATGATATGTTCAATTCAATAAAAGATCGATCTTCTTCATTTTATCATCGGAACCCAACAGGTAATTTGATGGCTTATGCAACAAATGATATACCATCAGCAAGAGAGTTTCTGGGCCCGGCAATAATGTATTCAGCAAATACTATCACTACTTTCGGATTTGCATTATATTTTATGTTTTCGTTAGAGCCTACCATTGCTTTGGTTGGTTTGATACCATTACCGATTGTTGCTTATGTAACATATTTTATTGGTAAAAAAATCCATATTGCATTCAAGGATGTTCAGTCTCAATTTGCAGACCTTACAACCCAAGCTCAGGAATCAATCTCAGGTGTACGAGTTGTCAGGGCATATACTCGAGAAGCATTCGAATCATTCAGGTTTGCAAGTCTAAGCAAAGATTATCTAATGAAAAACTTAAAGTTGGCAAGGCTCGAAGCATTTATGATGCCACTATTAATGGTTTTGGTAGGATTGTCACAATTAAGCGTACTTGCTTATGGAGGCTATCTTGTAATCGAAGGGAAATCCACTCTTGGTGACTTGACACAGTTTTTTATATATTTAGAATTATTGATATGGCCTGTTGCAGCAATCGGCTGGATTACTAATTTGGTCCAAAGAGGTGCTGCATCTGCATCAAGACTTGGTAAACTAATGGATGAAGAAAGTGAAATTACAAATACCGAAGATGTTGATGAGAAGTTAATGATAAATTCTGGTGAAATCATTTTTAAAAATGTATCGCATAGGTATGACTCAAATTTACCTTTTGTTATACAGGATATTAATCTAAGCATACCCAACGGAACAACTCTGGGTATTGTTGGAAGCGTTGGATCAGGAAAGACTTCTTTGATTAATCTTATACCAAGATTGTTTGATGCCGTAAATGGCAAAATAGTTATTGACGGACTTGATATTAAGGAATATTCTCTGAACAGTTTAAGGAGTGGAATCGGTGTGGTTTCACAAAATACTTTCCTTTTCTCTGATACTATTGAAAATAATATAAAATTTGCCCGACCTGATGCAACTTTAGAAGAAATTATCAATGTTTCGAAAAAATGTAAGCTGCATGATGAAGTGCTAACTTTTCAGGAAGGATACAATACTGTTTTGGGCGAAAGAGGTATTACTCTATCAGGCGGTCAGAAACAAAGAGTCGCAATAGCCAGAGCATTGTTGAGAAATCCCAAAATACTAATTCTCGATGATTCTTTATCAGCTGTAGATACAAGTACAGAGGATTTTATTCTACGTGAATTAAAAGAGTACATGAAAGACAGAACAACAATAATTATTTCTCATAGAATTTCTTCGCTCAAGCATGCTGATAATATTATTGTCCTCGACCACGGTAAAATTGTTGAGCAAGGAAATCACGAGAATTTAATCGAACTTAAGGGTAAGTATTCAGAAATTTACAATTTACAACAAATCGAGCACGAGATAGAAGAATTGTAAATTATTTATTGCTTATTTTGCCGGGTAATTGAAGGAGTTTTTTCCTGGGCTTGTCATCAGTCCATTTGAATAATGGCAAATAATAGGATTTCTCCTTACCATAAACAAAAGTTTCCGGAAAGAACTCAGCATAGGTCATGCCAAGCCATATTATATTTTCAATATCCCCATCTGTAAATTCCACATGAATGGTGTCAGTTGTTCTGCGATCAACACCATTTTCACCTTCTTCATCACGGAAGAAATAGAGACTCTTGGCTTCTCCGATGCTTGTTATACCATGAACCTTACCAGAATCAATATGTATATAAATTCTATCCCCCATTATTTGGTCGAGACGATTGAGAGATATGGTGTCATTTCTTGAAACAGCAATTGAATTACCATAGGCTTCGATAGTCTTAAGCTCGTTATTTGGGATTCTGATAATAATTGAGTCAGCATAAAGTTGAGTAGAATCGTGCCATACAATCGGGCTACCTTTAAGTATAATATAATCGTCATCCTTCATAAATACGGCTTCATCGGCTTTAGCTACAACCTGACCTCTAACAATCTCAACATTACTTACAAAAACATACTTTTCATTATACAATGCCCTGTGTGAATGCATTGTATCGCAACTTACTGTCAGAGTATCGTATGTGTAATATGCATCTTTTATTACGAGTGAGTCAGGTAAATAAAGTGATGTATCAGCAGGATTATAAACTGAATCAACCTGATATAATACAGGATTGCCGTAAGCTAAGGAGTAGTTATCATCAGGAGTATTAAGCAACGTATCGCTATTAAGCACAACATTTGTATTTTTTCCTAAAATCCAGACATCACCATGCGAAAAACTTTCTCTAGTCTTACGATTATATTTTATGTAATGTGAATATATTTTTGCTGAATCATCTTCAACGAATACATTACCTGTAAACTCAGCTATATATGATTTAGTATTATAAACACCACCATCAGCTTTAAGATAGGCTTTATCATCCTTAATGGTTACACCATCAAAGGCGTTCGCCGAATTGGTATTTCCATAATATATTATCATAGGAGAACGAAGTATCATTGTTTGTTGCGTAATTATTACATTCCCGACCAAGTCAGCTCTGTTTGATTCAAGATACTGCTTAGCAAAGTCAGATTTTACATCAACATCGCCATGTTCAAGATGCACATTACCGTAAAACTCCCTGAAAGAAATTCCGGGTGTATTCGAACCAACCAAACTATCTGCATATCTTAGCTTAATCTCTGTTCTGCCGCTGTTTGACTGTGAGAGTAAAACAGCAATTCCTGCTAAAACAAATAATATAATTATTCCGGTTTTTCTCATTTAGAAGAACCAAAAAATTTGTTGTACCAAATTGTAAGCATAAGTAAAAGAAAAATTTCAATTTTATAATTTCTTCTACCTGATTTATGTAGTTTAAAAAGTCGCTCAATGAAATCTTTGCTAAATATTTTATTTTTTACGAAATAAGAGTTAGTGACTTCGTTATAAGTAAAGTCGTACCAGTTAGTTCTTAGCCACTCACCTATAGGTGCAGCAAATCCTTGTTTTTTCCTGTAAACAATATCATCAGGCAAAATCCCTGCAACGGCATTTTTTAAGACAGCTTTTGTAATCCCAGACCGGGGCATTCGGATATCCGGAGGTATGGACATAGTAAATTCAACAAACCTATGATCTAAAAATGGTACTCGAGCTTCAAGTGAATGAGCCATAGTGATTTTGTCAACTCTCATCAACAAGATTTCAGCAAGGCGATGATGAAGTTCCATATAGATCATCTTCTGAGCATAATCATTATGAATATAATTCTCATTAATTTGCTTGTGCATTTTTTTTGCAAGAAGCCATGCATTATCAATATTGACATTTTTATCCATAATTAATTCACTCATCATTACCGGAGGGATTTTCGAAATTCCACTCCAGTATAATTCCTCATCCGAAGCTGCACGCCTGAAATACTCTGCTAAATTGTATCTATCGGACGAACTCAATATTTTTACTGAAAGATTTGCCAATTTTTGTTTTATGAAATCAGGAGTATTTGTAAACGTTTTCCATAGTGAATTATAGAAATTATACTCACGTTTCATCCAGTCATACCCAATGAACTGCTCATCACTACCTTCACCAACCTGAATCACTGTTGTACCGGATTCTCTCGTCAACTTACTTAAAAAGTATAGTGGAATACAAACCGGGTCACCATTTGGCTCATCTTCGTGCCAAGCAAGTGTTTCTAGTATTGGTAACGCATCACCATCATCAATCAATACTTCATGGTGGTTTGTTTTGAATAATTTAGCCACTTTCGAAGCATATTCCAACTCATTATATTTGGTGAGTTCCTTAAATCCTACTGTGAATGTATCAACAGGCCTATTCATGAGCTCTGCCATCAATGCAACATTAAGACTCGAATCAATTCCTCCACTCAAAAAAACACCAAACGGAACATCACTCATCATACGGTCTTTGATGGCTATCCTAAGTAATTCTATGGTCTTTTGTTCAATCTCTTTTTTATTCAGAGGAGTATATTCTACAAAATTGCTTAAAGGAGACCAATACTTTACAACTCGCAGATCTTTATTTTTATTAAGTTTAATAAATGAACCAGCAGGCAATTTTCTGACATTTTTAAATAATGAATTTTCATCAGAACTCATTGTATAGGACAAATATACTGGTATTTCCGACATTTCGGGTTCGGCACTTACAGAGGGATGCTGTAAAATAGATTTAATTTCGGAGCCAAAAACCAGTATGTCATTTTTAAAATAATAATAAAGTGGTTTTATACCGATTCTGTCCCTTGCAAGAAATAACTCATTTTCGTAACTGTCCCAAATAGCTATTGCCCACATTCCTACCATTTTATCAAGAAAATCCGCACCATATTTTTCAAATCCATACAGAATTGTTTCTGTGTCGGTCGCTGAATGGTATTTTTTCCCATCACTGATAAACTCATTTCTCAATGATGAGTGATTATATATTTCACCATTGAATACAATGTGATATCTGCCGTCTGAGGTATGCATCGGTTGATTTCCCTGACTGCTAAGATCTATTATTGCCAGACGGCGAAAAGCTAACCCGCACACATAATCATCAGATATCCATTGACCATCAGAATCTGGACCTCGATGAACAATAACATCGCTCATCTTGCGAAGAACCTGATAATCAGATTTTTTCGTATTATTCCAATCAACGAATCCGGCTATGCCACACATACTCTACAACCGGCTATAAGTTTGGATAATATGAAGCATATCCCTTACTGCACTGTCAATACCTGTGATAGACGCTCTTGATATTATTGAATGGCCAATACTGTATTCTTTTATTTGCGAAATCTTCAACAATGGTTTAATATTATTATAATTCAATCCATGACCAGCAGCTATATGAAGACCAATTGACTCTGCATATTCTGCAGCTTTTTTGATTCGTGCATATTCATGAGCAAATTTGGTACTTCTGAAATTATTAGCATAAGTGCCAGTATGCAATTCGATGATATCAGCACCAACTTTTTTGGCAGCGTCAATCTGCGATATCTCAGGTTCGATAAAATAGCTTACCAGGATATTCTTGTTGTGCATAGATTTTGACAATGCTGCAAATCTATGAATGTCCGAATGAATGTTCAGCCCACCTTCGGTTGTTAGTTCATCACGTTTTTCAGGGACTATTGTGACTAAATCAGGAACAACGTCTAGTGCTATATTAATAATTTCGTCTGTAGCTGCCATCTCGAGATCGAATCTGGTATCTACCAATTTACGTAGATTACGAACATCATTATCATTAATATGGCGACGGTCTTCTCTCAGATGCGCTACAATACCATCAGCACCGGCAAGCATAGCTTTTTGAGCTGCTAATACAGGGCTTGGCTCTACACCTTTTCTTGCTTCTCTGATAGTTGCTATATGGTCAATGTTTATATTTAAAGTTATCATATTATATGTTTCATTTGTTGTTTAACTTACAAAAATAAATAAATATTAACAAATAATGACTTTTAATAATATATAAAAAAACGTTTATAAAATAATAAAGGGTTGAAAACATGATTCAACCCTTATTGCTTTTAAAAAAAATGTTCTTAATTAATAACCAAGCGGTATAAACTGAAATTTATCACCATCGAATAATCCCTTATCACTAAGCTTAATACTTGGAATCACCAAAAGAGCCATGAATGATAATGTCATGTAAGGAGAATGAAGTTTAGAGCCAAGCTCTTTTGATACCAAATCAATTTTATGATATTTTTCAGCTATTATCCTGCCATCTTCATTACTCATCAAACCTGCAACAGGTAACGGTAAAGTGAATATAAAATCATCTGATACAGCAGATAATCCTCCCCTATTTTCGATTACTGCATTCACCGCTTTACACAAATCCTCATCACTGGTACCAACAGCTATGATATTATGAGAGTCATGAGCAACGCTTGACGCTATTGCACCCTTTTTCAAACCGAAGTTTTTAATGAAAGCAACTGCAGGTTTCACATCAGAATATCTGTTAACTACACTAATCTTAAGGATATCTTTATCAGTGTCTGAGATTATATTATTATTTGATATTAGTGGTTTATGCTGTGATTTCAAAGTCACCAGCTGTCCATCCAAAGCATCAATAACATTCAGCATTTCAATTTTGTCGGCTGATACAAAGAAATCTTCTGTTTTTTTGAAGTTAGCTGCAAAATTATTAATTACATCTGCTTTGACCGGCTCTATCAGGCTTTGACCATTATCAGCAACAACAACACCGTTGATATAAGTCTGCAAAACATCAAAATTCACCAAATCTCTCACAACGATGAAATCTGCTGGGTCATTTTCTCTAAGTAATCCCACCTCAAGTTTGTAATGAGAGATAGGATTATAAGTAGCAGATCTCAAAGTACTGAATAAATCATACCCTTTTGCGATTGCTCTTGCAACAGTTTTGTTGATATGGCTTATCACCAGATCATCTGGATGCTTGTCATCACTGCAAAGCATTACCATATCCGGATTAGTATTAATCAATGAACTTAGAGCATCGAAGTTTTTTGCTGCAGTACCTTCTCTGATAATTATCTTCATTCCATAAGAAATTTTCTCGAGAGCTTCTTCGAGAGTAAAACACTCATGATCAGTACTTATACCTGCATTAATATATTTTTTTGCATCATTTCCTCTAAGACCCGGTGCGTGTCCGTCAACTCTTTTACCAAGTTCTTTGGCAATTTTAATTTTTTGCATTACATCAGGAAATTCATGCAACACTCCGGGAAAATTCATCATTTCGCTGAGGTACTTAATATCCGGGTCACTTAATAATGCACGAATATCATCAGGATTGAGAGTGGCTCCTGCGGTTTCAAATGAGGTTGCTGGTACACATGAAGGAGCACCAAAAAAGAACTTAAAGGGAACTCTTTTCCCATTATTTATCATATATCTTACTCCCTCCATCCCACAAACATTTGCAATTTCATGGGGGTCAGATACCGTAGCAACAGTACCATGTAATACAGCCAATCTTGCAAACTCTGACGGAATCATCATCGAGCTTTCGATATGAACGTGAGCATCAACAAATCCGGGAAGAATGTAGTTATCGAATTTTTCGTCAACTCGGTTTATTGATTCAATAAACCCGTCATTTACAATAATCTTTCCGGGATAAATTTCACGATTAATTACATCAACAATGTTACCTTTTATTTCTTGGATTAGTTCCTTTCTTTCCATTTGATTTACCTTTGAATTTTCCTGATGACTTGCTAGCATAATTACGTTTAGGACGATTATCAAAGGAATCACTTTTATCATTTCTTCTATCTTTAAATTCATTATCTCTAAATCCACCAAATTCAGAATCATTATCTTTTCTTTTTTTGAAGATTGGTTTTTCTCCAAATGATTTTCTGTCTCTTCCAGAACCTCTTTTTTCAAATGAGCTTGACTTGTCTCGGTTAAATGACCTTTCACCTCTGTCTGATTCACTTTTTCTTCTGAATCTTTTATCTAAACCATCTTCTTCATTGTCACTGAAACTATGTTTTTTAAAACCATCCCCCCCTCTTGGCTGAATTACCTTTCTTTCTTTCTTTCCTGCTCCAAATCCTCTTCTGCTATCATTCACGGGTTTTGGTTTTGCATGTGCTTTTACCGGATATTCAAATTCAGTTTCAGGAGAATCATCTTCTTCATCAGTATCAACGTGATGTTTGTTATCAATCCAATCTTTATTGGCTTCAATAACCAGTACAAATTCAGCTTTCAAATTCGAGTTCTCAAATTTTGCAGCTAACTCTTTTAATGTTCCATAATGATGAGTTTCGAATGGCATAGTCAAATTCATGCCAATGTATGCTCTTCGCTCTGGCATTATATTAGCAAGAGCTTGCATTAAGGTATTCAATCTATAAGGTGTCTCAAAGATTACAACTGTTCGTCTTTCTCTGGCAAGTTTTTGAATTTTTCTGTCTCTATCTTCATTCTTTCGTGGTAAAAATCCTGCATACAAAAATTCATAAAGTTCAAAACCACTTCTGACAATTGCAGTCATTATGCTTGAAGCACCTGGTACAACTTCGATATCAATGTTATTTGAAATTGCAGATTTAACCAAATAAAGCCCCGGATCAGCGAACACAGGTGTGCCAGCATCAGAAATCAATGCGATTTTTTTCCCTTCGCGCAAATAATTAAGAACCTCCATTGTCATTTGGGTTTCGTTATTTTCATTTAAAGGAAGCATCTCTTTTGCAAAATTTAAATTTTTCAGTGTCAAGGCTCCCATTTTCATCTCTTCGCAAACCAAAATATCACATCTTTTGATAGTGTTGATTGCTCTGACTGAAATATCGTCCTTGTTGCCGATAGGAGTTGAAACGATGTATAATTTACCACCCGAAGATTCTGCTTGATTACTCATCTGAATACTTTATAAAAATATGTAAAATTTAAGAATGCAAATATAATTAATTATTTTTGCATAACTTGTTATTAAATTATTGGGGAAAAATATGCTTTGTATTTATAATAGCTCTATCGAGCCCTATTTCAACATGGCTGTTGAAGAATATCTATTCAATAGCTTCAATGATGATATATTTATGTTGTGGCGAAATGATAATGCGATAATTGTAGGCAAACATCAAAATACGCTAGCTGAAATAAATGTTGATTATGTTAAACAAAAAGGAATTAAAGTAGTCAGGAGACTATCTGGAGGTGGTGCTGTATTCCATGATTTAGGGAATCTCAATTTTACATTTATTATGAATGGTGGAGATGGATTACCTGCTGATTTCAAAAAATACACTACCCCAATCCTGGAAGTTCTGAATAAACTAGATGTACCTGCAAAATTTGAAGGTAGAAATGATTTAACAATCGATGGAAAAAAATTTTCCGGGAATGCCATGCACGTTGTAAGAAATAGGATTTTACAACACGGCACACTACTTTTTTCTTCAGAAATGAAAGATTTATCTGAGGCACTAAATGTAAACCCGCTAAAATATCAAGACAAAGCAGTAAAATCTGTTCGTTCAAGAGTTACAAATATTTCAGATCATTTGAAAGCTCAAATTTCCTTAGATGATTTTTCAGCAATGATAATGAATCATATTATGGAGATGTATGAAGATTCGATACTTTACGAACTTAACGACCATGATAAGCAAAAAATTCGAGAACTTGCCGATTCAAAGTATTCAAAATGGGAATGGAATTTTGGTTATCAAGCAAAATATAATTTTAACAAGCAAATTAAAACTAATGGCGGAAATTTAGAAATTAATCTTGAAGTAATTGATGGTATTATTGAAAAAGCTAAAATTTACGGTGATTACTTTAATACTAAAGATACATCAGAATTTGAAGATTTACTAATAGGTACTAAACACGAAGAAAACTCACTTATTCAACTTTTTGAAAAAATAAACCTTGATGATTACTTCAGGAATGTTTCAATTTCCGAGTTAATTGAGGGTATGTTTTAAAAAATTTATTTTTTTTAAATCAAGCAATTTTAGGTTGTTTCAAAAGTTTAAATCTGACGAAGTTAACGTTCAGAGTTTTTTATGAGACAATCACTTGTATTATTTGCTTAAATTATGATTATTAAAATTGTTAATTATTAAATTTATTTATCAATCAAGTTACTGAAAATTAATAATTTTTCGTATTTTTGTATATTAATATGTATATAATAACATATTATTTTAATCGGCATTAAAGAAAAATCTGCATTGGCAGGATTCCTGAATTAGCCCAAAATTATTTAATCAAAATTAATACAAAAATGATAATTATGAAATATGTCATGTATATATTTTTATTGCCTTTTGTAATGTTTGGCAATACTATACACACTGAACTTGGCATGCCTAAGTCAGCAGAAACATTGCAGCTTGTTGAACGTTATGAATATACAAGTGGTGTTAAATGTGACTATGGTGTTCCATTGTGGGTTGCATATAATGTAAACAAAGATTGGTATGGTGATGTTCCGAGGTGGAGTAAGAACTTTATGCCTGATTCTTCCCTACCTCAATCTTGTTGGATTAGACACAGTGATTATACAAATAGTGGTTACGACAGAGGGCACATGGTAAGAAGTGAAAAAAGAACCAGAACACCTGAAGAAAACAGAGTTACTTTTCTGACCTCAAATATCATTCCTCAGCTCCCTGAGTTGAATCAGAATACATGGCTCAAGATGGAATATTATATGGAAAAACTAGCAAAAGACTCACTTAAAGAGATTTTTGCTTATTCAGGACCCATTTATTCAAAGTTTCCTATTACCAAATACAACAATAAAGTTGCAATACCTGATAGCTGTTATATGATTTTTGCAGTTTTAGATTATGGTCAGAGAATTGAAGATGTTAATGAAGGCACAAAAATATTTGCGGTAGTAATGCCCAATAATGATAAAAATGTGAAATCACAGGACTGGACAAAGTTTATCTCAACTGTTGAAAATATTGAGCAGCAAACCGGAATAGATTTTTTTACTTCTTTACCTAAAATCTTACAAGATAAGCTCGAAGGAAGGATTACTGCTAATATTGATATGGATAAAAGTAAAGTTACTGTTTATCCAAATCCTACATCTGATTTTATTAATATAAGCACTTCAGATTTACTTAACAATTATGAAATTTCTATATTTAACACTTATGGAGAAATTTTGATGACTCAAAAAATAAATTATGATTCTAATACCCAAATTGATGTCTCTAAGCTTAGTGCAGGAATGTATTATTTAAAAATTGGGTTAGATTTTCAAAAATTTGTTAAAGTAAACTAATATTTTTAAATTTTAAAATCGAGTAACGAAAAAAGGAGTGTAAAATAATTGCACTCCTTTTTTTGATTTATTGGTTATTTTATAGTTTAAATTTTCCAAACTGAATCTTTTAATCCCTGAGCAATTGCATTCAGTTCAATATCTTCTGTTGTATTAAGTTCTAAGGTAATACCATGTTTCTTAGGTTTTGTATTATCATCAACAAACAAATAAGTGATAAATCCATCCACGACACTATTGTCTACATCATCTGCCACACTTACTCTTGTATATGTAATAATTGATGAATTACCGGTGTGGATTACCTTACTGTCGAAACAAACAGTTTGGCCCAGTCTTACAGGCTTTATAAAATGCATCCCGTGAATGTTGACGCATATCAAATGTTTTGGGTTAATATAAAGTGATGCAGCTATAAAACCGGATTCTACAAACCATTCTGCAGTTCTTCCTGCGAATAATGTCCCATGATGATTTAAATCTTCACTTTTTACAAGACGAAAAGATTTTACTGATTTGATTTCCATTATTTTTTTCCAAAATGAAATATTTAAAAATTAAAAAGTATGATACGTTAAGTTAAAAATGTTAATATTTTTATAAACTTCAATAAAAAAGGAACTGTTTATATTATTTTCAACAGTTCCTATTATGTCGCTTATATGAATTTCAAAATTAAAATTTACCAAATTTGAACATTATATTCCCGGAAAAACCACTTAGGTCTGAATTCTGTGTGTTGGGAAGATTTATTCCTGAAACAAACCTATACGAACCTGAAACTTCCATTCTCATAAATTTGAGAAGATTAACTTCTGCCCCAACTTGAGGTTCAACTATAAAAAAGGCACTGGTTTCGTAAGTTTTGAAGTTGGAATCATAATTATCTTCATCATCGTGACGATGATAAAATGGTGTTGTATAGCTTGCAGCACCTCCACCAATAATTACACCTGTTGTAATGTGAACTAATTTGTTCGGTTCGATGTTAAACCCAAAATGAAGACCTCCATAGCCCAATCTAAGATATGCAGATGAATCTTCTCCTCGAGGAAATTGAGGCTTGTAGTCTTCAACCTTGTGGCTTGTCACCAATCCATAACCGGCAATACCAACGGTAAATACACTATTCATCAAAAATCCACCTCTTCCACCAACCATCAACCCGAATTCGTTATTAATGTTAGTGAACTTCACTTCAGGTCCACCATAACCTCCCAGTGAAAAGTTTTCACCACCGAATAAGGTTTCCATGCCATTATCCTGAGCTTTGCCAGTTACAAAAGAAAACACAATTAGTGCTGTAATAAATAATTTTTTCATAAATTCCCGTTATCTCTTTTTTAAAAAACAAAATATTAAATAGATAATATACAATACGTGATTTATAATTTTTGGTTTCGATATTCTTAAAAAAAAATCAGTATTCTCCTTTGAAACTCACTTATAAATGTTTGAATAAAATATTTTCCTTTTTTTAACTTCACCTTATAATTTGAAATTCAAACACTCCTACAATATGAGAAAGATAACGGGAAATAAATATAAAGAAATATCCGAGGACCTTAGAAATAGAATCCTGGTTCTAGATGGTGCCATGGGAACAATGATTCAAAGGCATAAACTAACTGAACAGGACTTTAGAGGAAAGCGATTCAGGGATTTCGAATTCGACTTAAAAGGTAATAATGATTTACTCAGTTTAACACAACCTCAAATCATCTATGACATACACAAACAATATTTGGAGTCAGGCTCTGATATTATTGAGACAAATACTTTCAGTGGTACTTACATTGCTCAATCAGATTACCATTTGGAGAATATAATTTATGAACTTAATTACGAATCAGCTCGTTTGGCAAAAAAAGCTAAAGATGATTATCTAAAATTACATCCGGGTGAATTTAAGTATGTTGCAGGTGCAATAGGACCCACAAACCAAACATTATCATTATCTCCTGACGTAAATAATCCTGGATACAGGGCAATTACATTCGACAAAATGGCCACTGCTTACTATGAACAAATTAAGGGATTAGTAGAGGGTGGTTGTGACATAATTTTAATCGAAACCATCTTTGATACCCTTAATGCAAAGTCTGCAATATACGCAACGGCAAGGTATTTTAGAGATTCAGGAATTTATCTTCCAGTGATGATTTCAGGAACGATTGTTGACCAAAGCGGAAGAACGTTATCAGGACAAACAACCAAAGCTTTTTGGATTTCAATTTCACATGCTCCAAACCTACTTTCAGTAGGGTTGAATTGTGCCTTGGGTTCAGAGCAAATGAGACCATACATTACCGAATTATCTGAGATTGCTGATTGCTTTACTAGTTTGTATCCAAATGCCGGACTGCCTAATGCTTTCGGAGGTTACGATGAAACAGCTGATTCAATGGCAGATATTCTTAAATCATATTCAGATGAAGGATTGCTTAATATTGTCGGTGGCTGCTGCGGAACAACACCTGAGCATATCAATGCCATAAAAAATATTGTTTCGGATTTTAAACCAAGACAAGTATCCAAACCTAATAAATATTTTAAACTGAGTGGTTTAGAGCCCCTAATCGTCTTCGAAAATTCAAATTTTATCAATGTTGGTGAAAGAACTAATGTTACAGGTTCAGCTCAATTTAGAAAAATGATTGAATCTGACCAATACGAAGAAGCTCTCGCTGTAGCTCTTCAACAAGTGGAAAATGGTGCTCAAATAATTGATGTGAATATGGATGAAGGAATGTTGGACTCCGAAGCATCTATGACAAGATTTCTTAACTTGATTGCTTCAGAACCTGACATTGCCAAAGTACCTATAATGATTGACTCATCAAAATGGAGTGTTATCGAGTCAGGTTTGAAATGTCTTCAGGGTAAGGGAATTGTCAACTCAATATCACTGAAAGAAGGTGAGCAGGTATTTAAAGAACACGCATCAAAAATTCTGGATTACGGGGCAGCAGTAATAGTAATGGCTTTTGACGAGAATGGTCAAGCAGATACATACGAAAGAAGGATTGAAATTTGTGAAAGAGCTTACAAAATACTTACAGATGAAGTTGGATTTGCACCTTATGATATAATTTTTGACCCAAATATTTTAACAGTAGCAACTGGAATAGAAGAGCATAATAATTATGCTGTTGATTATTTGCGAGCAACAAAATGGATCAAGGAGAACTTACCAGAAGCAAAGGTAAGTGGTGGAGTAAGCAATATTTCTTTCTCCTTCAGGGGCAATAATAAAGTACGTGAAGCAATGCACTCTGCATTTTTGTATCATGCTGTCAAGGCCGGTATGGACATGGGCATTGTTAATGCCGGTCAATTAGAAGTGTATGAAGAGATAAACAAAGAACTGCTTGTTTTGGTAGAAGATGTTCTTCTGAACAGGCGTCCGGATTCAACTGAAAGATTGGTGGAATTCGCTGATAAATTCAAATCACAATCGCAAAAGGAAGATAAACTAGAAGAATGGAGGTGTTTACCAGTCAATGAAAGACTGACTTATTCATTAGTTAAAGGTATAGTTGAGCATATAATTGAAGATACCGAGGAAGCGCGACTCACTGTAATCAATCCTCTTGATGTCATAGAAGGTCCATTGATGAAAGGCATGGACGTTGTAGGTGAATTATTTGGTTCAGGTAAAATGTTCTTACCTCAGGTTGTAAAAAGCGCAAGAGTGATGAAAAAGTCGGTTGCGTATCTAATTCCATACATCGAAAAAGAACTTAAAAAGGGTGAGCGACAAAGTGCAGGGAAAGTGCTTTTAGCAACAGTTAAAGGTGATGTTCATGATATTGGAAAAAATATTGTTGGAGTAGTCTTAGCTTGCAATAATTATGAAGTAATTGATTTGGGTGTAATGGTTCCAACCGAAAAAATTCTCAGGACAGCAAAAGAGATAAGTGCTGATATTATTGGACTTAGCGGTTTGATTACACCTTCACTTGATGAAATGGTTCATATTGCAAAGGAGATGGAAAGAGAAGGCATGGATGTTCCCCTACTCATAGGCGGTGCTACTACTTCAAGGATTCACACAGCAGTCAAAATTGCTCCTAACTACAGAAAACCTGTGATACATGTATTGGATGCAAGTAAAAGTGTAACAGTAGTATCCAATTTATTAAATCAGAACAAAGTAACTTTCCTCGAAAAATTGGAAAGAGAGTATAATGAGATCAGGGATAATCATTACAAAAATTTACAGGACAAAAATTTAACTGTATATCTGGAAGCTGTAAAAAACAAACTAAACACTGACTGGGATAATTATAAGATTAATGTACCAATCAAGAAAGGTGTTTTTAGGTTTGATGACTACCCATTACAAGAAATTAGAAAGTATGTCAATTGGACTCAATTCTTTGTTACTTGGGAAATTAAAGGAAGATACCCTCAAATCTTTGATAATCCTGAAAAAGGCGAGGAAGCAAAAAAACTATTCGATGATGCAAACACAATGCTTGACGAAGTCATTTCGAGAAAGCTACTGAAGGCAAATGGTATTGTTGCAGTTCTACCGGCAAATACAGTAAACCATGATGACATTGAAGTTTATGGTGAAAGTCATGATGATGTGATAGAAGTCTTCAATTTATTAAGGAGACAAGCTAAACAAAACAATACTCCTAACTTATCATTAGCTGATTATATAGCACCTAAATCCTGTGGTAAGCCGGATTATTTGGGAGTATTTGCATGTACTGCAGGTATAGGTACAGATGAGTTGGTCCGAAAATATGAGTCTGAACATGATGACTACAAATCAATAATGATCAAGATTATATCTGATAGATTGGCTGAAGCATTTGCAGAACTACTTCACGAAAAGACAAGGAAAGAGATTTGGGGTTATAATTCAGATGAAAACAAAAGTATTGACGAATTGCTTTCCGAAAAGTACTCAGGCATCAGACCAGCTTCAGGTTATCCTTCATTGCCTGATCATACAGAAAATATTAAAATTATGAATATTTTAAATGCCGGGTCTTCAGGAATTAGTCTTACAGATAGTTGTATGATGGTGCCGGCTGCATCTGTAAGCGGGCTCTATTTTTCACATCCTGAAAGTAAATACTTTGCTGTTGGAAAGATAACAGAGGATCAGGTAGAATCTTATGCCAACAGAAAAGGTATTGACAAGCAAGTTGCAGAAAAGTGGTTGTCACAATATTTGGCTTACTAAACAAAATTATGACTGAATTTAAAATAGAAAGAAATAAATTTATACGGATATTATATCTTAGTGCAGGTGTTTTTTGCGTTATTATGGGTATTATCGGCGTAATTCTACCTGTCTGGCCAACAACAATTTTTATGATTTTGGCAGCATGGTTCTTCATACGTAGTTCTGAGAAATACTATTATAAACTGGTGCGAAACAGAATCTTCGGAAGAATGATACGTAATTATAGAGAGTATCAGGGAATTGAAAAAAATGCAAGAATTAAGTCAATTTCTTTACTATGGTTAACACTTGGATTATCGGCAACCTTTGTTGAAATACTTTATATAAGAATAATACTCTTGTTAGTCGGAATAGGAGTAACCTGGCATCTAGTTGCCCTCAAAACATTAACTGAAGAAGAAATCAGGAATTTGAATGATGAAAAGTATATTACTGAACAACCTTAACAAGACAGACAAAGAACTTGTCGAGAAAGCCATTCAAGTCAGAAAATTTGCTTACTGTCCATATTCAGGATATGCAGTTGGTGCAGCATTGATTGACTCAAACGGATGCATACATACCGGCTGCAACATTGAAAGTGCAGATTATACACTAAGCTCGCATGCAGAAATGGTTGCAATAGATTCGATGGTAAAAAGTGGATGTTTACAAGTCAAAAAAGTTGTAATTGCTTTACGTGGAATTGGCACTAAAGCCGCAACACCTTGTGGATTGTGTCGGCAAAAGATTGTTGAATTTGACTCAAATGCTGAGAGTGAAATAATTGTAGTTAATTTAAATGACAACAATGATATTGTCAATATCACTAGTTTTGAAATTAAGGAGTTGTTGCCATTCATGTTCAACAACAGTTTTATCAAATAATAATTTACAACAAATTAATAGAATTCATTTTTTTAGAGTATTTTTGCAATCAATTGTCTGCAACAAAATAAGAAATAATAATGAGTTTATCCGAAAGACTCGCAAAATTAGACGGCATTATGAGACCTGTTCTATCGAACTTTTCTCCAAAATTCTATATTGACTTCTATTCTAAAGGTAGAAAAGAATTTCTTGACAGGTTGGTAAGTGAAACACCAAAGAACATTGATGTTTCGAGTTGGTCAAATCCAATAAAAGTATGGGATATCAAATTCAATAACTGTATTTTTAATGCTGCAGGTATGTTCAAAAAAGGCAAAGGTTATGAGGTAGTTGCTTCGCAAGGAGCTGGTGCTTGGCTTTGTGGAACAACCACATCACAACCCAGGATGGGAAATGCAAAAAATGGCATTGTTCATCCTTTTGTACCTCTTCCCCGCTCTGGTGCTGCAATTAATTGGTTAGGACTACCCAATGACGGTCATTCAGCCATAGCAGGTACTTTAAAGAAAATTGAAAGAATAGATGGTTGCCCTATTGGTATTAGTGTCAGCAGTAATCCATCAGAATCAGGACTGCATGCGTTAAAATCACTTGTAGAGGGTATGAATAATCTTGCTAAACAGAATATTGACTTTATTGAGCTTAACGAAAGTTGTCCCAATGTAAGTAACCATACTCATAAGGATCATACAATTCTTGATGAAGAGATGATTAATCGCTTACAGTATATCAAGGATAACTTTTTGAAAAAAAGGGAGCGTAATTTACCTGTTATTGTAAAGTATTCAATTGATACAAATGAATCATTAATTGGCAGTTTAGTCAATTTGCTGATTGATTTAGAATTTGATGGTATCAATTTAGGTAATACCTCTACTAAATATGATGAAATACAGAAGTATATAGATAAGAAGGAGTTTGACCAATACAAGTATTTTGTTGAAAATTTTGGTGGTGGTATCAGCGGACGGGTTTTAAAAGATAAATCACTCAAATTATGTAAAACTGCCCATGATGAGATAAAAAAATCAAAACTGAAAAATGAATTTCATATTATCCGAACCGGTGGAATCGAAACCCATAAGGATTTAATTGACTCACAGAATGCTGGTGTTACTCTAAATCAATGGTACACCGGTTATTTTGAGAATTTTTCAAAATTTGGCCATAATGTTTATAAATCATTGATATCAAATAGTTGATACTTAATTTAACTATACCAAATAACTTTCGCAAAGAATTGCATGAGATGTTAAAATGACCAGAAAAATTTGAAATAATTGAAGCACCTTAAATGAAAATTAGTGTAATTATTGTTACCAGAAATAGAAAAGAAGATTTGAGAAGCACTATAAAAAGTTATTCTTCACAAACTTACTTGGATAAAGAAATTATTGTTGTTGATAATGGCTCGGACGATGGAACTCGTGAAATGATGAGTAATGATTTCCCTGATATTGATTATACCTGGTTGCCTGATAATTTTGACATAAGGTCTCTGAACATAGCCGTTTCAAGGTCGAAAGGTGATATATTATGGCGTACTGACGATGACTCATATCCTGAATCTTCGGATGCTTTCGAAAAAATAATATCAATATTTTCTAAGAACGAAGACATAGATATTGTATGCTCAGAAGATATCGAAGTTACTGATGGTAATAAAATTTGGGAGTGGTATCCACATAAAGTTGATAAAATCAACATTCCTGAAAAAGGTTATCAATCACATATTTTCCCGGGAACAGGGGCAGGCATCAGACGAAGAGTGTTTAATAAAATCGGAGGATTTTGGGAATTTGGGTTCGAAGAATTAGACTTTTGTACAAGAGCAATATTGGCAGGGTTTAAAATAAGGTACTTTCCAAATATTCGAACTTTGCATTTTGCATCTAGAAATAATAGAATTCCAGATGACAGATGGGTAAAAATTAATAAACAGTTAGTCAGGTATCAATGGAAATATATGCCTGTCGGTACTGCTTTTGGCCGTACTTTATTATTTATTTTTACAGCAACACTCGAAGCTGTATATAAGAGAATTAAGCTTAGTGCATATTTCGAAGGTATTCTTGGCATGATGTCCGTAGCATTTATGGCATATAGAAATGAGAGAATTCCGGTTCCAAAAGAACTAATGTATGACATTACACTTGGCACAAGCGCATTTAGAAGTCAATATTTGTTTTTTAAGTCTGTGTTTAGAAGAAAAATACTGGGCAAAGAATGAGAATTCTACAATTATCACCTCAATTTCCATTTCCGGAAACAAATGGCGGGAAAGTAGGTATTGCCAGTACTTTCAGACAATTGGCAAAAGAAGCCGAAGTTTCTTTTGCGTGTTATGCAGATTCAAAACCAGAAGATAAATATCTGAAGATAGCATCGAAATATGGTCACGTAATATTATTCGAACATAGTGTTAAGAATTCCAAGTTGAGAATTTTGAAGTCATTATTTGATAGTCGTGCCTTATATCTAAGAAAACATGAAAATAAAAACTTTGTAAATCAATTGCTTGAATATATAACCAAAAATCCTGTTGATATCATACACGCTGACCATACAGCAATGGCACCATTGGCATTGGAATTAAAGAAAGTAACAGGATTGCCCGTTGGACTTAGACTTCACAATGTTGAAAATTTAATTTGGAAGCGCTATTATAAGCAATTGAGTTATTACCATCCTAAGAGATGGTATGTTTATTCTCAATATAAAAAACTAAAAAAGCAAGAAGCAGAAATTTTGCAAAACGGAGTTGATATTGCTTTCCCAATTACTGATGAGGATGCTAAATTAGCAAAAATTATAGCACCTAAATCAAATCTAATAACAGCAGCTCCAGGTATAAATCTTGATGAATGGACACCTCTGAATATAGATAGGAAAAAGTTTCATCTTGTACATGCCACTACTTATGATTGGGTACATAATGTTGATGCATTATTATGGTTTATTAAAAATGTAATGCCAAGCCTTAAACAAAAATATCCTGAAATTAAATTTTTCTTGTACGGTAAAAACCCACCTGAATGTTTTAGAAAATTCGGCCATTTGGGAGTTGAAGCTGTTGGATTTGTGAATGACCTAAAAAAACCTTTTTCAGAAGCAGGAATTTATATTTCTCCATTATTTGTAGGTGGCGGTATCAGAATTAAAATTCTCGAAGCACTTGCAATGAAAATACCTGTTGTTGCCTCTCCAATTGCTGCTGAAGGTATAAATAAAACTAAAGAAAATGGAGTTAAAATAGCCGAGACTGAATCAGAATTTGTTGATCATATATCAAATATTATTGAGAATCCTGATTTGATTAGAATGCTGGGTGAAAACGGCAGAAATTTTGTCTTAGAAAATTATAATTGGGAAAAAAGCATCAAAATAATTTCTGATTCATATAAATTGTTATTAAAAAAGTGAACTTATTTTTTTGCCAATTCATATATTTTATGTATATTTGAGTTTATTTAAATTGAAATTTCTCTAAAAGGGTATAAAAAATGTCAAGAAGATGTGAATTAACCGGCACCGGAGTATTAACCGGAAATAATGTATCGCATGCAAATAATAAGACAAAGAGAAGATTTTTACCCAATCTTCAGAAAAAAAGAATTTGGGTTGCAGAAGAAGGTCGCTGGATAACTGTTAAAGCTACTGCAAAGGCAATCAGAACTTTGGATAAAAAAGGTTACAAAGCAATGATGAAAGAACTTGCTTCTTAATTTTTTGTTTTAACTCTTAAAAATTTTTGTAAAAGCTGTCTTCGTAGACAGCTTTTTTTTAATAAATCGGCTTTTTCCAGGTTCCATCAAAAAAAGTCTCACCGAGAGGACGCCTAAAACGTGGTTTAGATTCCTGTTCAGCATGTTCACCATTAAGTACATCAATATCAGCCTGATATCCAATAGCGACACAAGTCATTGGAGTAAATCTATCTTCAACACTAAAGTGTTCTTTAATCTTTTTTGAATCAAATCCCCCTAAGGGATGTGCCACCAAACCTAAAGAAAATGCTTGAAGTAAAATATTTTGAGTCGCCAAACCTGTATCATGCTGCCCCCATCTGTTTAAATCGCCATTTTTTCTAAAACTGTTATCGGCAAA
This sequence comes from bacterium, assembly GCA_024711295.1. Lineage (GTDB taxonomy): Bacteria > Bacteroidota > Ignavibacteria > Kapaibacteriales > UBA2268 > JANJTB01. Next base: position 227,047 of record JANJTB010000006.1, on the reverse strand, counting down.
GGAAGCTATTATTACCGGAGCAGTACAAACCCATTTTTTGTTCCATTCACCTATACAATCTAATGCATTGTAATAAGATTCAGAATCATGGTAAATGTCCCATACTATAAATCTCCAGGGTTCATCACCGTAGCAAGATGGTGCCCAACGACCTGCTTCACATATTGAAATAATATCTTTTCTCGAAACAACTTTATTTATGTCAAATGCTCTTGGTGACCACCTTTTAGCTATCAGGTCATTTATCGGGTAAATGCTTTCAGCAAACTTATTAATCATTATTCCATCCTTATTCAATATTTAAACTTTCAACAATACTCAATACTTTTATAAAATCTTCAGGTAAATCACTATCAAACCTCATAAACTCATTTATAACAGGATGTTTGAATCCTAAAGTACGGGCATGCAGCATTTGACGTTTAACGAGCTTCAGGCATTTGTTGGCAATATTGTTTAATTCAGGCCTACCATTATACAAATTTTGAGCACCTCCATAAGCTGTATCACCAAAAACAGTATGCTTGATGTGATTTAGATGAACCCTAATTTGATGAGTGCGGCCTGTGTGTAGTTTTAACTTAACTAATGTTGCAAATTTAAGCCTTTTAACAACCCAATATTCAGTTTTTGCAAATTTTCCACCTTTTTTGACAACTGCAAAAAGCTTCCTGTCCTTTGACGAACGCCCAATATCCCCTTCGATAACGCCATATTCTTCCTTAACATCACCCCAAACAATTGCATTATACTCACGCTCAGTTGTTCTGGCTGCAAATTGAGCAGATAGTTTTGCATGTACTTCAGGATTTTTGGCAATAACGAGCAAGCCAGAAGTATCTTTATCGAGTCTATGGACAATACCTGGTCTAACAGAGTCAGAAGCAAATATTTCACCTTCATCAATATTATCGAGAAATGGCTCATCTAGCTCATCAGAGTTTTCATCATCTTCAGAATCTTCATCTATGCTTTCATATTGAAGGACTTGTCTTAATCCAAAATGATATAGAATAGCATTGACAAGAGTTCCGTATCTATGACCGAATCCGGGATGAGTGCACATAAATGCTGGCTTGTTAACAACAAGAAGATAATCATCCTCGTATAAAATATCTAAAGGGATGCTTTCAGGCAATAATTCAATCGGAGGGGCTTTCATTATTTTGCAAATGATTTCATCATTCGGTTGTACCTTTCTACTAGATTTTACAACTTTGCCATTTATAGTCACATTCCCGTCATCTATAGCTTTCTGAACGCGATTTCTGGTTGCATTGTAAATATATTTAGTTAGATAGTTGTCAACCCTCTCAGGATTTTGTCCTTTAGCGACTATAAATTTAAATTCCTTTTCGATGTAATCAGGATAATTATTTTTATCAGATGATTCCATCATTCAGCGTTTTCCTGAAGTAAATTTTCTTCGGTTGAATTAGTTACAGATTCATTTTTTTTCTTTCCGAAAATTTCTGCAAAGTCAGGGATATGATTATGAAAAAGGATCAAAAAACTAACACCAACAGTAACGCAAGAGTCTGCAATGTTAAAAACCGGAAAATGAGTCCATCCCAAAAAGGCAATATCAGGAATATTAACTTGAATAAAATCAACAACTTTACCGTAAAATAACGGACTTTCTCCAAATATCACTCCATAAAATACCCTGTCAATCAAATTACCTACAGCACCTGCAAGAATTAACGAGAAACCAATTCTTACCCAAATATTTCTTTCTTTTATTTTGACTAATAAATAAACTAATCCTATGCTAGCAAAAATTGAAAATAAACTGAGAAATATTTTTGCCCATCCGAATTGAATACCAAATGCCATACCCGGATTTTCAATGTAAGTCCAGTACAAAATTCCATCAATTACAGGATTTTGCTCACCATATTTATAACCTAAATGTTCAATTCCCAAAAAATTGAATCCTTTGAAGTATAATTTTGTTATTTGGTCTGCCAAAACCAATATAAATGCAAGTATAAAAAGGGGTTTAAGCGAAGTATTTTTATTATGTTCTGTCATTTATCAATTTATTTATGTTTGAATTCAAGATTAGTTGTGTTTTACTTTCAAAAACAAAACCCCAGATAAAACATCTGAGGTCTCGATAGTATTGACGAATATAATTATATTTTAATAATTATCAATTTGAGCTCTTTGTAATCTGTCAGAATAATCTACATAAACTGTTTTCCATTCAGTAAAGATATCAAATACAGTCCAGCCACCTTCTCTATGTCCGTTACCTGTACCTTTTACACCACCAAACGGCATGTGAGCTTCGGCACCTATAGTAGGAGCATTAATATAAGTAATACCTGCCTCAATTTCTCTGATTGCAAGAAATGCTTTGTTAACATCCCTTGTAAAAATTGACGATGATAAACCATATTCACAATGGTTTTGCAGTCTGATTGCATCTTCAAAATCTTCAGCTTTGGTTATAGACAATACAGGCCCGAAAACTTCTTCATTAAATAATCTGTTTGATGTAGTTACATCAGCAATAATTGTTGGTTTGAAAAAAGTTCCTTTAGAGAGGTCGCCATCAGTAGCAGGTTCACCACCACAAATTAATCTACCACCATCCTCAATACCAATATTTGTATAGTTTTGACAGTTCCTGAGTGATTGTGCATGAATAACCGGACCAACTTCAGTTTCAGGCTTTGAACCATCGCCGAGTCTTAATTTACGTGCTCTGTCAGCAATGACTTCTATAAATTTGTCATAGATACCTTTCTCTACAATTACTCTAGAAGTAGCAGTACATCTTTGACCTGTAGTACCAAAAGCACCCCATAATGCACCTTCGACAGCCAATTCTAAGTTTGCATCATCAAGAACTATCTGAGCATTTTTGCCACCCATTTCCAGAGAGACTTTTTTGTTCATTCTACCACAAATCTCTCCAATTTTTGTACCTATATCAGTTGAGCCGGTAAATCCAATTAAATTAACATCTGGATGCTCAACTATAAAGTTACCCATAGCACCTTTACCGAGAAGTAAATTGAAAACACCTTTTGGCACTCCGGCTTCTTCTAATATTTCAGCAAAAATAACACCTGAATAAGGTGATTCTTTAGAGGGCTTATAGACAATTGTATTACCGGCAGCTAAACCGGGTAATATTTTCCATGAAGGAACAGCAACTGGAAAATTCCATGCAGTGATTATCCCACAAACACCAATTGGTGTTCTGAACGACAAATTCATTTTATTTTCCATCTCTGATGGAGCTGTAAAGCCGAACAGTCTTCTAGTCTCGGATGCTGAATAAAACGCAGTATCGATAGCTTCCTGAACATCACCTTCTGTCTCAAAAGTTGGCTTACCCATTTCTCTGGTCATTATTTTTGCTAATTCAGCTTTTCTTCTAACAAAGATATCACCAGCTTTTTTAATGATATCACCTCTTTTTGGAGCAGGCATTCTGCTCCAGCTTTTGAAGGCTTCTTTTGCTGCTCTAACAGCAGCATCTACATCTTGCTGGCCGGAATCAGGGAAATCACCTATTATATCTTCATTATTTGCAGGTGAAATATTGGGGAAGTATTTTCCGGAGATTGGTTCTACCCATTCACCGTTAATGTAATTTTTGAATTTTTGCATTATTTTTCTCCTTGATAATATTTTTTGGAAATTTTAGTTCCAAATATGTAACACAATAAAATACTAAAGTAACTAATTGTAATGACATAATATAACAAAAAACGGCAAAATTATCAATCCTATATTGGATTTTTTGAAAAATTTCTTTTAATAACTTTTATTACAAAACCCACTTATTCAGTAATACTAACGTCATTAATAATTTACAAAGCACGTCGGAATGGATAAACCTAACTACATAAAAAATTACACACTTGATAAATTAGAAATTCTGATACAGGATTTTGGATTTGAAAAGTATAGAGCTTCTCAAGTCTTCTCCGGCTTGTATGTTGATAGAATTGATAACTTTAAAGACATAAAAACATTACCACCCAAATTAAGAGAATTATTGATTGACACTTTTAGGATTAATTCATTAGAAATTTCAAAAATTCGTAAATCAGAGGATGGCTCGATAAAATATTTATTTAAACTATTTGATGGTAAGCAAATAGAAACAGTCTATATGCCATGGTACGATGAAACAGACGGTGAGATTGAACGCGTAACATTATGTATTTCATCGATGGCTGGTTGCCCAGTTGAATGTGCATTTTGCGCTACAGGTACTTTGGGATTTCAAAGGAATCTTACATCAGGAGAAATTATTGACCAAATATTGTTTGTCGAAAAAGATTTGGGTATAAAAGTAACAAATATTGTGTTTATGGGCATGGGTGAGCCGTTACTTAACTATAACAATGTTGTGAATACTATTGATATATTAACTTTACCAAAGAACAATTTACTGAGAAGAAAAAAAATCACCCTATCAACAGTGGGCATAACAGCAAAAATAAAACATCTGGCTTTGAGCAAAAATCCTGTTAAACTTGCAATTTCTCTACACGCTACTACTAATGGCTTCAGAGAGAAAATCATCCCGATGGCAAAAGGTATTCAACTGAACGCATTGATGGAATCAATAGAATATTATTACCGAAAAACCAGAATTCCGGTTACCTATGAATACATTCCTTTCGAAAATTATAACGACACTGAAGAAGATGCTAAGAGGTTAGCTAAAATTTTGAAAAGAGTACCATCAAGAGTGAATATTATTCCTTTTAATGACATATCATTTACAGGTGCCGTCGGATTTTCAAATAAATTAAAACCTACCCCCAAAGATAAAATCTTGGAATTTGGGCTTAAAGTCAGGCATTATGGTGGTGCTGTTACTATTAGGGACACTTTTGGTACAGATATTGAAGCAGCATGTGGTCAATTGGCACTATCCGAAGGAGCATAATCATGAATTGGATTAAATTATTATTTTTTTTATTACCTTTACAACTTTTATCTGAAGTTGATTTAAATAACGATATTAATGACAAAGATATCTATATTGTAAGATTAAAAAATGGTGATTTAATCAGCGGTAATATTCTCGAAGTTTCAGATGATACTACAAATGGCGGTTCATTCCGATTTAAGACTGCAATCGGTACTACTACCATTTACGTTAATGAAGTCAACGAGATAACTCAAAATGACAGTTACAGAAGGCACAGGCACAGAGCGTTCATAATGCCCACTGCTGAACCCATTGGTGACGATCATTTTATAAGCAACAATATGATAGCATTGTTCTATGGTGGATTTGGTTTGTTTGATATAATATCAGTGACAGGTGGTACAAGCCTTATACCCACAGTTGACAGAAGAGACCAAATAAGTGTTTTAAACGTTAAAGCAACTCTTTATAATGTTAATTGGCAAGATATGAAAGGTGGTATGAGTCTTGCAATTGGTGGAAATTTGGCTTTTGTTAATGATAAGAATCGCTTTAGCCATATTTATGGCAATATAACCTTTAGAGGTGATCGTACAGATTTGACAGGTATGGTATTCTTAAAAACGGGTGCAGATGACTTTTACGATTTAAAATTTGCTGATAGAGTCTACCCTGCAACTTATATAAATAACTCGTTTGGTTTAGGATTAGGAATTACAACCAAATTTACAGAAAGACACGACTTATTCTTTGTCGGAGAGCTTTGGAACACAAATATCTCCGCAATGACAAATACAGGACTCTTAGCTGCGATAAGACTTCAAAATACTACTTTTTCAGCAGACTTTGGGCTCATGTTTTTTACAGTTCCTGCACTATTCCCCGTAGTGAATTTTTATTGGACACCCTTCAAATAAATTGCTCAAACAAAAAATACTCTAATTATTTGGTTATATGAAATTTAAGTATTATTTTGCAAAGCTAAATTTGACAAAAATTAGAAAATAATAAATAAGTGCGTTTTGCACTGTATGTTTCACTATATTAAATGTATTTATTTGGAGGACTTTAATGTCGGATAATGCTAATACGAATCAGGATGTTGTCGCAGTAAAAGAAGGCGATTTTCAGGGAGCTGATTCAAAACATCCTATGCACGGCATTCAAAACAAAACTAAACGCTATGATGCAGATTCGATCACAAAATTTCTCGAAGGAACTTTCGATAATTTTGATATTGATGATGATTCATTTACCAAACTATTTGATACAAAGATCAAGACGATTAAAGAAGACGAGCTTGTTAATGGTACAATCGTAAATATCAGCAAAGATGAAGTTTTCGTTGATATCGGATTTAAATCACTTGGTGTAGTACCTAAAGCCGAATTATTAAACGCAGAGACATACAAAATCGGTGATGAGATTGATGTGTTTATCGAAAAAATGGAAGATTCCAGCGGTAAATTACTCTTATCAAGACGCCGTGCTGACTTTATGAGAATTTGGGATGACATCATCAGCTTATTCGACAAACAAGAGCTTACAAAAGTAAAAATCTTACGCCGAATCAAAGGCGGTATGGTTGTTGACTTGTTAGGCATCGAGGCTTTCTTACCTGGCTCGCAGATTGATGTTCGCCCTGTAAGAGATTTCGACGGCTGGGTCGGCAAAACAATTGATGTTAAGGTTGTTAAAGTTAATCATCCAAGTGAAAATGTAGTTGTATCTCACAAAGTACTTCTCGAAGAACAATTATCCGAACAAAGAAGTGAAATTATGTCACGTCTTGAAAAAGGTCTTGTTCTAGAAGGTACAGTAAAAGCAATTTCAGACTTTGGTGTATTCGTTGACCTCGGCGGTGTAGATGGTCTTGTTCATATCACTGACTTGTCATGGGGCAGAGTAACTCATCCATCAGAAATAGTCTCTCTTGATGAAGTTGTTAAAGTTGTTGTGCTTGATTTTGATGGTGATAAGAAGCGTATTTCACTAGGTATGAAGCAACTTACTTCACATCCTTGGGATACAATCGGTGAAAAATACGAAAAAGGCACTAAGGTTAGCGGTAAAGTTGTCAGCTTAACCGATTACGGTGCATTTATCGAAATCGAAAAAGGCATTGAAGGCCTTATTCACATTTCAGAAATGTCATGGACACAACATGTTAAGCATCCATCACAAATTGTTTCTATGGGACAGGTTGTCGAAGCTATCGTGCTTAATATAGATAAAGAAAACAAAAAACTTGCCCTTGGTATGAAACAATTAGAACCAGATCCATGGGAAGATTTAATGAAGAAATATCCTGTTGATTCTAAGCACAACGGTATTGTTAGAAATCTTACCAATTTCGGTGTATTCGTTGAATTAGAGCCAGGAGTAGATGGATTAGTTCACATTAGCGACTTATCATGGACTAAGAAAATTCGTCACCCCGGCGAATTTGTGAAAAAAGGCGATAAGCTTGAAGTTGTTGTAATCAGCATTGACCCTGAACAAAGAAGAATCGCTTTAGGTCACAAGCAGATTAATGATAATCCTTGGGATGATTTCGAAAAAACTTACAGCATTGGCTCAGAGTCTGAAGCTAAAATTGAAAGAATCATCGAAAAAGGTGTTATTGTTGAATTACCTGAAGGTGTTGACGGATTTGTTCCAGTTTCTCAATTATCGTTCGCACCTGTTAAGAATATCAGCGAATATTTCAAAATAGGTGACAGTTTACCGCTTAAGGTTGTTGAATTTGATAAGGAATCCAAGAAAATCGTTTTATCAGTAGTAGAAGCTCTTCGCGGAAAAGACCAGGCAATTATTGAATCATACAATAAGTTACACCCGGTACCGAATGCTGATAATCCTCCAACTGAAGTTACTTACGACAGTTCACAAGCTGAATTCTTTACTGAAGAGTTCAACCTTGATTACAAAAAATTCAATAAAGAAGATTTTCAGAATGTTGAATTAGTTCAATCAGCTGAAGCTACAGAAGCTCAGGCTGACAGTGAAACAAGTGAAGAAGCTCCAAAAGCTGAGTAAATTTAATTGTGTAAAATAATTAGAATGGGATTGTTTCGTTTGAGCAATCCCATTGTTTTTTTAAAGATAAAACCAAAATGAAATTTTCGATTTTAACAATAGGTGATGAAATTTGCATTGGCCAAATTGTCAATACAAATGCTGCCTGGATTGCCGAAAAAATGACAAATATTGGTTTTTCAGCCATTTTTCATTCATCGGTTCCTGATAATGAAGAATTAATGTTAAGTGAGTTAGCAAGGCTAATTGAAAATTCCGATGTAATTATACTGACCGGTGGATTAGGACCAACCCACGACGACATTACCAAACCAATGCTTGTTAAGTTTTTCGGAGATAATCTGATTATTCATCATGATACTTTGGATTATTTGGAGAAATGGTACCAATCCAGAAACAGAACACTTAATGAAATTAACAAAGGTCAGGCTCTAATCCCTTCAAAATCAAAACCTTTAACTAATAATGTAGGGACAGCTCCAGGTTTATTGTTCGAATTTGACAATAAATTGCTTATTGCTCTTCCGGGTGTACCTGCAGAAATGAAATCAATATTTGAAAATGAATTTATTCCTATTGCTGCTCAATATTTTAAAAGTCATTCTAAGAGTATTCAACTTTATTTAACAATCAAAACCGCTGGCATTTTTGAGTCATCACTTGCTGAATTGATAGGTAGCCCGCAAGAATTTCCAATTGATACTTCTCTGGCTTTTCTACCATCGGCCGGTTCAGTCAAATTGCGTATTGGAGCAAGAGGTTCAGATTTTAATACAGCCCGACTCAAATTGAATAAATTTCAAAAAATGATTGAACAGAAAGCAGGCAAGTATATAGTTGGCTATGGAAATGATTCTATTATGTCATTGATTGCAAAAAAATTGAAGAAAGAAGAGCTGACAGTTGCTGTGGCAGAGTCGTGCACAGGTGGAATGCTTGGAAAAGAATTCACAGAACTACCCGGAAGCTCGATGTATTTCCATGGTGGAGTAATTGCTTATTCCAATTCGGTTAAAGTAAATGCTCTTGGTATTGGCATTGATTTAATAAATGAATATGGTGCAGTTTCTGAGCAAGTAGCTATTGAGATGGCGAAGAACGTATCCTCAATATTTAATGCTCATTTTGGAATATCAATTACTGGGATTGCAGGTCCCGAAGGAGGTACACCTGATAAACCAGTTGGTACTGTATGGATTTCGATATACCACAATTTTAGTTCATATACAAAATTATTCAGATTTGGTAATGACAGAGGTTTGAATAGAGAAAGGGCTGTATCTGCCGCATTATTAATGTTGAAAGAAAGGTTGTTTGACAAATGATATTAGCAATAGAATCATCCTGTGATGAAACTTCAGTGGCTGTTATAGAAAAATCCAATGTATTAAGTAATATAATCTCATCCCAGTATTTCCATTCAAAATACGGAGGAGTTGTACCTGAATTAGCTTCGAGAGCACATCTGAATACAATCTATTCGCTCACTCACGAAGCCTTGGAAGTAGCAAAGGTTGATATTAATTCAATTGATGCAATTGCAGTTACTAACAAACCCGGATTGGCAGGGAGTTTAATTGTTGGAACATCTTTCGCCAAAGGTCTTTCATTATCGAGAGGATTGCCTATTATCCCTGTAAATCATATTGAAGGACATTTATTTTCGGGTTGCTTACAAGATAGTTCTTTGGAATTTCCATTCGTTTCGATGGTTGTAAGTGGAGGACATACATCGATTTTTTTAGTTAACAGTTTTGATGAATACCATACTGTTGGTTCAACAAAAGATGATGCAGCCGGAGAAGCTTTTGATAAAATTGCAAAATTGATGGGACTTCCCTACCCTGGAGGCCCGCTTATTGATAAAAACGCAAAACTGGGCAATCCATTCAGATATGATTTCCCAAGACCTATGATCCACGATCCTAACTATGATTTTAGTTTCTCAGGACTAAAGACATCAGTAAGGTATTTTATTCACAAAAATTTTCCAAACGGAATTTCTGAAAATGAAATTTATGACTTGTCTGCATCTGTGCAACAAGCAATAATTGATGTGTTGGTAAGAAAGCTTATAAATGCTGCTAAACATTATCAAGTTAAATCAATAGTTATTGCCGGTGGTGTATCTGCTAACAGTCAGTTGAGAAAAGAATTGAAAGCAGAAGCTGATAAACATAAGATGAGTATGATAGCGCCTGCAATGAACTATTGCGTTGATAATGCAGCTATGATTGGATTTATTGGTGAATTAAAGTATTTATCAAACAAGAATCACTATGATAATCTTAAATTCACAGTTAATTCAACTGCCATTAGAGCTTAAATATCATTTCCATTTGATGTTGCAACCAATGCCCGGCACTTGCTCATCAGGTATTTCAGAACCGTCAAGAATAGAATCTAAAACGTTTATAAGACTATTTCCGGTTACAGGTATTCCGTTATTTGGTCTTGAGTTATCAAATTGTCCTCGATAAACCAATTTCATGTACGAGTCATATACAAAAATATCAGGTGTACAAACGGCATTGTATGCTTTAGCAACTTCCTGTGTTTCATCGTATAAATATGGAAATGTATAATTATACTTCTCCGATATTTCAATCATTTTTTCAGGTGAATCCTCGGGATATTTGACAACATCATTTGAGTTAATTGCAATAAAACTAATACCCAATTTTGAATATTTTATTGCAATTTCTGATAATTTTGGATTAATATGTATTACATAAGGACAATGGTTACAAATGAACGTAATAACAGTAGCTATGTCTGATTTCAGATTTTCAATTGATTGATATGTTCCTGACACAGGATTAAATATTTTAAAATAAGGGGCTATTGTACCTAAACTCACCATCTTTGATTCAGTTGCTGCCATAATATTTATTTTTAACTTGTAATACAATTATTATAAAACGAACTAAACTCTCTTTTCGTCATTAATAAAAATAATTTTGAGGATTCTTTGGACTTTACAAGAATAATTATCTTCTTCAGTGTTTTACTTCTTTTCATGGCATTTTTGGATTTTGTTACACTGATTAAATGGAAGAAGTTTGTTAAGAGAATTAATTTACCGTCATACCTTTATATTATACCAATTTATATTTCTTTTTTGATGATGATTTTGTATATTTATACAAATTATTATAACCTTATTTCATTCCCTGTCCCAGAGCATATAAAATCTTTGAATATTATAACGAGTTCCTGGTATCTACCCAAAATTGGAATTAGCCCATTTATTATTATTTTTAATACTTTTTATTTCATTTACAAATTGTTAAGAAAAGTATTTCAAAAAACTAAGAATATAAGTAATCAAATTGATTTAAATAAATACAGAATAATTGTTGGAACATTATGGTTATTTTCATTGATTCCATTTATCATTACAATTTATGGATTATTAGTAACCGTTAATGATGTTAAAGTATTCAGAGAAAATATTATTATACCCAAACTGCAAAACAATTTTGATAAGATAAGAATAATACAGCTCTCAGACTTGCATTTTGGTGATTATATGCCACAAGCAAAGCTGAACTCAGTTTTGGAGAAAATCGAAAATACACACCCAGATTTAATTTTAATTACCGGGGATTTTGTTAATTTCAGATACCAGGAAATTGATTATGGAGCATCATTCCTGAAAAGTCTCAAAGCCAAATATGGAGTATATGCATGCCTTGGAAATCACGATCATTATATGACTGATGAAGACCATACTAAACTAATTAAAAAGATTAAAGCAACAGGAGTTAAGTTGCTTATCAATGAAAGCTCTAAAATTAAAATCAGAAATGGTGAATTAAACCTAATTTCTGTTGATAATTTCGGAGCTCGTCAAACATTTGGAGATTTTGACAAGGCATTCAATTCAATTGATTCAAAGTCATTTAATATTCTGATGAGCCATGATCCTAAAACATGGGAACAGTTTGTGGTAAATAAGTTACCCGCAGATTTAACTTTGTCAGGGCATACTCATGCCGGACAGGTTGGAGTTGATTCAGAATCGTTTGGGTTCTCCCCTGCTGCAATTGCTTACAACCAATACAAGGGATTATATAGAAAAGGAAGTCAACTTTTGTATGTAAATCGTGGTTTGGGTGTATCCGGTCCACCAATCAGAATAGGATTCAATCCGGAAGTTACAATCATAGACATTAAAAGTCCAGAAGAAATTGCAAAGACAAAATGATTATCTATTACATATACAAATACATCATAATTAATATCCTATATTTGATATTTAAGCTGTATTCATATTTTAACGAAAAGGCTTACAGCAGAGAATCAGCATGGCAGGAGTTACTTAACAATGTTCCTGAAAAAAGTGGTCTTCGAATACTTGTTCATGCTGCGTCTATGGGAGAATTTGAACAAGCTAAACCTTTGATTGAGGAAATAAAGAAGCTTAACCCTGAAATTGAAATTATAGCTTCATTTTTTTCACCATCTGGATTCGAGAATCAAAAAGATTATTCGCAAATTGACTATTCATTGTATCTACCCATTGATACAGAAGTTAATTCAGTAACTTTTGTGAAAAAAGTAAACCCTGATATTGCAATTTTTGTCAGATATGAACTTTGGAGCAATATTCTGTCAGAATTAAAAAAATCAAATTGTAGAAATTATTTGATTTGCGCTACTAAACCAAACTCAAAATATATTTATAATAACTATTTTGGAACTGAATATTTAAATCACTGTTATAATCAGTTTGATAAGGTTTTTACTGTTTCAGATGTTGACTCAGAATTTATTCAGGCAATTAGTAAATCTGTAAGCGTTGTTACAAGTACTGATACAAGAACGGACAGGATATTGAGTGTAGTTACACAAGCAAGAAATAATCCAGTTTTGCCCAAAAATATTTTGGATAATTATATAACACTTATAGCAGGAAGCAGCTGGGAAAAAGATGAAGAAATAATTTCCGTATCAGTAAATCAAATTAATTCAGTCGATTTCAAAATCAGAGTTATATATGTACCTCATGTACCTAATGAAAAGAATATTTTAAGGATTTCTGGCTATCACAGCAAGACTGTTCTGCTTAGTAAATTATTAAAGGAATTAGAGACTATCCCAAAAATTAACCAAACCAGAATTTTAGAAAAGAAACACATTATTGTAGATAGTATAGGTAGTTTACTACAACTTTATGGAAATTCTGATATAGCTTATGTTGGCTGTGGATTTGGCGATGGTGTTCACAGTGTTTCTGAACCGGCTGGTTATGGTTTACCTATTATTTGTGGACCTAATATAAGCTCAATGCCGGATGCAGTAAGACTGTTTGAAAGGCAATCATTAATTATTATCAAGAATAGCGAAGAACTTATTCGTGTTTTAAATAATTTGATTAATGATGATGAGCTTAGATACAAATTAGGCAAGCAAAATCAGGAATACATACTTGATAACTCAGGTTCATCAAAAAAAATTGTTGAGATAATTCTAAATAATGATTCAAATTGATTATTTTTGAAGTTTTTATAAGTCAAATTGGAGTATAAGAATGCCGGGATTTGAAATTTTCGGTCAGGAAGAAAGAGATAGTGTTAACGAAGTTCTCGAAACAGGAGTACTTTTCAGATATGGTTTTGATTCAGCCAGAAATGACATTTGGAAAGCTAAAACTTTTGAGAAAGAATTTGCTTCATATATAGGCTCCAAATACTGTTTACTGACATCAAGTGGCACCTCAGCTCTAAGTGCTGCTTTAGCTGCCTGTGGAGTTGGATATGGCGATGAAGTTATTTTACCGCCATTTACATTTGTGGCAACTGTAGAAGGTGTTATTCAGGCCGGTGCCGTTCCTGTTTTTGCAGAAATTGATGAAACACTTTGCCTCGACCCCACAAAACTAGAAAATTACATTAGCGAACGTACAAAAGGTATTTTACCGGTTCATATGTGTGGATCGATGGCTCAAATAGATAAAATTAAAGAGGTTGCCAATAAACATAATATAATGTTGATGGAAGATGCCTGTCAGGCAACCGGAGCCCATTACAAAGGAAAATTTGCAGGCACTTGGGGTATTGTTGGATGTTTTTCTTTTGATTCCGTAAAAACAATAACTTGCGGTGAAGGTGGTGGTATTGTAACTGACAATGAGTCAATTTATAACAGAGCTGATGCTTTTCACGACCATGGCCATGATCATATTGGTAATGACAGAGGTAAAGAAGGGCACGAGTTTATGGGTGTAAATTTCAGAATCAGTGAATTAAATGCAGCTGTTGGTGTAGCTCAACTTCGTAAATTAAACAAAATTATTGAAATTCAGAAAAAAAATCACAAGATTATTTCTGATTGTATATCAAAGTTTGATGATGTGAAACTAAGAGTTGTTCCAGACCCTGATGGTGATTCTTGCACTTTCATTAGTTTCATGTTACCGAGCGAGGATTTAACCAGAAAAATTGCTTCTGAATTGGCCCAAAACGGAGTAGATGGCTCTTTTTATTGGTATGATAATAATTGGCACTACATACGTAATTGGCACCACATCAAGAATATGAACTTTGCTATGAAGATGGCACAATCTTCATTGGCGAACTTACCTGATTATAACAAGTTAGAGCTTTATCAATCCGATGATATTATGAGCAGAACAATTTCTATGCAGATTAAATTAAATTGGACAGATGATGAACTACAAAATAGAATAAGGAATATCGAAAAAGTATTCTTTCAAAATGGCTTAAAATGAAAATTATTGCACTAATACCTGCAAGGTATGATTCAACAAGATTCCCTGGCAAAATGATGGCAAATCTGGCTGGGAAAACTGTTATACGTTTTACTTATGATGAAGCCTTAAATCTCAGAATTTTTGACGAGGTTATTGTAGTAACTGATAATGATCTTATTTATAATGATATTGTCAGTAACGGTGGTAAAGCAATGTATAGCATAAAAAATCATTCCACTGGAACTGACAGGATAGCAGAGGCAGCAGAAAAACTGGAAGCTGACATTATTTTCAATATTCAGGGCGATGAACCATTTATTAACAAAGAAGCTGTGCAAAAGTTAATTTCTGCTTTCAACGATAAGAAAGTTGATGTGGCTACCTTAGTTCAAAAAATTGATGATGAAATGCAGATCAGTGATCCCAATTATGTCAAAGTTGTGTTTTCATTGGATGGTTCTGTACTATATTTTTCAAGAGCTCCAATTCCTTATAATAGAGATAATGATACTGGAGCTATATATTACGAGCATATAGGAATATATGCTTTCAGGAAAGATGCATTAATCAAATTTAGTAGTTTAAAGCCCACGCCTCTCGAAATACTTGAAAAAATTGAACCTATAAGGTTTCTCGAAAATGGGATGAAAATTAAAGTTTACGAAACTAATTACATGGGTATAGAAATTGACACTGAAGAAGATTTAGTTAAAGCAAATGAATTTATAAAAAGGATGAAAAATGTTTAAAAATTTTAAACTTGTAGATAAAGTTGTTTACGGGAGAGGTTGTTTTAGTCAGCTTGATGAAATTTTATCTCACCAAAGAACAACAAATTCTCAGGGTATGATATTTTTGATTGACCACGTTTTTGAAAATAATGTAAAATTCTTAACCAGAATACCACTTAAGGATAATGACAGAATTATATTTGCAGACGTAACTGATGAACCAACAACCTTTTATGTTGATGCTTTGGTAAAAGGCATCAAAGAGTATTCTGATCAATTACCCGATGGAATCATTGGAATTGGCGGTGGAAGCACAATGGATTTGGCTAAAGCCATTTCCTTGATGCTAACAAACGAAGGAAGTGCCGCCGACTATCAGGGATGGGATTTAATTAAGAAACCGGCAATTTATCATGTTGGAATACCTACAATTTCAGGAACTGGAGCAGAAGTATCAAGAACCACAGTTCTTAGCGGACCTGTAAAGAAATTGGGTATAAACTCAGACTTTACAGTATTTAATCAAATGATTTTAGATCCTGAATTGATTGCAGAAGTGCCTAACCAGCAAAGATTCTATACAGCAATGGATTGTTATATTCACAATGTAGAATCACTTACTGGCACATATCTTAATGAATTTAGCCGTTCTTTCGGAGAAAAATCTCTTGAGTTATGCAGAGAAGTATTCTTAAAAGAAGGTGATAAAAGTGAAAAAGATGATAAACTCATGATGGCTTCTCTATTTGGTGGGCTTTCAATTGCATATTCGCAGGTCGGGGTTTGCCATGCATTATCTTATGGTATATCTTATGTTTTAAAATTACATCACGGTCTGAGCAACTGTATTGTTTTTAATCAGCTTGATGAATATTACCATGATTATGTAGTAGAATTTAGAAAAATCATGGATTATAATCATATTACCCTACCCACTGGACTTACAAACGGACTCAGTGAAGATGATTTTGAAAAAATGACAGACATTTCATTGGTCTTAGAGCCCTTGTGGGAGAATGCTCTTGGAAAAAACTGGAAAGAAAAAATTTCAAGAGAAAAAATTAAGAACTTGTTCAAAAAAATGTAACCGGGGACAATTATTAAAGCATCGTTGACTGAATATCATCTCTTATTATATGGGAAGATAAAAGAAAATATAAACAAAAGACTGTCAGAATTTTCGAATGTTCCCAAAGACAAGTACTTTTACGAATTTTGTTACTGCATTTGTACTCCTCAGTCAAAAGCAAGGTCAGCCTTCGAAGTTCAAAGAATTCTAGAGGAAAGGGATTTTTATAATAATCCTTTTGATCCTACAGAAATTTTAAGATTTCCGGGTAGGTACATACGTTTTCATAATGTGAAGTCTAAAAGATTATTAGATGCAATTAAATTTTATCCGTTACTTATGGATGTATTGAACTCAGATGAAAGTAACTTTTCGAAAAGAGATTGGATTGCACATAATTTTAATGGTTTTAGTTTCAAGGAAAGTTCACATTTTCTAAGAAATATTGGTTATCGTGGATTAGCTATACTCGACAGGCATATCTTAAGGCATTTGGCTGAATGTGGAGTTTACTCCGAAATTCCGGCAATAAGTTCTGAAAAACAGTATAAAAAAGTCGAAGAAGATTTCCTACGTTTTTCTGAGTATACAAAAATACCGGTTGATGAATTAGATTTGCTATTTTGGGCATCATCAACCGGTGAAATTTTAAAGTAACTTATGGCTTTAAGGATTAAGCTGCTTAAATTCTTTATCCAAGGTAGCTTCAATCGTGTTGCGAGCCATATTGCCAAGGAAGTTTAAATCAATATTGACTTCAACCAAATTTTCGAAAAGTTCGATTGTCCCCTTACCTAGTTTAGATTGAATAAACAAAGTATTCCCAGTCCATTTAGCATTGTCAATCAATGTGCCCAATGCAGGATTTGGCAGCAATTTAGTATCTATAAAATGTCGCATTTCAGTAATTGAAGCTTTTACTTTAAATTTCTTATTAATTGTTGACATATATTAACCAATATTTTTTTTAATCTAAATAATTACTTATTTTTAATATAGAAGAATTCCCATTTTAAAAATTGTATTTAATTTATTGAGGTAATCCTATTATGAAAGCAGAATTAGGCAACACTGTATCCGTAAAATATACAGGAAAACTTACAGATGGAACAATATTTGACGAAACTGACAACGAAAACCCATTTGTTTTTACATTAGGTGAAAACATGGTAATACCAGGTTTTGAAAATGGTATTCTTGGTATGTCGGTAGGCGAAAGTAAAACTATTAATATCTCAGTTGACGATGCTTATGGTCCACATAGCGAAGATCTTATTTTCACTGTTGATAAAGAAGATATACAGGTAGATGACCAGCTTCAAGTTGGCGATGTATTGGAAATGCCCATGCCCGAAGGTAATTCACTATTCGCTTCGATAGTAGAAATCGGAGAAAATGAAGTTAGCATTGATGCCAATCATGAACTTGCAGGCGAAGATTTAATTTTTGAAGTTGAGATTCTAAGTATCAATTAATTTATTCTATGGTTTTTTGTAATGAATGAGGAAATAAGAAAGCTTAGAGCTGAAATTGACAATATTGATAAAAATATCATAGATCTGTTAATTTTTAGAAAAGAGCTATCTGATAAAATTATTAGTGAAAAAAAATGCAACAATATTTCGGTATATGATAGACAAAGAGAGTTGGAAATTGTTGAAAAATTAAAAGGCGAATTTTCACAGAACATAAATCCTCAACTTATTGAAGGTGTTTTTAGAGAAATACTTTTTTATTCGAAAGCCGATAATTATCGAATCAACACTAATAACAAATTATTTGAAGTGTTGAATTCTGAGCCATTTATTATAGCAGGCCCATGTACCATAGAATCTGAAGAGCAACTATGTAACATTGCCAACCATTTAAGCAAGTCAGGTATAAAATTATTAAGAGGTGGAGCTTTCAAACCCAGAACTTCACCTTTTTCATTTCAGGGTATGGAGGATGAAGGATTAGCTTTGATGAAGAAAATTGCTGATAAATATAGCATGTACACAGTATCAGAATTTACTGATTCAAGGCAGTTGAATGAACTTTATGATTTGGTAGATGTAATCCAAATCGGTAGTAGAAATATGTTCAGCTATGGTTTTCTAAAGCAAATTGGACAAAGAACAGCTCAAGACAAAAAGCCTGTATTACTTAAAAGAGGATTTCAATCAACAGTTAACGAATTTTTACTATCTGCCCAATACATTATTAATGAGGGCAATCCTAACGTGATACTATGCCTAAGGGGTATTAGAACATTTGAACAAATTGATTCCGATTTAAGAAATACTCCAGACCTGGCTACAATATTAGAACTTAAAGAGAAAACAAATCTTAAAATAGTATTCGACCCTTCTCATGCATGTGGTCGTTCGAAATATGTAGTAAAAACTTCTATCGCAGCATTAGAACTTGGTGCTGATGGATTAATAATTGAAACACACAACAAGCCGGAAGAAGCTTTATCTGATGGCAAACAATCAATCAAACCTATTGAGCTTGAAAGAATAATTGACTATATCAATAAATACTTCTAGAAATGCTAATTTATCATGATAAACATAGCACAGTTAAATTTTCTGAAATTGATGATATCACAAATGTATTAAATCAAAATAATACTTTCATAATAGCCGATGATTTGCTAACCAAACTATATCCGGAAATATTTCTACGACTCAAACCATTCATCATAACATCTTTAGAAAATAATAAATCGCTTGACAATTATTCATCATGTATAAATCAAATGCTAGATATCGGTATAGAACGTAATGTTAATGTTATCGGGATTGGTGGCGGGATAGTTTGCGATTTTGCAGGATTCATTGCATCTACATATAAACGTGGAACTCAATTAACGCTCATACCAACAACATTGTTAGCTCAAGTTGATGCTTCAATTGGTGGTAAAAATGGATTAAATTGCATCCCATATAAGAATGTGATTGGATGTTTCAAAATTCCGGACAAAACATTAATATGCACTGATTTTTTGAAAACGCTAACAAATAAGCAAATATATGAAGGTATTGCTGAAGTACTCAAAATTGCAATTATTTATGACATTAATTTGTTTAATTATTTAAGTAAATTATCATTTGATGAAATTTTAAAACAGGATACTATAAAAAAACTAATTAATACTTCCATCAACTCAAAAATTAAGATAGTTAATCAAGATTTTTATGATAGTGGATTTAGAAATATATTAAACTTTGGACATACTTTCGCTCATGCCATTGAAATTGAACATAACCTTTCTCATGGAGATGCCGTTGCGATTGGCATAATGACATCAGTGAATATATCGAAGAAGTTAAATATAGTTGATCCTCAAGATTACAATAAAATTACGAAATTACTGGAAACTCTTAAACTATCAAGTGATTTCAAAGCAGATCCTTCTATTGTTTCTGCTGTCTTAGAAAATGATAAAAAAATTAATAATGGTAAAATACGGGAAATATTAATTGAAGGTATAGGTAAACATAAGTTCTATAATTTTGAAGTAGATGAATACATTAGGCTGATAAATGATTTGTATTAGTTTAGGCAGTGGAAACATTCAGGAAATTGATGTTATATGTAGAAATCATGACTTAACAGAACTAAGACTTGATTTATTGAATTTGGAGCTAAATTATGTGGATTATTTATTAAATAATCACACTAATATCATTGTAACTTATAGGCTTAATTGCAACAATTATGATCTTGATTATGCAATTACAATTTACAGAAAAGCATTGCTTTGTAACGTTAGTTATATTGATATTGACTTAAATGATTATACTACTATACACATTCATTTAGAAAATGAACTAGCCAAAAGCTCTACAAAATTGATTCTTTCATATCATAATCATGATTATACACCAGACCCAAGCAATTTAAATACGATATTTTATAAAATGCAGTCATTTAATGCAGACATATCAAAACTTTGTTTTAAGGCAAATAATATTTCAGATGTTATCAGGACTATGGAACTCTATAAAAATGCTAAGACAAATAAACTTATAGCTTTTAATCTTGGAGACATTGGCTCACTAAGTAGGATTTTGGCAATTCAGAAAGGGGCTCCATTCATGTATGCTTCAACAGAAAACAATAAGACTGAACCCTCACAATTATCTTTCGACGAATTATCCCGAATAATGGAATTATTGCAAATATGAGAAAATTTGCAGTCGTTGGATCACCTATATCACACAGCTTAAGCCCTAATATTTTCAATGGTATAAGCAATTTATTAAATATTGATTCACATTATACCAGAATTTGTTCATCATCATTTGAGGATGCACTTGAACTTGCAAAAAAGCTAAATATTGAATTTTTAAATATTACTTCTCCCTATAAGTCTGATGTAGCAACCTGTATTGAAAATAAAAATGAAATTGATTTAAGACTATTCAATTCACTTTTCATAAATAACCATAAAGGCTTAGTTGCCAATAATACAGATATTGATGCCTTTAATACCATTATCAATAATTGTCAAATTCCAAAGAATTCTAGATTATTAATTTTGGGTGGTGGTGATACTGCATTTTTGTCATATTATCAACTTAATAAATTGAAATATAATAATATTACCATTGCTGTTAGAGAAGGATTGAGAGCACAATTTGAAAGCAACATTGTTAATACATTAAACTTGATTGAACTAGATTCCCTCATGGAATATGATGTTTTAATAAATACCATCCCAAAATCCGAAATAAATTTTGAATTTTTGGAATATAAACCTAACCTTATTTTGATTGATACAATCTATCATAAACCATTTTTAAATAATTTAAATGTAAAATATATAGGTGGAGTTGACTGGCTAATTCTTCAAGCAATACCAAACATTAGCAAATTATTCAACATAGAATTGTTAGCTTCTGCTGTCCATGATACCTTAAAAATCAAGCAACATAAAACAGTTGTCTTATCAGGCATGATGGCTTGTGGTAAATCGTTAGTTTCTAAGGAATTGCATAGTTCACATAATATTAAATCAGCTGACTTGGACGGTCTAATAGCAAAATATACGAATAAAACTTCTGCACAAATCATTCGAGAAGATGGTATTAACCAGTTTAGAGAAATTGAGTTCAAAATTTTGGAAAATGCTGTAAAATCAAATAAATACGAATTATTATCCCTTGGTGGTGGCACTTTGACACACCCTAAAGCAGCTCAATTTGTAAATTTAATGTGTTACAATATTTGGGTTTACTCAGATTTTGATTTAATACAGGATAGATTAGCAAGGGATAAAACTGATAGACCATTACTGGATACAAACAACTTAACTGAAATATATTACAGCAGAGAACTAACATATTATAAATACTCAGACTTAATAGTAGAAAACAGTAACAATGTCACGTCAACAATTCGCAGAATACATGATGAAATGCTTAACCTTCTCTAAACTTAAAGGTATTGTTGAAGCCCCTAAATCAAAAAGTATCCAACAAAGGGTGCTGATATGTAATTTTTTATCAGGCAGAGAATTAGTTGTAGATAATCCAATTATTTCTGATGATGTTATTATTGTGCTAAACTCTCTGATTCATTTTAATTCATGTAATGAATTTTATATGGGCGAATCAGGTTTTGCTTTAAGAGTTTTACCAATAATATTTTCGGCTTTTAGAGAAAAAAATATTTTTAAATTGTCTCATTCTTTATCTAAAAGACCATATTTAAACGAACTACAAGAAATTGGTTTGTCAATTGAAGTAGTAAGCGATGAAGATGTTGTAATTCTTAATTGCTCCGGCAGCATATACTCAGGTGAATTTGAAATTGATTGTTCAAAAACAAGTCAGAGCTTAACTGCATTGTTGATGATTTTACCAATAATGAGTCAAGATTCCAAAATAAGAGTTAAAAACTTGCAAAGCGAACCCTATATCAATTTGACAATTGAAATTTTAAAATCATACAATATAACAATAACCCGTTCTAATTTCAATGAATTTTACATACCAGGAAACCAAAAGTACTCAAAACTTTATGATTATGATGAATGTGATTGGAGTGGTGCTTCATTTTTAATATCTGCTGCAGCAATTGCATCTGAAGAGAGTATTGTAATATCAGGCTTGAGACAAAACCCAAGCCAAGCAGATTATTCCATTACAGAGCTTCTTAAAAAATCAAACGTGAAATTTTCTCAGAGAACTGATTCCTTTGAAGTATTTAAATCTAAAATTGAAAGTTTTGAGTTTGATTTTGCTGACTGCCCTGATTTGGTTCCTGCCATAATTCCAATTGCAATAAATTCAAATGAAATCTGTTACTTGAATAATGTTAACAGATTAATATTTAAAGAGTCAAATAGGATAGAATCTCTCATTTTGGAATATGCTAAATTAGGAATTTCAATAAAACAGGATGGAAAAAGTTTGATAGTTAAACCGGGCAAAATAAAGAGTGGTTTAGTAGATCCACACAACGATCATAGAATTGCAATGTCATTAGCTGTTTCTGCACTTAAAGTAAGTGAAACCATTTGCATTTCAAATCCCCAATGTGTAAGCAAATCTTACCCTGGCTTTTGGAATGATATTATCAAAATTGGAGCAAATGTTAATGAATAGTTTTGGTAGGATCTTTAGAGTACACATCTTTGGTGAATCACATGGAGAATGTGTAGGAATTTTGATTGATGGATGTCCACCAGGTTTATCATTGTCTGAGAATGATTTTAAAGAACCCCTCATAAAACGTAACCCA
Source organism: bacterium (assembly GCA_024711295.1). GTDB lineage: Bacteria > Bacteroidota > Ignavibacteria > Kapaibacteriales > UBA2268 > JANJTB01. The sequence continues at coordinate 203,849 of JANJTB010000006.1, read as the reverse complement.
AAAATCAAAGGAACAACACCTAGAAAGGAAAAGGATGAAATTTTACTAAAAACAGGAATATTTAATGGTTTCACTACTGGCGCACCGATATTAATTGAAGTTCCGAATAAAAATATCAATAGTAAAGATTACGATTTTGTAAAAAGTACACCCCGACCCGGCCATGCAGATTTTGTTGCAAGCCAAAAATATTACGGATTTAATGATTATAGAGGTGGCGGGCATTTTTCAGGCCGCTTAACCACAAGTTTGGTTATAGCGGGAGTAATTGCAAAAAAAATCATCCCAAAAATCGTTATTGAGTCTAGGCTAATATCAGTTGGTGGCAGTGATGAGATTGAAAAAACAATTGACAATGCTCTGAAGTACGGTGATTCTGTTGGTGGAATTGTTGAGTGTACCGCAAAAAATGTTCCTCTTGGATTAGGTGAACCATTTTTTGATAGTCTTGAATCATTGATTTCCCACATGGTTTTTTCAATTCCAGCTATAAAAGGAATTGAGTTCGGCTCCGGATTTAATAGTGCATGTATGAATGGTTCGGAACATAACGATTTGATTTTTGATAAATCAGGTAAAACCGCAACTAATAATTCCGGTGGAATCAACGGTGGTATCAGCAATGGTAATGACTTGGTATTCAGAGTAGCTGTTAAGCCTTCTTCGTCTATCTCTGTAACACAAAGCACTTTAAATTTTGAAACGAATGAAAAACAGAACCTGAAAATTATTGGAAGGCATGATATATGTATTGCCCTACGCGTACCAGTAGTCTTAGAATCTGTATTATCAATAGTTTTGGCGGATTTAAATCTGATAAGATATAAAAAATAATTTTTAAAAAATAAATTTTATATTACTTTTAAGCAATATAGTTTTTTGTGTATCGTTTATAACTAAAAATTTGAAACAAATACAGGAAATAAAAAAATGAAATTTTTATCAAAACAAGAATTTATTGATACAATATTTGACTTTGAGAACAAAACAGAGTGGGAATATAACGGTGAGTTACCTGTTATAATTGATTTTTATGCTGACTGGTGTGGGCCATGTAGAATGTTATCACCTATTATGGAAGAATTATCCAATGATTATAATGGAAAAGTCAATATTTTCAAGGTTGATACAGAAGCTGAACAAGAATTAGCAGCCGCATTTGGTATAAGAAGCATCCCCTCGGTATTATTTATACCAACTAAAAGTGAAAGACCTCAAATGTCGGTAGGTGCTATGAGAAAAGAAGATTATAAAAAAGCCATTCTAGATATTTTTGGCGTATCGGAACCTATAATTCTAAATTAACATGAAAAGCTACTACAAACTCATTATAGGCTCAGTTGCAGGTGCAGCATTAGGATATGCATATTACTACTTCATTGGTTGTAACAGCGGCACTTGCCCTATTACATCAAATTGGCACATTTCTACAATTTATGGTGCTGCAATGGGATTAATTGCTGTTTTTCCGAGTAAAAAGAAAGAAAAGACTACAGAGTCTAAATAAAAATAAATTGATAATTGTTCATAAACTCCCGTTATCTCGGTATGCTGAAAGGCTGCCGGGATTTTTTTTTATAATTGTAAAAATAAACCATTCGGATAATTATTACGTCTAAAAATTTGGGATAAAAATCATTTTTTGTAACATAATAGATTTTGATGTGTAATTTCCATGGCAATACAAATAAGAGCTTAAACTATGAGAAAAAATATTATATATTTATTGACTTTTGTTGCATTTCATGTATTATACTATGATGCATTTGGTCAGTTTGGAAAAAATAAAGTACAATATGAGAAGTTTGATTGGAAATATGTTCAAACAGTAAATTTTGATGTATATTACAATGACGGATTCAAATATCTTGGAGATTACACAGCAACTGTTTGTGAGCGCTCATTGACTTCAATTCAAAAGACATTGAATCATAAAATGTCGAGCAGAGTAGCAGTCATAGTCTATGGAGCCCACAATGAGTTTCAGCAAACCAATGTCATAATGCAATTTATGCCGGAAGGTGTAGGCGGTGTAACAGAACTATTCAAGAATAGAGTTGTTGTCCCCTTTCAGGGTAATTGGGCACAACTTGACCACGTAATCCACCACGAATTAGGGCATGCGGTTCTTAATGATATGTTTTATGGAGGCACATTTCAATCTGCACTTTCATCAAGTGGGGGATTTATGATCCCTCTTTGGCTAAACGAAGGGTTTGTTGAGTGGCAAAGTATAGGTGGGATGAATACCGAAACAGATATGTTTATGAGAGATCTCACATTAAGCGAAAATCTGCCCCCCCTTAATAGACTCGATGGCTATCTGGCATATCGGGGAGGACAAACCTTTTATCATTACATAGCTGAAAAGTACGGAAACGAACGAGTTGGTGATTTGATAAATAAACTTAGAATTCACAGAAATATTGATATAGCTTTCGAAAGTGCTTTTCAGATGTCATTTGAAGATTTTTCAGAAAAGTGGCAAAAAGATATAAAGAAATTTTATTTCCCTGATTTAGAATTATTCGAAGACCCTAAAGACTTTGCTCAAGCACTGACAGATCACGATAAGGATATGACATTTTATAATTCTTCACCTGCAATTTCTCCAGATGGTGAAAGGTTAGCTTATATATCAACAAGTGGTGGTGTTTTTGGAATTTTTGTGAGAAATATTGATGATAAGAAAAGTGTCAAACAGCTTATAAGTAGTTCAAGAGCTCAGGATTTCGAAGATTTAAACATGCTTACACCAGGTATCTCCTGGAACGAAAAAGGCACTCATATTGCAATTTCTGCAAAAGCTGGCGGTGAAGATGCAATTTACATTGTTAATGCAGATAATGGAAAATACGACAAACTCACTTGGGGAATTAAGTCAATTTCATCTGTCCAATGGTCAAATAATGGTGAGAGCATAGCATTTATAGGATCAAACGGATTGCAATCAGATATATATGTTTACAAATTTTCAAATAAAGAATTAACAAAGGTAACAAACGACGTTTTTTCTGTTACAGGAATTAGTTGGTCTTTTGATGGTAAGAAAATTTATTTTATTTCTGATAGAAGCAGTAATGTTGACGGAATTTTTACCAATAAAACTTTTAAAATTTGGGATTATAACGTTTACCAGGATGATATTTATGAGTTGAACCTTGAATCAGGAAGAATAACTCGACTCACTTATGACTCGGAAAATAAAAAGACAAGCATTTCGGTAGTACCAGGTGATGAAAAGTTATTATTTACTTCAGACAAAAATGGTATTGCGAATTTGTATATATTAGATATTAATACCAAACGATCAAAACCATTAACTAATTCACTTTATGGAATTACACAAGCAACTATTTCAAGAGATGCATCAAAAGCTCTTTTTACTATTCAAGTTAAAGGTGGATATGATATCTATATGATGAAGTATCCTCTGGAAAGTAAACTCAAGGTTGATGAATTACCACTAACAAAATTCAGACAATCACAAATAGAACAACAAAAGATTATTGAATCGATCGCTGAAGGTACAGACGTTAAACAAGAAGAAACTAAACTTGTAGGATTTGGGAATTTCGAACTTACTTTCGAAGGACAGCAGCTTATTCAACCAAGTGTAGATGCTCAGAAAAACTTACTTGAAGAAAGCAAACCAAACTTAGACAGTAAAGATACAATCGGCTCTGAATTTACTGAGAATGATTACAAAGTAAAGTTTTCTCCTGATTTGATACTTGGTAATCCAGGTTATAACACATTTTTTGGTGTGCAGGGTGTTACCCAAATGCTGTTTAGCGATGTTCTTGGTGATCATCAGATTTACTTCCAGGCTAATTTACTTTTAGATTTACGAAATAGTCAATTTTACTTGGCTTACAACTACCTTCCTGACATTATAGATTATTCATTTAGCGTATATCATACATCAGCATTCATTTTCAGCTTTGACAACTTTTTCTATCGTTTCAGAAATTATGGAGCAGGAGTTAATGCCTCTTATCCTTTTAGTTTGTTTAACAGATTAGAGTTTGGTGCTAATTTCATGGTGTTATCAAAAGAAAATGTTGAGGTTCCGGAATTGAGTGGTATCGACAGATTCTTATTGGTACCCAAACTTAAATATGTACATGATAATACCCTGTGGGGATATTACGGTCCAAGAGATGGTTCTAGATATTTTATCGAAATGTATGGCTCACCAAAGTTCAGCGACAATGGTGTTGGATTTGCAACAATTAGAGCAGACTATAGAACTTATATACCTCTGGGTTGGTTTTTTGGATTTGCATTACGTGGTTCAGGCGGGGGTAGCTTTGGTGCCGACCCGCAGAATTTTTTTATGGGTGGAACAGACAACTGGATAAACCGAAGATTCAGTGGTGGTAGATTACCGTTTGACCAACCTGAAGACTTTGCTTTTATGGCCTTCGAAATGCCTTTACGTGGATGGGCTGTCAGTGAAGTATTTGGGAATAAGTATTTTATAGCAAATGCAGAATTCCGGTTCCCTTTGATAACCGCATTGTTGGCTGGACCATTACCCATACTTATACAAGGAATTAATGGTGCCATCTTTTTTGATGTTGGCTCTGCTTGGAATGATGAAATTATTACTTCTCAACAATCTATTGATGGTGAGAGAATCCCCGGTAATTTGCTTATGAGCACAGGGCTGGGGATCAGAAGTTACTTTTTTGGTATTCCATGGAAAATTGATATTGCATGGAGAGATGAAATTGAACGATGGTCTGAGCCGTATTATTTATTTTCTATAGGTCTGGACTTTTAATAGCTGAATTAAGATTATTTCTATACCCCAAAATATTTAATTTCTTTTATGGAATATTAGTTATATTTGTAATTATTTATTTCATAATAGAATTATTACTTTTTGACTTGTAAGAGATGGCATACAAAGGAAGAAAAGTTCAGCATGCTGGTGAAAACCAGTCAGAAAACATCAATTTAACAGATAAGACACAATCCGCCAATAATGACTTCGCGATAGTTGGAATAGGAGCATCTGCAGGTGGCTTAGAAGCATTAGAGCAATTTTTCAAACACATCAAACCTGATAGTGGTCTTGCGTATGTTGTTGTCCAACATTTATCACCCGATTACAAAAGTTTGATGGTGGAGCTTCTTAGTAAGCATACATTACTGCCAATTTACAGAGCCGAAGATGGCATGTATATTGCCAAAAATTCAATATATTTGATACCTCCAAAAAAGAACCTTACAATATTTCACAGAAAATTATATCTCACTGACCAAATTCAAAACTTAGGCTTGAATCTACCGATTGATGTCTTTTTTCGTTCACTTGCTGAAGACTTGGGTGAAAAATCTATAGGTATTGTTTTGTCGGGAACAGGAAGCGACGGGACATTAGGGATAAGAGCCATTAAAGGTGCAGGTGGTATGGTAATGGTTCAGGATGAAGAAACCGCTAAATTTGACGGAATGCCCAAAAGTGCCATATCAACTGGATTAGTTGATTATATTCTACCTCCTGAAATGATGGGTGAACAACTATCTAAATACATTGAACATCCTTTGGTTTCAGCTTCGGAGAGAGCTAACACTATAACAATTGAAGATGATGATATTCTTTCAAAAATATTACTGACTATTCGATCAAGAACCGGGGTTGACTTCACTTATTACAAACCAAATACAATAGTTAGAAGAATTGAAAGAAGAATAAGTGTTCACCAAATAGCTAATATCGAAGATTATTATCGGCTTTTAAGCGACTCCCCTACCGAAGCAAATGTATTATATAAAGAGCTTTTGATTGGAGTAACTAAATTTTTTAGAGATTACGAAGCATTCGAGCTAATAAGGTTCAAGGCAATTCCAGAAATTATAGGATTAAAAAAAGCAGGTGAAAGTATAAGGGTTTGGGTAGCAGGATGTTCTACCGGTGAGGAAGCTTATTCTCTTGCAATGTTTTTCCATGACTACATGAATGTAAGTGGAAAAGTTTACGACATTAAGATATTTGCTACAGACATTGACAGGGATGCAATTGAATATGCCAGTGCCGGAATTTATCCGGAAAGTATAGTTACAGATGTAAATGAAGATTTTCTGAAAAAATATTTTGTAAAAAATGGACAAGTATTTAAAGTAGTTGATACAATCAGACAAATGGTCATTTTCGCAACTCATAATATCATTAAAGACCCCCCATTTTCAAAAATTGATATGATTAGTTGTAGAAATCTTTTAATTTATCTCCAACCTATTATGCAAAAGAAAGTCCTTTCTTCATTCAGCTTTTCGCTTAATACCGGTGGTATAATGTTCCTTGGCTCTAGCGAATCCATTGGTGATTTAGCTTCTTTTTTTACTCCGGTCGAACACAAATGGAAAATATATAAAAGCAACATAAATACAAAACAAGTGGTGATTGACGAACTTTATATTCCATCAATAAAAAGTAAAAAATCATTGCCTGTTAATGACATTAAATCAAAACTGAGCTCAGATGCAGATTTATTCGAAAGCATCAGTAGAGATTTATTCTCAAGCTATGTACCTCCATCAATCATCATCAATGATAAATATGAGTTAGTTCACGTATTTAAAGATGCTAACAGATACTTAAAAATTCCATCAGGAAAAATTTCTTTAAATATACTTAATTTGGTACCGGGTGAACTCTCTGTAGCATTGAGCACTGCAATACATAAGGTACTAAAAGATAATAATGAAATTAAATACTCAAACGTTACTTTTACCAAAGATGAAGAATTAATATCATTAGATCTGAAAGTTAAGCTATTTAAACAAGGTAAAAATCAAACTAATCTTTTGCTAGTTGTATTCGATGAAAAACCTGTAATTGGTGAGCAAGATGGTGTAGATAATGTTTTCGAGATGGACAGCAATCTCAATTTAAGACTTCAGGATATTGAGAATGAGCTTAAATATACAAAAGAGAATCTTCAGGCTACTATTGAAGAGTTAGAAACAAGCAACGAAGAATTGCAAGCTACGAATGAAGAGCTGATAGCATCGAATGAAGAATTACAAAGTATCAACGAAGAGCTACAGTCTGTAAATGAAGAACTTTATACAGTAAATTCAGAGTATCAAAATAAAATTGAAGAATTGACAGAATTGAACAATGACAATAATAATTGGTTTAATGTCACTAATATCGGAACTGTCTTTCTCGATATGAAGCTGAGGGTTAGAAAATTTACCCCGGCTACTGTTCAGTTTGTCAACTTAATTGATGACGATATGGGAAGACCTATTAGTCATATCTCTTACAACTTTGATTTCCCTGATTTCTTTAACGAAATCAACAAAACATTAAAAACACTCAAGCCATACGAAGTTGAACTCAAATCAAGAGATGATGAATGGTTTTTGATGAAAATCATTCCTTACAGAACTATCGAAAATGCTGTAAAAGGTGTTGTAATCACGTTTACTGATATACACAAAATCAAAGAATATGAGGATTTGCTTGCCCTTGATAATGATTTTTTGATAAATGTACTTGATGTGACAAAAGATTCTGAAGTAATGCTGAATGAAAATGGTGAAGTAATATATATAAACCAAGCAGCAAAAGAACTACTTGAAATTGATGATGTTATTGCTGATAAAAGTATAAAAGTCGAATTTTTTGATTTAAACACGAAAAAGCAATTAATTTTAAATAGTCCTTTCAGGCAAATACTTGAAAACAAGTCACCAATTCATAATTATTCAGCATTAGTAAATATAAATGATGAATTCCAAAAAGAAGTAGTTCTAAATGGAATTCCTATGCTTAATACAAAAGGAGCTGTCAAGTTTATTATACTATCTTTTTCAGCAATTTGATTTAATTATTTTTTCCAAATTTGATAATTTGAAGACATAGGCGGACGTTCCGAGGGAATGTGCCTGAGTGGGTGGCACTCTTTAAGAGTGTCGAAGCATTCATTAGGTAGTTTCTGATATAATTCTGTGCCCTGAGTTTTCCATTTTATCATATCATCACTAACATCTTTTACAATTTTTGCAGGATTCCCTACAACTATTTTTCTTTCAGGAATAATCATTTCAGATGGTACAAAACACAAAGCACCTATAATAGACTCATCGCCTATAACTACGTTATCCATAACTACAGCATTCATTCCGATTAAGCAATTGCGACCTATCAGTGCACCGTGAATAATAGCTCCATGACCAATGTGAGCTGATTGCTTTAGAGTAACAGTAACACCAGGGAACATGTGAATAATGCAATTTTCCTGAACATTGCACCCATCTTCGATAACTACCTCTCCCCAATCACCTCTGATTGCAGCTCCGGGACCAACATATACATTTTGTCCAATTATCACATTACCGATAACATTTGCATTAGGATGTATGAAACTACTTTCGTGAATTACGGGTCTGTAACCGTTAAATTCAAATATATTTGCCATCTAAACTTTCCCAAATTCATTAATATGATATTTAATTTCATCAAGAACTCTGAAATCTGCAATATCAGGTAATAATACTCTAAGTTTGTCATCTGTCATAACAGCTTTCAAAGTGTATTTGCCACGAACTATAATTCTGAAAAATGGCTTTTCAATATTGTTCATTACTACTAATTTACCAAGTTTAGAAAGATGATTCATAAGTTCATTACCGATCTTTATACTAAGATAGGCGTCATACACATTCTTGGCTTCGATACAATCTTCTACGATTTCGTAATAAACAAAATTCATCACAGAGATTTAATCATTTCTGTAAATAATTCACTTAACTTAGGAGTTGCGATATTGGCTGCTTCAATTATCTCGTCAGCAGTAACTGGCTTAAGAGCATCAGGATAACACTCATCTGTAATAATTGAAACTGCAAAAACTTTCATATTCATTTGACGAGCTGTTATACATTCAGGAATTGTGCTCATGCCAATCACATCAGCCCCCATTGTTCTTAACATTCTATATTCAGCACGTGTTTCTAAGCTTGGGCCACTCATAGCCGAATAAACTCCTTTGTGTACCTTTAGATTTAATTTAAGTGAAATTGCTTCTGCCAAGCTTATTAATTCTTGATTATAAGGTTCACTCATATCAACAAATCGAGGTCCAAAATAACTATCATATCCACCAATCAAAGGATTATCACCTATTAGGTTAATGTGGTCGTCAATTATCATCAAATCACATCTTTTGATGTAAGGATTCAGACTTCCGCAAGCATTGGAGATAAATAGAGTTTTGACTCCTAGTTCTCTCATTACTCTTACAGGCAATGCTATTTGACGTATTTGATAACCTTCGTAATAGTGGAATCTACCCTGCATAGCAACTATCCTCTTTCCACCCAGTTTGCCAAATAACAAGTTTCCTTCATGGCTTTCTACTGTTGATATGGGGAAATGTGGTATGTCCTTGTAATTAATTTTGGTTATCACCTCGATATTATCTGCCAAATGGCCCAAACCGGTACCTAAAATAATACCGATTTCTACTTTTTCCGACTCGATTTGCTTAATAAATTCAGCTGCCTCAAGAACTCTTTTTCTATTTTCTGTCATAATTACTTTATATTTTTATAATACTTATCAAAAATTACACCCTCTCGAAGGGAGAAAGTAGAGACCAATATCTCCGTAACATTAAACCTATTCAGAAATTCATCAAGAATAAGCGTTCCTGCACTTATAATATCAGCTCTTGAAGAATCCATACCTGAAATTCTCAGTCTATCTTCAGGTTTACTTGCTTCTATTATTTCATTATATATTTTTTTGTAATCTTCTGTGTGAATAGAAACGTCATTTAGAAATCGCAAGGGTGTAAATCCATTATTAACCTGAATTAATCTTGCAATCTGCTGTATTGTTCCGGAAGTTCCAATAAAGGATTCAAATATTCGATTTTCAAAACCCTTAGTTTCTTTATCAAAGATTTCTGAAATATATCTTTTGCAATTCTCTATATTCGTTTTATCAGTATAAAAATTTTCAAAAAAAAGTTTGCTTAATCTAATAGCACCTACTTTCAAACTTTTGAAAATAGTTCTTTGACCGTAAGAAAAAACCAACTCGGTACTTCCACCACCAATATCTATAATAACAAAGCTACTGCTTTTCGGTTTAAGTCCATGTTTTACTCCTAAATAGATAAGTTCAGCTTCCTTTTCCCCATCAATAATATCTATAGATATCCCGGTTTTTTTGAAAATTTCCTCTTTAAAATATTCACTATTTTGAGATTCTCTAACCGCGCTCGTGGCAACAGCAAAAACTTCAGCATTGTAACTTTGTGCATGATATTTAAATTTCTCAATAACTCTAGTAGCAGAAATAATGGAGTCATCTGATATTTGATTATTTACAATACTATTCCCCAACCTTAATGATACTTTGTCTCTGAATAAAATTGTAAAATCAGAATTACTTATCCTTGCGATAATTCCGTGAATAGAGTTTGTACCTATATCAATTGAAAGTATTGTTCTATCTATTGAGAGATTCATTCTTTTTTGAATTTTCGTTTTTAAAGACCTTTAAAAATAAAAAAAATATATATATAATTATCTAATCTTAATATTTAGAATGATTTGTTTTATCAAATTATATATATTTGTAAAATTCTAAACAATCAAATTGAGTTTCAAAATGGACACAACGCTAATAATTATTCTCGTAGTAGCAGCAATTGTATTGATTACTATTATTTCAATTTATAATAGTCTTATAAACAAAAGAAATCAGGTAGATAATATTTTTGCTACTATTGATGTTTTGCTCAAAAAAAGATATGATTTGATACCTAATTTGGTCTCTGCTGTTCAAGAGTACATGAAGCACGAACAAGGCACACTAACAAAAATCACTGAGTTACGTTCGAGGGCTATGGACACTAACTTAAATTCAGATGAAAAAGTTGCATTGAATAACCAAATAAGTCAAGCACTGAATGGAATAAAAGTTGCTGTAGAGAATTATCCTGAATTAAAAGCAAATCAAAATTTTATCCATCTGCAAGGTTCAATTAACGAAGTTGAAGAACAAATATCAGCTGCACGTAGAGCTTTCAACGCAACCGTTACTGACTACAACAATTCTGTCCAAATGTTTCCATCAAACATAATGGCTGGTATTATGGGGTTCAAAGTTAAACAGTTATTCCAAATTGATGAAACAGAAAGAAAAAATGTTGATGTTAAAAAGCTTTTCAACTCATAAATAAGATTTTTAAAAATGAAAACTTATGAAGAATTCAAAACTTTCTGTAATACTTCTTTAAATAATGAACTCAACAACCAAAGTGATTTAAGATCTAAAGTTGTTAAGAAACTGATTTTTTTTAGAGCTCTTATTACACTTCAGGTTATTGGTATTTTGGCATTAATGGGTGTTTTCGAATTATTAATAAATATAATTGAAGATAACTGGTTTTATACTGTTGTATCAGTTATTTCCCTTATACTTTATGTAGTTTTGATAGTATTTGTATATAAGCATCAAAGAAAAATTAGAAATGAATTCACATACAATTTCAAACTTAGAATCATCAAAAGTATCATTGAGTTTTTTGACAAATCACTGAATTATCAACCAAACAATTATATTCCATTTGACCAATTTGAAAAGAGCGGACTTTTCCCACGCAGAATAGATAAATACTATGGTGACGACTATGTTGAAGGAAAGCTTGACAAAACAAATATCAAGTTCTCTGAAATTCATGTATTTGTCGAAGAAAACTCAAGTGACAACAAAAAAACATTGGTCGAAATATTTGGTGGTATTTTTTTTATTGCTGATTTTAACAAAAACTTCAATGGAAAAACTATTGTTTTACCAGATAAAGCAGAAAGAACCTTAGGTAAATTTGCCAACTTTTTCCAAAGTTTGATGAAGCAATACGGTGAGCTCGTAAAGTTGGAAGATATTGAATTTGAAAAAGAATTTATGGTTTATTCAAATGACCAAATTGAATCAAGGTTTATTCTTTCCACCAGTATTATGGATCGATTGACTAATTTCAAAAGAAAAGTAAAAAAAGATATCTATATTTCTTTTGTTGATAATCATATTTATTTGGGCATACATTACAAAGGTAGATTGTTTGAGCCCAAAATATTTGGTAAGCTTGTATCAGAGGAAACTTTAAGAGTCTATTATGAGCAATTAGAGCTAACTCTTTCAATTGTTGACGAGTTAAACTTAAATTTAAGAATTTGGGGAAAAGAATAGATTGATTAAATTTATAATACTTTATATAATATTTTTTTTTGCTATTACAATTATTGTTAAACCCGATGATGGACACCCCAAAAAGCACTATTTTGGCTTTTTGATTGGTCCATCTTATGTTCTGAACAATACAAATATTCCCATATATTACTCATCAGATGACTGCGGAAATTATAATAACGGATCTGAGGTTAGCTACCATCTTGGACTATTTTATTCTTATCAAAAACCAATTCCAAATATTGATTTTGATATCAGGTTTATTTTTGATAAAAGACCTGTTACTCTTTACGAAGAAACATCCGGTTTCGAGGTATTTAATCCTGCGTCCAATTCATATCAACCATTGGTTATGGGACACGATTATTCAGGAAATCTTGAGTATGTAATTATTGATTTAGGAATCAAATACCAACCCATAATAGATGTTCCGGCTTATATCAGGCTTTCAGCCGATTTTGGTAATCCAATATTTTCTGCTGAATATGATAACAGCGAATCAATTATTAGCCCAAATAATTATTTATTTCCTGACCTGACACGTAAACACTCAGTATCAAACGGAAAAATTAACAACACCGGTACAGCTATTGGAGTTTCACTGGGATTATCATATAAACACCAGTTAAAAAATGATATGATAATTGAACCCGGAATCTCGTTTAGAAAATCAATAAATTCTGCAATATCAGTTTCAGACTGGTATCAAAATATTTTCAGATTGAGTCTGTCAATTGGTTTCGAAACCAATTTGGACAAAACCATTCCTGAAAGAGTTAGTCCAATCATACAAATAAAAAACGAAGAGCCGATTATAACCCAAAAAGATACATTTATCGAACCAAAATATAGCTTAGAAGTAACAGATTTGTATCTGAAAGAGTTGATAGTAACGCAGACTTATCCGATTCTTCCATATATTTTCTTCGATTTCGGTAAAGCAGAATTAAATAATAAATATACCGAAAATTTCTCAAAATTTAGTGAAAATGAAATACCTAACGATAATTTACAAATATACTATAATTTATTAAATATAATTGGTTCCAGAATGTTGAAAAACAAAAGTTCAACTCTGAGAATCAATGGTACTCAGGACAGTAAGGAAATACAAGAATATCCTGATTTCAACTTAGCCAAACAAAGAGCAGAACATGTAGCAAACTATTTACATGAAAAATGGATGATAGACAAAAAAAGGTTAGTTACATCTTATATCAAGAAACCAACTTTACCTACTTCTGAAAACTATGATGAAGGTTTTGAAGAAAACAGAAGAGTTGAATTAAACTCAGATGATTATCAGCTCCTTGAACCTGTTATTAATAGTAAATTTAGTGAATTTAGTAATTTAACATCAAATATTTATCTGGATATTAAGCCTGACATCCAATTAAAGTCCTTTGAATTAAAATCTTTAAAAAATAATAATTTGATTAATACAATTACAAAGGATGAGGATATCCCACAAAGCATTGTTTTTGGTGATGCTTTTGGTAAATCAAATTTAAATCCCAATGATAAGCTTGCTTTGGAGCTAAATTTTAGTGATAATAAAGGTAATAAGAGTAGAATTGATAAGTTGTTAAGGTTTATAACACAGAAAGAGAGTTTTGAAACAGGCAGGTTGAATCTTATAGTATTTGACTTTGATAAATCAGAGCTATCCAATTTCAATAAACTGATGATACAAAACTTTGTAAAAAATGAAGTTAAACAAAACTCAAAGATTAAAATTACCGGCTCCACAGACAAACTTGGTGAGGAGAATTATAATTTAACTTTATCTGAGCAGAGAGCCATAAATGTAAGTAATTATTTAAAGAGCATTATTCCCGATATCAATATTATTGAATCAAAAGGTGTTGGCTTTGTCGATGGTAAAATCAACAACAATACTCCTGAAGGAAGATTTTATTCAAGAACAGTTCTAATTGAGGTAGAAACACCTCTGGAATAAATTTAATATGTAAATAAATACAATTAGGCTCAAAAACATGAAAAGTGAACGCGGATTATGGGGTTCCAAATTAGGTTTTATCTTAGCAGCAAGCGGCTCAGCGATAGGCCTCGGAAATGTTTGGAGATTCCCGTATATTACAGGTGAGAACGGTGGTGCCGCATTCGTATTAATCTATTTAGTATTCGTTTTATTGCTTGGTTTGCCTTATATGATGGCTGAATTCGCTTTGGGCAGAGCAACACAGTTAAATCCTGTTGGAGCTATTGAAAAAGTCAAACCGGGTAATAAATGGAAATATGTTGGCTTGCTTGGAATCATTACAAGTATTGGAATTTTATCTTTTTATGGTGTGATTGCCGGATGGACTTTTGGATATATTTTCAAATCACTTTTTGATACAGGTACACCTGCAAGTAATGATTTTTCAGCTTTTATCAGCAATCCACAATATGAAATTGGTCTGTACGCAATCTTTATAATAGTTACTGCTGTAATTGTATATAAGGGTGTAGAGAGTGGAATTGAAAAGTGGTCAAAGATACTTATGCCGTTATTATTGGTTTTATTTATAATACTGATTGTTTATGCAAATCTTCTTCCAAATTCATCACAAGGGATAGAATTTTATTTATATCCAGATTTCAGCAAAGTAGGATTTAAAACAATTATTGCAGCACTAGGTCAGGCATTTTTTTCATTAAGTTTAGGATTAGGCTTAATGATAACATTTGGAAGCTATATACCTAAGTCAACTAACATTTTCACTTCAGCTTTGTATATAGTATTATTCGATGCAATAGTAGCACTTTTTGCTGGTCTGATAATATTTCCGGCATTATTTGCTCTTGGAGAAAATCCGGCATCAGGTCCATCTTTAGTTTTTATCGTATTACCCAAGCTATTCAGCCAAATGCCTGCAGGGAATTTTGTTGGTGCAGCATTTTTCATCTTGCTGTCTATTGCTGCGCTTACTTCTACAATATCTCTTCTCGAAGTTCCAGTTTCTTATCTTGTTGATGAAAAGAATGTCAGTAGGAAAAAGATTGTGTGGTATGTTGCATTTTTCGTTTTTATAGTTGGATTACCATCAGCATTATCTCAAGGAACGGTTAAATTTTTTACAAATTTCGGATGGTTGCCTTCAAGTCTGACATCAGCAGATTTTCTAAGTCAAATGAGCTTTTTCTTTGGAGATTTTTTACTTACATTTGGAGCCTTGCTTCTTTGTATATTTATAGGATGGATTTGGGGAGCAAAAAATGCCGGAGCTGAAATCATGATTTCAGGAGATAATTTCAGCAAATTCAAAGGTACATGGATATTTCTAATAAAGTATTTATTACCTGTAATTGTCCTTGTTATACTTGTTAGCATATTCAAAGTGACAGGTATTAGTTAGTGTTTATATGCAATTTTTGTCATTCATCAATGTCACTATTTGTTTTATAATAAAGCATACTTTAATTAAATGAAAATACAATTAATTACTATTGATTTTTGGAATACATTATTTGATTCAAGTAATGGAATAAAAAGGAATGCAGTCAGGCAGCACGTATTTGCCGAAGAAATTGCTAAACTAGATGTCAAGGTAAGCCATGATAAATTCAGTGAAGCTGTACAGGCATCTTGGGAGTTTTTTAATAACATTTGGATGAACCAACAAAGGACCCCTGAAACAATTGAAACAATCGGGTATTTGTGGTCATATTTAAATTTGCCTCATAATGATAATTCGATACAAAGGGTTGCCAAATCGTTTGCAGAGTCAATTTTGGATTATCCACCAAGCTTAATGGAAAATTCGTTCGAAACACTTAGTAATCTTAAAAGCAGAGGATATAAACTTGGATTAATATCTGATACAGGATTTACTCCCGGTTCAATTCTTAAAATGGTAATGCAAAATGCGGGTGTTTTAGATCTGTTCGATGCATTTAGCTTTAGTGATGAAACCGGTGTTTCTAAACCACATGAAAAAGCCTATACAACAATTTTAGATCAATTATCTATCGAACCCATGAATTCTTTGCACATTGGCGATATTGAAAAGACTGATATTGTAGGAGCAAAAAAAGTTGGGATGCGCGCTATTAGATTTAGTGGCGACCAAACCGCTGTTTTAAATAAGGATAATAATAAAATCACTTTGGCAGACTCAGAAATTTTCAATTGGAACGAATTTGAAAGTACACTTGTAGAAATTGAAAATTCAATTTAATTATTTTAAGGGGCTATTAATATCTCAAAATTTATATTCCATTAACTTTCATGTAGAGTGAAAATTATTGATAGCCCCTTAATCAATTGAATAAATTAAAACAGAATTAGTTTCTGTCATCACCAAATTTGTATGCTATACCAACACCTATAACGTGTCTTATTTGTGTATCAGGTCCAATAGTCCCATCATTTCTGTTAATCATAACCTTATCATCATAAATAAGGTCTAAAGCTACTGAAGCTTGTATAAAGCTGTTTACTTTCATATTGATAGCTGTTTCTGAAGTGACCACAACAGATGTGAACCTGTTATAGGCAGAGAACAAATTTAATCGTGACCTGAAATTCACATTATCAAATATATCTTTTTGAAAAACAATGTTTGCAGAAGCACCAAGCTGGCTGAATATGTTTTCTCCGGGATTGACACCATAGGCCCCCTGATTTGAAAGTTGTTCATTCAGAACAATTATCAGACGGTTGGATACAGCTGAAATAAACATTTGCCAAAATTCATCAGGTTTGTAATTCATACCCAAACCTAAGTTTAAGTATGCAGGTGACATAAAATCAGATATTAAAAGTGCCCTATCAGAATTTGGTTCTCTTTTACTGTAGTCATAACCTAAATCAAATTGGGTTCTGAAATCCAAAAGAGCAGTATAAAATAATTTTGGTGTGGCGTTATAACCAAATTTGGAAAGAAAAATCAATCTGTCGTCACTTTTTCGTAAGTCTTCTTTACCTTGTTTTACCAAACCATAGCCCATATCAAGAGAATTATCCCAAGACATATTATCTGTTTTGTAATTAGCATAAAGTTGTGCAAGACCTGTAACAGATACCATATCTGAACCACCACCTGCCCAATTCTGCAAACCAACATTTGAAAAATTCAATCCCGTTAAACCACCTTTTTTCCATAGCAACTTGTGGGTTGTTGTTGTATCATTAGAAATTGCTGTGTTATAAATTACAAATATCAATAATAAATAAATAATATTTTTTTTCATATTTTAAACCTTTAAATAAATTGTTATTAAATTACTTGTCTTCTACTATAATTATTAATAATTTATCAGTCCTCCAAAAACTCTCGGGAGACTTTATTTTCAGCATATCAGAACCCGACGCAGGATTATGATACTCAATCATTCTTTTGTTATGAGTTGATACTATTTCAGCAACTTTTGAATTCGACGGCAAAGGAATTAGAGTATCTTTGTAAATATCAATTTTAGTGAAATACTTTAGGTCTGCTTCTGTCGAAGGTACATATTTACCACCTATACCCAAAAATCCTTCACCTTCCATCTTAATAATATTGTCTTGCTTCAAATTCTTTTCTTTACCTATCACATAAAATGCGGTATTTTTTTGAATTTCCTTTTCTTGAGCTAGTTGCTCGAATTGTTGCTTCTCCACAAGTGCAACATCTCGTTCAGCTTTAGTGATATTGAGTTCTTTTTCTAAATCTGATATTCGAATGTTCTGGTTAGCTATAATCTCGTCTTTTTCAGCAATTATATTTTCCAAAACAATGAATTTCTCTTTAAACTCGTTATTTTCTTTGGTTAATCTCTTCAATTTACCTTGCAACTTATCAATGACTTCGTTGTTTGTTTTAAGCTGAAAAGAAAGATAATCAATTTTTTTGAGTATATCTAATTCGTAATTATATGATTCGTTCAAATTAGGTGTTTTAGCCAATTTGCTTAATTCCCCGTCAATCTGATTAATCAATTTTACGGCAGATGAATAATTTTTTAGGATGCTGTCTTGTATTCTTAGAAACTCACTTTCGGATTTTGTTTGTACTTTATCAGCTTGATTATTTCCGTCAACAATAGGTGTATCGTTATTCTCCGAACAAGATACAGCTAAAATGACTAGTAATAAAAGTAAAAACTTTTTCATTCTTACTCCTTCATTAATTTATATATATTATTTGATTCGCCTGATGATTTAATAACCATTTTATTATTATCATCATAAAAGCATATAAGATTAGATAGTATATCAGATTCAATCATGCCAGATTCAACATAGAATTTGCCAAATCCGTTCAATTTAGTATTTACTCCAATATTGACGACAATCTTGAAGGTATTTTCCTCATAATTAAGGCTATTGAACTCAACAAGGACAGGTTCAACAGTACCATCTAGTCCTTCTCTGGTACCGGTAAAAAAACCAGCGAGTTGTTCAAATTTAACAATGACCTTCGCACTTTCAGATTTTTCTGTCCTGATATCAGCTTGTTCAATTGTGCTGTCATCATTCTGAGGATTAGTTTTGAATACCAAAAGACCAATTAAGGTCAAAACAAGCAAAGTTATTAAAATAACAATGCCCCATAGCAACATGTGTTTAGAACCTTTTTTTTCTACAGGAGTAATTTGATCCATTTATATAGCTTTAGTCTTATTTGACAACCATGATTTTAGTTCATCATCCAACAAAGGAGATACTTCATCGTAAACTCTTTTATGGTAATTGTTTAACCATTCAACTTCATTATCAGTCAATAAAGATTTATTGACAGGTTTGGTATCGATAGGACAAAGTGTCAAAGTTTCGAATTTCAGGTATTGCCCGAATTCTGTTTTGTCACCTTCTACTACCAAAATCAAATTCTCAATACGAATACCATACTCATTAGAACGATATAATCCCGGCTCATTCGAAATTATCATACCAACTTCAAGAGTGGTAGGGTTCTCATCCATTCTGATATTTTGTGGACCTTCATGGACATTCATAAAACAGCCGACACCATGACCTGTCCCATGCATATAATTCATTCCAAGATCCCAAAGTGCTTTTCGAGCTAAAATATCTAATTGAGATCCTCTTGTTTTTAATGGGAATTGAGCCATAGCCAAATTAATATGACCTTTTAGAACAAGAGTGTAGTCAATCTTTTCCTGCTCAGTAGGTTGTCCTAAATGGTACATTCTGGTAATATCTGTAGTTCCATCAAAGTATTGTCCACCGGAATCAAACAAGAAAAATCCATAAGGATTAATTTGTTTATCAGAATCTTCCGAAGCTCCATAGTGAACAATTGCACCATTACCAAGATATCCTGCGATTGTGTTAAAACTTTCACCGAAGAATAATGGCAACTCTGATCTTAATTCTCTGATTTTACTCATTGTCGTCAACTCAGAAATCTCATCTTTACCTACAGAATTTTCTAACCAATATTGGAATTTTATCATTGCAACAGCGTCTCTTCTGAGAGCATTTTTCATACCACCGATTTCAGTGGAATTTTTACACGCCTTCAGCAAAGTTGATATGTTACTGCCTTCGATAATTTTACAATGACCCGGAATTGAATTGTAAAGCCAAAGATTTATCTTATTTATATCAACAAGTACATTCTTTCCGGTCTCGAACTGAGATATTCTTTCCGCTATTTTCTCATAATCAAAAATTCTTATGCCATCACTTTCTAGTTGACTTTTCAATTCAAAAGAAAGTTTATCATTATAAATAAATAGTTCAGCGTGCGACTCAGTTATTATTGCATAAGCTATTGCAACAGGGTTGAATGCAACATCCTTTCCTCGTATGTTAAAAATCCAATTAAGATCGTCCAATGTTGCGATTATGTGATAATCAGCACCTTGATATTTCATTTTTGATTGAATTTCGTTTATTTTCTCGACTCTTGACTTCCCGGCAAACTTTAATTCATGCTCAAAAACTTTATTCATAGGTATGGTATTTCTATCAGACCATATTTTTGATACTAAATCATTATCAGCATTAATTTTAATATCCTTAATCCTGAACAAATTGGATAATTTTTTGGCAAGGGCTACTGTAAGTACTTTACCATCAAAACCTACAGTTTTTCCGGTTTCCATATTGTCCCTCAACCATTCAGGATAGTCAAGGACATCGGGCAATCCTACCTTGTGAAGTAAAATTCCTGTACCACTAAGTTCTTGCTCTGCCTGTAAAAAGTATCTTGAGTCAGTAAAAAGTCCTGCTGTATTTGATGTGACAACTACAGTACCTGCAGAACCTGTAAAACCGCTAATCCATGTTCTAGATGTCCAGCAGTCTGCAACATACTCACTGATATGAGGGTCTGTACTTGGAATAATATATGCATCAATACCATTTTTGGACATCTCATTTCTCAGAGCTAAAAGTTTTTCTTTAACATTCATAATAGCATTTTCTTAATTTATTTTACAATTCATCTTTTTTTTTATATTTTTAAAACTCAATAGTTTTCAAATTTAACAAAAAGATAATAATTATTTGCATAAAATATAAAAAAACATTATTATTTGCTATGAAGTTTGTCTCTACTGAGTTAAAAAATTAATTTAACCAAACTACTTGACATTTTATTTTTAAGTTGGGAATCATGAAAAATTTTGCCATAACAGGTGTTGCAGGATATATTGCGCCAAGGCACTTGCAAGCAATACGAGATACAGGAAATAATTTAATAGCCGCGGTTGATCCACATGACTCAGTAGGTATTATTGACAGATATTTCCCCGAAGCCAGTTTCTTTACAGAATTTGAAAGATTTGACAGATATTTGGATAAGCTTAGAAGAGAAGATAAGTCTAATTCGATAAATTATATTTCAATATGCTCCCCCAATCATTTGCATGATGCCCACATAAGGCATGCATTCAGGTTACACTCAGATGCAATCTGCGAAAAACCCCTAGTTATTAAGCCACACAATTTAGATGCTTTGCAAGAACTGGAAATTGAATATAATCAAAGGGTTTTCACAATATTACAGCTAAGAAAACATGAAAAAATTATTGACTTGAAGAATAAATTCAAAAAGAGCAACAAAAAACATAACATTGTGTTGAGCTATATCACCTCGCGTGGACCATGGTATAAGTTTTCGTGGAAGGGAAGTTATGAAAAATCAGGTGGTATTGCAACGAATATTGGAGTACATTTTTTTGATATGTTGATGTGGATTTTTGGTAAAGTACAAAGAAGTGACGTTCATTTGTTTACAGAAACTAAGGCATCAGGATTTATTGAGCTTGATAATGCGTATATAACATGGTATTTATCAATTGATTCTAATGACTTACCAACAGAGTCTTTATCGAAAGGTCAGCGTACATTTAGATCAATAACAATAGACAACCAAGAGATTGAGTTTTCTGAGGGCTTCACGGATTTGCATACAGCAGTCTATCAAGACATACTGAATGGTGGTGGCAATGGAATAAACGAAGCTAGGTCCTCGTTAGAACTTGTATATAATATTAGTCTTTCTAAGCCATCAATTGATCTGGAAACAGCTCACCCACTTTTGTTGATGTATCATAAGTAGAGGTTACTTGGATTATTTTGCCCATAATAGTTCTGTCATTGATGATAATTGTTCTATTGGCAGTAATACAAGAATATGGCATTTTTGCCATATTCAATCCAATTCACAAATTGGCAACAATTGTGTTATCGGTCAAAATGTTTATGTAGGGTCGAATGTAATAATTGGTAATAATTGCAGAGTCCAAAATAATGTTTCAATTTACGAAGGTGTCGTACTGGAAGATAATGTTTTTTGTGGTCCTTCTGTTGTATTTACTAATTTAAAAATACCTACCTTTAAATTCCCTGATGCTACAGGTAAAGAATTTATAAAAACAAGAGTAAGCTATGGCGCAATAATAGGAGCAAATGCCACTATTTTATGTGGAATAAATATAGGTAGGCACTCATTTATTGGAGCAGGAGCTTTAGTTACCAAAGATGTTCCTGATTACGCCCTAGTAATTGGAGTCCCTGCCAAAATCCGAGCTTGGGTAAGCGCTTCTGGTATTAAATTAAAATTTGATCAGAACGGAATAGCGTATTGTGAAAAATCAAATAAAAAGTATATCCTAAACGGAAAAATAGTTAAAGAAGCAGAATAAAAATCACCTTATTCTGCTTCTTCTTCGTTCTCATCTTCTACTTTTTCGTACTTGTCAAATATAATATTGGTATTTGGTAAGCATTTGATTATTCTAAGTACTTCTTGAAAATTCAGTTTATTATTTCTTAAATTAAGAATTTCTAGGTTCTTTAGACCACATAAATTATAATTCAAACTTTTAAGTTTGTTACCTTCAAGATTTAGTTCTTTAAGACTTTGAAGGTTAATAACCGATGGTGGTAATTCCTGAATTTTGTTATTGCTTAAATCTAAGTAATGTAAATTTTTCAATACTCCGATCGAATTTGATAAATCTCTGATCCTATTTTCTGACAAATCAAGATATTCAATTTTTTTAAATGTAGTTAACTCATCAGGGAATTGCCTGAAGCGATTGTTCTTTAATATCAAACTTTTTAGTCCTGACGGTAGTGATTGTGGTAAAGACTTTAGCTTTCGCCCAACTAATGATACAGTATTATCATTTGTACCTATGTTACCTGCCTTGGCAGCAGTTTCGTCGTTTGATAATCCTGCAATTTTATTTAAAACATCAATCATGGCATATTGAGAGCCATCTTCCTGACGAATAATTTTTTTATAAATCTCTAAAGCTTGTTTAAAATTATTTTGGGATTCATCAAACATACTCATATCACGATAGAGATAACCTAAAGATTCGTGGCCTACCGCAGTCCAGTACATTGCATCAAAACCTTTGAATTTTCTGGTTTGTTTCATGCCTTCACTAATGAACTTTGCAGCATTATCAAAATCTTTACCTTCTCTATATGTATTTCCCAGTTTAATATTCCTAATCGCCAGTGAAAGCTCATTCCTTTGGGATAAACCATCAGTAATAAGAAAAATCAACAGGAACAAAATTATCTTTTTCATTTTTGAATTTCTCTCAATTAGTTTTTAGAATGGTGTACGCCATAAATTATATTTTAATCCGATATTTAAAGCAACATGAGTCTTATTTAGCTCAATATTCTCAAACCCTGATACCGGTGTCTGTAGAAGAAGTTTTCTTGAAAATGAATGATAAATCGAAATTCCTCCAAACAATTCCAAAGGGAACTTGCAACTTGGAACAGCTAATGAGTAATCAAGAGAGAATACTCCACCGTCCCAATTCATGTAACTACCGGATTTATTGTATATTCTTCCGTCAGTCCAAAAATATCCAACGAATAAATTAAAAGCTTGGATCAGATCTTTAGTTTTGTTAATCTCGATTTTTCCGCCACCCATAACAGAGTTAAGATTCGAATTCCATTGATCTCTAACAATAGGTGTTACACCATAATCATATTCGGTAAATAATTTTGGAGAGAGATACTCATACTTCAACTCGAATCCATTCCAAAATCCAGTTATTTTGCCTATGTTCACAGAAAATTGTGCACCTATACCCGGATCATTGGTTACAATTCCCAAGCCATCTGATATTAATACTTTCGACACACCGGCAATAGAGAACCATGTATTGTAATCCATGCAGTTTACGTAATTCTGATTAATTACCAACTCAATATTTTCACTGTTTTGCTTTTCTATTTCTCTAAGTCTTTGAAGCATCAAATCTAACATTTGGTTTCTGATTGCGCCTTTCTCAATTGTATATATTGCGATAGTATCTCGGAGTCTGTTTTCGAGGTCACTTATCTTATCAAGCAGTATCTGCCTGTCTGAATCGGGCATGTTAATAACCTGTGACTCCAGTGTTTTAACATTCTTGTAAAACTTCTTCAGAGTTTTGATATCCATGTCTTCTATTTCTTCAAATGTTGGTTTATCCAAAGTTACTTCAGGTACATGACCGGAAATCCTGATTTGGGATTCCAATGCTATTCCCATTTTGTATAATTCCAGGAGTTTATTTGCAAACAAACCTTCACTTTCTTCGTACAATTCAAGTTCTGAATTTCTTGGTAAATCGCCAACTTCGACAATTGGTTTAGCAGCAAATAGACTCAAGGAGCTCAGAAACAATAGAAACATTATTTTCTTTATCATAGCTAATTCCTTAATTTTTAAACTAATTAGTTAAATCTTATCAAATATTATGCCTAATTTTTTAGAATTTCAACTAAATTTATTTATTAATTTTTGAATCAAAATGATAAAAAATATTTGCTTTTTTACTATAAATTCAATAAGTTAGTGATGAAATATTTTACGAACCTTTGAAAAGGGTTAAAAAAATGAAAGAATTTAGTAATTATGTCAAACTTTTCGTTATTGGCATAGTCCTTGCCACATTTTCATCACTATTAACTCACTGCCCTGAGCAAAATCCATCGGGACCCATAGACGATCCCGGAGAAGAAACTGAACAGGTTAAGCAATTCAATATTGATGTTATTACTGCTTTTGAGAGTGGTAATAAACAGTCAGTAATTGATTTGATGTATGACGAATATAAAGAAATATATTCACAAGAGCTAAATGCAACTCCCGGTCAAATGCAAGCATTTGCAAATGCTCTTAAGGACAGAAAGTTGATATATGCAAACGAAATGTATGCCGAATATGAGATCACCATTGAGGGTCAGATTTATACAATTGCTTACTCCAACTCGGGAGAAGGCGATTGGAAGTTGCATAGGTTTTAGGAGGAGGCACCAATGAAAATTAAGAATATTTTAATTGTCATGTTAGGTTTCTCAACCTATTTTGCTTTGCAATTAGTATTGCGTGGCTACGAACATACAGAATCACACCCATCAATAAATAAAGCAATAATTGAAAAATTCAACAATTATTATAATTACGATGCCAAGATTGAAAAGTTCAAGAACTATAGCTTCAATTTTTCAACAGATATGACTAAGCTTACCGGATTAGCATTAACTAATCCCGGATATATCGAGGGTAGCACAACTAACTCTGAAGCATCAAAGTATGTAGATGAGTGGATTGAACATGGGGGTTATTCAGCAGACGAACCAGAGCTTCAAGCTGCAGTAAGGCATTTTTATGACCCAACAAAAGCAGAAGGCTCAAGGCACTTAACTAATAGAGGCACTTATTGGGAGGGAGTATATCCCAATCCCCGGACAGATGCGATTGAATGGGCATTAGGTGATACTTACAAGGGTGAAAGCAATATTTGGTCTATGAGAATAGGCAAAGCAAGTATGATTTTGGCCTTAACCGAAAAAGATACCAACAAAAGAAAAGAGCATCTTGCTTCTGCTTACAGATGCCTCGGAGAGACTCTTCATAATACAGCAGATATGGGCTGTCCGCCGCATACAAGGAATGATAGCCATGCTGCACCCCTTGGCTATTCGGGAGGTTGGATTTTAGGTAGTCCTGATCCATACGAAGAATTATTTAATCCTTCTGTTACAGAAAGTAATAAAGACAATATTCCTGATCCTAACTTAGAATCTTACTTTAATTCAAGCCAAACAGTTAGAAGTATAAATCAAAGACTCGCTCAATTTACCAACTCAAATTTCTTTACTAACGAGACAATCAACGGCAACGGTTTGGAGAGTTATACATCAATCAATAAAGATGGCAAATATGCAGCCCCATTACTTCAAAACCTTGAGTACTTACCCGAAAGTTTTAGCTTTGTCAAGAAATTTCCTAGTGGAAGAGAAGTAATATTAGCTCGCGATCAATCCTATTTTAGATTTAGAGGATATCCGTATGTAGATAAAAAAGCTGCTCATTCACAAGCAACTGAATTAGTTCCCAATATAATTCATGCCGGAGTAAATGTAATGAGGCTTTTTATTCCTCACTTAGAAATTGAAATGAAAAAGACAGACGAAATTTCTGATACTGTTGAGATAAATGTTAAACATAATACTGACAGCGAATATCCCAATTCAGTGTTGTATGCCGGTCCTATTTATTTCAAAGTAAATAACAAAATGCACGATTCAGTACTTATAATTGAAAAAGGAAAATTCAAAGGTGTTTTACCTTTTCAGATCAAGAATAATGACATGATTTCAGCAATGATCATCATGCCTGGATTTAGAATTTCTACTGAAAAAGAATTGAGAATCAAAATGAATCCGCTTTGGGGTGTGTGGTATATTAAAGAAGTATTAGATGATTCGAACGATCCAGCAGCTCCGAAGAAAGGAACAGTCTTTTCAGGCACAAAGTTCTATCAGGTATTGAGTAATGGATACGTAAAAATCACAAATCTCGATGGAAGTGGGCTTATGCAACTTAAAATTGATAACTCCGGATTGTCATTTACAATTTCCGGTTCAAATTCTACCCAGTCCTATTCTCAAAGCGGCAGCGTGAGTTCGGATCAGGAAAAGTGGACAGCACAAACCAGTTCGAATTATAAGTCTGGTACAAATGATTATTACAGAAAATACAGCTCATCCGGCAGTAGAAAGCCGCTTAGCTCGAAAGTAAAAAATAACCTTGATACAGATGAAATTTTTAGTCTGGGTAATAAATAATTTGTTCATTGTAATAACATATTTAATAATAAAATATAGGGCTGCAGTTAAGTAATAATTGCAGCTCTAAAAAAGATGGTGATTTATGAAAAAAATTACTATAATTTTAATTGTGATGATTATTGTATCATCATGCGATGAAATACTAAATCCTAGCACTGACTATCTAATTGAAAAAGAGGTTAAACCCAGCTCTGAAGAGCAAGTTTTCGAGTCTGGCTCTGATTTCAGAATAGTCTTCCCACCTAATTCAACAAACAACAATTTTGAACTGAAGGTTAAGAAAGAGTCATCAGCTCCTACTTTTTCATTATCAAATATGAAATTGGGAAGTAACCTTTATAAGCTTTCATTCAAAGGTTTCCAAAGTTTTGCTAAAACCGTAAATATTTATTTGAAATACGATCCTTCCAAGATTGAATCAGGAAAAACACCTGAGCAATCAGTAAAAGGTATGATTTACTCAAACGGTACCTGGAAAGAAGCAAATTTTGAGATTGATAAAGTCAATTCAAAAATCATATTCAACATTAATAATCTGAGCTCTTCAAATACAAAAGATGGTCCAATACTGATGGCTGACGACGAGATTATAATTGGTGACGGATATACAACCACAGATGAAGGCCAAAGTGATGATCAGTTAGCTAAATTAAAATACTATTTATGCAAGGTTGAGTTGGGGGATTTTATCGTTGTAAAACAAAGTACCCAGCAGGAAATACATTTTGAGTACCCATCACTATCATCTACAAGTTATTTTGAAAATGGACCCGGCGAACTTGACACAGTATTCGTGAAGTGGAACGGTACAAAATTCAGTATGAACAGAGCATTTAAAGATAGTTACAATAATATTAATATGACAATTTCCGGTGAAATCAACAAGCAAACTTGGATTTGCAGCAATTTAATTTATCAATATAGTAATGAAATGCAAATGGCAGATAAGCAGGTTAAAATCGTTGATATAAAAATCAAACTGAAACCAATTTTATCCTTTTATAAAGACTTCTGGGGTCAGTTAGCAAGTTTGGATATTGATACATACAAAACTTTTGAACAAGGAAAATACGACCACGACTTGATCAAGCATGCCGAAGAGGTAAGTTTTACTCTAACATTTACACAGGATGGTAATACTGTTGAAATTTATACAATGAAGCAACTTAACGATAATCCAAAGGTTAACAAATTTAGTCTTAGTATGAGGAGTAATCCATAGTTGAGGTATATGATGAAAAATATAATTTTCTTATCTGCGATTATGTTCATTATTACTTCTTGTGATGAGCTGCTTAATCCCAGTTCTGATTATGTAATTGAAAAAAGTGTAATCGCTACAAGCGAAGAACAGGTATTTGAAGCCGGAAACGATTTTAAAATTATTTTCCCACCCAATGCAGTTAACCAAAATATTGAGTTGAAGGTTAAAAAAGAGTCATCTGCTCCTACTTTTTCATTATCAAATATGAAATTGGGAAGTAACCTTTACAAGCTTTCATTTAAAGGATTCCAAAGTTTTGCTAAAACCGTAAATATTTATCTGAAATACGACCCTTCCAAGATTGAATCAGGCAAAACACCGGAACAATCTGTTAAAGGTATGATTTACTCAAACGGTACCTGGAAAGAAGCAAATTTTGAGATTGATAAAGTCAATTCAAGAATCATATTCAACATTAATAATCTGAGCTCTTCAAGTCTCAAGGATGAACCGGTATTCATGGCTGACGACGAGATTATAATTGGTGACGGATATACAACCACAGACACAGGACAAGATGACGATTTTTTAGCTAAAATGAAAACTTCAAAGTTTATAAGTGTAGATTTTTCAGGTTATCATCAGGGCCTAAATGAAGGTAATTGGTATTCAATTCATTTTCCGCTATATTTTAATTTTGGTAGTGAAACATTTACAGATAATCTAACCTGGGATGGTAATAAGTTTGTAGCTGAACTGGAGGGTGGTAATATTTCAGGCACTATAAATTCCAATAACAAAACGTTAAATTTGCAAGCTACTTGCGATATTACAAAAATATGGGATGATACTACATCAATTGAAGCTGTTCTGCATCTCGAAAATGTTCCTTACGATTATGATAGAATGGGAATGTTTTTTAAATTCGGAAAAGACGGAGGTGGAAATAACATAAAAAATATGGTTAAGTATATTCAGTTTAAAAAAGTATATAAAAACTATCAAGGCACAAAAGAGGAAGAATATTTATCTACCGATTATTCAAAGAATTCATGGGTAGAGATTGAATTTATGCATTATTAATCAAAAAGGAATGAGTCATGACAAAGATAATTCTGTCTGTAATTATTATCTTAATACTATTTACTTCTTGTGATGAGCTGCTTAATCCCAGTTCTGATTATGTAATTGAAAAAAGTGTAATCGCTACAAGCGAAGAGCAAGTATTTGAAGCCGGAAACGATTTCAAGATTGTTTTCCCACCCAATGCGGTTAACCAAAATATTGAGATGAAGGTTAAAAAAGAGTCATCTGCTCCTACTTTTTCATTATCAAATATGAAATTGGGAAGTAACCTTTATAAGCTTTCATTCAAAGGTTTCCAAAGTTTTGCAAAAACCGTAAATATTTATTTGAAATACGACCCTTCAAAGATTGAATCAGGAAAAACTCCTGAGCAATCAGTAAAAGGTATGATTTACTCAAACGGAACCTGGAAGGAAGCAAATTTTGAGATTGATAAAGTCAATTCAAAAATCATTTTCAACATTAATAATCTGAGCTCTTCAAGTCTCAAGGACGAACCGGTATTGATGGCTGACGACGAGATTATAATTGGTGACGGATATACAACCACAGACACAGGACAAAGTGATAATCCGCTCGCTAGATATACATATTTCAGAGCATTTGTAACAAGTAACATTTATTACGATGATGGATCCTCTGACGAAGATATGGAATGGGATCTTGAATATCCAGCTGGTGTAAGGAACATAGTTTGGAAAGGTAATAATTTTACTCTTTTGAATGAGAAAATTTCACCTAAAGATTGGATAACCGAGTATCCGACTTTACCCGATTCAACTATTGAGGTTATTAATGGAACAGTATCAAAGGATGGTTCAATAATTGTTGAATTGAAATACGAATTTTACAAAGTGGAAAGAACCTATTACGGAGAATCTAAACCACCTGACTTAAGAATTGAGACTAGAAGATTTACAGTCAATAACTTAGATATTTATGTTCCAGACAAAAATGATGAACAAACATATCCTTATGTATTGGTAAGCGGGGAAGATGCCGGCAAGTATGTGAAAAATTTATACAGCGAAATATACAATTGGAGATACGATTCATTCTATGGTAAAATTGAAGAAAGCTTGCTCAAGTCAACTTCATTCAACTTCAAGGGTTCGCATTCAAGAATTGGAGTATTTATACATAAAATTTAATTAATAGTGAAATTATAATTAACAAATTCATATTACTATCGTCTCTAAATTTAAATAGATGTATTTATTAATAATGGTAAGAACTAAATTGAAAACATTCGGTTTTGTAATAGTATTATTTCTTAGTTTTGGAATAGGTTTAAATCAGTTAATTTCGCAACCAAAGCATACTAAACAATCAACACCTGATGATGGCAAAGTTGATATGCAACAAATGATGCAACAAAGGTTGCAAAGAATGCAAAATCTAAAAAAGCAGCGTGGTGGCTTTAATTCTTTCGAAGATGCTCTTGCTAACCCAACCTCGATCAAAAATTTAGTTTTAAGAAATGACTCATTAACAACTTTAAGCCCCCGTATTAAAGAACTAACAGAACTGGAAAGACTTGACATAAGTTTTAACCTACTTACTGACTTGCCTAATGAATTAGCAGAATTACAAAATTTGCAGGAACTAAGATTGAATAAAAATAATTTCAGCAAAATTCCAGCTGTAATTTTCAAATTAAAAAAATTACAAATTTTGGAAATTGCTGAAAATAATATTACATCAGTAGGTAGTGAGATTATTTCAATGGCAAGTTTAAGAAAACTTGTATTGAACAATAACAAAATTTCAAATATTAATTTTGATTGGAGCAAGTTAACTGAGTTAAAAGATATAAATTTATCGCACAATCAAATTAATGCAGTTCCTGAATCATTTTCGAATATGAGATCATTAAGTTTGCTTGATCTATCGGCAAACAGTCTAAGTACAATTAATCCAAAGCTTTTCGATAGTAAATCAGTAAATATTCTTAAACTTGATGGTAATAAACTCAAATCACTCCCAAAAGAGATTTCAAAAATGACAGAACTAAGACATTTATCTATAGGGCAAAACTCTTTGGATTCTTTGTCGGATGAAATCTGTAATTTACCAAATTTGAATATTTTAGATTTAAGTGAGACACATATTAAATCATTACCAAAAAATCTTTCTAAACTAAGTAGTTTAAGAACTTTACATTTTTCAAACAACGATTTGAAGCAACTTCCACCAATGATTTGTGAATTATCTTCTATATCAGAATTGCATATAAATGACAATTCACTTAGCTCATTACCTGCATCGATCGAAAATATGAAAAATTTAAAAGTAATAAGTCTTAAGAATAATCAATTTACTGATTACCCTAATAGCTTAGGGAAAATTGAAAATCTCAGACAAGTAGATCTTACAGGTAATAAAATTTCTAACATCAGTAATTCTATTTCTAAAAATTCAAAATTGCAGACGTTGAATCTTAGTCATAATCAAATAGTTAATTTACCTAAAGAATTAGTTGAACTTACTGAATTGAAAACACTAACTTTGACCGACAATCAAATTCAAGCACTTCCAACCGGAATGGAGTCAATGAAAAACCTGAGAGTAATAATTCTCAAAGGTAATAATATCAGTGATTCCACTAAAGAGTCAATCAAAGGCAGCTTACCCAACACCAGACTAATTTTTTAATCTGATTTTAATTTAAAAAAAGAGCCGGTTATAGATTATTATACCGGCTCTTTTAGTTTATTACAAATGAAAGTTTTTTCAACAACCGCCAACAACTCGCTTTTGCTTCTTCACCACAGGACCTGAAATTTTGTTTTGAGAAATCATTACAGGGATGATTTCTTTTGCTTTAAGTCTGAATCGATTAGTATTTTCTTCATCAACTGAGTTGAATACGTTTTTAATTTGATAATTTAATATCTCTTGTTTAAATTTATCCAAGCCACCATCCAGAACTTTAATTCTTTTATACCCCAATTCTTTTGCAATTGCCGCATATTTTATTGCCGTTGCTTCATCTTCGGCTATAAATACATTAATTTTGTGTTTTAATGCCAGCAATCTGTTTGGTTCTTTCTCGAATAAATTATCAATGGTAAATTGAGTGGACTTTGGTAAAGACATTTTCTTAAACTCTTTATCTTTTCTAAAATCTATCACCTGCAATTTGTTATCATATTCATCCATAATCCTGTATGCAAATTCATCAACCGACATCTTATCAATTTTGATGTTTTCACTTTGAAGATTTAATTCTAGTAGATCAGACTTCCTATCAGGAAACGCAAATGCTGACAATGCTATTACCAATCCTAGCACACCCAAAGATACATAATATGGAGTAAATCTGATTGGTGGTTTGCTTACCTTATTTACTTTATTCTCAATGATTGATGTCATCCAGAAAGCAAATAAAGCTACAGATGTCATTAAAAATGCGAATACTGACTGTGATAACCCTAAAGAATCGAAAATCCTTGGTGCACCCCAATTTGTCGCTTTATATAGAGGTTCGAACATTTCATATCCCTCTCCAAAAATCAATACACCGATAAATGCACCTGCAATAAAAATCATAGCATCAATTTTACCTATTGCTGCAGCACATACACTTGTACCGGGACAGAATCCTCCTACAACGAATCCTAATCCCATAATTACACCACCTACTACTGCTGACCAAAAAAATGTAGGATTGATATAAACAAGATTAATATCGAGCAACCCAAAGTAACTCAAACCCATTACTCCAATCATTGCTACTACGCCCGCAGTAAAAAAAACTCTGAGCACAGTAAAGTCATATCCATAAAATAACCCAACAAGCTTTTTAGAAGTTGAAAAACCTGCTTGCTCTAATATTGCTCCAAAAAATATTCCTAAAACAAGAGCAACTATGTAATTTAGATTCGTACTAATAATATCAGGTACTAATGGTCCCATTTTTTAAAATCTCCCCTATTTAAATCCACATTTTTCTAAAAAAGTAAGCAAAGATATATGCTCCTGCAAATATTGCCATCATAGTAAGTATTCCACCTGTAGATAGAACTGCGAGTCCGCTAAGAGCTGCACCGCTGGTACAACCTCTGCCAAGCTGAGACCCTATTCCCCATAGAATCCCTCCAATTAAAGCACCTGCAATTCTTATTTTACTTGTAGAATTTGGTCCCATTTCCATCTTAAAATTCAATCTGTTAGCAATTAATCCGGATAAAAATGCACCAATTAATACGCCTGTTACCTCGAACACTAACCAATTCATAAGTGGCGAACCGGAGTGCTCTTTTGAATATTCCTTGTAGAATTTTGTATTCTCGGCGTGTGTAGGAGTAACCGTTTCTACTGTTGCTACAGCATAACTCTTAATTGCTCCGCTGGCACCTAATCCTCTGCCTGTAATATAAATTGTCGCAATCAGTAGAATGCCCAGTAATGCTCCTGCTAAATAAGAATTCATATATGGAGCAGGTTGATTATTATGTTCTAAATTCATTTATTCGCCTCAACTTTTAATTGAACTTGATTTGTTTCTGTTTTTTCTTCATCAGCAACATCTAACTCCTCATAACCTGTTAACATAGCCTGAAGATTAGAAGTTATTGTTTCGCCTGTAGTAATTAAATATAAATGCATCATTATAAAACTAATCAGGAGGAATGCTGCTATCGTATGAAATACTGCGATGAACTCCAATGATTGAATATTTATTGCTTCTACCCCATATTTGGACGGATATCTGTAAAACATGTATAAAAGTCCTGATGTAACACTCATCGGTATTACAAGAATTTTCAGTCCGAAATATACAATTTTTTGAAGTGGGTTTAATTTACTTATCACTGTTTTCTTAGTAGGATGTGGTGCATTTTTGAAAATATCAAATAAGTAATAATTCAACTGCCCCTTGATGTTTTCGAATGTAGGAATATACTGTTTCCATTGCCCTGTAGTCAAGTGCCAAAATATTGCAAAAATGATCAGTCCTAAAAACATATAAGCAGCTATATTATGATATCTGACCGCTTCTCTGAATCCAAAGAACTCAACTGAACCGTGAATTTCGAAACCTGTAAAAGCAAGAAAGAATATTAATATTGCTTGCATCCAGTGCCAAAATCTCTCAAATCCTGGATAAATATATACTAATTTCTTAGCCATTATTCACTTCTCCTTTATTTTTTCGTTTGCTTAGAAATCTGACAATTGAATGAGTTACTATGCCAAGAAATGATAGTATTAGCATAATTATGGCACCAGTATCAACTGCTGCATTATAGTCTCTACCCGGAAGATAAAAGTCGGTTAGTTTGCTTAATCTGCCATTTTCACTTCTTGTATGGCATTCATTACATGAAAGCGCATTTTCCTTAGAAGAAACCATGTGATTAACAGGCCAATACATTTCAGTCTCCAGGAATGATATTTTACCGCTGAAAGGAAGTCCTGACTCTTTCATACCTACTTCAGCAGCTTTATACCAATCAAAATCCTTCCAAAATGCTCCTTCTCCTTTTTTTTCAGAGAAAAGTTTTGGCTGAATCAACATCTTATTAATTGGGTCGTAGGGTTGTTTTGCAACATGTATTTTAGTAGGATAAATTTTTGATTCATCATCTGCATAAGAACCGTGAAGCTTGTTTAGAATCAACGGCTTTGTAGTGTCATTAATAATATCGCCTTTCAAATAATGTGAAGCAGTACCATTAAACCAAACATAATCTGGCTTAACATTTCTATCCCATTCAAATGAACCTTTGATTGACAAGTAGGTATGATTCCCTAAGCTGTCCTCTTCATGATATGGCTCGCCATTTTTCAATTTTCCTGCAGTTGACCAATCCCAATACATCTTGGTAGAATTTGCTTTTGCATAAGTTGGAATATGACATGTCTGGCAGGCAACTTTCAGGTTATGTTCGTTCAATATATCATCAGCATGAGGTGTAGATGTATGACAATCCTCACAATAAGCTCTATTTCGGTTCATTGATGATAAAGAATATAGTTTCCCGGCAATATTGTGCTGTTCGGTCTTATGACATGCAACACACTGCATATTTACCCCATCCGTACCCATGTGTACATCAATTTCCTTTGTGGGTTCAAACATCGCTTCTTCCAAATCCCCATGCTTTACATTATTACCCCCACCACCATAAAAATGACATACTCCGCAGTTACTACGGGTGGGTTTACCGGAACTAAAAGCTATTTCATTAAAATTTAATGTGCTAACAGGTTCTCCAGCTTTTTCAGTTGCTTTTACATAAGTACCTGTGTTATCGTGACAAACCATACAATCAATGTTGGAGGAATCTGCAAATAATTTCCCATTTTCATCATAACCAAGCCCTACATGGCATTTGGCGCACGATTGCTCGTTACCATGTGAACCAATACAAAAATTGTTTAATGCATTTTTCTTTCCAAGATAAACAATGCCTCTTCCTTCAACATACTCCTCTCTTTCCCAATTCCAATGATTAGAATTCATTACCTGATGAGCTGTCATATTATGGCATGAAACACATGCTTGTGTAACTTGTTTAGGATTATTAAAATCCTGCTGCAAAACTGAGAATTGACTATGGTCAACCGCCTTTTTGCCTTTTTTGGAATATTTCTCTTTTAGTTTCATTTGGTTATCAGGCTCATAGTCTTTTTGAGATAGAAAACCAATCGCCAGCAGAGTTACTAATCCAAATAGCGCGATGATTAGAAATATTTTTTTCATTTACATAAATACTTAAATTGTTTTATAATATAAACTATTTTTCTTGTGTCCATTTTTTAAATGTATCAATCAGAACTTTTAAAGATTCAAAGATTTTCTCAATATCTTCTTTATTAACATTTTTTAGCAAATTTTGGTGCAATAGACTATAATTATCTTTTAAATTTTGGATAAATATATTAGCTTTTGGAAGTAATCTTACAAACACATTTCTTTTGTCATCAGCATCTTGAAACCTTTCTACAAGCTTTTTCTTTTCTAGTGACTCCACAATATGAGTTATTCGCCCGGGAGTAAGGTTGAGAGTTTCGCGAAGATGCTTAATACTGTATGTGTTTTCGAATGAAAATAGCATCAGCAATCGTACTTCAGCAGGTGTCAAATTAAAACTTGCTGCAAAAAAATCTTCCTTTTGATTGCAGTTACGAGTTAATTCGCAGATCAACCCTGCTAAGATTTCGTATTCATTCAATTTATTTTTCATAAATCACCAATTATTTTATACTCTAAAATATTATTTTTTTGTTAAATAACAAAATATTATCAAAGAATTTATCATTGAAGAAAAGTATTTTTCCAACAGTTTAATAATGGTGAATTATTACTTAATGGATTTTATGGAAATAATACCGTAAATTACCATCATAGTCTATATCCGAAATAGCCTCATATTTAGAAGCTTTTTCAGAAATAAAATCTACAGCAGATTCCACTGAAATATCAGTTACTTCTGCAAATTCAACTACACTGATTTTACCTGAATTTAGAGCCAATAACTCATAAAAAGCCTGATTAAGGTAGGATTGTATTGTTCGATGCTTAATTTTGAGTATAAAAAAATAAGTAAATAATAGCAAAAAATTAGTGCAAAAAATCAGAAAAAACATGTATAAATATATTTCATTATTATTTGTTACGTAATAATTACTGCTTAGTAAATAATTAAGCTTATTCATAATATTTGTTTCTTTTTTGAGAAATGTTAGTATGCAAAATAGTAATTTTCTAATACCTTAATCAAGTGCCATTTTACAAATAGCATTTTTTTTTAAATAACTAAGTTTATGCACTTGACAACTAATGATTTTATTGAGCAAAAAAATCAATCCCTTCATTATAGTTTGTTATTTAAAATTGATTTATACCAAAATATTAAATTCATGATTATCAAATTAGTAATTCTTTACAATAAAAAAAATACTATATTGTTATCATTTAAATATTTTTTTGTTTAGATTAAATAAGGAATTATATGTCAGCTTCAATTACTACATCAGATCGCAGTTCTGTAAGCTTGTGGATTCAATCTGCTAGAACTTTCTCTTTTCCGGCATCCGTGGTTCCAATGTTAGTTGGAATAATGTGGACTCTTGGCTCATATACAGGAAAAGTTTACTGGGAACTTACTCCCCTCATTTTACTTGCAGGAGTTTTGTTTCATGCAGGTACAAATATGCTTAATGACTACTTCGATTACAAAAAAGGAGTAGATAAAATAGATACTTACGGCTCTAGCCGTGTTTTGGTTGAGGGACATCTTAAACCGGAATCAGTATATAAAGGTGGTCTTTTGATGTTTGCTATAGGATTCGCACTGGGTATGGTATTAGTATACTATCATGGTCTTCCAATATTTATCATAGGTATAATTGGTTTATTGGGCGGTGCTTTATATACCGGATTTAATGTTGCTTACAAGTATTATGCTTTAGGTGACTTATTTGTATTCCTTATGTTTGGTCCGATGATGGTGCTTGGCACATTCACAGCTTTAACCGGCCAATTGGATTATAATACATTTTTTATAAGTATTCCTATTGGTTTGCTTACAGTTGCTATCCTTAACGCAAACAACATCAGAGATATTCAACATGACAAAGATGCCAATATTAATACAATGGCAACTTTAATGGGAATCAAGTCATCAGTATTCGAATACTATTTCTTAATCATTGGAGCATTTGTTAGTGTTGTAATTATGGTTACACTTCAATTCATTTCACCCTGGACTCTATTGGTTTTTATTTCAATAAAACCTGCCATTGATAATCTCAAATTTATTTCAAAAGCTGAGAATTCAACTCCCGAAGAAATTATGATTGGCGACGTTAAGACTGCACAACATAATTTGTTGTTTGGTTTACTATATTCTATTGGTTTGTTATTAGGTGCAATTTTATAAATTTTAATTTAAGGGATTCTCATGGAAAGAAGAGATTTCTTAACTGGGAATTTTAGCAAAAGAGCTAATTCATTAGATTCCAATAATAATTTCAAAACACTATCACTGGATAAATATGATAAGCCGCTGGATTATAAAACAGCGGCTCATTTATTAAAAAGAACTACATTAGGTTCCAACATTGCTATGCTAAAGAAAATTAACGGTATGAGCGTTGATGATGCTGTTGACTTAATACTAGGTAAAAGTAATGACCCTTTGAATAATGGAAAAAGCTCCCTTAATTGGCTTGACATTCAGGAAGAAGACCCTTTGGATGGCTTACCTCTCGATATCAGATTTGAAATTGAAGGTAGATTAAATTCCAGATATAGAAATTTTGTTGATTGGTGGCTCGATTCGATGAGAAAAGAAGAAACTTATTTTCAAGAGAAGTTTACACTTTTTCTATCCACAATATGGTGCATTGAGTTCAATTATGACACATTATCACTTATACCCCCTCCACTTATATATCAGAATAATGAGTTATTACGAAAATACCGAACGGGTAACTATAAAGATTTAGCTTTTGAAATGACTCTTGACGGTGCAATGCTTTTGTACCAAAGCTTAAATTTCAGCACAGCAAAAGCTCCTAATGAAAATTATATGAGAGAATTATTAGAGCTCTTTACAATGGGTATTGGCCAATATTCGGAAGGTGACATAAGGGAAGGTGCCAGAACACTGACCGGTTGGAGAACAGCAGCTTACAAATATCAACCTGCACCAAATGGTCCGTTCAAAACTTACTTTTCACCTAATAACCATGACACACAAGCCAAACAAATTATGGGCGTTACAATTCAGGCAAGAAGTGAATTCGATAATAGTGAGTTTCAGGTTAAGGAGCAGGAAGTTGGTGGTCTGATAAATATATTATTTGAGCAAAGACCAAAACAAATTGCACTTTTTATTTGCGAAAAAATTTACAGATATTTTGTATATAGTTCACCAGGGGATGTACCTTCAGCTGTAGTAAGTGAATTAGCCGAAGTGTTTGAAAAATCAAATTTCGACTTAAAAAGTGTATATAAACTTCTTTTTACAAGTCAACATTTTTACGATACTAATGTTGTAGGTTCACAAATTAAGACACCTCCTGAATTTATCGTTGGCTTAGAAAGACTATTTGAAACAGAATACAAAATTGGCACATACAAGAAATCACGTGAAGCTTGCAATCAGCTAGAAATGGAATTGTATAATCCACCAAATGTTGGCTCATGGATAGGTTATAGAAATTGGATAAGTACTACTACTTACCCCCAAAGAATAATCTATGCAAAAGAAATATTGAACTTGGTTACTAATCAAAAACTATTGGAAATAGTAAAAGAAAATCCTGATTACATCAGCATTGAATCTACAATTCAATGG
Source organism: bacterium (assembly GCA_024711295.1). GTDB lineage: Bacteria > Bacteroidota > Ignavibacteria > Kapaibacteriales > UBA2268 > JANJTB01. The sequence goes on along the minus strand of JANJTB010000006.1, from coordinate 164,454 downwards.
TTATACACGCTTTTAATGCCCGTAAGCGCAGACAATGAAAGGGTTTTATATCATATGAATGAGGTTGAAACAATTTTGTCAGGTAGCCAATGGCAAACAGAAATTGAGCAAGGTGCACCTAAAGCACTTATGGCAATAAAAAAAATAATCGAGTCAATTTTCTTAATGCCTGATTTTAGTCTTTGTTAGCAAAAATGGGGAAATGTAAATGAGAAGAAGAAGCTTTATAAAAACTACTGCAGCAGGTATTGCTGGGTTATCACTGGCACCAAGTTTATTAAACTCAAGCCAACAAACCAAAGTAATTCCAAATGAACATTTTTTGGAAGAGTCTGATGATAATGTCATGATTATTATCGAACTTTTTGGTGGTAATGATGGAATAAATACAGTAATTCCCTACGCTCAGGAAGATGAATATCGCAAATTGAGACCTTCTTTGTATATCCCTCAGGAAAATGCAACGAGATATGGAACATCAGATCTATGGATTAACTCTGCATTAGTCGAGAATATACATAACAATGGATTTATTAGGTTGCTTGATGAAGGCAAAATGGCAATTGTTCAAGGAATTGGATATGATTCACCAAATCAGTCGCATTTCAGATCGAGAGATATATGGCATAGCGGAATTAATTCATCTGATCCTAACGAAAAACTCCTTGAAGGATGGATAGGAAGATACCTTGCATCGAAGCTACCAAACTACCCTGATGGAATTCCTGAACATCCATTTGCAATAGCTTTGGGTGCAAGTTTGCCTTTATTATTTAAAACTAATTTAGGACACCTGGCAATTGCTCTTAATTCTCCCGAAAATTTTGCTAAGTCAGGTGCAGGATTAACGCCCAGTGTTGATAGATTTCCTAAACCAGTTAAAAATAATTATGAGAAGGAATTTAACTTCATACATGTTATTGCTGAGCAAAGTGAGTTATATTCAAAGGCAGTTTACGAGGCATATCAAAAAGGTAAGGATAAGATTCAGGTTCAATATTCTGATGGTTTATCACAAAAATTCAAACTGATTTCACAATTGATTGCAGGTGGACTGAAGACAAAAATTTACTATATTAATTTAAGTAATTTTGACTCACATGCACAGCAAATGCAGGCAGATTATAAAGGAGCACACGCTACATTACTAAGCCAACTTGCAGCATCAGTATCAGAATTTCTTGATGATGCAGTGAAGCAGGGTTTTCATAGAAGAGTTGCCGGAATGACTATATCTGAATTTGGTCGAAGAGCTTATGATAATGGTAGTAGAGGAACCGATCATGGCGCCGGCTCAATGCAGTTCGTTTTTGCAGGTTCTGACGAAAATATCGAGGGTGGCTATTACCGAGTTGACGGCAAACCTGATTTACTTGACCTGGACCAATATGGTAACATTCGCCATGATTATGATTTCAGAAGAATATATGCTGACTTTCTGGAAACTTGGTTAGGAGCATTACCAGCTGACACAAAATCAGTATTTGGCCAACAATACTTACCATTGGGTATTCTTAAGAGCAGGATGAGTTCTGCACGAAATTACACTAATCAATTTGACTTGAATGTATATCCTAATCCTTCATTTGGCAACGTCAACTTAAAGCTCTTTATTGATAAACCGGATGTTTATGAAATCAATATTTATAATTTAGAAGGGAAAAGTATTTCTGTATTGCATCGAGGATATTTAGAATTTGGACAATATAATTTCAATGTACAAATTGGGATACAAGGTAATTATTTTGTTTCTGTGAACTCTTCTTTTAATCAATTTGTTGTACCTTTGAAGATAATTAAGTAGTAAATCAGATTTTAATTTTTGATATGAGTAGTTCTTTTGCAGTTTTGCTTACAGCAACCCAAATAACCGCTACTACTATATAATTTAAGCTGTTACCGGTAGATTTAAGCAATTTATTGAAATAAAAGACAATAACACCAATAATGCTGTCAAATCCATAAATAGCAAATTCAGGATAGCTGTAATTATCAAAGAATATACACGCTATCTTAATTATAATATAGAAATTTAGAATAGTCATTCCAGCAATAGTTGATAATGAGAATGATTTTAAGTTCTTGTAATCAATTATTAGAAGTGAAAACAAAAAAACGAAAGGAATATAGGATTCCTGATACATATTGACTGTTATTGATTTTTGAATCACGTTCCCATTTTCATCAAGTTTAGTATAGAAATTGGTCACCAAAGACAATATTTCAGTATCGGGATTATAATCAAAAGATGCTTGCTTACCACTATTCATAAGATTGTTTACATACTCATCAACTTTACTTTCCGCAAAAGAATAGTGCATTACTGAAATAGGTTTGGAGAATAAACTTAAAACTATATGCATAATAGAAAAAATAATGATAAAACTTATTAAAAAGCTTATGATGGGCTTTGACTCACGAAGTGATTTGATTGTATTTAAAATTTTATATTGCTTCTGTTTATCCATAGCATCCAAAAAGCAAGGGCGATTAATATAAAAATGATTGGAAATAAAGTTGTATGAGCAAAATCAAACAGTGTATTAAAATTAACACCAATAAAGTAAAGTAGTATAATCCTTATAATATTAAGTAAATATAATGCAGGAAGGCCAATCACTAAACCTTGGAGCTTATACTTAATAACTGAAGGGTATGACATCACACCTGCAAAGAAAATTGCTAACGGCTCGGACCCTTCGCAACCAAATGATAAAATTACAGAAAATTTACTACCGGATATTAGTTGCTTATCCGCAATAATGGAAGAATCAAATATGCTCAATATAAGAGCACTTATCTTTGATGTTATATTAATGTAGATTTCAAGTATAGGATTATTATCGAAACTAATAAAAACATAATATAATATAATTATGCCAATATAAATTGTCAGGAATTTTGTTAAAGCAATAATCTTCTTTTTGTTTGGCATATTATTTAAAATAAAAAAAGGAGATAAGGAACTTAATCCTAAAATCTCCTATTTTAATTCCTAAAAATTAATTAGCAAAAACAAGTGAGTCCGCTGTATCTCTTTTGCCATGTACAACATTCAAAGCTTGAAAAGTTCTGTTATCTTGTACTCTGGACTCAAATTCATCCCGGAATTTTTTGACAAATCCCCTAACAGGCCAAGCAGCTGCATCTCCAAGTGCACAAATGGTATTTCCTTCGATGTTGTCACAAACTGACAATAATAAATCTAAATCTTGTCTTGTTCCATCACCTTTTTCAATCCTTTTGAGAATTTTTTCCATCCAACCGCAGCCCTCACGACATGGAGTACACTGTCCACATGACTCATGATGATAAAAATGAGCAATTCTTCTGGTAACAGCGACAATATCAGTGTCTTCATCCATCACCATTACACCACCAGTACCAATGTGAGTCCCTATTGTTTTGAGGAATTCTTCATCCATCAATACTCCTTCAATCTCGTCACCACGAAGTGGTGGCATGGATGATCCGCCTGGAATAATAGCCTTAATATTTTTATTACCTGGAACACCACCACAAATATCATAAATTAAATCTTTTAGTGGAAATCCTGTCGGAAGTTCATAAACACCAGGCTTATTAACGTGCCCACTAACACCAAAAAGTAAAGTTCCCGGATGCCCTGCTGCACCGATTTTAGCAAATTCTGAAGGTCCAATTCTAAAAATTGCAGGCACTGTTGCAATTGTCTCAACATTGTTAATTGTTGTAGGCATTTTCCAGAGACCTACCTGAGCCGGAAAAGGTGGTTTAAATCTTGGGTATCCTCTGTCCCCTTCCAATGAATTCATCAGAGAAGTTTCTTCACCACAAATATAAGCACCAGCACCCTTGTGAACGTATATATCAACAGAATAGTTACATCCAAATTTCTCTTTCATCTTTTCGCCTACATATCCAGCTGAGTATGCCTCATTGACAGCTTCTTGCATCAGGTTTACCCATTTGTGGTACTCTCCGCGTATGTAAATATATGCAGATTTAATGCCCATAGCATAACCGGCAATCAGAATTCCTTCTATCAACTGATGTGGATTATATTCAAATATTTGCCTATCTTTGAAAGAACCAGGTTCGGATTCATCTCCGTTTATTGCCAAATATTTCGGTTTATCATTACCCTTTGGCATAAAACTCCATTTAAGCCCTGTAGGGAAACAAGCTCCACCTCTACCTCGGAGTTTTGATGCTTTTACTTCGTTAATTACTTCATCAGAAGTCATTTTTACAGCTTTTCTAAACTGCTCATAACCACCATTAGCAACATAAACATCTAATTTATGTAAATTAGGTATATCTGGTAACAAAAGTTTCGGGTAATTTCCGCTCATAATTTACTCTATTTTATACTTTATTGCAAATTTAAATAATAATTTTGAAATTTGTCTATAAACGAATTTGAAAAATAAGCATTTTTAATTAAGTTTACAATTCGTTTTGTTACAAAAATAAAAAATAATTTTTTAATGCTTACAGAAATATTCGGGACAACACTTACAGTTTGGTTTATTATTCCTTTATTGATATTCTCTGCAAGAATACTTGATGTTGGAATTGGAACTATCAGAATTATTTTAATTGCTAAAGGACTTAAGAAAATTGCACCTATTTTGGGATTTATTGAGTCTTTTGTATGGATTATTGCTGTAAGTCAGATAATGCTAAATCTAAACAATTTTTATTATTATATAGCTTACTCAATGGGTTTTGCAACAGGTACTTACGTAGGGATTGTTTTAGAAAGCAAATTGTCGCTGGGCTATGTAATAATCAGGGTAATTACCTACAGAGAAGCATCTGCACTTGTACAGCATTTGCGAGAGGCAAATCAGCCTGCAACAGTGATTGATGCTGAAGGGCAAAATGGGATGGTCAAAGTCATTTTCATTGTCCTGAAAAGAAGCAATAGTGAATCTTTAATTAGAAAGATTAAGGAATTTAATCCCAATGCATTTTATACGATTGAAGATGTTAAATTTGTCAGTGGTGGGGTATTTCCCGAGCAAACAAATCCATTCATCAGTGATAAATATTTTAGATTTTTGCTTAGGAGAAAATAAATGGTAATGGTTGGAGTATGCACTGATGTCAGAGGATTTGTCGGTGAAATTGTTGTTACTAACTTGATTAAAGAAAATGTAACCTTACCTAATGATGCTGAAATTATGGTAGGATATTCACCAAATTTTTGCAAAAACTACAAAATTAAATCTTGGCGTGGTGGTAAAAAGTCAGCCAAAGTCAGAATTTGGGGAGTTGACAATGAAAAACAAGCAAGTGATTTGATGGAAAAAGGAATTTTTGTAGAGGAGGATAAATTAAAAGAGTCCAATCCTGATGCTACTTTTGTGCATGACTTAATTGGAATGACAGTTGTTGATAATATTGATAACTCAGAAATTGGTCAAGTTTCAGATTTAATGTACTTACCTGCAAATGATGTTCTTGTAATTGATATGGGTGATAAATTGTTAAATATTCCCTTGGTTGAAGACTTTGTTGTAGAAATTAATTCATCAGAAAAAATCATTAGAATAATTTTACCTGAAGGTTACGAAGAGCTAACTGAGATGAAAAAATGAGCCCAACTCCTTTGATTAGAATTGATATATTATCAGCAGTACCGGACATTATGGTATCTGCCATTAATGCAAGTATAATAAAAATTGCTCAGGAAAAGGGTATCGCAAAAATCAACTTGCACAACCTTCATGATTACTCGGATAATAAATTTAGACATATTGATGACTATCCTTTTGGTGGTGCAGCAGGAATGCTTATTAAGTGTCAACCCGTGTTTGACTGTATCGAGAAATTAAGATCCGAGCGCGATTATGATGAAATCATCTATATGAGTGCAGATGGTCAGAATTTAAACCAAAGCATTTCAAACGAATTATCACTAAAACGAAATATAATCATTATAGCAGGTCGTTACAAAGGAATTGATCAGAGAATACGTGATTACTTTGTTACACGTGAAATATCAATCGGTGATTATGTGCTCAGCGGAGGAGAATTACCCGCCATAGTATTGACTGATAGCATAGTAAGGTTATTACCTGGTGTATTAGGTGATTTAAGCTCTGCGCTTGAAGATTCTTATCAGGATGGTATGCTCGAACCACCCAGATATACACGTCCTGCTGAATTTAGAGGAATGAAGGTCCCTGAAGTACTTCTTTCAGGTGATCCTAAAAAAATTAAAGAATGGGAAAATGAACAGTCCATTAATAAAACAAAATCCCGGAAACCTTATCTATTGGATTAATGTTGAACATATATTCTTGAACCAAAAATCGCTGTTCCAACTCTTATCATAGTTGCACCCTCGTCAATTGCAACCTCAAAATCGCCGGTCATACCCATTGAAAGGTGACTCCAATTCTTATCCAACTGATTGTTAACATCATTAAGCATTTCTCTTAGCAAAGAAAATTCCTTACGTTGAATATATTCGTCATCCGTAAAAGTTCCAATAGTCATTAATCCTTCGATATTGATATTTGAAAGTTCTGATGATTCTGCAGCTAAATCAATCAAGTAATCTGGATCACAGCCAGATTTATTTGGTTCGCCGCTAGTATTAACTTGCAACATAATATTAATTGTCCTATTCAGATTAGTAGCTCGTTTACTGATTTCTGAAGCTAATTTGAATGAATCAACAGAATGTATATAGTTGACAAACGGTGCAATATACTTAACTTTATTAGTTTGCAAATGACCAATAAAGTGCCATTGGATGTCATCAAATCCTTTTTTATTTAATATTTCGTGTTTATCAGCCATTTCCTGAACATAATTCTCTCCAAAAACCTTAATTCCAGTCTTATATGCACATTCCAATACCTTAGAGGCATGTGTCTTTGAAACAGGTATAATATTAATATCAGATGGATTTCTTCCTGATTTCTCAGCAGCCTTGAGCAATCTACTAAAAATATCTTCATAATTTTTTTTTATTTCCAGGCATGTAAGTTCTGAATCCATGGCAATCTCCTACTTAACAATATTAATTTTTTTATAATGTACTTTACCATCAACTACAAATTTAACAAAATATACATTACTATGAAAATTGTCCAAATTAATATTAATGTTGTTGAAATTTTCTCCTGCTTTATAAACTTGACTATGAACTATATTGCCAAGTAAGTCACAAATTTCTAAAATAGCAAAATCTCCTCTTGATTCATAGGAAATATTCATATTTTTATCTGATTGCCAATACTCAAAAAATTTAATATTTTCGTTTTCAATACTTGTTGCAACCGAAACCTTTGACAACTCAAATAGTCCTACAACTTCCTTGCCTAAATTAATCTTTATTGAATCAATTGCATAATTGAATAATGATCCTAAATCAGCGTCCAATACCTGTAGATTCAAATCAAATACCTGAATATGATTTGTTCCATCTGACTTGTAAAAAATTATTTCAACAGGAACGTAAGAAAATATTTTACTTGATTGGATTTGAGTTATTCTAAAATTTGAAGAAAATTTACCATCCAAAGAATCAGCAAACTCAATATGAATTTTAGGCCAACCTGCAGAATATACCCATGATTCAAAAAAGTTATCCCAATTTATATTTGGAATATTCAATTTTAAGTCATTCAGAAAAGTAATAATATCTGAATTCCCATAGTTTTGATTTAATCTGAATTTATCAAGATAAGACTTCAGGTATTTAATAAAATCAACCCCGACACTTTCAGAATAATACTTCATCATGCCCAGTACTACTGCTCCTTTGTAATAAATTGTAGTAGGATAGTTTGATGATGGTGACTCTCTGTCAAAATCATACAAAGGCAAAATACCCTCGATCGGAGCTACTTGCTTAATATAATCGTTCTTTTTTTGTATCTGATCCACAAAATATGCTTCTTCTCCATTTCTACATTTCATCCATAATGATTCACAAAATGTTGCAAAAGATTCGTTTAGCCATGCATCTCTGAAATCCATAGGTGTTACCATATTACCAAACCACTGATGAGCTAATTCATGAGCAGCTGTTACATTATTCGTATTTTTGAAAGTATGTAGATTTATTATCAAGCTGCGTGGCATTGAAATCATTGTTTGGTGTTCCATTGCACCTTTTGTAGTATTACAATAACCTATTTTTTCGAAAGGATAATCCCCAAATAAACTTTCAAAACAATCATTCATTGCAGGTACTTCACTGTAAGAAAACACACTTGCTATAGAATCAGCCGGTAAGCAGTAAATTTCAACAGGTAATTTATAATCTAAATTGATTTTTTTATATGGACCTGCAGAAAAATTCATTAAGTATGTAGCTGAAGGAAGTTTTTGTTCCCACACAAATTCTTTAAGATTATTATCCAATTCTTTTTCACTTATTTGTAAACCATTTGAAGCTATAGTAAGATTTGATGGTACAACAAAGGTACCCCTAAAAGTTGCCTTATCCTGAGGGTGATCAAAACAAGGCATCCAATGACGAGTTGTTGAAACGTAAGGTGCATTAAAACCAACACCCATGCTGTATAATGTTCCCTCTTGATAATGCACACCTCCCCATGCCATTGTACCCTCTTGTTCAGCAATCATCGTTCCGGAGTAATTAATTGTAAATTCAACAATACTAGATGTGTCATCAGGGTAGCTTAATCCATAAAATGATAATCTAGAGTTTTCGGGGAAATACAATTTATAACTTATTTTAGTCTCTCCAACGGTTACATCATTTATTTGTAGATATTTAATATGAACCGGAAAAATATCTTCCTTTGCAAAGCTGTTCCGCTTGACCAAAATTTTACATACTCCGACAACATTCTTATTCCTGTAATCAGAAAGGTCTAATTTAACATCATAGTTCAAGACATCAAAATTAAAAGTTTTTGCTTCTAAGGGATCTGGTACGATTAAATTTTCTTGAGATTGAAGATTGCAGAAACTAATAATAATTAGTTGAATAATCAGCAATTTTTTAAAGTGATTTTTCATAATTCACATTTACAAGATAATTAAAAATCTAATATAATATATTTTTTTGAAAATTCATCACTAAAATAGAATTTATTTTGAATAGTAAGCAAAAATATATTATTTTTGTAATTACGTAAAATTTAAATATTGGATAAACTATGTTTGTAGCAATCAGCATTATTATGATTTTAATTTCGCTTCTTTTAATTGGTGTCGTGTTACTTCAACCCGGGAAAGGAGATATGATCACAGGAATGAGTGGTTTGGGTGGAACATTCTCAAACATGCTCGGTTCGAGACGCGCAACCGACCTATTATCAAAAATCACTATTGGATTAGCTGCTGCAATTTTGATATTATCACTTGTTACTAATAAATTTTTTGTTGGCAATACCGGTGCAGAAGGACCAAAACCTATAACCGAAGGTGCAGTGATTCCTAAAACAATCCCTACTTCACCAAATCAAACTCAAATTCCTGTTCCTGAAAACGCGCCTGCTCAACAGCAAGCACCTGTACAACAAGATGCACCTGCTCAGCAACAAGCACCTGCAACTGAACAACAAGGCAAGTAAATACAAAATATTAAAAAAAAACTGCTTTTCTTGCGAGGAGCAGTTTTTTTTTTGTAATTAAATAATCTAGCACCTGACTGTTTTCTTTTTCTTAGGTACAGGGTTTCTTTCTAAAGTTTTCTGAATATATTCAGAAGCATTCGGAACCTTGCATGATGTCCCTCCTAAATCAACACTAATTTCTCCTATAGCGTTTGCAACATTAATTGCTTTTTCTCTCATAACAGGCAGATTTGTTGCAACTGAAATCACAAATCCATTCATTGAATAACGAGTTCTATTCATTGAATTATGAATGTTATGATTTACAAAATCAAGCAATGAATTTATTTTTGAAAGGTCGAATTCATTCTCGTCCCTTAGTGAGAATAAAAAAGATAAAGTTGACCATCCGGCACTGGCAATCAAATCAGAGTCTGATTCTATCCATTCTAATGATAATTCCCAACCAAAGTTTGACTCAGCGGCTACCCATGCAACCGTATAGTCGCTAATCATGTGCCAATATGCATTTTCAACCCAATGATGCAAGTCCTTCTTAGTCATTCTTTTCTCATCAGCAATTAAACCAGCAAGATACATTGCATCAGAAATACCTGTATTATATAGATTGAGTGACAAATCATAATTCTTCTTTACAGACTTTTGGATAGGCTTCATATCTGAAATTCTAACTCCAAAGAATGGTTCTCTAGCACCATGATTCATCAAAGTTTTTTTGGTACTGGGATTACCCAACAACTCAAGTTGTTTCATAATTTCTTCAAAGCTCATGTTATACCTGTTAGATGAAAGTGCTTTTGGCATCATTGATATCATTATACATGCTAATAAATTCATTTGCACGAAGCATAGAGAATAAACTTGCTACTGCTGTAGATAAAGAGCAAACTACAATTTTTCCTGATGTTTCATTCACTTTGTTATAATCATTTAAGTGATTATAACAAGATATAATTGCACCAAGACCTGAGCTATCCATGTAATTCACTTTTGATAAATTCAATATCAATTTTATATTTCCATCATCAATCAATGACTGAACTTTGTCTCGGAATTCAGATGCATACAGATTTGTAAATCTCATTTCATTGAGACTTATAATGACTATTTCACCTTGATTTTCAATTTTTAAATTCATGATTTTTCTTTTTTGTGATTATTTAACTGATAAAAAGCTAATTTAATAATAAATTATGACTTAACAAAATAAAAAAAGCTCTCTACATAATTTACAGAGAGCTCAGAAAAGATAATTTATGTTTTAGTTAGATTTTAATGCTTCAGCACCACCAACAATCTCCAACATTTCCGTTGTAATCGAGGCTTGCCTTGCTTTGTTATATTGTAACTCAAGAGATTGGATCAATTCTTTTGCATTTCTTGTTGCATTATCCATAGCAAATCTTCTTGCTGCATGCTCAGCAGCGTTTGATTCAAGCAACGAGCGCCATACTTTTATATTTACCAGCTTAGGTAGTAGGTCGTCCAAAATTGATTTTTTGTCAGGTTCGAAAATATAATCTACCGCAACTGCATCAGTATGCTTTGATTTTCCTATTGTTAAAGCTTCAGTAGCATCCATTGGTAAAATACTTCTCAAACGAGGCTCTTGCTTCATCACATTTATAAATTCATTACCTAGAATATATACCCTGTCGAATTTACCATCAATGAATCCAAATTCGAAAGATTCAACAATTTCTTGTGCTGTTTCGAACTGAAGAGGACTGAATATACCCTGGAACTCAGCTACAACTTCAAAATGTCTTTTTTTGAAAAATGACACAGCTTTTTTTCCAACCGGAACAACTTTTATCTCAGCATCAGGAAATTCTACTTTAAACTTTTCATTAATTGTTACAACAGCTTCCTTCAATAAATTTGAGTTGAAACTTCCACACAAACCTCTATCAGCAGTAACGACAATCAGTAAGATATTTTTAACGGTTGTAACCTGCCTGAGCATAGGATTTGAATACCCGCTTAGTCCGGTAGTTAAATTGGTGAGTATCATATCAAGTTTTTCAAAATAAGGGCGTGCAGATTCAATAGCTGTTTGAGCTCTTTTAAGCTTAGCCGTCGAAACCATCTTCATTGCAGAAGTGATTTTTGATGTATTTTTAACGCCTTTTATTCTATTTCTGATATCTCTTAGAGTAGCCATTTATATTCCGTCTTTAATATATTAAGTTATTTTTTACAAGATAATTATTGACATAATCATTTACAGAATCTTCCAATATACCTGGTTTATAACTGATTCCTGTACTTATCAGTTTTGACATGTCTGCTTTAGTATAGTTTTGGTATTGTGATACAAGTGATTCGGGCATATCAATATACTCAATTTCGGGCTCTTTTCCTAATGCTGCAAACACGGCATTAGCTAAGTCATTCCAAGAACGAGCACATCCTGTACCTAAGTTGTAAATACCATAAATGTTATTTATATACATTTGCCAAATAGTTTCGCAAGTATCTTTAACATAGACAAAGTCTCTTACTTGTCCTCCATCCTGAAATTCAGGTGAATTAGACTTGAAAAGTCTGACTTTACCTGTATTCATTATCTGATTGAAGGACTTGAATACCATACTTGACATTTCATTTTTGTGATATTCATTGGGTCCGAACACATTGAAAAATTTAATACCTACAAATTTTGATTCAAATTTATTCTGCAAAACCCACAAATCGAAAATATGTTTTGAAAAACCGTAACCATTCAGAGGTATCAGGTTATCAAAGGCATAATCTGAGTATCCGTTTTCTCCATTACCATAAGTAGCAGCTGAACTAGCATAAACAAATTTAATTTTCTCCTCAATTGCAAATTTTGCTAATTCAACAGAATAATTGAAGTTATTATCCATTAGATAATCAGCATTCAATTCAGTTGTTGTCGAACAAGCTCCGAAATGAAATATAGCTTCAATTTTACCTTTATACTTCCCTTTTTTGATGTCAGCTATAAACTCATTTTTACCGGTGTAAGCACTAAATTTTTTACCTATCAGGTTTTTCCATTTGGATCCACTTCCTAAATGATCAACAACAAGGACATCAAATATGCCCTTGTTGTTAAGAGTTTTAAGAAAACACGAACCAATGAATCCGGCACCACCGGTAAGTAGAATCATGATAAATTAACCAATTGATTTTTTGAATGAATCAACAAAGCTTTTAACAGCTGCGGCTAACTTCTCATTATTTTCTTTGGTAATTTCTTTTTTATCAAGAATATCACTAAGAACATCTGAGTGCATATTATCCATAAATTCGAAAAATTCTTTTTCAAATCTAGCAATATGATCTAATGAAATATCATCAAGGTAGCTGTTAGTAGCAGCATAAATCAATACAATTTGTTTATCAACAGAAAGTGGTGAAAACTGCTTTTGCTTTAGGATTTCGGTAAGCAAAGCACCTCTCTTTAATTTTTGTTGAGTAGATTTATCTAAATCTGAGCCAAACTTTGCAAACGCTTCAAGCTCACGGAACATAGCTAATTCAAGTTTCAGAGGACCGGCAATCTTTTTCATAGCCTTGATTTGAGCTGAACCACCTACACGAGATACCGAAATACCAACATTGAGCGCAGGACGAACACCAGCATTGAACAAGTTCGGTTCGAGATAAATCTGACCATCGGTAATAGAAATTACGTTTGTTGGGATATATGCAGAAACGTCACCTGCCTGAGTCTCAATAACAGGCAATGCAGTCATCGAACCACCACCCATATCATCTGAGAATTTTGCTGCTCTCTCAAGCAATCTTGAGTGAAGATAGAAAATATCACCAGGATAAGCTTCACGTCCAGGAGGTCTTCTCAAAAGCAATGAAACCTGTCTGTAAGCAGCAGCTTGTTTTGATAAATCATCATAAATAATTAGTGAATGCATACCATTATCCCTGAAATATTCACCCATCGAAGCACCGCAATATGGTGCAATAAATTGCAATGGTGCAGGGTCAGATGCATTTGCTGCTACAACAATAGTATAATCCATAGCTCCGTATTCTTCTAAATATGAAACTACGTTAGCTACAGTAGATCCTTTTTGACCAACAGCAACATATATACAATATACCGGTTGAATACCACGTTTTTGGGCTTCTTCAGTATGTGTATATTTTTGATTGATAATTGTATCCAGCGCCACAATAGTTTTACCGGTTTGTCTGTCTCCAATAATCAATTCTCTTTGGCCTCTTCCAATAGGAATAAGTGCATCAATAGCTTTTATACCTGTCTGTAATGGCTCTTTTACAGGTTGGCGGAAAATTACACCTGGTGCTTTTCTTTCAATTGGGAAGTAATTTTTGATATCAAGCGGACCTTTACCGTCAATTGGAATACCAAGTGGGTTAACAACTCTGCCTAATAGTTCTTTCCCGACTGGAACAGATGCAACTCTGTTAGTTCTACGAACAATGTCACCCTCTTTAACAAGACTGTCATCACCAAACAACATTACACCTACGTTATCTTCTTCGAGGTTAAGAACCATACCGAATACACCGTTAGGAAACTCAACTAGCTCTGATGCCATTACTTTGTTAAGACCATAAACACGAGCAACACCATCACCTATTTGGAGAACAGTTCCAACTTCGTAGATGTCTGCTTCGTTTTCGAATCCTGATAATTGACGGCGTAATATAGCCGATATCTCTTCCGGACGAACGTCTGCCATAAATAATTACCTTTAAATTTTATTATGTTTAATATAATTTTCTGATTGTTAAACCAACTTACCTTCGATAAGTGTATTCCTAAGCTGTATTAGTTGGTTGCGAACTGATGCATCATATACCCAGTCATCAACACGGATTGTAATGCCACCTTTCAGGTCGGCATCAATTTTAAAGCTTGGAATGATGGTTTTAATTAGTTTAGATTCAAGCTCATTTTTAATTTTCAATTTCATATTTTCGTCAAGTTCACGAGAAGTTGTTATTTCGGCTTTAACTATATTTTTTTCTTTAAAATAAAGTCTTTCGTAAACTGCAATAATATCAGGTAAGAAATTTTCTCTTTGTTTTTCAGTAACTAAAATGATAAAATTAAAAGTTAGTTCATTAATTTTACCTGAGAATAATTCCTTAAGAAGTTGCTTCTTTTTCCACCCTTGAATTACAGGACTTTTCAAAAATACAATTAAATCTCTCGAAACTTTGAAATAGCTTGAGATAATATTAAAATCATTATACACAGTATCAACAAACCCCGTTTTCTTGGCAGTATCGAAAACAGCTCGTGCATAACGGAGTGAAACTCTTTGCTCTGTCATTAATCTTCTAATTCTTATTTATTTTTTGAATATAATTTTCAACTAATTGAAAATCTTTTTCTTTATCGAGTTTTTCATTCAAAACTTTTTCAGTAGCCATTACAACCAAATCAGCAACTTCGGTTCTTAGTTGCATCAAAGCTTGTTCTTTGCTTCTTTCAATTTCTTTGAGTGCTTCTTCAACTTTAGCTTTCTTTACATTTTCGGCTTGTTCTGCAGCTTTTCTAAGTTGAGCATCAGCTTGTTCACGTCCCTTATTAATCATCTCATTAATTTGATTCTGTGCCGTATCAAATTGTTCCTGACTTTTAGCCATCAACTCGCGTGCTGATTTTTCTGCATTCTTTGCTGCATCAATAGCATTTTGAATATTCTCTTCTCTTTGGTTGATAGCATTTACAATACCTTTGCCACCAAATTTAATCACAATAAAAAGGAAGATACCGAAATTGACGATAGTCCAAAACATTAATCCATGAGGAATATTAAGAATCGAATCCATTTTTTCCCTAAATAATAAATATTGTTTTTAAATATTGGGACTGTTATAATTTAAGAGTAACAACAGTCCCTTAATTATTATTAGAATATTACTTGATTGCCAATAATAAGCAAATAACTGCGGCAAACATCGCAACACCTTCGATAAGTGCAGCAGCAATAATCATTGTAGTTCTAATATCGCCTGCAGCTTCAGGTTGACGGCCGCTCGCTTCGAGAGCTGCTGCAGCTAATCTACCAATACCCATACCTGCACCAAAAACTGTGAAACCAGCGCCTAAACCAGCGCCTAAGAATGCTAATGCTGTTGAATCCATTATATACTCCAAATAATCCGAAAATATAAAAAAATATTTTTAAAAATTAGTAAATTACAAATTAATGTGCGTGGGCTTGTTCGTGGTCATCATGATGACCGATTGCTAATCCCACAAATATTGCTGTCAATATAGTAAACAGATATGCCTGAATGAATGCCACCAAAAGCTCCAAAGCATATATAAATAGCGAAAAGGCAGTAATTGCAGGTGAGAGAGCAACAGAGTTAAAGAAGAACAAAACTCCAAGTAATGATAATAAAATTACGTGTCCAGCGGTCATATTTGCAAACAAACGAATAGTGAGTGCAAATGGCTTAACCAATAAACCTATTATTTCGATCGGTATCATAATAAAAGCTAACCACCAGGGTGCTCCACCCAATAAGTGATGGAACCAAGCGCCAACACCGGAAACTCTCATTGCAGTTATATTGATAACAAGGAATGCCGTTATAGCCAACGATGCAGTTACTGGTATTGCACCTGTAGCAGTATGTGCTCCAGGGATCAACCCAGTAAGATTCATGATTAATATAAAGAAAAACAAAGATAAAAAATACGGCAACAAACCATCAGCAGTTTTCCTTGAAGGGATGTTTGGCCTTACTACTTCATCTCTTACATATAGAATAAGTGACTCGATAGCATTTTGAAATCCTTTGGGTGCTTTATCGGGATTTTTCTTATATTTTGAAAAAGCTGCTTTAAAAATAAAAGCACCAATAATTATAGCAAACCATTGGAATAGAACAAAATTGGTAATAGATAAATCAATTTCGGGTTTCATACCATTAGATGATTTCACGATTTGTTTATGACCATGATGTTCTTCTACCAGATATTTGCCGGATGCAACAGCTTGCTCGGTGTTCCAATAGAAATCAAATCCTTCATCAATATAAATTTTTGGTAAATCACAAACTTTATAAGCACCAAAATAAAAAGCATCGTGGTCAGTAAGTTTTCCTAATAATTGCATAAAAATTTCACTTCTGTCACCATCGGCAGAATGATTTTCGTGATTAGGTGTGTGAGTTTGGTCGGTTGGCTGCTCAGGTTTCTCAATGTTTTGATATCCGTCAGCTTTGGCGATAACATCTTTTTCAATCAGTTCGTTTGGAATCATCAGTTTTCCTTAGTAATTTCCTTGGCTTGCTTTTGAAATAAACGGTTATAACGTTTGTTTAAATACAATATTTCAATAATTAAAACAATAAAATATGACAAAATGAATGTTAGAGATAAAGCCAACTCATCCATTTTGAGAATCTTCAGAAAATAAAAGAACAATGAAAGTATAATTGTAAATCTCAACAACATCATAAGATAGAATTTTTTGATGAAATCACGCCATTTATACTTCATAATTCTATTAGTATATAATATAGATACTAAAAGATTTATCAAGTTGACCAATAATGCTGACAGTACCGAAATTAATTCCAAGTTTATTTCTTTTTAATTTTTAATACTGTTTTGAATAAGTTGTACATACCTGATAAAAAACCTAATAAAGACAAAACAACTGTCCACAAAGGTGTTGTGCCGTATTTTTCATCAATCAAGTAATGTCCTATTAAAGCTCCAATAACGATAGGAAGAAAAGTTTCAGTACCTAGGGTCAGATACTGAGCACTTTCTCTTATTAATTTATGCCTATCTTGTTCTTTATTTTTGATTATTGGTATATTTTTTGAATCATCAAAAAACTAAAATACAAAAATAGGTGTTTTTGCATTTATAAGCAAAATCTTTTAATAAAAACAAGTTTTTATTATCATTAATTCTTTGTAATTTTGCATGTTTTTTGATAAACAATTTATTTATAATGCGGACACTAAAGTTAATTATTCAGTATGATGGGACTAATTACTCTGGATGGCAAATTCAAAAGAATTCATGTACCATTCAGGAAGTACTCGAAATTGCAATATTCGCAACAACCGGTTCTTACTACAATACAATAGCTGCAGGAAGGACTGATGCTGGTGTACACGCCTTTGGTCAAGTTGTTTCAGTTGCAATTGATGACAACTTCAAAATTCCCGAGAAAAGGATATTATACTCTTTTAACTCAAAGTTACCAAAAGATATAAGAATAATTGAATGCGATGTATTAGATCATCCATTTCATGCAAGGTTTGATGCAAAAAATCGTGAATATGTTTACTTTTTGAGCAATAAATACGATATTTTTTCAAGAAATTATACCACTTTTATTAAATTTCCTTTCGATAAACAAGCTCTGATCGAATCTGCTAAAGTTTTTATGAGAAAAGATGATTTTACGTCATTCTCTAAGTATAATCCTGACAATGTTAATCCAGTATGCGACATAACTCTTAGTCAATGGGAACACTTAGATGATAATAAGATGATTTACAAAGTTCGTGCAAATCATTTTTTGTATGGAATGGTAAGATCACTTGTTGGTGTTATGCTTGATGTAGCAAAAGGTAAGCGTTCAATCGAAAATGTGATGGAATCATTAGCTCAAAAAGACCGAAATTTAAACAGCCCACTTGTGAAACCCAACGGACTTTTCTTGAACAAAGTAATTTATTAATCACCCTGTTTTTTTGCATCACCTTTTAGTACAACCACATCATCTTTTTGATAAATAATATCTGGTTCGACTTTATTATTAACGGTATTGAAGTTATTATTAAAATTAAAAGTGAAGAACTTCTTTACTTTCCTAATTAAAACGGCAGTCCCGATTACAAATACTCCAAAAATTATTCCCAATATCAGCAAGATTTTCATATAAATACTAATAGCCAGTTAATTCAACATACCCAAAGCCATTTAAATTAATACCATTTTTTTTGGCTTTTACTTTAATTGTACCTTCGTAATATTTTACAGAAAGTTTCATTTCCTGGTCATCAATTTGTGTTTCTGCTTCAATATTCAAATTTTTAGAAGGTATTAAAAGTTTCCATTTTGAAGGATATTTTTTTCCGTTGTCCAATTTTACATAATCTTTTGTTTGAAAGTCAAACTTTCCACAATCGAGGTTTTCATAAGTACCATTTTTATCTATATATGTACCTTTGCAAAAATCAGTGTTAGAATTAGTATCTCTTAATCTAAAAAACATAAGTTCCGAATTATCATCAAGTTGCAACGAGAACCAATCCCATCCTTTTTGATTCTTTGATAAAGCACTTGTACTCCATTCTCTGTCCATCCATGATTTACCCTTTACTAAATAACTCTTTTCATTAATTATGATTCTCCCGGATGAACCCAGGTTAGTAAATGAGTAGTAATATGATGCATTCCCCTTTTCATTACTTTTTGCACTCAAACCTTTATTACCATGAAAAACAATGTTTTTGTTTGGCTTAAGGTCAAAGTCAATTTCAATTTCGTCAGTTTTTGCATAAATTTTAAATTCAGGATTTTTAAAGTCATCATTATAATAAAACCCCTTACAATACCAATCCTCTACTCTTATTTCTAAAGGATTGGAATTTGCGAAAGCTAAACCTTTTGCACCCCTAGAAAATTTCTCAAAAGAGTAATGTTTGTTATTATTTACATCAGTTAAACCCAAGTGAGCGAAATAGAGTTGATTAGTAGCAAAGTCATTTTTTGATTTCATCGAATCTGAACTTAACGCATTACGAAATATTGTAAATTGATATCCAAAATGATTACCATTCTCATCTTTCAAATTTCCAGTAAAATACCACCATTCAATTTTATAGTTGTCGTGTGAACCATGGTCTTTAGGAAATACAAAATCAATAACCGAATCTGCTTTTGTAAAATTGGAATTGTTATCGCCGGACATGGCATCAGCAACTGATATTCCAAAATCTTCGAAATCTTCATGCCCTAATTCAAAAAGGAAGAAAATGGAAACAGTCAAAATAATCAAAATACCCAAATAGGTTATAAATCGATTTCTAAATAATTTATTCATATTTTAAAGACGATATGTGCTTGATTTAATGATTTCTAACATATCAATTATAAGATTCTTTCTAAATCTGCTTCGCTCTCAATCAGAACCAACCTGGCTTTGCTACCATCAAATGGTCCTATTACTCCTGCGTTTTCGAGTTCATCAACTATTCTGCCGGCTCGCGCATACCCAACTTTTAACCTTCTCTGAATCAAAGAAACCGAGCCCTGCTGATGACGAACGATTAATCTTGCAGCTTCTTCGAATAAGGGATCTCTGTCAGATGGGTCATAAAGTGTTTGATTATCACTTTTCTCATTTATACTTGGCAAATAATAAGGCTCTGAATACCCTTTTTGGGCGCCAATAAAATCACAAACAGCTTCAACTTCGTCAGTAGTTATAAATGAATTCTGGATTCTAACCGGCTTTGGAGAACCCGGAGGCAAGCACAACATATCACCCTGACCAAGTAACTGCTCTGCTCCTTGCATATCCAAAATAGTACGTGAATCAATTTTAGAAGCAACAAGATAAGCAATTCTGGCCGGGAAATTCGCCTTGATTATACCGGTAATTACATCTACAGAAGGCCTTTGAGTAGCAATCACCAGATGAATTCCAACGGCTCGCGCCATTTGTGCAAGTCTGGTTATCGGTTCTTCAATTTCCTTGGAAGCTGTAAGCATTAAATCAGCCAGCTCATCTATTATAATAACTATATAAGGCATAGGTTTATGAGCAATGTCCTGAATATCCTTGAATGCCCCTTGCTTAACCTTCACATTATAATCAGCAATATTTTTTTGACGAACTGATGCTAATATATCATATCTCAGCTCCATTTCAGCAACAGCAGACTTAAGTATTGATACAGCATCCTCAGGTTTGGTGATAATTGTATCCTTAATGTCAGGAGATGAAGCCATATAGTGTTTCTTAAGCTTATTGAAAGATTGAAGTTCTACCTTTTTAGGATCAATCATTACAAATTTAAGCTCTCGCGGGTGTAGCTTGTAGATTAACGAAGCAATGATAGTGTTGATTCCGACAGATTTACCAGAACCGGTTGAACCTGCAATTAATAAGTGTGGCATCTTTGCCAAATCAACAATATAAATATCACCAGAAATAGTCTTCCCCATTACCAATGGAAGTTTTGCCTCTGTTGTTTTAAATTTTGATGATAATATTGTTTCACCAAATCTCACAACAGCAGGATTTGCATTAGGTATTTCTACACCGATGGTTCCTTTGCCCGGAATAGGAGCAATTATTCTTATGCCTTTTGCTTTGAGTGCCATAGCCAAGTCATCGCTCAAACTCTCAATTTTACTGATTTTGATACCTGCAGCAGGCACAAATTCATACTGAGTTACTACCGGACCCGGCGTAACACTAAGGTTTTCAATATATATTTTAAAAGTTTCCAATTTCTCCTGCAAAATCTGAGCGTTTATTTTTAATTCTTCATCATCTACAAATGAATGAGAAACTTCACTAATTAAAAGTTCAGAGCTTGGAAATTTGTAATTAATTTCTTCATCCAAAACAGATGTACCAATTAAATAAACAGGATCTTTTGCTACTTCAGCAACCTTATTGACAACAACGTTCAACTGTTTTTTAGGAACATTTTCTTCAGCTTTATCAGAAAAAGCAGCAGTTTTAGTTTTTTCTTCTATATGCGACCCTTGTGATTTACGTTGGTTAATATTTCTTTTAATTTTTTCTAAGCTCGAGTCAACAACTTTCTCGAAATCAACATTATTTTCTGAATTAAGCCTCACATAATCATCAACAATTTCGCTTTTTGTATTATCTTCAACATGTTGTTCTTCTACTAAATCTTCTACAACTTGGTCTTTTGTAAAGTCTGTGCTTGAAAAAGTGTCTTCTTCTTCAAATTCTTTAAAAACCGGTTTGAAACCTTTCAATAAATTATCTTCAAAATCATCTGATTCAATATTAATTATACCACTCTGATTCTTCGATTGGTCATTTTCA
Source organism: bacterium (assembly GCA_024711295.1). Classification (GTDB taxonomy): domain Bacteria; phylum Bacteroidota; class Ignavibacteria; order Kapaibacteriales; family UBA2268; genus JANJTB01. The sequence goes on along the minus strand of JANJTB010000006.1, from coordinate 142,862 downwards.
TCAATATCACTTTTATTTTCAACAGTACTTTTATCATTCTTCCTGATGTTAATTACAGGTTGAGATCTTTTAATAATTTTTACAGATTCTGGTTTTACGGTATATGACTTTGCTTCTTTGTCATCATTTATTTGATTAGCTGTTTCTATCTCATCAGGTTCTAAAATATCATTATCAACTTCTTCAGCATTAGATTTCTTTTTCCTGAATGATTCAATAAATGTAATTGATGAATTGTTTATAGCATCAATCAATGGCTTAAGCTTCACATCTGAACCAAGGTAAACGGAAACTAAAATTAATAAAACATACAATATAACAGAACCAATTGAGCCAAGTAAATCAGTGCTGACTGATGCAAGAAACTGCCCAACAGAACCACTCCATTCTTTTTGTATGTCACTTAAAACAGGCAGAGTGTTCAGAGAACCCATTAATCCCGCAAACAGTATTGATACAAAAAGATATAGTGATGTATACCTAATTAAGGTATCTGAAACTTTTTTACCAGTGAATAAATACCTTGACCAGGCAAAGATAAACATTGGAATTGGAAGAAATGCAAAACCAACAGTTTTTTGATAAAAGAGAAAAGAGATCCACGCACCGATGAGTCCCAGCCAATTTTGTGTTGTAGCAGATTTTGCTTCAATTTCAGGATTGCCGGTTAATAATCCAAACAAGTCAAATAATCCTACACGCGCATTCTCTTCATCAAATTTTGTATAAGAGATCAGAGCAAGTAAAAACAGAATAGAAAAGAACATAAGTAATATAGCCATAACCTTGTATTGCTTATCATACTTTCTTCCTTTGCCGGTATTTTTTTTCTTTTCTTTCATATTACAAATTATAATTTTGGAAAATCTATTTTTTTAATAGATGAATTGTCCATTATTGGTAATACAGGACATGAATTAATAGACAGGCAATAATCAATATCTTTTTCGAAACCTAATTTTGACAATTTTGAAGCATGTTCGCGTACTTTGAGCATAGTTTGTAAATCACCTGAATTTGCTTCATAAAGATTGTGAGCAGCAAAAGAAGAATCAGATAAAATGTAATCATTATCAGAATTCAGGATATTATCAATCAACATACCGGCACATAAAGAATCTTCGTAAGATAAGTTTCCGTCATTTCCAGCGCAAAGAATTTGAACCTTGTTCAGTTTTTCATCAACATTTGCAAGTTTGGAAATAATAAAGTTGCTTACTAAACCAATGTTTACAAATCCGCAAATAATTTTGTACTTTACATTTCTGGCTTTAAGGAAAATTCTTGCTCCATTTGTCGTTGTAAGAATTACAGACTTACCTGCTACATTATTGCTTGTATATTCAAATGGAGAGTTTCCAGCATCAAATCCTGAAGGCATTACTGCATTTCTTTCACCTCCAAGAAACCTTACCTCTCTACTTAATGAACCGAAAATCTTGACTGCTTTTTCTAAAGAATCAGCAGGAATGACTTCTTTAGCACCATTACTGAGAGCCATTGCTACAGTTGAGCTGGCTCTTAATACGTCAATCATAACAACAATACTGTTGTCGAACAGACTTTCCGGCTCAGGGAAAAATGGAGTTAAAAAAGTATCAATATGTATATTCATCAGTAACTTCCTCTTAGTAGAATTTATTATTTCGTGCACATAAATTCTGAAAGATATTTTTTAAAATTTGTCATTTTGCTGCATTTAAAATTAATAATTTTTTCTGACATACAGATAAATTAATTTAGTTATCATTAATAAGTATTATGAATTCGAAAAAAAGTTTTATTTTTGGAGTTGTAGTATTTTACATATCGGAACTGAAAATTGAACAAACCAATTTTTATTGCAGGACCATGCCTAGCAGAATCAGAAAGTGTTATTAATGAAACAGCATCTGAGTTATCCCGAATTTTTGATAAACTTGAAGTTGATTTTTACTTCAAAGCATCATACAGAAAGGCAAATAGGAGTAGCATAAATTCATTCTCAGGAATTGGCGACCAAAATGCTTTAGAGCTTATAGCATCAGCAGCCAATAAGTTTAGACTAAGAACTCTAACTGATATACATTTGCCTGAAGAGGCCGATTTAGCTGCAAAATATGTTGATGTATTGCAAATTCCTGCTTTTTTGGCAAGACAAACCGACTTACTAACTGCAGCCGGCAAAACTCAAAAAACTGTTAATATCAAGAAAGGTCAGTTTATGGCGCCTGAAGATATGGCAAAAGCAATCAGAAAAGTCGAATCAACAGGTAATAAATCAATTATGGTAACAGAAAGAGGTACAAGTTTTGGATATCACGACCTAGTCGTTGATTTCAGGGGGATAACAATAATGAAAGAATCTAGATATCCCGTAATTTATGATGCCACTCATTCGGTTCAGCTGCCTGCAATTGGAGAACAATCAGGTGGAAGACCTGAATTTATTGAAAAGCTAGCATTAGCATCAATTGCTGCAGGTGCTGACGGAATTTTTTTTGAGACTCATCCTGATCCCAAAATAGCTATGAGTGACTCCGCTACACAGCTTCCACTAAAAGACGTTGAAAAGTTTATCCATAAACTACATAAATTATTTACATTTGTAAATAATTTATAAACATTACTTAGAATTGAATAATACATATCAAATATTACTGTTTTTATTACCTTGTTTGATGTTAATTAACTCATGTGATTTGTTGGATGAGAGAATTGCTAAACCGGTTGATAAAAAATTCGTTTTCCGTGAACCGGATCAATCTGGCAATGATATTGAAGTGCGATTTATTGACTCAGGTTATACCAAAGCTATACTAAACTCTGATAAGGGAAGAATTTATCAAGAGCAAAAGGAAACTTTTTTGGATGATAATGTCAGAGTTGAGTTTTTTTCAAAATACAATGGTAATAGAATAAGTCGTCTGACAGCTGATAGCGTAAGGATTGATGATGTTACAAAAAATATGACCGCCAGAGGCAATGTTATTGTAAAATCTGACAGTAGCGGGAACAAGTTAGAAACATCAATTTTGGATTGGAACAATCAGACTCAGAGAATTTTTTCGAATGAGTTTGTCAGAATTACAACTGCTAATGAAATAATAATAGGTTATGGGTTTGAATCAGACCAAAGCCTTTCGAACTATAAGATAAATAAAGTCAGTGGAACAAGTTATAGGAATAAATAATAATGAGAAGAAAATTAATTGCTGGAAATTGGAAAATGAATACAACAATTTCCGAATCAATAGAATTAATTGAAGAAATTAAATCGAAAATATCAAATCTAGAAATCAAATCAGAAATATTGATTTGTCCACCTTTCGTTAATATAGTCGCTGCAGTAGCTAATACTAAGAATTCCGGCATAAGTGTTGGCGCACAGAACTGTGAGTATAGAATAAACGGAGCATACACCGGAGAAGTTTCGGCGCCAATGCTTTTCGAAGCTGGATGCCAATATGTAATTATCGGACATTCTGAGAGAAGGACGTTATATGGTGAAACTGATGTAATTGTAAATCAAAAGCTTAAAACTGTACTATCATACAAAATGACTCCAATTCTATGCATTGGGGAAAATCTTGATGAGAGAAATCAAAATAAAACGTTTGATATTCTGAAAACTCAAATTCTAGGTGCTTACAAGAATTTATCAAATGATGAAATTTCAGAAACAGTTATTGCTTATGAACCTGTATGGGCAATCGGAACAGGTGTTTCGGCGACTAATGAACAGGCTGCAGAAGCACACAGATGGATTCGTACATGCTTAAAAGAGGAATTTGGTGATAGAGCATCAAATATCAGAATTTTATACGGCGGAAGCATGAATGATGCAAATTGTGAAGGATTACTTTCGCAGGAAGACATAGACGGCGGATTGATAGGTGGAGCTTCTCTCAAAGCTGCCTCTTTTGTGAAAATTATTATGACTGCAGAGAAATTTCAATAAGTTGAAACAGCTGCCGAACATATTGAGTTTATCACGTGTAATTTTATCACCAATATTTTTATTTTTACTTTTATCAGGGGATGATATGATGGTTTGTCTATCATTCCCTGTTTTTTTGATTGCTGCTATAACTGACTACTTTGACGGTTGGTTTGCTCGCAGGCACAAGTCCGTATCAAAATTTGGAGCTTTTTTTGATCCGCTTGCAGATAAGTTCTTAACAGGTTTTGCTTTTTTAGGTTTTGCGGTATTGAGTATTATTCCACTTTGGATGGCATTAATTGTTATATTCAGAGATGTTGTTACAACTTCGATGAGATTTTTGCCTGACTCAAAAGGGAAATCTTTGGTTACATCGCGTTCCGCAAAATACAAGACATTTGTACAAATGATTTTTATAATATTTGTTCTTACGTTACTTTTTTTGCATAAGTGTAAGTTTGACTTTTTTTCTCAAGATAAAATATTAAACCTTATATATTCTGATTTTGTTTACTCTTTTATGCTCGCAACGGTTTTTTTGTCATTGATGACACTTATTGATTATACTAAAAGTTATTTTGGAAATAAACAAAGTTGAACTCTAAACTTGATGAACTCTTAGTTACTTTTTTTTATTTAGGCAAATTACCAAAAATGCCCGGAACTTTTGGCTCATTGGGTGGATTATTAATTCTATTTTCTCCCGAATTTGATTTATGGATGTATTCATTGATAGTTTCGTTTTTGTTGATATTGATATCTTATAATTCAGTAAAAAGGTATGAAAAAATTCATGGAAATGATAATTCAAAAATTGTGATTGACGAAGTTGTAGGTATGATGATAATATTTTCGAATCCATATATGGAAATCAGTGAAATTTGGGTGTTGGTTTCGTTTGTTTTGTTTAGAATTTTTGATATTCTAAAACCCTTCCCAATAAATAAAATTAATGAAAAAATTGGCTCACACTTTGTGTTTTTGGATGACATAGCAGCAGCCCTTTTTACAATGATTTTTATCCAATTATTGCAGGTATTCAGTAGAATTGTACCATTTTGGATAAATTTTTTATAAAAAAATGTAAAAAAAAGTAAAAATTGAAAAAAATAATTGCAGATAAACAAAATTTTTCTTAATTTCACATTTGAAATTTTTACTAAATCAATATATTTACAATTATTTGTGTAAATCAAGCTGAAAATTTTTTAATTTTTTTTCTAATTTATTATTTTTATCATATTTTTTTGTTTTTAAGGAGAGTGCTTATGGCAATGAACAAAAATGATTTAATCAACGCTGTTGCAGCAGAAACAGGCATGACAAAAATTAATGCCGAAAAAGCTATCAAAGCAACTGTAAACGCTATTACAGGCGAATTATCAAACGGTGGTAGCTTAACACTTATTGGTTTTGGTACTTTCTCAGTAGTTCACAAAGGTGAACGTATGGGCAAGAATCCACAAACCGGAGCAAGCATCAAAATTGCAGCTAAGAAAGTTGCAAAATTCAAACCAGGTAAAGCTCTTGCTACTTCAGTTAATCCTGTTGTTGCTCCAGCTAAGAAAAAAGCTGCAAAGAAAAAATAATTTTCTAATTTGCAATGATTTTTCTAAAATGCCGTTCTTTTGAAGAGCGGCTTTTTTTAATTAATAATATTGAGTTATTTTGAAAGAAATCTGGAAAGTTATTGACGTAATTGAATGGGGAAAAGATTATTTTGATTCAAAAGGGATTGACTCTCCTAGATTAAATATTGAACTCATCATTTCAAAAGTTTTGAATAAATCCCGAATTCAACTTTATACTGGATACGACCTTCCCCTAAATAAAGACGAATTAGCATCTATTAAAGAATATATCATAAGAAGAGTTAAAAGGGAGCCACTGCAATACATTCTTGGTCAGACTTCTTTTTTTGATTTCAATATCAATCTAAATCACCACGTATTGATACCTAGGCCTGAGACAGAGGAGCTCGTTGATTTAATTATTACTGATAATGATACTTCTGATAATCTAGAAATATTAGATATTGGAACAGGAAGCGGATGCATTTCAATTGCATTGGCAAGAAAATTCCATAATTCAAAAATCACAGCTATTGATATTTCAGAGGATGCGTTAAAATTAGCTAAAGAAAACAGTTCAATCAATAATGTAGGATCCCGAATTGAATTTATCAATATTGACATAATCAATCAAATAGTTGACAAAAAATTTGATTTAATTGTATCTAATCCACCTTATATTCCCGGTAATGTGTATAGTAATGAACTTGCCCCTGAGCTTAGTTATGAGCCCAAAATTGCTCTCACAGACAACAATGACGGTATTAGTTTTTATAGAAGATACAGCCAAATATTTTATAATTTATTGTTGCCGGACGGCAAATTCTATTTTGAATTCGGTTTTGGGCAAGAAAACATAATCAGGAATTTGTTTGAAAATAAATACAATATTGAATTTTTAAAAGATTTTCAGGGAATATTAAGAATGGCGAAAGGAAATGTTAAGAATTAGTTAAAATGTTAAAAATTATAACATTACCATAAAAATAATTATAAAACAATTTTCGTTTTTTAGGTAAATAACAAAATTTAGTTACTGATAATTGATAAAAAAATGTTAATTTTGAAATTGTGAAATTTCAAAATTTTAATTTGTTATTTTAGGAGTAATGTTATGTCGCAAATCAGAATTGAAGAACAAATAGGTGGAGCAATACTTCATCTTAAAGGCCAATTTATTGGCGGACCAGAAACTGATGAGTTGAAAGAAGCCCTCAAGATCTTTTCGGATCAAAATTTAAATAATTTGATTATTAACCTTGAGAATGTAACTTATCTCAATTCAACAGCATTAGGAGTACTGATATCTTCTCATGCAAGTTTTGTAAAAAGAAACGGCAAAATCATTCTCTGTAACGTAAGCAAATCACTTGAGAATATTTTCGTAATTACTAAGCTTACACTTGTTTTTACAATAGCAGACACTATCGAAGATGCTAAGAAATTATTTAACTAAGAAATATATTTTTATTTTTTTAAATGGAGTTTTATTAGATGAAAAATTTATTTAATGCTATAGTTATAGCACTTGCACTTTTTGTTGCTTACACTGTATATTACACAGTTTTAGGTAATCCGGACAATTTTAACGATCCCGAAACAAAACACGAGCCAAAGAATGGCAATATTTACGGAACAATCTATACTGGTGGACCGCTGGTAGGCTTGCTTATGTCGTTCATCATCATCGCCATTACTTTTATTTTCGAACGTTCTTTCTCAATTAACAAAGCCAAAGGCAAAGGCAATCCGGCTAATTTTATTAAAGAAGTAACCAATTTACTAGCCAAAGGTGATCTGGATTCCGCCCTCGCCGAGTGCGACAAACAGCGTGGCTCGATGGCAAATGTGCTAAGAGCTGCAGTTTTGAGATTTAAAGAAATCGAAAATGACCCTGAATTCCCCGGTGAAAAGAAAGTATCCGAAGTTCAGAGAGCTATTGACGAGTCAATGAACCTAGAAACACCGTTGTTGGAGAAAAACCTTGTAATATTGTCAACTGTAGCTTCAATTGCGGTACTTGTTGGACTTTTGGGTACTACATTAGGTATGATTCGTGCATTCCAGGCACTTGCTGCTTCAGGCACAGTATCAGCTATTCAATTGTCAATCGGTATTTCTGAGGCTCTTTATAATACAGCAGGTGGTTTGATTGGTGCTATTATTTCTATTGTTGCATACAACTACTTTACTACCAAAGTTGACGGTTTTGTTTATATGATTGACGAAGCTATCCTTAGCATCACTCAGATTTTCACTATCAGAATTAAGAGCTAATATTTTTTGTGAACATTAACACACAGAAGGAGATAACTCTGTGCCAAAAATAAAGAAAAAAAGAATGGGGTTCGTGATAGACATGACTCCACTGGTTGATATCACTTTTCTGTTATTGACATTTTTTATGTTCACAGCAAAATTTAAATCTCAAGCCGAAAGTGAACAAAAATTTGTTATTGAAAGGCCTAAGGTATCAGCTGACACATCGAAAGTTCCTGATAGAGATGTTGCAATCATCAAAATTGCAGTTGACTCAGTTACTAATGATACAACATACTACTTTGAGGTTACTAACGAAGCAGACAGAGCACAAGTTTGGGGTATGTCAAAATCAATCCCCGAAGAACTGAAAGCCAAAGCACAGCTTCCTGTTAATCTTGATATGTTGAGTGAATTGGTAGGTAATACTAAACGGGTACGCAACGAAACACAGTTTGCCATTGATGCCGACAAAAAACTTAGATTTAAGTGGATTAGTGACGCAATGGATGTGCTGCGTAAAAATTATGCTACCAAATTTAATTATGTAACTGAAAAGAAACAGTAACTTTTTAACCAATTCAAACGTCTATATATAAAGACAAAATTAAGGAGAAATTAAAATGGCTGGTGGCGGTGGTCAACTAAAGGTCGAAAGACAAAAAAGAGGCAAAGCCAGTAATAGAAAGAAAATGAAAAGAGTGGGTTTTCATCTCGATATGACTCCACTTGTTGACATTACTTTTCTTCTCTTGACATTTTTCATGTTCACTACAACAATGGCTACTCCTCAGGTAATGGAAATGTCTGTTCCACCTGAAAAAACAGAAATTGAAGTCGGTGAATCAAAATTATTGACTATTTTAGTTAGAGAAGACAATAAAATATTTTATTTTCACGGTAGTGAAGACCCATCTGAAATTGAATTAAAAAATATCAAAGGGTTGGCTGAGCGTGAAAATCTAAAACCTGAAGTTATCAACGAACTTATAACAGCTCTCAAACCTTCGGACGAAGCTGATTACGGAATTGTAGTGTCTATTTTAGATGAATTAAATTTAGCTGAAATTGCAATCACTGCTGAAGTTGTTAAGAAAGTTGATAAGGAAGGTAACCCAATGGAGCGTGAACGTAGATTTACCATAGCTCCAATGAACGAAGAAGAAATTGCTAAAATAAAGGATTTATAAGATGTCGAAAGCTGCAAATATAGCAATTGATATACCTGAACCATCAGGTTACGGTGCAATTGAACTCAAACAGTTCATAGCAAAAAATACATACAAGGGTTTCATTATAACAATTTCGATATTGGTATTATTCCTTTTGACTTACTACTTCATTGTAAAAAGCCAAGAAGCTGCACGAAATGCTAAACCTTTGCTTGCACCAATCCAAAAAATAAGTTTAGAAAATCTTCCACCACAATCGGAAGAAGCATTAGAAGCTACTCCCCCACCTCAGATGATTGTTAATACAGGCCCTGCATCACGTGCAGGTACACCTATTGCAGTTCCTGACGCACAAATCCCTGCCGATATGAAGGACTTTGCTAAAATGGACGAATTGTCTAGAGCATCCTCAGTAGGTGGTGATGGTGTAGATATTGGAGGTTTTGCTCCTAACATTGACCTAAACAGAAATGCAAAAGTTGAATTCAAACAAAAGGTAGAAGACGAGCCCGATATTGATGCATTCATAGCTGTAGAAAAAGATCCGCAGGTGGACCTTGCTAAGCTTCAAAAAAGCATTGTTTACCCTGATATGGCACGTAGAGCAGGTATCGAAGGTAGAGTAATTGTTAGAGTACTTGTGGGTGCTGACGGCAAAGCCAGAAGAACAGTAATCGAAGACTCAGACAACCCTATGCTGAATGATGCAGCTGTAAATGCAATCAATAACTACGGATTGTTTACTCCTGCCGTTCAAAATGGTCAACCTATAACTTGTTGGGTAAGTATTCCTATTACTTTCAGGTTGAGATAGAATATAATAACAAAATTCATTAGATATGAATAATTTATTAAAAGGTATTACTTGATTGAAATTATATTTCACGAGTGATACCTTTTTTTAATTTTCTTACTTTTTAGGGAGTATTTATTTTGCTGATGAGAATTATCAATTACACAATTCGTTCGATGATTGTAATTTTGGGTTTACTTATAATTACAAGTACCATTTTCGAACAGATGGACACCCAAATGCGAATTGTTTTCGGTGTGGTGTTTATACTTTTCGGAATATATCGTCTTATAATGTATTACACACAAGAAAGAAGATACAAATTTTTGGAAGAGAATGATGAAGATAACTGATTATTTTTCTACTTTAACTTTAATATTACTTGCTTTTGCTTCAATAATAATATCATCCTGCGCCGGTAATAAGGCAAATTTGAGTATTGTTGAAGCAGAACCATCAGTAAATATTGAAGAAATTACAGAATGTATCGTATATCCTGAGATGGCAAGATTAGCAGGTATCGAGGGTAAGGTTATTGTAAGAATATTATTAGACAAATCAGGAGCAATGAAGAAGCATCTTATTGAATATTCTGATAATGTAATTTTAAATCAATCAGCTCTCGATGCAATCAAGAATTGTGGTAAATTCAAACCTGCAATTTCGAATGGTGCCCCCATACTGGCTTGGGTAAGCATTCCAATAACTTTTAGACTAAGAGGTTGACATAACATGAAAAACAAGTTATATATAATTTTTGTTTCAATGCTTACATTTACATTTTTATCATGCAATGCCGAAAGAGAAGATTTCCAAGGTGAAAAATACAATTCCATAAATGCAGGTGACCTGAAAATCTATTGTGATGACTCTGTTTTTGGATTAATGGATTCTACATTTTCGATGTACAAGAATGCATATACTAAAGTAAATTTCAGCTTGGAAAACGTAAATGCAAGAGAAGCAATGAAACTGCTTTTATCTGGAAATGCCGAGGCAGTTGTGATATCACGTGGATTTCGTAAGGACGAAGATTCATTGATGAAACAATTCGGAGTAATAAGACCAAAAATGAAAATTGCAACTGATGCACTTGTTTTATTTTCAAAAAAAGATTTCCCGATTGACACTCTAAATGACTTACAGGTTAAGCAAATATTTAAAAATGAGCTGAGTTTTACTCAAATTACAACTAATCTGCCTGAAGAACCCATAATTGCATGTAACTCAACCAATTCATCAGAATTTTCAAATATCGAGCAATTAATATTGAATGGTGAGCAAGTCAGCAGAATCTTAAAAACATTCAGTTCACCCGACTCAGTCATCAATTTTGTAAAAAACAGTAAAAATGCATTAGGTGTTGCTTATTTGTCACAAATATTTGGTGATAAAGAACTAAAAGCTTTAGAAATCGGTTTTACAGATGCATCAGGATACAGGGTATATCCACAGGAAGTACATCAGGGATTCATATTACAAGGTAAATATCCATATTGTAACGAAATATCCGTTTATCTCAGAGAGGACAGGCAGAACAGAGCATTTTGGTTCGCATCATTTATCTCGAAAGAAGCAGTAGTTATGAAATACTTAAAAGATATGGGGATAGTACCTGAATACGTTAAATTTAAACTTAAAGTAGAACAAAATTAATTAAATATAAACATAAGGATTTATAATGAAAACCAAATATCTAATAACACTAATCTTATTTTTGAGCTTAGGAGATTTATTTTCACAATCTCAATCCGCTAATCAACTAAAGCAATTTGTAAGTGTAAAAGATTACGAAAAAGCAATAACTGTGGTTGCGGATGCCGTAAAGGAAAATCCTGAGAATCAACAAGTTTTGATTCTAGCCGGCGACGTTTATCTTGAAATGGACAAATCGGCTGAGGCATTTTCAGCTTATAAACAAGCTTTCGAAGTTGATAAGAAAAATATGGAAGCTTTGCTTAAGTATGGCAGATTGCTTTCAATAACAGGCAAACATAACGAGGCATTAAGCTTTTTCAATGATGCTGTTAAGCGTTATCCAAATGATGTAAAAGTTAGATTAGAGCTTGCAAACAGCTATCTGAGAACAGACTCCCTTAACAAAGCCGAACTTATAATTACTCAAGCAAGAGAACTTGACAAAAAATCTCCTGATGCATTTATTGCTCTTGGTGACCTATACCTAAAGCAAAGAGTTTATGAATTGGCAAGAATGAACTTCGAAGAAGCCTTGTTGATTAATGCAAACAATGTTGATGCTCGTGTCAAGTTAGCAACAGCTTATTTTAGATTAGCAAATCAGGAAACAGACGAAGAATTAAGAAGTGAGCTTTATAACCGGTCATTAGACGAATGGAACAAAATTACTCAACAAGACCCTCAGAATGCTAGAGCATTTTACGAACAGGGACGATTACTGTTTTTTGGAAGTGATTATCTTAATGCTGCAAAGTCACTAAACAATTTTATTCTATTACGTCCCTCCGGCTCTCTCGGAAGGTGGTATTTAGCCCAATCTCTCGAAAAAATCGGTGCCTGTGATTCTGCTATCAAGCATCTTGAAATTGTAATGCAAGAGATTGATACTGTCAAAAAACAAGCATCTTATCAGATGGCGCTCTGCTACTTCGACACCAAACAATATGCAAAAGCTATTGATTTGTTTACAAAAATTTCTGCTGACACTAACCTTAATGTATTAGATATTCAAAGATGGGGCCAGTCGTATTTATTTTTGAACGATACATTGAATGCCCTTAAGATTTGGGAAAAAGCGGTAGAAGTAAGTCCCGAAGAAAGTTGTAAAATAATGAATCAAATGGGTATTTTATACCAAAGACTTCAGATGTTTGAACAATCTATTGCTGTTTTGCAAAAAAGATTATCAGCCAACGCTTGTACAGATGAATATCAACACATAGTTTACTACTATTTAGGTTTATCATATCAGCAGTCCGGTAAACCTGATTTGTCAATAGAGCCATTGATGAAGTCAATTGAATCCAATGGAGAGTTTCTATATTCTAGAATATCACTTGCTGACGCCTATGCTGCAACACAAAAACCTGAACTTGCAGACAGTTTATTCAATGCGACTATCCAATTAGCGCTTGCCGATCCCGAAAAAAATAATTTTGTGTTGATCCAGGCTTATTCAAAATTGGCAGGTATATATCTTGAAAAGAAAAAGTTCAATGAGTTAGTAAAGCTTGCAGATAGTTGGGCAAAAGTTTCCGAAAATGAAATTTATCCATATTTATATGCAGCTATTGCACACCATAGTTTGAATAATGGAAAGCAGGCCTGCGAAAATTATCGCAAAGTTTTAAAAATTGATCCTAAAAATGCCACAGCATCAAAAAACCTGAAATCACTTAGTGATGCAGGTCAATGCCAATAATTATCCTTTGATTTTTTGAAGAGGTCTCAAACAAAGAGACCTCTTTTTTTTTATATTTTTTGGTTATTTTTACTTTAATACGTAAATTTGTAAGTTATTTCAGAACAAAAACGAAAAAATGATTAAGATAGATATATCCGGTATGACTGATGGCGAATATGAAATTGATTTAAATGTTCCAATTAGTCAGACTGAATGTGCATTTGAAGAATTTTTTGGAGATGTAGTACTAAATGTTCGGGTTGTAAAACTTGGACACAGATACAATCTGAAATGTCATGCTGAATGTTTTGCAAAAATGATTTGCGATCGTTCTTTGAAAGATTTTGAAGAAAAAATTGTTAGTAATTTTGACCTTGCATTTATTGCTGACACAAAATTATTTCTCGAAAGCGGTAAAAATAACGAAGACGATAATGAAATTATTATTAAAGAAGATTATAAATACATAAATATCGCTGATGAAGTTGTCGAAAATTTAGCTTTACAACTCCCAATGAAAAGAGTTGCACCTGAATATCGCGACAAAGACATAAGCGAGATATTTCCTGAACTAAGTTCAGAAAATATCATGAAAGAAAACGCTGCTGATGAGCGTTGGTCAAAATTGAAAAATTTTAAAATTAACTAATATATTATATAAGGAATTATCCATGCCAAATCCAACCAGAAAATTCTCTAAATCAAGAAGAAACAAGAGAAGAACGCATTACAAAGCAACACCTATGCAGACATCAGTATGTCCACAGTGTGGTGCTACAAAATTATCTCACAGTGCTTGTCCAGAATGCGGATATTACAACGGTCGTAAAGTTGTTGCATCATTGTAGTTTAACTGCAAATTTTTCATTTTATGAAAAACAGAAAACTAAAAATAGCTTTTGATGTTATGGGGGGTGATTTTGCCCCTCATAATGAGTTGAAAGCAGCATTATCGGTTTCAGGTAAGTTCAGTGACGAAATTGAATTGATTTTGGTCGGCAAAAAAGATTTAATTACCAAGAGTCTTAATGATTTAAAAGTCAGTACCGAAAAATTTAGTATCCTTGAAGCAAATGATGTCATCACCATGAATGATGACCCAACAGACGCTATTAAGAATAAAAAGGATTCTTCAATATTCAAAGGATTGGAATATCATAAGAATGGCAATGCCGATGCATTTGTTTCTGCAGGAAATACCGGTGCAATGTTAGCTGTTTCGACAGTCTTATTGGGAAGAGTAAAAGGTGTAGCAAGGCCAACTATCGGTTCGTTTTTCCCTTCATCCCAAAATACTCCTGTTTTGATACTTGATGTTGGTGCCAATATTGAACCTAAACCAAGATATTTGTATGAATTTGCAGTAATGGGTTCAATTTATTATAAGGAAATAATCGGTAAGAATAATCCAACTATAGGATTACTCAATATTGGAGAAGAAGAAATAAAAGGAACAGAAGTAATAAAAGAAACTTATTCACTTCTTAAACAAAGTTCATTGAATTTTATTGGGAATATAGAAGGTAGAGACATTTTCGAAGCAAAATCCGACATAGTAATTTGTGATGGTTTTGTAGGAAATGTTGTACTTAAATTTGCCGAAAGTTTTTTGGGCTTGCTTAAATCAACAGTTAAGGGTTATGCAGATAAGTCCTTAACAAATAAATTAAAAGTAGGTATGATGCTCCCTGTTTTGAAAGATGTTTTGAAGAATCTGGATTATCAGAATTACGGTGGCGTCCCCCTATTAGGCGTAAATGGAGTTTCGATAATCGGGCATGGCAAATCTTCTCCTTTAGCCTTAGAAAATATGATTCTTACAGCAAGAGATATGATAAATTCAGAAATAAATCTGAAAATTGAAAACGCTTTAATAAACTAATTTAGAACTTAAAAGAATTTTTATGTCAGCAACAATAACTTCTATAGCTCATTACTTACCCCCTGATATTTATACAAATGAATATTTTGAAAAATATCTTGAAACAAGTAACGAATGGATATTAGCTCGTACAGGCATTCACGAAAGGCGATTCCTCAAAGAAGGAGCAACATCGGACTTAATAGTTCCTGCCGCTGAAGAATGCATTGCAAAACGTGGCATAGACAAAAACGAAATTGATTGTATTTTGGTAGCAACTGTTACTCCCGACCATAACTTCCCATCAACTGCAGCAATTGTTCAGCACAAACTAGGTATTAAAAACTGCTGGGGATTTGATATTTCCGCAGCTTGTTCAGGTTTTGTGTTTGCTATGGCAACAGCAGCATCACTTGTTAATTCAGGTGCTGCTAAGAAAGTGCTTTTATGTGGTGGTGATAAAATGAGCTCGATAGTAAATTTCAACGATCGTGCTCAGGCAATATTATTTGGTGATGGTGCCGGCGTATGCCTGATAGAAAAATCAGATGACGAAGCAAAAGGTATGCTTGATCAACTATTATTCATTGATGGTAATGGTGGGCAGTACTTACACCAAAAAGCCGGTGGAAGTGCTAAACCTGCAAGCCATGAATCAGTTGATAATCAGGAACATTATATATATCAAGACGGGCAAGCCGTATTCAAAGCTGCAGTTGTTGGTATGGCTGATGTTTCAACCGAAATAATGAAAAGGAACAATCTGACATCTGAAGATATTGCATGGTTGGTTCCTCATCAAGCTAATTTAAGAATTATATCTGCAACAGCGAACAGAATGGGCATAGGACCCGAGAAAGTAATGATAAACATTGACAAGTATGGCAATACTACTGCCGGTACAATTCCAATATGTTTATCTGAATGGCTATCGAACGGAAAAATTAAAGATGGAGACAACCTGGTATTATCAAGTTTTGGTGCAGGATTTACCTGGGGTGCTATTTATCTTAAATGGCACACAAACGGAGTAATATAATATGAAAAGAGTAATTATGTTTTCCGGTCAGGGATCTCAATATGTTGGGATGATGGCGGGTTTGTATGATAAATATGACTCAGCTAAATCAACTATTGAAAAAGCAAATGAAATTTTAGAATTTGACCTAAAATCTATATGCTTTGATGGTCCAATTGATATACTTAAGGAAACCCGATATACTCAACCTGCAATTTTCTTACACTCTGCTGTTCTTTTCGACTTGCTGAAGGACAAACTCGAATTTAGCGCAACTGCCGGTCATTCCGTAGGTGAGTATGCTGCCCTTTATGCAGCAGGTGTAATTGAATTTGAAGATGCACTAAAGCTTGTTAGCAAAAGAGGTAATTTGATGTTTAGTGCAGGTGAAGTACTACCTGGTACTATGTTTGCAGTTATTAATTTAGCAGATGACAAACTCGAAGCCCTTTGCAATGAACTAAATGAAATTGGAAAGCCAAACGTTGTTGTACCTGCAAATTATAATTCACCTGGACAAATTGTCATCTCTGGTTCAAAAGATTTTCTGAGAGAAAACTCAATCAAATTTAAGGAAGCTGGCGCTAGAATGGTCACAGAACTTGTTGTAAGTGGTGCTTTCCACTCACCATTGATGGAACCGGCAAAGAAAATGCTTGCAGAAACCATAAACAGTATCACTTTTAAAGATGCAAAAGTACCTGTTTACTCAAATGTTTATGCAAAGCCTCTGACTAAAGCCGATGAAATAAAGTCTGCGTTAATTGATCAGTTAACATCACCTGTTAAGTGGGCTCAATCATTATCGAGATTAAAAGAAGATGGCTTTAATTCATTTTTTGAACTCGGTCCCGGAAATGTTTTGCAAGGATTAGCTAAACGAACATTGCAAGAAATTGAAATTTTGGGGTGCGATAAACCCGAAGATGTAGAAAAGTATTTTTAAATTGAGATTTTTTTGCTAAATTTACATTTTATTTTAAGGTAAATATTTTGAAAGATAAAGTAATAATAGTAACAGGCGGAATAAGAGGTATTGGAAAAGCAATAAGCTTGGCTTTTGCCGGTCAGGGCTGTATAGTATATGCATTCGGCAGAAATATTCCACAGAGCAAAAACGAATTTCATGAAAATAATGATTTAACAGACAAAATCAATTTTATGCAAGTTGATGTATCCAATTTGGAATCAGTTACATCTGCAATTGGTGAAATTGCAAAAAAAGAAGGTAAAATTGATGTATTGGTGAATAATGCAGGTGTTACCAAAGATAACCTTTTGATTAGAATGACAGAGTCAGATTGGGATACAGTTATTGATATCAATCTCAAAGGTTCATTTAACTGCATTAAGGCAGTATCAAGAACAATGATGAGCCAACGCTCAGGCAGAATAATCAATATCGGCTCTATCGTTGGAACAATAGGAAATCCCGGACAGGTTAATTATTCTGCATCTAAGTCCGGAATGGTAGGATTAACCAAGTCTGTAGCCAAAGAATTAGCTTCCAGAAACATTAATGTTAATTTAATATCTCCGGGTTATGTTGATACAGAAATGACCGGTAAATTAACTGATGAACAAAAGGAATTTTTTGTAAATAATATCCCACTCAAACGTGTAGCAAGTACTGATGAAATTGCTGATGTAGTATTATTTTTTGCAGGTGATGGTGCAAAATACATTACCGGACAAGTACTTCACGTTGATGGCGGCTTAGCAATGTAATTTTTTTTATATATTTTTTTGTTTAATTTTTTTATTGGAGAAAACATGTCAGATTACAGAAACAGAGTAACAGATATCATAGTAAAAAAACTTGGTGTCGAAAAATCACAGATTACTGATGAAGCTTCATTCACAAAAGACTTGGGTGCAGACTCTTTAGACACAGTTGAGCTCATCATGGAATTCGAAAAAGAGTTCGATATAACAATCGAAGACAGCGATGCTGAAAAAATCCAGACCGTAGGTCAGGTTATTTCATATTTAGAACAACGTCAATAATTTATTAAGTAACGACGGGTAGGCTATGCCGAGATATAATTTCCCAAAGGTTGTTGTTACAGGTATGGGAGCAGTAACTCCTATTGGAAACAGCCTTTCCGAATATTGGAATGGACTTATTGAAGGAAGAAGCGGTGGTGCACCAATCACAAAGTTTGATGCATCAGACTTCCGAACTCAATTTGCCTGTGAAGTAAAGAACTATGATCCGACACTACATATTAACGCAAAAGAAGCACAAAGAATGGACTTATTTACACAGTATGCCCTTTCTTCTGCAACTATGGCTGTCGAGGATGCAAACATTAATTTTGATGAATTAGACAAAGAAAGAATTGGCGTAATAATTGGGTCTGGTATTGGCGGTATGTGGACATATCACCATCAACAACAGAATCTATACGAACGTGGTGGCAAACCTGATAGAATATCACCATTTTTTGTACCTATGCTTATTTCAGATATAGCAGCAGGTCATGTAGCTATTAAGTGGGGTCTCAAAGGTCCTAATTATGCTACTGTTTCAGCTTGTGCTACATCTTCCCATTCTTTGGCTGATGCTTTGATGATACTCCAGAGAGGTGATGCAGATATGATTATTGCCGGAGGCAGCGAAGCTGTTGTTTGCCCGATGGGTGTTGGTGGATTTAATGCAATGAAGGCATTATCAACAAGGAATGAAGAACCTTCAAAAGCAAGTCGCCCATTTGATATAGACAGAGATGGATTTGTTATTGGCGAAGGTGCTGGTATCCTCATCCTTGAAACTGAAGAACACGCAAAAAAACGTGGTGCAAAGATCTATTGTGAATTTGCCGGTATCGGTCTTACTGATGATGCTTTCCACATCACTCAACCGGCTCCTGGTGGTGAAGGTGCAGTTAGATCAATGTCACTTGCTATCAAAGATGCAGGACTTAATCCTGAAGATATAGATTATATTAATGCTCATGGTACTTCAACACCATTTAATGACAGAAACGAAAGTTCTGCCATAAGAACTGTTTTTGGAGATCATGCTTATAATCTAGCTGTCTCTTCAACGAAGTCTATGACAGGTCATCTTTTAGGAGCAGCAGGTGCTATTGAAGCTATTGCTACAGCCATGGCAATTCATAAATCAAAAATACCACCTACAATCAATTACCAAACTCCTGATCCTGATTGCGATTTGAACTATGTTCCGAATAAAGCTATTGATAAAGAAATCAGAGCTGCAATCAGCAATACATTTGGTTTTGGCGGGCATAATGCGTCATTGTGTTTCAAAGCTTACAAAGGATAATCATTATTGTGGTTGCTAATGTAAAAACATTATTCAAGCATATATATGACAATTTATTCAGTAAGCAGAATATCGACCATGAAAAAATAAAGGAAGAGTCGAAGAAGAATTTTAAACCAATTGGCTTTTTAGATGATAATTTAAAAGTTATTTTGGAAGAAAAATTCAAAACAAAAATCAATAATGTTGCAATTTTTGAGCAGGCTCTGACACATAGGTCTTATCTTCAAGTTCTTTCGTTTGATAAATTTAATTCAAACGAAAGACTTGAATTTTTAGGCGATGCTGTTTTAAATATGGTTGTAACCGATTATTTGTTTGCGAACTATTCTAATGAACTTGAAGGTTCTCTTACGAAACTAAGGTCAATGATGGTGAATAGATTTGCTTTGGCATTTTGTGCTAAAGAGCTTGAGCTTGAAAAGTATTTGAGAGTAAGCCATGGTGTCGAAAAAAATCTTAAGGCTGGAATAGACTCAATTTTGTCTGATGCCGTCGAAGCAATTATTGCAGCAATTTATTTAGATTCGGGGTACAAAGAAGCCACGGATTTTATTGTAAATACCCTTATACCTATTATCTTCAAATCAAGCATGCTCGAAGATAATAATTATAAGAGTAAATTACTGGAAATTGTGCAAAAAAACGGTAAAAAAGCGCCGATTTATCAGGTAATCGAAGAATCAGGACCTCCTCATGATAAAGAGTTTGTTGTAGGGGTTTTGATTGAGGGTGAAATAAAAGGTACCGGTACAGGTAAAAACAAAAAAGAAGCTGAACAAAAAGCGGCATCTGTCGCATTAAATAATTTATAAAACTATAATTTTTTAGAATTGGAAATATATGGAACAGTTGATATTCGAAAAAAGCAGAAGCGGACGAAAAGGATATACTTTGCCTCAGCTTGATGTCGAAGCAAAAGATGTTAATTCGTTATTACCCGATAAGTTAATCAGAAAAAACGATGCTAACCTTCCAGAAATAAGCGAAAATGAGGTGGCTCGTCATTTTCTTAGGCTTTCACACTTAAATTACAACATCGAGATGGGTTTGTATCCTCTCGGATCATGCACTATGAAATATAATCCAAAAGTTAATGAACTTACTTCTTCCCTACCGGGATTTAGTGAATTGCACCCTTTGTCAGATGCAGATTATAGTCAAGGGGCACTTCAAGTAATGTACGAGCTTGGTGAAGCGCTCAAAGAAGTGACAGGATTACAGGGTGTTACTTTGCAACCAGCAGCCGGTTCGCAAGGTGAATTAACAGGTATTTTGATGTTTCGTGCATACCATAAAGCACATGGGAACACAAAACGTACAAAAATTCTTATTCCTGATGCTGCTCATGGAACAAATCCTGCATCTGCAGCTATTGCAGGATTCCAAATAGTTGAATTAAAATCAAATGAACAAGGACGAGTTGACCTTGATGATTTGAAATCAAAAATTGGTGATGATATTGCAGGTTTTATGTTAACCAATCCAAATACAGTCGGTATATTCGAAAAAGAAATATTACAAATCAATGAGTTGGTTCGCGGCTGTGGTGGTCTAACTTATATGGACGGTGCAAATCTTAATGCTTTGTTAGGTATTGCAAGACCCGGCGATATGGGATTCGACTGCGTACATATTAATCTACATAAGACTTTCTCTACTCCTCATGGTGGTGGTGGTCCCGGTTCTGGTCCTGTTTGTGTAAGTGAAAGACTGGTACCATTTCTGCCAATACCACAAATCGAAAAGAATGGCGACAAGTTTGTGATGAATATTGATAAACCTCAATCTATCGGTAAAGTTCATTCGTTTTGGGGTAACTTCGGAATGTACACACGTGCATACACTTATATCAGAATGCATGGAGCTGAAGGTTTGCGAAAAGTGAGTGAAAATGCAATCCTGAATGCCAACTATATTCGTTCATTGATAAAAGACAATTATAAATTCCCATATCAGGAAAACGGTATGCATGAGTTTGTTCTCAGTGCCGATTATCAGAAAGAACTTGGAGTAAGTGCCAAGGACATTGCAAAAAGATTGCTTGACTATGGATTTCATGCTCCAACAATTTACTTCCCGCTAATTGTTCATGAATGTATGCTTATCGAACCGACTGAAACTGAATCTGTTGAAAATTTGGAGCGATTTGCTGAGGTAATGAATCTAATAGCAGAGGAAGCAAGAACTAACCCGGATTTAGTAACGTCTGCACCATTGAATACACCAATAAGAAGGGTTGACGACGCCCTAGCTGCACGTAAACTTAATATTAGATGGAAATCGGAATAGTTCTGAATTAGAATTAAAAAAGGTAAATAGAGAATACCATTATAATCAATCAAAAAATCCATATATTGGCAAAAATCAATTATATGGATTTTTCATTATATTGTCACTTTAAAATAATAAAATCTATTCTCTCGCTCAATAAATTACTCCTTACTCATATGCAGCAATACCTGTAATATGCTGACCAAGAATCAGGGTATGTATATCATGAGTACCTTCATAAGTAAGTACTGATTCAAGGTTTGCGGCATGCCTCATAACAGGATATTCGCTCAAGATACCATTTGCACCATGAATTTCTCTTGCAATTCTTGCGCAATCGAGTGCCATTCGAACGTTGTTTCTTTTAGCAAACGATACATGTTGAGGTGTAGCATTACCACCATCCATCAATTGCGCAAGTCTGAAATTAATTAATTGAGCTTTTGATATTTCTGTAAGCATATATGCAAGTTTTTCTTGCACAAGCTGAAATGCTCCAATAGGTTTACCAAATTGAATTCTTGTTTTTGAATATTCAACAGCCGATTCGTAAACAGCTATTGCTGCACCAACAGCACCCCATGCAATCCCATATCTTGCCTGAGTTAGACAGCTTAGAGGTCCTTTAAGCCCAGAAATATTTAAGATATTTTCCTCTGGAATTTCACAGTCCTGAAAAATTAATTCAGATGTTACAGAAGCTCTTAATGAGTGCTTTCCTTTCATTTCCGGAGCTGAAAATCCGGGTGTACCTTTTTCAACTAAAAATCCGTGTACAATACCATCTAATTTTGCCCATACAATGGCAATATCGGCAAGTGTACCATTTGTAATCCACATTTTAGCGCCATTAAGTAAGTAACCGGATCTGGTTTTGACTGCATTTGTCAGCATACCGGCAGGATTAGAACCGAAATCAGGTTCAGTAAGACCAAAACAACCTATACTTTCAGCACTTGCAAGCTTAGGCAGCCACTTATTTTTTTGATTTTCTGATCCATATTTATAAATTGGATACATTACTAATGAACTTTGGACTGATGCAAAAGACCTTATTGCCGAGTCTCCCCTTTCCAACTCCTGCATAGCAAGTCCATACATTAAATAATCAGCCCCTGCACCACCATATTCTTGAGGTATGGTAATACCAAAAATGCCTAATTCAGCAAGTTTTAATGTCAGTTCTGAAGGGTATGTACCTTCAAGAAAATGCTCCTCAATTACCGGCAGTATCTCAATATCTACAAAATCTGATAATGAGTCAATGAATAGTTTATGTTCTTCAGTTAACAAGCTTTTTATATCAAAGAAATCTGTGTTCTTCATATTTTTTTTCTTTATGATTATCAAATTTGATTATTGCAAAAATACTGAAATATACTGTTTAAAATCAATAATTTCTTGATTATCTCAAGTAAAATCGTTACTTTTGTAAGTCAATTAAAAACTGGGCTCACAAAAGCCCATTTTTATTATAAAGTATTTTTTTCACCTAATAATAATACTGAACATGGCAAGAAGAAAAGCCAAACATAAAATCGACAAAAGGGTTATTGTTGAAGCCTTTACCGAAATGGCAAAACACAAAAGCATTGATAGAGATTTACTCCAGGGTATCCTTGAAGAAACATTATCAATGATTATAAGAAAGAAATATGGCCAGGAGGCTAATTTCGAGATAATTGTGAATATGGACAAAGGAGATATAGAAATATATCTTATGAGAGAAATTGTGGAGGTAGTCGAGGATGATGTACTGCAAATTTCTCTTGAAGAAGCCCGTAAATACAGTGAAGAGCCTGTTGAATTAGGTGATGACTTTATTGAAGAAATTACTCTGGATAACATTGCTGACAGTTTTGGACGAAGACTTGTTACGCTTGCTTCACAAAACCTTAATCAAAGGATTCGCGATGTTGAAAAAGATAATGTATATCGTGAATACGCATCAAAAGTTAATGAAGTAATTGTTGGTGAAATTTATCAAATAAGAAGACATGATTTATTGGTGCTCCACAACAAAATTGAAATGCGCCTTCCAAGAGAAGAACAAATTCCAAATGAGCCTTATAAATATAAGAAAAACCAATCCATCAAAGCAATTGTCAAAGAAGTAAAAAGACATGGCATGGGTGGACAACCTGAAATAATTTTATCTAGATCAAGTAATGAATTTTTGGCAAAACTATTCGAAATAGAAATACCTGAAATCTATGACGGAATAATCCAGATAAAAGCAATTGCCAGAGACCCAGGTGAGAGATCAAAAGTTGCAGTACTATCCTATGATGATCGTGTTGACCCGGTTGGTGCTTGTGTGGGTATGAAAGGAATCAGAATTCACTCTATTGTAAGAGAGTTAAACAACGAAAATATTGACTTAATTGAATATTCTGATAATCCTGATATTTTTATTTCCAGAGCACTTTCACCTGCTAAAGTAACAGAGATTAGTGTTGATGCTGACACAAGAACAGCCAACGTTGTAGTTTCTGATGAACAGGTTCCTTTAGCTTTGGGAAGAGGCGGTCAGAACGTAAGACTCGCATCAATGCTTACAGGATTCAATATTGTCCTTAATAAAGCCGGTGATGAGGATATCGAATTGTCTGAATTCAAAGTTGAGTTTGGAGATGAATTATTCGAAAAAGTGAGCGAATTTGGTGTTGAAACCGCTCGTGAATTTCTCGAATCAGAACCTGAAGAACTTTTAGCATTAGAAGGTATGACAAAAGATAAGCTTATTGAGCTTAGACTCATAATGCTTGTAGAATTTGATGAATCCGAATCAAAAGAAATTGTAGATAGAATTAAATCATTTGAAAATTAGAATTAAGAAACAACTTAAATAAGAAAGAAAATTAAATTATGGCTTCAGGCACAGTAAAATTATTTAAAATAGCATCCGAAATCAATATCGGCAAGGATGCTATTGTTGAATTTCTGCAACTCAAAGGATACGATATCCAAAACAAAGCTACAGCCACTTTGGATGAAAAGATGGTTGACCTTGTTATGGAAAAGTTCAAAAAAGAGAAAAGAGCAGCTGAAATTCAAAGAGATAAAATTCAGAAGCACAAAGACATCAAAACTGAAGTCAAAAAAGTTGATGATAAAATACCGCATATTGATAAACCTTCTCATAGCACGATAACTTCCAAAAAGGAACATGAGCATCATACTGATACTCCTGAAGCACATCATGAGATAGTCATTGATGAACATATTGAGTTAGAATCACCTACTGTGATTATTGAACAGCAACCAGTCCAAACAGAAAATGATATTGTTGCAGTTGAGACTCATAGTTCTGAAGATATTATTTCTGTAGTTGATGTACCAAAACCGGAAATTAATGATTCTCCTATTTCTCAGATTGAATTACCTCAAGAAGTTGAGCAAATTCTTGATAATAAACATGAATTAGATAAAATTACTGAGCATAAGCCTCATGATATTAAAGTAGATATACCACATGAGGTCAAGGCAGATGACTCTAAAATTGAAGTTCATATAGAGGAAACAAAGCCTGAAGTAAAAATGGAAGTTGTGGCTGATGAAAAAACTCACATTCCATTTGTTGAGCAGATCACAACTGAAACTCACTCTGAAATTCAGGTTGTTGAAACACTATTAGATACACCGGCTGAATCACAACCAGAGGATACTACTGCTGATGATTTGTCTGAGCAGGGAGTCAGTGATGATGATGCATCAAGTACTGATACAGAAGCATCTCAGGAAGGCAAAAGAAGAGATAAAAAGAAAAAGAAACGCAAATTTGACGAAACTGAGCCCGGTGAATCACCTCAATTGAAGGGATTGACTGTGTTAGGTAAGATTGACCTTCGTCCAGCAGCACCAGAAAAACCTGTAAGACCGGAGAAGAAGAATAAACATGATCACAAAGAGCATGATAAAGCAACAAAATTTAAGAAAAGAAAGCACATTAAAGGTGGTTCGGACACTCCTGCTGAACAGACTTCCGGCAATACAACAACAACACCTAAATCTATTCCTGGCTTAATCAAAGAAAAGGATAGAATTAAACTAGCTGAAGCTCAGAACCAATCTGTTGACAAAACATCTAAGTTCAAGGATAAGGATGCTCCGCCTGCAACAGCAAAGGCAAAAGAAGTAGAGAAAGAGGATAGAAAGAAACGCAAACGTAAAAAAACTATTCGCGAAATGATCAGCCAGGAAGAAGTTGACAGAGCAATCAAAGAAACATTATCCGGTATGGACGGCACAGGATTTACTTCTCAAAGAGCAAAACTCAGAATGAAGAAGAGAATTGAAAGAGAAGAAAAAGAGCAAAAAATTCAGGAAGAAAAAGAAAGAGATTCCAAAGTATTAAAAATCAGTGAGTTCGTAACAACAGGCGATCTTGCTAATATGATGAACATCAATACTTCCGAAATCATATTAAAGTGTATGGAACTTGGATTAATGGTTACAATTAATCAAAGACTTGATAAAGACACTATTACCATAATTTCGGATGATTATGGATTTGAAGTTGAGTTCCTTGATGAAAAAGAAATTCAGTTAATAGATGATGATATTGATGAAGAAGAAACATTAGAGCATCGTCCGCCTATTGTAACCATAATGGGCCATGTTGATCATGGTAAAACATCATTACTGGACTTTATCAGAAATGCTAATGTTGTAGCCGGAGAAGCAGGTGGTATTACTCAGCATATCGGCGCATATAGCGTTCAAATGACTGATGGCAAATCAATTACTTTTCTTGATACACCAGGTCACGAAGCATTCACAGCAATGCGTGCCCGAGGAGCTCAGGTTACTGACATTGTTATTCTCGTGGTAGCTGCAGATGATAGCGTAATGCCTCAAACAATTGAAGCGATAAGCCATGCAAAAGCAGCTAATGTTCCAATAATTGTTGCCATTAATAAAATTGACAAAGCAGATGCTAATCCTGACAGAATCAGACAACAGTTAGCAGACCATGCTGTCCTTGTAGAAGAATGGGGTGGTAAATATCAATCAGTTGAAATTTCGGCTAAGAAAGGACTTAATATTGATAAGTTGCTCGAAAAAGTAATTA
Organism: bacterium; assembly: GCA_024711295.1. Lineage (GTDB taxonomy): Bacteria > Bacteroidota > Ignavibacteria > Kapaibacteriales > UBA2268 > JANJTB01. The sequence continues at coordinate 116,244 of JANJTB010000006.1, read as the reverse complement.
TCGAAGCAGAGATATTAGACTTAAAAGCAAATCATAACAGAAACTCACGTGGTATCGTAATCGAATCCAATATGAAAAAAGGTTGGGGCTCTACGGCTACAATAATTGTTCAAAAAGGTACACTTAAAGTTGGTGACCCGTTTGTTTCAGGTATTCATTCAGGTAGAGTAAGAGCCTTGTTAAACGAAAGAGAAAACAAGATTGAAGAAACCGGACCATCAACTCCTGTTATTGTTATCGGATATGATGGATTACCTGAAGTTGGTGACACTTTCATTGTTACCAATACTGAGTCTGAAGCAAGAGAAATTGCAAACGAAAGAAAGCAATTAAAACGTGAGCAGGACATGAGGAAAGTTCGACACATGACTTTAGACCAAATATCTGCTCAAATTCAAATTGGTGGCGTAAGAGAGTTAAATCTTGTATTAAAAGGGGACGTGGCTGGTTCAGTGGAAGCTTTAAGCGACTCATTACAGAAACTCTCCAGAGATGAAGTAAGAGTAGCAATCTTGCACAAAGGTGTAGGTCCAATAACAGAAACCGATGTAATGCTTGCAGCAGCTTCAAATGCCGTTGTCATTGGATTTAATGTTAATCCTACCGGTAAAGCTAGAAAAGCAGCAGAAAATGAATTAGTTGATATACGTATTTATGATATAATTTACGACTGCTTAAACGAAATTCAGCTTGCTCTCGAAGGCTTATTAGCTCCTGAATACAAAGAAGAAGTTGTTGCAACAGTTGAAGTCAGAAAAACATTTAAAGTTTCAAGAATAGGTACCATTGCAGGATGTTTTGTTAAGTCAGGCAAAATAAGCAGAAATGATAAAGTCAGAGTTCTTCGAGATGGATTTAGTGAATTCGAAGGTACAATAGCATCACTTAAACGTGGTAAGGATGACGTAAAAGATGTAGATACCGGTTTTGAATGTGGTATCCAATTGAATGGATACAATGACATAATCGAAGGGGATATTGTAGAAGCATTCAAAGTTATTGAAATAAAACGTAAATTTAAATAATATATATGTCATTTAGACCTGAAAAAGTAGCAAACGAAATAAAGAAGATTTTAGCACAGCCTGTCGTTGATATATCAAATGGTATCAAGGCAGGTTTTGCAACACTTACCGCAGTTAGAATTTCAAAAGATTTACAGAATGCCAAAATTTATATAAGTTTGTTTGGTAAAGATTCCAAACCGGGAGCTTTAATTAGTGAACTTGAAAGTCAGAAAGGTGAGTTAAGACACAAATTAGGCAAAGAATTGAGGTTGAGAGCAGTACCTGAGCTTAAGTTTTTTCTAGACGATACGTTAGACCAAATAGAGCACATCCAAAATATACTAAGTACCGTCAAAAGTGATAGCAATTCTGAAGAATAATTACAATGGTATTTAACCGAACCAATATTCCTGACAACATTGAAGACTTCCTTCATCAAATTAATGATGAAGGATGTGCTTTACTTATTGACAAGCCGTTGGATTGGACTTCTTTTGATGTTGTCGCAAAAATCAGAAATAAATTTAGAATTAAGAAAATCGGACACGCGGGCACACTGGATCCACTTGCTGATGGCTTACTTATTCTATGTCTCGGCAAATTCACAAAAAAAATTAACCAATTTCAAGATTTACCAAAAGAATATATAGGTAAAGTAAAACTTGGTGCAACTACTAAGTCATTCGATAGAGAGTTTGAGGAAGAAAACATCAAAGATATATCAGAAATATCTGATATTGATGTAATTAGAGTCGCTGAATCTTTTTTAGGTGAGCAAGAGCAAACTCCACCAATGTTCTCCGCAAAAAAAGTAAAAGGTAAAAGACTTTACGAATATGCAAGAAAGGAACAGGAAATCGAGGTAAAATCAAGTTTAGTAAATTTTTATGAAGTTAAATGCAAATTTGATTCACCATTTATAGAATTTAGAATCAAATGTTCCAAAGGAACTTACATAAGATCTTTTGCACGTGACATCGGGATAAAACTAAATACCGGAGGATATTTATCTTCACTTAGAAGAACTAAAATAGGTGATTTTGATGTGAAAGATGCTCTGACAATAACTGATATTATTGAACTAAAACCTAAAACGGCAAATTAAGTATGAACGTTTACAGAAGTTTTGAGGAAATTCCATACTATTCAGATACGGTTCTTACTGTCGGTACATTTGACGGAATCCACAGAGGTCACCAATACATCATCAGTAAATTACTCGAACTTTCGAATAATCATAAATTAAGAAACTTAATACTTACTATTCATCCGCATCCACAAATCGTATTAAGAAAGGAAAATAAACCAAATCTGAAACTTCTGACTTCTATTGAGGAACGACTAAGTTTATTTGAAAGATATGGCATCGAAAACGTTCTTGTAATCCCATTTAATTATGAGTTTTCACAAACACCTGCTAGTACTTTTATAAATGATTATTTGTTTAATAAAGTTGGTTTTAAGAAAATTCTTATTGGATACGATCATCTTTTTGGTAAAGATCGTGATGGAAATGAGTCATTACTTTTTGATTTGTCATCGAAATTAAATTTTGATATTGAAAAATTACATAGAATTGATCTTGAAAATAATAGGATATCGAGTACTGACATAAGAAATTATATTCAGGATTCAAAAATATCTTACGCGAATATGCTTTTAGGGCATCATTACGGCTTAAGAGGACTTGTAATTCACGGTCATAAGAGAGGTCGTACAATTGGCTTTCCTACTGCAAACCTCTTACCTGATGATGAAAACAAACTAGTACCTTCGAATGGTGTTTATGTTGTATATTTCTACCATAAAAACACCAAGATTTTTGGTATGGCAAACATTGGTTTCAGACCGACAGTCAGTGATGAGAAAATATTATCTATCGAAGCACACTTTTTTGATTTCAATGAAGATATTTATGATCAAAATATAACAATATATTTTATTGAAAAAATTAGAGATGAAAAGAAATTTGACAGTATTCAGCAACTAATTGAACAATTAAATCACGACCGTAATCTTTGTAAGACATTGATTATTAATGAAATAAGCAATTAATAAATTGTTTGATTCATTTTTTTTTGTGGTTAATTTCAATTATTTCAAAAAAAATACGTATTTCTATTGAATAGTCAATACTTTTGATATTTAGATTAACAACATTTCAGGATTTTATTTAATGGAACAAGCACACGATATTCCGATATGGACACTTATTCCTTTTGTATTAATGTTAGGTTCGATAGCGGTATTACCACTAGTTGCACATAAATTTTGGGATAATAACAAAAACAAACTTATTGTATCACTTGCACTTGGTATTCCAACTGCAGTTTATCTATTGTTTGCAGGACTTAACCATGAACTGATGCATATTATTTTATTTGATTATGTACCTTTTATCATTTTACTTGGTTCCCTGTTTGTGATAACAGGTGGAATATTGGTGACAGGTGATATCGAAGCAACCCCGAGAAATAACAGTATATTTTTGATTATTGGGGCAATACTTGCCTCTTTTATGGGCACTACCGGAGCAGCAATGCTTTTGATAAGGCCTTTGCTCCAAACTAATGCTGAAAGAAAATTTAAAGTTCACACTGTTTTATTTTTTATAGCAGTGGTGGCAAATTGCGGTGGATTGCTTACTCCTTTGGGTGACCCACCCCTATTTATGATGTATTTAAGAGGTGCAGAGTTTTTTTGGTTTATGAAGCTTTTGCCTGAGTGGTTTTTTGGTAATCTCATAATCATCACAATTTATTACTTTGTAGATTTACACAATTGGAAAAAAGAAACTCCCGAAGATATTACTTTAGACCATACTCAGATTAGACCAATCAGAATAAGCGGCAAACTTAACTTTTTATTTCTCATAGGTGTAGTACTCGGTGTAGCTTTTATAAATGAAAATACATTTGATTTTATCAAACAAAACCATAATTTTGCTTTTTTAAGAGAAGGTTTCTTGCTTTTAATGGCAGTTGGTTCTTGGCTTTTTACAAGCAAACAGCTTAGGATAGATAATCAGTTCAACTGGCACCCTATTCAAGAAGTAGCATACTTATTTATCGGAATATTTATTACAATGGTTCCTGCACTTGAATTCCTCAAAGAACATGCCACAGACCTTGGTATAACTATGGCATCACAATTCTATTACGCTACCGGTGCCTTAAGTGCTTTTCTTGATAATACTCCTACTGCAGTTACATTCTATTATCTGGAATTGGGTGTTGTAACTCAAAATCCTGATTTATTATTAAATCAAACCTTGGTGGCAGGAATACCTGAGAGCACAATGAAGGCTATTTCAACAGCTTCTGTTTTCTTTGGAGCAATGACCTATATTGGTAATGGACCCAATTTTATGGTCAAAGCTATTGCAGACAGTCAGGGTATTAAGATGCCTGATTTCTTCTCATATTTCATTAAATTTGCATTGGTTGTGCTATTACCTGTGTTCATTTTGATGCAATTGCTCTTTATTTAAATTAATTGCATAAACAACTTTTGAATATTAATCAGGATACCAAAAACTAAAAAGTATTTGAATATCCTGATTTATTATTATTTTTATATATATTTTCAGAACTATATTTATTATTATGGATATTAAACTCTACCTTCGAAGAAAAATTAAAGCAAATTTTATGAGGTTTAACCTCCACAAAATAATTGCACCATTCGAAAATTCCTTATTGAATTTGGTGTATTTGTCAAAGATGTCTAGGTGGAGAAGCCTCAATTCTCAATCTAGATTCAATGATTTTTATTCGAGAGAGTTTGATACTTCAATAAGAGAAAAAGTTTATCAGCATCTGGTTGAAAGTGAAAGCCTAAACTGTCCAATAGATTATTTGGAATTTGGTGTTGCAAGTGGAAGATCTTTTAAGTGGTGGTTGGCTCACAACACCAATCTTGACTCCAGATTTATTGGATTTGATACATTTACAGGTTTGCCTGAAAATTGGGACATTTACAAAGCTGGCGATATGACGCAAGAAGGCAATATCCCAATTGTAAATGATAATCGTGCAAGCTTTAGAAAGGGATTATTTCAGCGAACACTTCCAGAATTTATCAGGAATTATGAATTCAGGCATAGAAAAGTAATTCATTTGGACGCTGACTTATATAGCTCTACATTGTATGCCCTTACTTCCCTGGCACCCTACCTTAAAGCAGGTGATATATTAATTTTTGATGAATTTGCAGTGCCTACACACGAATTTAGAGCATTCAAAGACTTTGAAAGTACATTCTACTATCAGTTTGAACTAGTTTATGCAGGTAATAATTATTTACAATCTGCCTTTAAAATTGTAAAAACAAACTTAACATAAAAATGCTATGAAAGATAACAATTACTTGTTCCCGACAATTACTTTTATTTTTGTACTGGCTCTTTATATTTTAACGCTAAATCCAACAGTCACTTTTACTGATAATGGTGAGTTGGCAGGCGCTGCTTATTCATTGGGTGTTGGTCACCCAAGCGGATATCCATTGTTTACTTTGCTAGGCTACTTTTGGCTCAAGATTCCTTTACCATGGACGCCAATATATCAACTCAACATATTATCCGCAATTTTAAGTGCTTCAGCTTCAATGGTATTTTATTTTATCGTATATAATTTCTTGAATAATCTTGATTTTGTAAACAAAAAGCTAAATAAAAAATCAAAAAAAAATGAGCAGAATACTTACTCAATAGATTCAAGTAATTCAGTACTTAAAGACACGTTATATATTAAATTAATTTCTCTGGTTTCAAGTCTTACATTAGGAACTTCAACGCTTGTATGGGAACAATCAACTGCCTATGAAGTATATTCACTACAGTTTCTGCTGATTAATTTAAGTTTGCTGTTTTTTATTATTGGTACAACCAACAGTGAAAAAGAAAAAAGATATCTGGTATTATCAGCATTATTTATTGGCTTCAGCTTTTCAAATCATTTGACAACAATACTGATAATCCCCTCAATTTTATATTTATATTTAAAGCGTCCCGGAAAGGTTTTACAATTCAATAAAGAGAACTTAAAGTCATTGTTATTTCTTACACTGTGGGTTTTGTTAGGCATAAGTCTTTATATCTATTTACCACTCAGATCAATGAGTGAACCTGAATTTAATTGGGGATTTGTTCATAGAGGATTAGATAAATTTTTATACCATGTTCAAGGTAAGCAGTATCAAGTATGGATGTTTTCAGGTAGTGAAGTGATATTGGAAAATTTAGGAAAATTTTTTGGAAAATTGCCCAATAATCTTGGAATTGTTGGTATTATATTAGTCTTCACTGGTATCTTCAGATTATCCAAATCCTACAAAGAGCTTTTGATTTTCACAATAATACTATTCTTTTCATGCTTATTTTATGCAATGAATTACTCAATCCATGATATTGATGTATATTTTTACATTTCTTTAATAAGCTTGATAATGATTGTATCTGCAGGAGCTCTTTTTATTGCTGAAAAGAATCAAAAATTTATTTATTTGATATTTTTACTTCCACTTATTAATATATCAATTAACTATGATGAAAATGATAATTCTGATAATTACCTAGTTTATGATTATGTAAGAAGTGTTGTTGATAATGTCGAACATAATGGCCTAATCATTAGCTCTCAATGGGATTATTGGGTATCAGCTTTCTATTATTTGCAAAAAGTTGAAAATTACCGAACTGACATAAAGGTCATTGACAAAGAATTACTTAGGCGAACATGGTATCCTCTACAGCTAAAAAAATGGTATCCTGAGTTATTCAAAAAATGCGAACCTCAACTAAAGAATTATTTGTCGGATTTGGAAAAATTTGAATCAGGTGCTGACCAATCTCAGTATTTGGGAATACAAAATAATTTTGAAAGTATGTTATCTTGTATGATTAAGGAAAATGTCATTAGTAGCAGCGTTTATGTAACATTCGACTATATGAATTCAGGTCCTGACTCCAACCCATTAAAAGATTATTTTTTAGTACCTTCAGGGTTTGGTTTCAGACTTATTGAACAAAATGAGTCTATTAAAGTAAATTTAGATAAAATCTTTATGGAAAGATTTTATTCCTATCCCAAAGATAAAGAAAATCACTTAATTAATGGAATATTTCAAACTGCTTCCATGAATTTAGTCAATATTGGCAGATATGCCGGTGCTACCGGGGATAAAATCATGGCTGATTCTTGTTTTCGTTTGTCACTCAAAATTATACCTGATAACGAGTTGGCATTGAAAAGTTTACTTAACTTAAACAACAAATAATAATCAGCAAAGTAAATATGATTGAAAAATTCAAATTAATTTGGAATCCAGAGCTTTATCATGGTGAATTCAAGAGGAGTAACTTCTTTGAAGGTTGGTATTTTAAAAATATAGGTGAAGATAAGTCAAGCGTACTTTCAATTATTCCCGGTGTTTTCAGGTCTCCTGATAAGTCAAAAGAGCATGCTTTTATACAGTTCATAGATGGAATAACCAGAGAAACTCACTACATAAAATTTCCTTATGAATCGTTTAAAAACAATAAGGAAAAGTTTGAGATTTCGATAGAAAAAAACTTCTTTAGCGAAAACAACATATCTTTAAATATTGAAAGAAGTGGATTTAAAGCATTCGGTGAACTCAATTTTAAGGGTATAACACCATGGGGGAAAAAATTTCTTTCTCCAGGTGTTATGGGATGGTACTCATTTGTTCCATTTATGGAATGTAATCATGGAATAATTAGTTTAAATCACAATGTTCGTGGGAAAGTGCTCATAAACAAAAATATCTATCTTTACACATTTGGAAAAGGCTATATCGAAAAAGATTGGGGCAAATCATTCCCCAGCTCATATATTTGGATGCAAAGTAATAATTTCTATAATAAGGAAGTTTCATTTTTTTGCTCAATTGCCAGAATTCCGTGGTTTGGAAAACATTTCAGAGGCTATATTGCTGGATTATATCTAGATGGAAAATTGTATAAATTTACTACATATACTGGTGCAAAATTAGACAACCTATGTGTAACAGAAAATCACGTTGATGTTGTATTGCATGATAAAATTTACAATTTAAGAGTTGTTGCCAATAGAAATACAGGTGGACTATTACACGCTCCTTATGACAATAATATGTCTGAAGGCAGAGTTCACGAAACTTTATTATCCAAAATTGAAATTATTTTGGAGTATAAAAAAGGTGGAATGACAATATTTGAGGGAACAGGAGAATTTGCAGGCTTAGAAATTACTGGTAATCTTAGTGAAATTTTATAATTTTGAAGTTTATACTTAGCGTTAACCGATAGATAGAATAAATTTTGCTAATTGAAATTTATTTTGTATTTATGTAAGTTTATTAAGTTCACAAAAGGAAAAAAATGGAAGTCAGAGTTAGATTTGCCCCATCACCAACAGGTTTTTTACACGTTGGAGGGCTAAGGACAGCTTTGTATAATTATTTATTTGCCCGCAAACATAACGGGAAAATGATTTTAAGGATTGAAGATACAGATAGAACCAGACTTGTAGAAAATGCTATAGATAATTTAATTAATTCCCTCAAATGGGCAGGAATTGAGTATAATGAAGGACCGGATAAAGCTGGTGAGTATGGTCCTTATATCCAGTCCGAAAGACTTGATATTTATAAGAAGTACGCATTGGAACTGGTCGAAAAAGGACTTGCTTATTATGCATTTGATACTTCTGATGAAATTGAAGAGATGCGTAAAAATTCATCTGAAACATTTGGAACTAAGTATAATCGTGAAGCTATGCGTAACCAACTTACCTTGGGTGAAGATGAAACAAAAAAAATACTCGCTTCAGGACATGATTTTGTAATCAGGTTAATGGTTCCTTTCGATCATGAAGTATCATTCAATGATATTATCAGAGGTGAAGTAAAAGTAAGTACAAATGACATTGATGACCAAGTGCTGCTCAAAAGTGACGGTTTTCCTACTTATCATCTGGCAAATGTTGTTGACGACCATCTAATGAAAATATCACACGTCATACGTGGCGAGGAATGGCTTCCTTCTACTCCTAAACATGTTTTACTTTATAATTATTTTGGATGGGAAATTCCAAAGTTTGCACATCTGCCATTGTTGTTGAACAAAGACAAATCAAAGTTAAGTAAACGCCAAGGCTCTGTTGCTGTTGAAGATTTTAGAGAAAAAGGATACCTTAAAGATGCCTTTATTAATTTCATTGCATTATTAGGATGGAATCCAACAGGTGACAGAGAAATTTACTCTTTAGATGAGTTGATTGAATATTTTAACTTAGAAAAAGTAAATAAGGGCGGTGCTGTTTTTGATGTCCAGAAATTAGATTGGGTTAATCAGCAATATCTAAAATCTGTAAATTTTAATGAAGTAGCAAAAGAGATATCTTTGGTATCAAAAGAGAAATTTGGTAAATTATATGATTCTGAATTTCTTAATAAAGTATTTAATTTATTCAAGGAAAGAGTAACCTTTGTATCCGAAATTACATCTATTGCAGATTATATGTTTTCCGATATAAATGAATTTGATAAAGATTATATTCAGAAAAAATGGCTTCCGGGAACTGAGGAAATTGTAATTGAACTCATTAAAGTATATGAAAATTGTAATAATTTTGAACATGATGAATTATCATCTAAAACCAAAGAATTCGCATTGGGATTAGGTAAAAAGTTAGGCGATATAATTCATCCTATTCGAATTATGATAACCGGCAAATCTACGGGTGCAGGCATGTTTGAGACAATGGAAGTTCTGGGTAAAACAGAATGCTTGAAGAGAATGAGTTATTTTATCCAAAATAAGATTTACGATGTATAATAAGCTATATTCATATTGCTTCATATTATTTTTGATTTTGTCTGTTTCATGCAGCTCAGTTGAGAAACAACCTGATTGTATTAATAAAACAGCATTAAATTCAACATTAAGATGGGGAAAAATGCTTGGTGGAGTACCAACATCTTACAAATCAATGAATATGATGGGAGAAGTTACTAAATTTGAAAGTAAGACAAATTCTGAGGTCATTGAATTTAAACTCGATAAAGATACATTATGCAATACCCTTGAAGAATTAGGAAGCTTGATAATTGAAATTCAGACATTAAACGTTCCTGCAGAAAATAATCTGTTTATTGAATACGTTAATAAAGACAGAGACTTTTTTTTCCGAGCCGTTTGGGATCCAAGATACAAAAATGATGGTAATGAAAAATTTAATGAATTTTATCATAAATTAGAAAACCTAAATAAGAAATAATGATAGTTTTAATAGTTGATGACAATAAAGATTTTAGCTCTACAATGGCTGATATAGTCAGCTCATTTGGGTATGAGACAAAAACTCTTCATACTCCGGATGACGCAATGAATTTTGTGAACAGATACTCTAAATCTATAGGTCTTGTACTTTTGGATATTGAGTTTGCACCTGAAGAGAAATTAGATGGATTAGATATTTTGGAATATATAAGGAAAAATTATCCATCTATTCCCGCTGTAATGATATCGGGAAAAGGTACAATAGAATCAGCTGTAAGAGCTACCAAGTTAGGTGCAGTTAATTTTATTGAAAAAAGTATTGTCAGCAAAGAAAAAATCAAAAGTGTTTTAGAATCCAGTATAGCTCCTACCGATAAAAAAAGTGAAGCTGAAGACATCAAAAAATTCCTTGCAACACATGGAATTATTGGAAAGAGCAAAGCTATGCTTGAAATTGGGGACAGCATAATCAGATATGGTCGTACAGACCTGAATGTACTAATTACCGGTGAAACCGGCACAGGTAAAAAGTTGGTTGCGAAGGCACTTCATGGAGCAAGCCGCAGAGCAAAACATCCTTTTGTGACTGTTGATATCCCAAATATTCCTAAGGAATTATTTCAGAGTGAGTTATTCGGGCATATCAGAGGCTCTTTTTCAGGTGCTACAGAAACGAAAAAAGGATTATTCCATGAAGCCAATAAAGGAAGTATTTTTCTTGATGAAATTGGTGAAATGTCTTTAGATTTGCAATCAAATTTATTTATACCTATAGAAGAAAAAGTTGTAAGAAGAGTAGGTTCAGTTCAAAGTGAAGAAGTAGATATCAGATTTATTTCTGCTACCGATATGGACCTTATGAAATCAATGAATGAAGGTAAATTCCGTGAACAGCTTTACCACAGACTAAGAGAATGTGAAATTACAATACCTCCATTAGCTGAGAGAAAAGAAGATATTCATGACATCATAGAGTTTTACGTAAAAAAACATAATGATGATTTTGAAGAGAGTAAATTCTTCTCACCATCAGCTATTGAATTTCTTTGCGAACAACGTTGGCATGGTAATGTCAGAGAATTGGCAAGTGTGATACGAGTTTCTATGCAGACGGTATTACATGACAGAATTGAAGTTTCTGAATTACATAAAATAATGAACACTAAAAGTATTCATCACAAGTCCGAAACTCCCGGTCAGTTTTTATCAAACACCAGAACATTGAAAGAAGACTTAGCTGAAGTTGACAAAAAGAAAATTGAAACAGTCTTACAAAAATGTAACGGAAATGTGAGCAAAAGTGCTGCAATGCTTGGAATAAGTCGAGAAACATTACATAATAAAATTAGACGTTACGATATTGATGTTCAGCTTTTCAGAGTTCGTTACAAAAAAGATGAGTAGTAGTGAAGTTATTCAAAATCATCATTAATTAGTTTGATTGTTTCTTCATAAACATATTCAGGTGTTATTTCTTTCATACAACGAAAATGTCCGAGTGGACAAAAATTTCTACCTATGTGCGAACAAGGTCTGCATGCCAAGTCAATTTCTACTACCCTATTAATTACTCTGAATGGCTCGAAACCAAACTCTCTGACTGTAGAGCCGAAAATCGCTATTGTTGGCACCTGTCTCGAAGCTGCTATATGCATTAGCCCTGTATCATTACTAATCATTAAATCTGATTTATTAATTATTTCAGCACTTTCTGCAAGGCTTAACTCGCCACAGTAATTGATTACATTCATAAAATTTTCAGAAATGTAAGAACCTACATTAGAGTCAGATTTACCACCAAGTATAAAAATATTTTCGGTGATATCATTTAACTTCCTAAGTAATTCGACATAATACTGAGGTTCCCACTGTTTAGTCTTGTAATAAGCACCGGGAGCAATAGCAATATTGTATTTTACTTTCTTATGAATAACTTTATTATGGGGTGTATATTTTTCAGATAAATTATCACTTTCAAGCCAAAACTCAAGCCCTTTCCCGGAATCAGATAAATCCAAGAACTTTCTAGCAGCTTTGACATAAATATCATGAATACTGTGCCATGATTGTCCCTTACCTTTCTTCAACCATACTAATCCAAGCTTGAAAAGCCTTCTTTTGTCAATTTTCGACAAATTTGCGATATAATTTTGAGAAATGAATTTTGATATAGAATTGTTTTGCAAATCAATTATAAAGTCATATTTTTCGTTAGTTAAAGATAGTTGAAACTTTTTCAGATCTGACTTTTTACTTCCTTTCGGAAAGTGAATTATTTGTCTTAAGTAAGGATTGTGTTTGACTATATCGACATTTTCAGTATAAGTTGCAAAATCAATAACTATATCGGGATTAGATAATAAAATATCTCTTAATAATGCAGTAGTTAGTACAACATCACCAATTGAGCTTAGTCGAATTATTAATATTTTCTTTTTTTTGAAATTATTCATGAATTTATTTCGTCGAATTAGTTAAATTAGTATTTCATAATAAACACATTTTAAAAAACAATTGTTATAAGTGTATGAATTATACAATCGAAAATAAAGATAATGTTGTGATTTTCAAACTGGAAAATCAAACTGTAGAAAGTAGCGTATCAGCTGAATTAAAAGCTAAAATGTTGATTATTGCACAGAATGATATTGATGCATTGATAATTGATTTATCCAAGGTAGAAGCAATCGACAGCTCCGGATTAGGTGCATTACTTCTGGCCAACAGGCAACTTAAAGAAAATGAGATTCCTGTTATATTGGTTGGTGTAAGGGAATTCGTTAGAAGTTTGATGAGTATGACTAAAATTGATGAAGTATTTATTTTCTTTGATAGTATTGACGAAGCAATTGGTGCTTTGGAAGAAGAAGAATAGTCCATATAAGTATTTATAGGTATTTTTCGATTTGGTTTCTGAATTCCACAAGATTGTTGATTCTAGCCCTATCTTTTGTGAATTCAGAAACCGTTATTGTATGAGTAGAATTTTTAAAAGTGATTTTTAAATATTCCTTTGGCTCAATAGTATGCTTAGCATCTGTGTATTTAAAACTATCTATCATATTCCAATCAAAATTCTGTATCTTGCCTGTTTTTAGATTTCTTTCTGTGATTCCTCTATCATCAACAATAAATTCAGAATCATAAATGAGATAATATTTCATTAAACCAAAATATAATAAAACAGCAGAAAATACAAAGCCTAATCCAATCAAAACTGAAAATACCGAGTTATTAAAAGAAAAAATAAATACAGTAATTAATAACAAGGGTATGAGAATTATCATCATCAAAAACAGAGCTCTTGATATTTTCTTGTAATCAGCAACTCTGAATCTGAATTTATTCATATTTCAAACCTTTTTTACCAATATCTTTTCGACAATATTTGTTTTGAAATACAACTAAATCAGCAAGATTATAAGCATTATTTATTGCTCCTTGCAAAGTATCGCTCATACTAACGGCACTCAACACCCTACCTCCATTGGTAATAAGTACAGAGTCATCAGATAATTTTGTACCTGCATGGTACAAGAAATCATTATTAGCATAGTTTTCAGGGATTTTAATTTCATATCCCTTAGCAAAGCTATCAGGATATCCCTTGGATGCCAAAACAACACAAACAGTTTTTTTATGAACAATGGAAACAACATTTTTATCAATTTTCCCTATGGCAGCTGTATAAAATAACTTTGCAACGTCACCTTCAATCAAGGGTAAAACAGCCTGTGTTTCAGGGTCGCCAAATCTAACATTAAATTCAACAACTTTCGGGTTATTATCTTTTATCATCAAACCAATATACAGAAGCCCCCTATATGGAAAATCAACTGAATTGAAGTAATTAAGTAGAGGTCTGATTATTAAGTTCTCAACTTTCAACATAACTTCATTGTTTACAATTCCGGCAGGTGCAAACGCCCCCATACCGCCTGTATTTTTCCCTTCATCATTATCAGAAATTCTTTTATGATCTTGAGCAGGAGGTAAAATAAGGTAGTCTATGCCATCTGTAACAACAAAAATTGAAGCTTCCTCACCACTCATAAATTCTTCAATAACAATTTTATTACCGGCATCTCCAAATATTCCTCCAAATATTTCATCAATTGAGTGATGAGCTTCATCATAAGTTTGAGCAATTATTACTCCCTTTCCGGCTGCAAGCCCATCAGCTTTGATAACTATAGGTAGTGAAGAACTTTCAACATACTGATGTGCTTCAGATATTTGGTTCCTGTTAAAAGACTGAAAAGCTGCTGTTGGTATTTTCGCTTTTTGCATCACATTCTTTGCAAAATCTTTTGAAGACTCTAATTGAGAACAAAACTTAGAAGGTCCAAATACAACATACCCCATTCCAGACATAACATCTGTTATACCATCAGCTAATGGCTGCTCCGGACCGACAACTATAAATTTTATTTCATTCTTCTGGCAAAAGTCATGTATTTCTTTATAATTTGAAATATCAATAATTGCCTTTTCAGCAATAGCCCAAATTCCCGGATTACCGGGTGCAGCAAAAAGCTTTGAACAGGTTTTGGAACTAACAAGTGACTGAGCTAATGCATGCTCACGCCCTCCGGATCCGATAAGTAAAATATTCAATTTTAAAGTCCGCTATATTTCTGTTAAATCATTATTTAATTTTTATTATTTTATAGGTGTAATAACTATCCCCATTACGAATTATCAGGAAGTAATTACCCGGTAAAATTCCTTCAAGCAAAAACAAATAGTCGTTACCATTACTCAAGAAATTAATGGTATCGCTAAAAATAGTTTTACCTAATACATCCACTAGTTTAACGTCTGCATACCTTAATTCCAAATTAGTTGTTACCCGGACATAATTATCAAAAGGATTGGGTGATATCAAAAAATTGTTAGATGATATTTCATTATTATTAATGCTTGTCACA
Organism: bacterium; assembly: GCA_024711295.1. GTDB lineage: Bacteria > Bacteroidota > Ignavibacteria > Kapaibacteriales > UBA2268 > JANJTB01. Next base: position 101,020 of record JANJTB010000006.1, on the reverse strand, counting down.
ACCCCTTTTGACTCTGAGGTAGCACCACAACCGAACTCATTAAATACAATTACATAATACTTTCCTGTCTTGTTGGGAGTTATTTTTCTCATATTTGAGTTTGGAATTTCTACATCATCAACAAACCACTTATAAGAATGTGCTGAGTCAGTTGACAACTCGGTTTCATCTCCAAATATGCCTGGTTTATCAGGTACTGGCCTCATGTAGATGTAAACACTATCCATAACTATGCAATCTTTAGCAGACTTAGCCTGAATTACATAATAACCGGGCTCATAAACATTTATTCTATTTGTTGTGTCACCATTCGACCATTTATATTCTTTAAAACCGATTGGTACTGATAATGATATAGTATCTTCACCGCATAATACAAAATCTTTATTAGAACGAATTGTAAATGAAGGTACAAATGCTTCAGTTAAATTCACGTAATCTGACTGGCTAGAACAACCCTTTTCGTCTTTTACATTTACAAAATAATTACCTGACTTTTTAATAACAATTTCTTTCGAAGTTTCTCCTGTTGACCATTTCACTTCAGGATAATCTGTAATAGCTTCCAGAACTACACTATCACCGGTGCAAAATTCAATATTCCCGGTAACTTTGATTTGTGGCTTGATTAGGTCACAATCATATAGTTTGACCTCCCAAAGACCACGACCATAAGTTCCGGCATATAATTTCCCTGCGCTATAATTAATTTTTAAATCGCTTACAACTGCTGGTGGTAAACCTTCACCAAATGGTAACCATTCGTTAGTCAATTCATCGCTACGAATCATAACACCAATATCAGTACCAATAAATAATCTACCACCTGTATTATTTTGATATACAACTGTACTAACAGGAATATTTGGCAAGTTAAACGAGATATTGTTTATAACTGTACCACTAACTTCGAAAACTTTTTCACCTTCTCTATACCCTGAACATGTCACAAAAACTCTTTGCGGGTTTTGGGGGTCAGTAGCAATATCGGTAATTGTTGAATTAAAGTTGCGGATAGATGCAAAATTCTTTCCCCCATCAATAGAACGATAGAGTGTACTATTAACAGAAATATAAATAAAATTTGAATCAATATCAGAGATTGCAATCACTCTGATAGGAGCTGTATTCGAAAAATTTGTGAGTTTTGTCCATGAAGCCCCTCTATTAGTGGATTTGTACAAATTTCTGTACCCAATAAAAATTGTAGATTGCCTTTGAGGATTTAAAACAAAGGGTGTTATCCAATTTGCTGATTCACCTTGGAACAAGTCAGGTCCGGCAATTCTCGAGAATGAAAAACCACCGTTTGAAGACCGGAACAAATTGCCATACTGAGTAGTTGAGTATGCGAAATTATCATCTTGGTTATCAATAGCACAGTCCATTCCGTCCCCACCATTAACCTGATACCATGCGTTTCCTTTAAATAAAAATGTACCATTGTCCTGAGTGCCGCCTATTACAGTGTTAGGATTAGCTGAGCTGACATTTATTCTATAAAACTGTGAAATAGCCAAACCATCGCTTAAATCATTCCAACTAATTCCATTATCGGTAGTAGAGTAAAGCCCACCATCATTGGCTGCAAATAATTCAAGATTTTTCGCATTGATCACAAAATTATGCTGGTCGGCATGAACGTAAGGCAAATTGTATGAGCCGGTCCAGTGGTTAAGTATTTTCCAATCCTTGCCACCATTTTTACTAACCCAAGCATGAATTCCTCCTACATAAATCTGCTCTTTATCAACAGGTGATGCTACAATTGCTAAATCATAATTTCCCTGACCGGAATTTCCGGATCCGTTATATTCTATACTAAGAATATTTGGAGAAGTGGACATTACTGAAAAACCTGTCCCGCCATCAGTCGACCGCACTAATCCGCCAAATGACCCACTAGATCCACGAACTCCAACGGCATAAAGATAATTAGGATCAGATGGTGTTACAGCAAGTTCAATCCTTGAAGCACCGGAAAATGTATACACAGAACTCCAATTAGTTCCACCATCTGTAGATCTGTGAATTCTACCAGTATTTGAAGCATAAATAACATTGGGGTTATCAGGTTTAAATTCAATATCCCGAACAATACTGTTAGACTCAAATATAGTTTTCCAATTTTCACCACCGTCAGTAGTTTGGATTATACCCCTTGAAGTTGCAACATAAACAATGTTATAATTGGTAGGATGAATGAGTATTTTTGTAGATAAAAAATAATCATTGGGTTTGTATTTTTGAGTTACAACCCTCCATGTATTTCCATTATCAGTAGATTTCAAGACTCCTATTGAGTATTCACCTGTCATAAATGATCCATTTGCATCACCAGTAGCAATATACATAACATCAGGGCTTGTAGGAGCAAATGCAATATCAGAAATTCCAATTGACAAAATATCAGTAAAATTTGCTTTCTTCCAGGTTTGACCTTTGTTTGTAGTACTCCAAGCACCACCACCTGCCGAGCCAACCCAAATCACATTATCATTAAATGGGTGTATTCTAACTACATTTAATCTGCCCAAACCACCCGATTGATACGCCAATCTATTAGTTGGTACTACTTTAGGTCCTAATTCATTCCATACTGGCTCTATATCCTGAAGCTGGTTTTCATCAGTTATCTTATTTAAAAAAGTATTATACGAATTTAATAAATTAAGTGCATTTGGGAATTCTCCGGATGGGTACAATCTTTGCTCCCAGAAAAATTCCCATCTCTTAAATTGTTTCCATCCTTCACCTCTTTTGATTTCCTTTCCTTCCCAGTAATTGTTAAATTCCTTTTGCATCGAGAAAAAATCATTTTTATCTTTAATAGATAACCATGGCTGAGCAGGTGATTCAAAATTTGAAAGTATAGAACCAAATATTATAAAAATCCAAAACTTAGAAAAAATATTCATACAATTAATAAATCCAATTAATAATAAAAAAGCAAAAATAATACATCTAATTTTAATGTAAATATTGATTACAAGTTAAAAAAGTATTATTTTTAAGTTTCGAATAAATTATAATATTATTGCATTGATTAGCTGTTGTATCATAACAAAAAATGAAGAAAAAAATCTGATTAGGTGCTACAACTCAATCAGGAATTATGTTACTGAGTTAGTTATTGTAGATACCGGCTCGGAAGATTCTACTTTGGCACTAGCCAAATCTATAACTCCCAATGTTTATACATATAAATGGGACAACAATTTTTCGAATGCTAGGAATTTTGCAAAAAAATTTGCAAGTAATCAATTTATTCTATCAATTGATGCAGATGAAGAAATTAAAGATGGTGGTGAATTATTAAGAACCTTACAAACCCTTGACTCAGATGTAGGTGGCTTGTTTGTCGATGTAATATCATACAGCACCTTTTCAAATTCAACATCAAATAAATTTCGCTCACCACAAGTAAGGATTTTTAGAAATTTACCAAATATTTATTTTAATGGTAGGGTTCATGAACAAGTAACACAGTCAATCTCTAATTTGGGATTGAAAATTAAACAGAGTAAAATTGAAATTATACATCATGGATACAACACTGAAAAACTCAAAATTTTAGACAAATATCAAAGAAATTTGAACTTAATTGATATTGAACTTAATGAAAATTACTCTAATTATTATTTACTTCACAAAGCAAATACCCTATTATATTTGGGAAGAATTCAAGAAGCAGAAAAAATGTTGTTGGATAATAAGAATGAGTTTTTATCAAGTAACGATTTAGTTAAGTTTTTCAATATTTTGGGTAAAATATACCTAAATAGAAGTGATTTCCTCAATGCCTCACATTACTATAAAAAATCACTCAATGTCAATCCAATCCAAAAGGATGTTCTATTGGATTTATCAACAATTAGTTATCACTTATCTGATCACAAAAATGCACTGAATTTCATAGAGCAGCTTGAAGCAATTAATGATAGTAATACCTCGATAATTGGCGAGATTGAAACTCCAGTTCAAAACATAATTTTCAAGAAAGCCAAAATACTATTACTATTGAAACAATATAAAATTGCTTTAGATTATTTATTAAATAATTTTGATATTTTTAAAACTGATTATGACATACTGTATTTATTGGCTAATGCATTTTATAAAAATCAATTATTTGGTAACGCTCTTAATATATTGCAATTATCATTTCTGAATGGACTTGATAATCCAAAGTATTTCGAAACTAAAAGTTCAATTTTAAATAAGATTGACTCGAAAAATAGAGTTAAAATTTCTTTATGTATGATTGTAAAAGATGAAGAAAACCAAATTTATGACTGTTTGTTAAGTGCTTTAAATTTAGTTCAAGAAATTATAATTGTTGATACCGGATCAACCGATAATACCAAAGAAATAGCAAAACAATTCACAAACAAAGTTTTTGATTATATTTGGTGTGATGATTTTTCCGACGCAAGGAATCAATCAATCAAACATGCCACCGGAGAGTGGATTTTGTATCTTGACGCCGATGAAAGACTATCAAATATAAATGTTGCAAAATTGATTAATTATTTAGACAATTTAGACCCCAAAATTGGAGCTGTAAATTGCTTAATTGAAAATGTTGTTACAAAGTCTAATGGAACTACTGAAACTCAGCTGGGTTATTATCCCAGACTGTTTCGTAATTACGGTTACCCAATTATCAAGTTCGAAGGATTGATCCACGAACAGATATCTAACTCATTTAAAAAGCTTAATCTTGATGAAACTAAGTCTGATATTATAATAAAACATCTTGGATATCAAATAGAATTCATAGAATCAAAAAACAAAATTCAAAGAAATCTTGATTTACTTAACCGTTCTTTGAATAATGATGTTAATGATGCGTATCTAAAATTTCATTTAGGTCAAACTTATATTCAATTGAATGATTTTGAACATGCAAAAATATATTTTAAAAATGCTCTTGAATTATCAGAATTATCAGTACCTGTAAAATGCTCCGCACTGAATCAATTAGCTCAACTTGAAGGTATTGCCGGCAATTATACTGAGGCAATTAAACTCGCATCAGAATCTGTCAGATTAATTCCAAATCAGAAGTTCGGAAGACTAATCCTGATTGAAGCTAATTATTTACAAAAAAATTATTCTGAAGCATTAATTCAGATTAACAGTTTTCAAGCATATTCTAAAGCCGGCAAATTAGATATTGAAATTGCATACGACATTGAATATGATGATGATAAAATTGAAAAATTAAAACAAAAAATTATGTCAATCAATAAAGGTTAGAATGAAAATATCAGGCTTCTCATTTGTTAGAAATGCAATTAAATATGACTATCCGATCGTAGAATCAATAAATTCAATTTTACCAATTGTTGACGAGTTCGTGATTGCAGTTGGCCAATCTGAAGATTCAACGTTAGAGTTGATTAGGAGCATTAACTCACCAAAAATTCAGATCTTCGAAACTGTTTGGGACGAAACTCAAAGAGAAGGTGGAAAAGTTCTTGCTATAGAGACCAATAAAGCATTTTCAAGAATTAATAAAGAGAGCGATTGGGCTTTTTATATTCAAGCCGACGAAATTTTGCACGAGAAATATTATTCTAACATAATTGATTCTATGAAAAGAAATTTAAATAGAATAGAAATTGATGGTTTATTATTCGACTACAAGCATTTTTATGGCTCCTATGATTACGTTGGAGAATCTTACAGATGGTACAGAAAAGAAATAAGAATTATCAGGAATGACAAGTCAATATACTCTTACAAGGATGCTCAGGGTTTCAGAAAGTCTCAAAATCAGAAGTTGAAGGTTGCACCAGCAAATGCAGAGATTTATCATTACGGATGGGTAAAGCATCCAAAACATCAACAACTTAAACAAGAAAATTTCAATAAACTCTGGCATGATGATGCTTGGATTGACAAGAACGTAGTTAATGCAGATGAATTTGACTATACTAATATAGACTCCCTAAAACTTTTTGAAGGTTCTCATCCTGGAGTGATGATGAATAGAATTAATCGTATTAATTGGAATTTTGAACACGATATCAGCATAAAACAATATTCAGGCAAAGAAAAAATCAAAAGGCTTGTTGAAAAAATTACCGGTCATAGAATTGGAGAATATAAAAACTACATACTTATTGATTAGTAACTTTAAATTAAGTTATTCGTATATTACAATATCAAATGACTATTAAATCGGGAGTATATAAATAATGCAAAAAATAATTTTAATTATGATATTGATTATTATGCTGAATTCTTGTTTAGATAATAACCAGAATTCGGATAATAATGGAATCGAGAATGCAGAGTCTAATTCTGCTCCAATTATGAAGATGAGTTTAGCTAATTTTGGAAGTGAATCACAAATTGATATAACAAATCAACCAAATAATTACACTGCTTTTTCCAAAAAAGTAATTATCAGAACAGGTGATATATCATTCGAAGCAAAGGATTTATATAAAACTAAACAAGATGTTGACAGATTATTGGCTAAATATAACGGGTATTACTCTTCAGAAAATTTTAGTAAAAATGATTATAGAGATGATTATAACTTATCTGTCAGAATCCCATCAGAAAAGTTCGATTTGTTTTTAAAGGATATAAGTTCATTAGATGGCATCATAACAAGCCAAAATATTTCTTCAAATGATGTGAGTTCTGAATACTTAGACTATGAGATTAGACTTGCCAATAAAAGCGCTTACCTCGACAAATATCGCGAGATATTAAAACAAGCAAAGTCAATTAATGAAGTTTTAGAAGTACAAGATAAAATCAGGGTTATTGAGGAGGAGATTGAATCAGTTAAGGGAAGGCTAAAGTATTTATCAGACCAGGTAACACTCAGCACTATAAATATAAACCTTTTCAAAACTTATGACTCACCTATCAAACCAAATGAATCATATTTATCAAGGATGTGGAATTCTATCACGAAAGGTTGGAAGGGATTGTCCGAATTTATTCTCATTATAACTATGTTGTGGCCTTTTTTGATAATCACAACAATATTATTTTATGTTGTATTTAAAATTACCAAAAAGTTTAGCAGAAAAAAATAATTATTACAATATAAATAATAAAAAATGGGTTGATCTTAAATTATAAAAGTCAACCCATTTATAAGTAATTTATTTAATTACGCTCTGTTTGAAATTTTTGCCCATGTATCTTTAAGAGTAACTGTTCGATTGAAAACTGGATTATTTCCTTTTGAATCATAATCCACACAGAAATATCCTAGTCTTTCAAACTGGTATTTGTCTCCAATTTTAGCAGCAGTTAATGAAGGTTCTAATTTTGCATTTTTTATTATCTTTAAAGAATCAGGATTAATGTAATCTGTAAAAGATTTACCTTCTGAAGTATCGTTAGGATTTTCTACCATAAAGAGTTGTTCGTATATTCGAACTTCTGCATCAACAGCATTCTCTGCAGATACCCAGTGTATTGTAGATTTGACCTTCCTTCCTTCAGTTTGGTTTCCACTTTTAGTTTCAGGGAAGTATGTACATCTTAGTTCAACAATTTCACCATTGTCATCCTTTACTACTTCATCGCATCTGATAATATAAGCATATCTTAGCCTTACTTCACTACCTGGCGACAATCTAAAGAATTTCTTTGGAGGGTCTTCCATAAAATCATCTTTTTCGATATATAATTCTTTAGTAAAAGGCACTTGTCTTGTTCCTTGAGTTTCATCTTCAGGATTATTGACAGCTTCCAAAAATTCTGATTGGTTCTCTGGATAATTGGTAATTGAAACTTTAAGGGGGTTCAAAACTGCCATTACTCTAGGTGCAACTTTATTCAAATGGTCTCTGATTGCAAATTCAAGTTGGCCAAATTCAACAATACTTTCACTTTTTGCAACACCAATCATCTCAGCAAAATTTCTGATGGACTCCGGTGTATAACCTCTCCTTCTTAACCCGCAAATAGTTGGCATACGAGGGTCATCCCAACCATTTACATAACCTTCCTGCACTAATTGAAGAAGTTTTCTCTTGCTCATTACAGTATAATTTAAGTTTAGTCGAGCAAACTCAGTTTGTTGGGGGTGATAAAGGTTCAATTCATCAAGAAACCAATCATAAAGAGGTCTATTATTTTCAAATTCAAGAGTGCATAGTGAGTGAGTTATATTCTCTAAAGAATCAGAGATACAATGAGTAAAGTCATACATTGGATAAATGCACCATTTATCACCTGTTCTGTGATGGTGAGCCCTGCGAATTCTGTAAATGACAGGATCTCTCATAACTATATTCGGGTGCGACATATCTATTTTAGCTCTTAATACCTTAGAACCATCAGGGTATTCACCATTCTTCATTTTAACGAAAATATCAAGATTTTCCTCAGGAGTCCTATCTCTAAAAGGACTATTCTTCCCAGCTTGTGTAAGTGTACCTCTGTACTCTCTCATCTCTTCGGGATTAAGTTCACAAACAAAAGCTTTTCCTTTTTTTATCAGCTCACAAGCTAATTCATAAAGTCTATCGAAGTAATCAGATGCATAAAATAATCTATCTTCCCAATCAAAACCTAACCATTTAACATCTTCCATTATCGCATCAACATACTCGATATCTTCCTTTACCGGATTTGTATCGTCAAATCTTAAGTTTGTAATGCCTCCAAATTCTTGAGCCATTCCAAAATTCAGACAAATTGATTTTGCATGACCGATATGTAAATAACCATTTGGTTCGGGGGGAAATCTTGTGTGTACACGATTGCCCCATTTTCCGGTTTTGTTATCCTCGATAATTAGGCTTCTAATAAAATTTGAAGCTTTACGCTCCTTAATAATGCTTTCTTCTACCTTTGGACTATTATTATCCATCTTAGTAAAATTCCTAAACTTGAACTGTGAAATATATTAAAAACGTAAAATTACAACAAATATTTATTCAAATAAATTAAATTACATGAATACATTTTTTAGATGATAATTACTGATTATTCATAGAAATTCCTTATTTTTGCATCATGAGGAGTAAAACATTAATAGCAAACTTAATACACTGCAACTGCGGTACAATCCGTGGGGGAAGTTTTATTTCTTTGTTGAATCACAAGTTGAGCATAACATCAGCTCTTAACTTCACATCACGTATGCATTAATAACGCATACACACAATATAATTTACTTAATCCAATTTTTTATTTTTCAAGGAGAAAATGCCATGAATAATTCAATTAATTCATATTTACCTAAATATTATGTCCCTGCAGAAAATGTAATTCAAGAACTCGGCAAATACATGCTTGCCGATGGATTTGATTTTGTTCTTGACCTATATGAATCAAACGGCAGTTACTTTATGGATGCCAGAAATCAAAAAAAGTATCTTGATTTTTTTACTTGTTTTGCATCGATGCCAATAGGTATGAACCACCCAAAACTACTTCAAGATGATTTTATTCAATACATAGGTAAAACATCAATTAATAAGCCGTCAAATTCAGATGTATATTCGTCTGAAATGGCAACATTTGTAAAAACTTTTTTTGAGACAGCTGTACCAAAGAGCTTTAAATATTCATTTTTTATCAGTGGTGGAGCACTTGCAGTAGAAAATGCATTGAAGTCGGCTTTTGACTGGAAAGTTAAAATGAACTTCAAAAAAGGATATAATGTTGAAAAAGGCCACAAGATAATTCATTTTGAGGAAGCATTCCACGGTAGGTCAGGATATACTATGTCTCTTACAAATACTGATCCTAAGAAAGTTAAATATTTCCCAAAATTTGACTGGCCAAGAATATCGAATCCAAAGTTAAATTTTCCGATTACTGATCAAGTTCTTGAAGATGTAATTAAGCGTGAGAAGGTTTCTATCGCTCAGATTAAACAAGCGTTTTTTGATAATAAAGATGACATTGCAGGTATAATTATTGAGCCAATCCAAGGTGAAGGAGGAGATAACCATTTCAGAAATGAGTTCCTTAAAGAGTTGAGATACTTGGCAGATGAAAATGAAGCCTTACTGATTTTTGATGAAGTACAAACAGGTGTAGGTCTTACTGGAACAATGTGGGCACACGAGCAATTAGAAGTTACACCTGACATCATGAGTTTTGGCAAAAAGATGCAAATTTGCGGTATCATTTCAACAGATAGAATTGACACTGTCGAAAACAACGTGTTTCATGAGTCAAGTAGAATAAACTCCACTTGGGGAGGAAATTTAGTGGATATGGTTCGTGCAACAAAGTATCTTGAGATTATATCTGAGGAGAAATTAGTCGAAAATGCAAAAAGTCAAGGGCAATATTTATCCTCAAAGCTACATACATTACAAGGTGAATTTTCTGATGAATTTACGAATGTAAGAGGCAGAGGTTTGTTTGCAGCGATTGATTTTACAGATGCAACTAAACGTGAAAAGTTCATCAAAGAATGTTGGAAAGAAAATTTAATGATTTTGCCCTGCGGTAAAAATTCTGTAAGGTTCAGACCTGCACTAAATATAAATTCTGCACAGATTGATGGTGGAATTGAAATAATCAGAAAAGTAATGAAAAATATTTCTTGATTCACAATTAATTCTCTTACACAGCTATAAAATGCTGTGTAAGAGACAAATTTAATTGTGTTCAACTATTAGATTAGTTTTTATACTTTACAGAACAACCATAAGGAGTTGTTGTACTTGTAACAGCTTCTCTGCCATTTAACAATAAGTCTAAAGCATTTTTAACATAATTTTTTGACTTTTTAATATCTTCAACATCAGTTGACTTGATGTCGTCAATAGCTCCCTGGTAAACCAGATTTCCGTCGTTATTAATTATATACATGTGAGGTGTAGTTTTTGCTCCATAAAGTTTACCGGTTACTCCATCCTCATCAATTAGATATGCAGACATTTTGGCTTTGCTGTCAGAAATTCTCTTCAAAATCTCACTTTTTTCAAAATGTCCCTGTTTCCCGGGGGCAGATGAACAAACAGCTAACCAAATAACACCTTTCTCGACATACTCCTGCTGAAGATTTTGCATGTTGTTCGAAGAATAATGCTTCACTACAAATGGACAATCGAAATTAATCCATTCCAAAACAACAGTTTTACCTCTGTAATCCTGCAAATTATGTATTTTTCCATTTACATCCCTGAGTTGAAAATCCGGTGCCGGTTTTCCTATCTCAGCTGCTCCTTGAGTCTGTGCATTAACATTTAGTGTAATTCCACAAAGCACAAGAAGTCCCAAAAATACAATAAGTCGTTTCATTTAATATCTCCTTTTTTAAATATTTAATCAATGAATTGTAGTTTCAATATTAATGGAATAGTTGTCGAAACCATGAATTATTGGTTTATCAGCAACAAATATCCCTTTGATTTCCTTAGGATTGCCTTCCCGAAATTTGTCTAATTCAACTTCCAAAAAAACTTTCTTCTTTCCATTTTTTAAGATTTGTTTAGCTCCATTGTTAATAAAACCTTGCCCACTAGGGTAAAATTCCAGTTTTTTTACATCCTTGGAAATTAAGTCCTTATCAAATTCAAAAATAAGTTTGTTTTCATTTATTGATGATTTACATCCAAAGTTTGGAAGTCTTAGACTTCTATTTTTCAAAAATTTACTCTTTGGTATTACCATATCTTCGTTATACTCGGGAACTTTTCCTAATTTAACAGTAAATTCAATTTTCTTACTACCCGGAACACATTCTTCTTTGCAAGCCAACCACTTAACTGTTGCTTTCACTTTAATTTCATTACCTTTAAAATTTCTGTCAATTCTTAAAGGATACATTATTGTTGTTTCATTTTCATATCCATAATTTGCCATTCCTGCGAATAAAATTTTTTGTGGAGTTTCCCATTCAGGTTCCATAACAGTTACTCCATCAGGCAATTCAAAAATAACTTCAGTGGGCAATCCTGCATCACCCGGATTTTCCCAATATATATGCCACTTTTTTTCAGGTTTCAATACAAAAAACAAATTTATATCCAAACCTGGAATAGCCTGTAAAAAGTCTGAGTAAATATTAACACTTACAAGTTTATTCCCATCAACATTTTGAGCATTGACATGAAAAATATTGAAGATTGAAATAATATAAATTATTAATATTGATTTTTTCATAATAAAAAATGAGTGAGATGTGATTAATATTAAATTTACATTTACGTTTTAAATTTAGTGATATTTTCAAATTTGGATTTTTATGCTGCAAACACAAAGTCTCGAACTCATTCTTCAAAAACTAAAAAAAAATAAAAGCAGGAAATATAAGCAGAAATTTTTAATACCAGGTTTATGGCTCAATCAAAGCAATGTTAGTATTGAAGTAAATCCATACGAATTTTTTATTGACTCAATAGAAAAAATTAAATCAACAATTGTCAACAAGAAGAATTCCAAAGAAAAGAGAATTTACAATATGTTTGTTAGGTTAACTACAGCATTTGACCATAGTTGTGACAATAAGATTGAAAATTTTGAAGGAGAATTTAAGGATACTGGTACTTTCCTAAAAGCTATATCAATTTTGCCGTACATTCATAGTTTAGGAGTTAATACCATTTACCTGCTTCCGATTACATCTATCGGAGAAGATGCAAAAAAAGGAACTTTAGGCTCACCTTATGCTATCAAAAATCCATATAAATTAGATGACAACCTGTCAGAACCAATGCTTGAAATGAGTATTGAAGATGAATTCAAAGCTTTCTCCGAAGCTGTGCATTTATTAGGCATGGAATTAGTTTGTGAATTTGTTTTCCGTACAGCAAGTATTGATTCAGATTTAACTTTAGAGCATCCGGACTGGTTTTATTGGATTAACAGCAGAATAAAAGATCGTGAAAACGGAGATACTTCAGAATCTAAATATGGTCCACCCATATACCTGAAAAAAGAATTAGAAGCAATAAAGAAGAAAGTAGAACTAAGTGATTTTAGCAATAGCATACAACCACATGAGCAATTCAGAAGAATGTTTACAGAAACACCCAAAAAAGTAGCCAGAGTAGATGGCAAAATAATGGGATTATTAAGCGATAAAAAAACAGAAGTGAGAATACCAGGTGCATTTGCGGACTGGCCACCTGACGATAACCAGCCGGCATGGTCTGATGTTACTTATTTAAAGCTTTTTGATAAAAATGATTTCAACTATATCGCATATAACACAATCAGAATGTATGATACAGAATTATCTAAAGATGTAAATGCGGTTAAAAATCTATGGAATTATATATCAGGTATAATACCCTATTATATCAAAAATTATCATATTGATGGTGTAATGATTGATATGGGGCATGCATTACCTACAAGGTTGAGAAAGCAAATCGTAAGTGAAGCACAGCAAGTAAATGAAAAGTTCTATTTTTGGGAGGAGAATTTTTCAGTCAGTTCGAGCTCTTTACATGAAGGTTATAGTGCTGTTGTAGGTTATTTACCTTTTGATGCTAATAATCCTTACAAAATGAGAGAACTAATCAGAAAGTTTTCAAAAAAAGAGTTCCCTATCAACTTTTTTGGGACTGGAGAAAACCATAATACACCAAGGTGTTACAGCAGAATTAGTAGTTTAGAATTTTTAAAATCACTTTATTGTATAAACCTATTCTTACCGAATTATACCTTTATTCACTCAGGTTTCGAAATTGCTGAAGCAAATCCCGTAAATACCGGATTAGATTTTACATCAGAGCAGATTACCGAATTTCCACCGGAAAAATTAGGTCTTTTCTCCAATATAAGCTTTAATTGGAATAATACAAATATTGTTGATTACATTCAAAGTGTAAATCAACTAAAAAGTAAGTTTATAATTGACGATGATGATATACATGATACTGATGTTCAGCTAATTGATGTTAATGATAACCGTTTAGTAGGTTTTTTTCGAAGAGATAAAATCAGTATGACTGAAATTTTGATTATATCAAATTTTAGCAATGACAATATATTTCAGGCTGAGGTATTAAATATGGGTGGCGTTTCAAAAGTAGAGAATTTAGTAACAAATATCACATCAGATGTAGTAAATGACGCTATCAAAATTGACTTTGAGCCATACCAGGTAAAAATATATAAATTACATTATTAATTTACAGTAAATATTATAAATACATTATTGAGTTAATTTCTTAGAAAACAAATAAAATATTATTAGTTTCGTGAATTATCTATGTACCTAATTTATTTATGAAATGGAGGATAACTGTAAGTTTTTTTACATTATTTTCGAATACTTAAAATTTAGACAATGAATTTCAAAAAAATTATCGTAATCTTAGCATTATTTTTAGTATCCTATTTCTTAATGGGTACATCTTGCACGAATTACACCAATTTTACAACCTACTTCAACACATACTATAACATGGAAAGGTTGATGCGTGAATCCGAGGAAGAATTTGAATTTCAGGATGAGAAAAAAAGAGTTCAACCACGCGTTATTGTACCTCAACCTAAAATGTATATACAAGAAGAAAGCATGATGGGTCCCCCACCCTTCCTGATTGAGTTCATTGTTACCAAACAGAAAAGACAACCAGTTCAAGTTAAGTTAGATTCTATAATAATCAAAGGCTCCAAAATTTTAGCACACAAAGGTAAAAGCGATTATGTTATGGGCTCACTGTGGCTAATGGCAAAATCATTTTTCTACCAGGAAGATTGGCTTAATTCACAATTAAAGTGTAGTGAACTAGTTGATAAGTATCCTGATGGTGATTTATCACCCGATGCTCATCTTTTGTATACAAAAAATTTATTGATACAAAGAAAGTTCAATGCTGGCGAAATAATGTTGTCTCGTACAATTGATATAGCGTGGCAAAAAAAGCGATATGATATTCTTTCTGAAGCATTTCGTATTGAAGCTGAGTTAGCTTTACTAAAGAATGACTTTGAAAAAGCAGTGCGACCTTATAAGAACGCTATTGCTCAAACTGATGATGGCTTTATTCGTGCAAAATGGCAACTTGATATGGCAGCTTTGATGTTTAGAATGAGTAAATTTGAATTAGCAGAACAAGCATTTAAACAGGTTCATAATTATAGTCCTGATTATTTGCAAAAGTTTGAGGCTTACCTTTATCAAGCTGCTTCATTAGCAAGGGTAGGAAGGTACAAAGAAGCTGACTATATTTTCACCAGACTAGAAAATGATGGCAAATACGAAGAGTGGATGTCACAGACTCACATACAACAATTACAAGCAATGAGACTCAAAATCTTAGATACAAATTATACTCCATACTACGAAGAAGAAGAGCAAATTCCAAATTCTGAAAATTTAGCGAAATTAGAACGTAGGGCTGATTCAGCATATTCAAATAATCATGCACTATTGGTGTACTATTTTGAAAAAGGTATGAACCTTTACGAAACTAATGATTACGTAAAAGCACGTTCCTTGTTTGCAAAGTCAAGAGTTACCCGAACACCTGTGTTCAAGACATCAGAGAAGATGTTCGAATTGCTTAATAATTGGGATATCAAGAGAAGAGTTGCCGACCCGCTTTTGATAAAATTTAATGCCGGTGAAAATCTATCAGACTCAATAAAATATGAATTAGCAGCAGCACTATTTAATGTTGGTAGGATACATGAGGAACTTGGTAATAAAGACTCTGTAAAATATTATTTTAATTTATCTACTCTGACTGCTCCTGTATCAAAGCCTGAAAGTGCAAGATTTTTTCATGGTTATGCAAGAGTAATGAGAGAAAGTAATCCGCTTTTGGCCGACTCTCTGCTTGATGTTATAGTAAATAATCATCCATTAACCGAATTCGGAAAAGATGCTCAAGTTCAGTTGGGTTATACTAAAAATTATGTTATAGATACAGTGGCTGAGTTATATACATCAGGTTTAAATTTAATGAGAGCAAATGATTTTAAATTTTCAATAAATCAGTTCAACAAGATTTATTTTAATTACCCTAAATCAAAATTTGCTGCTGCATCATTATATACAATTGGATGGATTTACGAAAAGAATCTTAAAATACAAGATTCTGCATTGTATTACTACAACCTTTTACTTACTGAATATCCTGAAACAGATTACGCAAAAGATATAAGACTTGGCGTAACTTATACTCTGGCAGTTAAGAGCGGTGAGCCTATTCCTGACTCATTGAAAACAAAGGAAGTAGTTATTCCACCACCTAATGAAGAAAGAAAAGCTAGGCAAAGACCACAACCGTCTCAAGTTAATCACCAAAAGCCACTTCCTGACGCAAAGTCTTTATTAAAGGATCCAGGTTCGCTTCTTAGTAATCCTGGAGGAATGATTTCTGATCCATCTGAGTTGATTAAAAGTATAGAACTTCCTTCTAATCCGCTCTCTAATCCGGCAGAATTCTTTAATCTAAAAGAAGCACCTGTTGATACAACAAAGAAAGAAAATGTTAATTTGCCTGAAGACAAGAAGAAATAACCCATGAGTAAGATTAAATTATTATATTTCGTTTTTTCTTTATTAATCTTTTCCTCGATTTTATATTCGTGTTCGTCATCAAATCCTAATAGAATTTTAGGTAAAACTACGATAATAAATTGGATTGAAAAATCCGGGTGGCAACCTGATTTGTTCTACAATACAGATTTTAAAAAAGATTCTCTTCAAAATTTTATTGATCATTCAAAAAATACCAAATTCACAATATTCGCTTCATCATCTTGTCTTGATTGCAGCCAAACCTTACCATATTTTTTTAGTCTTCTAAATAAATCCAATATTAATCCTGATAATATTAGCCTTGTAGGATTGGACGACTACTGGGAATCACCTAGTGGAGAGCATAAATTTTTCAATATCAATGAAATACCTGTTGTCTTTGTTACAAAAAACAACAAAACTTTAGAATTAAATAAATCAAGTTTTACAAACATCAGCATCATAAATCAAAAGCTTAAAGAATTGAAATGAGATACTACATTCCTGCATTAATCGTACTTATCATAATTTCTAATATTAAATTATACTCTCAGTGTGCATGCTGCAGTGCTGCATTTTCAGGATCTGCTTTAGCAGCTGGTACAAGTAATGTCGGTGTATTGAAAGAAGGAAGTATTCGTGCAATAAATGTATATAGGTTTCTGTACGGAAATAATTTTTACAGAGGTATTGAGTCACTCGACAATCTTTATGGTGAATCACTTAATATACACTTTTTGGGTACCAATATCGGATATGGACTAACGAAAGATATTACAATCGACTTTGAACTTGGTTCATTCCCTGCAAAAAACCTTGATTATGGTTATACTAATGATAAAATATCAGGATTGGGAGTAGCATCTTTAATAGGTAAATGGAATTTTTTCAATGATAGAAATACAAAACAAGAAGCCACTTTGGGTATCGGTTACAGACAACCAATCACTGAAAATTTGATTCTCTCAGGAACAAGTGGTATTATAGCTCAATTATTTTATTTTCTGAACATTCACGAAGATGTCAATTTAATTTTATTTATAAGAGGTGAAAAGTCTCTTGAAAATAGTAATGATTATTCACAAGGAGACAATGTTGTTTCTTCAATTTTTGCAAGCACGTTATTAGCCGATAAATTAGCAGGAATACTTGAGCTTAGATATGATTACCTAAGTAAAGCTAAAGATAATACTTCAGATTTAATTAATACAGGAAGAGGAACCTTTTATCTGGTTCCTCAATTAAATTATGCATTTGATGGATTTTCACTATCTACTTTTTTTGAGCTTCCGATTCACCGTAATTACAATGGTGTACAACTTGGCGAAAGATTCGGCTCGGGTATAGCACTTATTTTTATGATTTGATTTGTTATACAAAAAACATTTTCAGAACATTATCTTTTCCAAAAGTATGTTCGGACAATCCTGAAACGAAAACCACCAAATCACCTTCTTTGATATGAGTACTTTCTGTCAAATGAGTTTTCAACATCTCAAAATTATTGACAAAATCCTTAATTTCATCAACTAATAACGATTTAACTCCCCAAACAAAATTTAGTCTTCTATGTGTATGAGCATTATTTGTAACTCCGATTATTGGAACTTTAGGCCTATACTTTGCAATCATTTTTGCAGTAAATGTTGAGTTAGTTAGCGCAATTATTGCAGAAGCATTAACTTGCTCAGCTACTAAACACGAGGCACGTCCCAAAGCATCAGAAGCATCGTGATTATCGTGTTTAATATGCCTTCTTGAATGTTCACCAACCGTATTTTTATCTTCGATTGCCTTAATAATCCTATGCATATAATTTACAGCTTCAAGTGGGTATTTACCGGTACCGGTTTCACCGCTGAGCATTACACAATCAGTACCATCAATCACTGCATTCGCAACATCACTGGCTTCTGCCCTTGTCGGTCGTGGATTACTAATCATGGACTCAAGCATTTGCGTTGCTGTTATAACAGGTTTACCAAATATGTTACATCTTTTAATTAAATCTTTCTGAATTAATGGGACCTCTTCAGGTGGCAGTTCAAGTCCGAGGTCTCCTCTAGCAATCATAATTCCATCAACCTCTCGAATAATTTCGTTTATTGATTTAATAGCTTCCGGTCTTTCAATTTTTGCAACTATAGGCACAACTCTTCCAAAAATTCTCATAGTAGTTTTTAGCTCGATAATGTCCCTTTCGTTTCTCACAAATGAAAGAGCAACAGCATCAATACCTAAAGACAGGCCAAGTTTAAGATCAGCTATATCCTTATCACTCATCGAAGGAGCTGAAAATGAAACACCGGGAGCAATAATACCTTTTCTGCTCTTAAGCATACCACCTTTGATCACATGGGTATAGATGTTAGTATCTGATATTTTCTCTACTTTCAGAATTAAATATCCGTCATCGAGAAGAATAATGTTACCAACTTTTAGATCTGAAGGCAAATTTTTGTATGAAGTAGAAACTACCTCTGAATTTCCTAATTCTATTTCATCAGTAGTTATAATAAGTTTTTGACCATCAAAAATTTCGACTTCTCCATTCTCAACCTTTTCAATTCTGATCTTTGGACCTTGTAAATCCTGAAGTATCGCCACATCTTTACCAGCTATTTTCGATGCTTCTCTGATATTATTAATGAGTTGGGTATGATATTCATGTGTACCATGCGAGAAGTTTAACCGTGCAATGTCAAGTCCTTCTTTAATCAAGTTTACCAATGTTTCAACCTTATCCGTTGCAGGTCCTATCGTACATACTATTTTTGTTTTTCTTGTTGACATAATATTTATTGTTTTATACTCAAATATATACTAATTACGTTTTGATGAACTAAGCATTTTATACAAAAAAGCCCACTCGACAGAATGGGCTTTTATCGTAGTCATAATAAGTTCTTATTTCTTTTTAACAGTCTTCGTTACTTTGTTATCCTTAACAACCAACGATATCTTCTTGCCAGGTAAATCATGTGGAAAATATTTGTCGTCATGACAATCATTACACTTAGGTTGGTTAGCAAAATTATTGTTTTTATGGCAATCACCACATGAGAGATCTGCATGAACTTCATCAAGCTCTAAACCGATTCTTCTATGGTCAAATTTACCTTCGGCAAAGTTGCTATGACATGAAGTACAATTTTTTGATAAACCTTTATAATTACCGGCTTCTTTATGACAAGATGTACATTTAAGATTTGTATGTCTCGGTTTTAGGTCAAATCCTGTAGATGTGAAATGGTCAAATCTTTGTAGCTCTCTATCTCTATGACATTTACCGCAATCATCCTTCTCATGGCACTTAATACAAGCCTGGTGATGATCTTCGAAAGATTTGTGAACTTTTTTCCTTTGTGATTCCATAGCGTCACTTCTTAATTTCTTAAGGTTGACGTCATGGCACCTCATACAGTTTTCATCATGATGACAACTGACACAATTCAAGTTATATGTATTTACGTGTTGGTCATGATAAAAAGTAACCAATTTGCCTTTATCATAAATGGTTTCGTAAACAATTTTCTCAGGTTCGTGCACAGCAGGATGCTTAGAATTTTTGATTCTTTGGATTGCCTTTGCCCTATCGGGAGAGTTTTCATTAATATGACAAGCCTGACATTTTGTTTCTCTGCTCCATTGACGATGACAGCTTAAGCATTGTCTGTGATAGGCAGCTTCGAGGTCAGGTTTGCTTAAATCCTCACGAATTCTGTTTGGTTCGTGACAAGTAATACATTTCAAAACAGGACCTGTTGTATTGTAATGATGGCAGCTTTCGCAACCACCGGACATTTCGCTCATTTCTGCATGTAACTTATGAGAAAACACAACCACTCCATAGTCACCTTTAATCATATCCAACTCTACAATTTCCGGTCCTTCATCTGCTGCATGATGCACAGAAACCATATCTTTTCTTGGGCAAGAAATCAAACATGGCTCATTTATCGTAGGATACTCGCAGTAATGACAAGTTTTACAGTCAATCTCCATTTTGGAATGGTCTTTGGGCATCTCACCAGCCGCCTCAGCAGGCTTAGTCTGAACATATTTTTGAGTCTTTATTTGGTTTTTATCCTCAACTTGAGAAAGATATTTCATTTCTTTAAGATTAGAACCAAATAGAAGTATAGTACCGGCTGTCAGAAACAACAACACAATGTATAATTTATAATTTTTCATTTTCTAATTCTCCATTTAATTAATCTTAAGAATGATTTGCTTTTGCTTCGGGTGTAATGACAGGAAAAATCATCACACAAGCTCTATAAAGCAATACCAATAATGCTGCACAACCCAGTGTAACTGATATTTCACCATAAGATGGGAAATATGGGTAATCAGCATAAGGTGGATGATACGCTATTACAAAATTGTTTATTCTGTTTATAAGCACACCGAATACAACCATAGCACTCGCCATGAAAAGTAATAATGGAGTCTTAAGCACTTTCTTATTTAGGAACAAGAATAGCGGTACTATTACACCAATTACTATCTCAATATAAAAAGCTATAGATTGAGCGGTAAATTCACCTAAATAAACAAAGGATTCTCTGATAAACATATCACCTAATTTGAAAGATAAATATACACCTAGAATTGGAGCAACATAAGATGCCAGAGGTGTCAAAACCTTCATTTCAGGCTCAAGTTTAAAAGATTTTGAAGCAATCAATGACTCAAATATTATCATTGGAATACCAACACCAGCTGCTGAAATTAGAAACAGTAGAGGCAAGATTGGAGTTTGCCACAAGGGGTGCATTTTATCGCCTGCAATCACCATCAAAGTACCAAGTGATGATTGATGTAATGATGAAAGTACCACACCGGCTATAATAAACACAAACATTGTTTTTCCTAATGCATTGTCGAGGAATGTAAGTAATCTGTTGAGTAAATTATTAAATACCTTTAGAATACCTGGAAGGTTCACTCTTCCCATAAATCTTTCAGTAACAATCGGTAGAAATTCAATATATAATACAGTAAGATATATCATAACGCATATACCCACTTCGAACAAAGCTGAGTTAGGGTTCCACATTACTAATGGGTGCCAGATATAGTACCATCTACCAATATCAATAAACACACCGAATGCAACAAAAGTATATCCAAGCATTGCAGTAAGTAAAGCAGGACGAACAATTGCATGGTATCTCTCACGATGCATGATATGACCAATGGCTGCAGAGATAAAACCTCCTGCTGCCAGGGC
Source organism: bacterium (assembly GCA_024711295.1). GTDB lineage: Bacteria > Bacteroidota > Ignavibacteria > Kapaibacteriales > UBA2268 > JANJTB01. Next base: position 79,355 of record JANJTB010000006.1, on the reverse strand, counting down.
CACTCCTGCTGCTACGTCGATACCTATCCATATACCCCAGGGATATTGGTTATCAAGATTAGTTACAGCACCAATACCGAAAATAAATCTTCCGGCGATGAAGACTAAACCGTTCAGTGCTACAAGAAGTACAATAAATACGCCGGGTGTAAAAAACTTAACAGTTTTGACTGGTTCTGCGGCTGCATGTGACATTATTTTGCCTCCTCTTCTACGACTTCTTGAATAATTTCCTTCCTACGCTTTGATATCCACATGATGCCGCCAAGCCAAGCATACAATGCTAATGGGGGCACGAAATATGCAAATATACCATGTTGGATAGACTCTGATACACCGGGAGCTGTTTTGTCTTTATGTTTTGGTAATTTTAATTGACTTGCATCAACTGATGAAAGGTACATCCAGCTTGTACCTCCTACCTCTTTTTCACCGTAAATATGATTTTTATATCTTTCCGGATTTCTTTTGATTCTTTGTCTTGCTACCCTTATCAACTCTGTCCTTGGACCAAACATTAATGCTTCTACAGGGCATATTTCGACACAAGCAGGAATTCCACCTTTACTTGTTCTTTCAAAGCAAAAATCACACTTATTAATATTTGGTTCAATTGCTTTTTCATATTCAAATGTCGGAATCTGAAAAGGACAAGCTACCATACAATACCTACAACCAATACACTTTCCTCCATCCCATGTTACCTGCCCCATTTCATTTTTTTGAAATGCACCAACTATACATGCAGATACGCATGCAGGTTTGTCGCAATGCATGCATTGGTATTTAACATTAATAGGTATAAGTTCATTTTTTGGATTTTCGAATTCATTCACCACAGTAAACGAATGGTCTTTAGGTCGCCTAAATTCTTTGAAAACTTCTCTATTGTGATATTTTTCGATATCACCAGCATCATGCCCATGTGATGTTTTACAAGCCCACTCGCAATTTCTGCAACCTACACAATGCGTAGTATCAACTAATACTCCCATTCTATCAGGAGATAGAATATTATTCGGAGCAGCTTTTGCGTTGCTCGTTAAACCCGCAGATGCAAATGTCAATGCGGATGAAAATTTCAAAAAGTTTCTGCGATTTATATTTTTCATAATAATTCCTGAAAAATTGTTATTAATCACAATGCAATTTAAGTATTTTATTGTGAAATACAAAACATATTTTGATATGTAACACTATAAATATGTTTTTTTATTTCTTTTTTATGTTATTAATTTGTTTTTTATATGGCTAATTTTTATATTTTATGTAATTATATATGTTAATATAAGCTTGTAACATTATTATTTGGTATTACTAAATTTTACTTTAAACGGTTTATATAAATATTTGATTAAAAAAATGATTTTATAAACTACATCTCAATTTTTTCTTACTTTTAATAAATTATAATAGTTACTAATTAATTGTTTGAATAGCTTGTATTTTTAGAAAAAAAATATCTAAAAAAAAGCATTTTATAAAGTTTTTTTTTATTAAGTTAGAAAAATTTTAAAATGCTGTTTTATAATAAAAATATTGAGGTTAGAAATGAAAATCAGTCGTGAAGATGCCCTTGATTATCATAGCATGGGGCGAAAAGGGAAGATTGAAGTAATCCCTACGAAACCAACATCAACACAAAGAGACTTATCTTTAGCTTATTCACCTGGTGTTGCAGAGCCTTGTAGAGAGATTTACAAAAATCCTGAAGATGTATTTAAATACACTGCCAAAGGCAACCTTGTAGCAGTTGTAAGTAATGGTACTGCAATTTTGGGGCTTGGGGACCTTGGTGCTGAAGCCGGTAAACCTGTTATGGAAGGAAAGGGTTTGTTATTCAAAATCTTTGCTGATATTGATGTGTTTGATATTGAGGTGAACTCTAAAGATAACGATGAAATAATCAGAACCGTTGAATTAATCTCACCGACATTTGGTGGTATAAATTTAGAAGATATTAAAGGCCCGGAATGCTTCGAAATTGAAGAAGCACTGAAGAAAAAACTGAATATTCCTGTTTTTCATGATGACCAACACGGTACTGCAATTATTAGTGGAGCCGCATTATTGAATGCATTGATGATAAACGGAAAAAAAATTGAAGATATTAAAGTAGTTTATAATGGTGCAGGAGCGTCTGGTATTGCATGCGCCAAATTCCATATCAGCCTTGGAGTGAAGCCGGAAAATGTTATGATGTGTGATACCAAAGGTGTTATTTACAAAGGCAGAACTGCCGGTATGAACAAATATAAAGAAGAATTTGCTGTTGAAACTGATAGAAGAACATTAGAGGATGCAATCAGGGGTTCTGATGTTTTTGTTGGTTTATCTCAGGCAGATTGCGTGAGCCCCGAAATGCTTCTATCTATGGCAGATAATCCGATAGTTTTTGCATTAGCCAACCCGGACCCTGAAATCACTTATGATGTAGCTAAAACCACAAGAAATGACGTAATAATGGCTACCGGAAGATCAGATTACCCAAACCAGGTAAATAATGTTTTAGGGTTTCCTTTTATTTTCAGAGGAGCTCTTGATGTTCATGCTACCGCCATCAATGAACCTATGAAAATTGCGGCAGCGTACGCTTTAGCGGAATTAGCCAGAGAAGAAGTACCTGAAAGTGTTATGAGAGCCTATAACGTTGAGTCACTTTCTTTCGGTCAGGACTACATTATTCCAAAACCATTCGACCCACGCGTGTTGACACGCGTTGCTCCAGCAGTAGCAAAAGCAGCTATGGAAACAGGAGTTGCAAGAAATCCTATTGATGATTTCGAAAAGTACAAAATGCAATTAGATGTTAGAATGGGCAGAGCTCACGAATTTATGCATACTGTTTATCAGAAGTCCAAAAAAGGTGGAGTCAAAAAGATTGTATTACCTGAGGGTGATAATCCTAAAATTATCAGGGCCGCAATTTTATCGAAAGAAATGGGAATTGCTGAACCTATTTTATTAGGGGATAAATATTTAATTGAATCTGTTGCAAATCAGCACAATTATGATATTTCAGGTCTGAATATAATTAACCCAACCGAAGATTCAAATTTTGATTTGTATATTGACGAATACTACAAGATCTCGCAGCGTAAAGGTATCACAAAACTTGAGGCAAAGCAAAGAATTAGCAATAGAAGAAATTACTTTGCTAATATTATGCTCAGATTAGGTGATGTTGATGGCCTTGTGACAGGATTAACAACACATTATCCTGATGCATTACGCCCATCTCTTGAGATAATAGGTCGAAATAGTAAGTATAGCGTAGCTTCTGGAGTATATATAGTCAAGAATAAATCTCAAATATACTTTTTGTCCGATACCACTGTAAATATTGACCCAACAAGTGAGGAAATAGCCGATATAACTCTTCAGGTTTCGGAGTTCGCTAAATATTTCGATATAAAACCAAGAGTTGCATTACTTTCATATAGTAATTTTGGTTCAGTAAAGGGCGAAATTCCGACAAAAATCCAGAATGCTCTCAAAATTATCCGTCAAAGACAACCAGAATTGATGGTTGATGGTGAGATGCAGGCTGATACTGCTGTGGTGGGAAGTATTATAGATAGGACATTCCCATTTAGCACACTCAAAGGTGGTGCTAATGTGCTGATATTCCCTAACTTGAGCTCGGGTAATATTGCATATAAATTATTACATAGAATAGGTGGTGCAGATTTATTGGGTCCAATACTACTTGGATTGAATAAACCTGTGAATATCTTGCAACGTGATGATGAAGTAAATCAGATTATTGATATGATTGCAATTACAGCGATGGAAACTACCAAATAGAAAATAATTTCCGATATTTTGCAAAGCCCTGTTAATTAATTTTAGCAGGGCTTAATTATTAATTATCTGTCCATCTTTAAGCATTATTAATCTGGAGGCTCTGTTAATAACTTTATTGTCATGGGATGAGAAGACAAAAGTTATATTTTTCTCTTTGTTCATTTTTTCCATCAAATCCAAAAGATTTTCACCTGTTTTTGAATCTAAGTTAGCCGTTGGTTCATCTGCTAATACAATCAAAGGGTCATTTACAATTGCTCTTGCAACAGCTACTCTTTGCTGCTGACCGCCTGACATTTGATTTGGCTTTTTATTGGCAAGTTCATCAATACCTAAATCGTTCATTATCTCAAGAGCTTTTTTTCTCCTGACTGATTCAGGTATTCCCAACAGCATCATCGAAAACTCAATATTCTCAATTGCAGTAAGTACTGGTATTAAGTTGTAAGCCTGGAAAATGAATCCTAACTTGTTTAATCTTAAATCAGACAATTCATCTTTAGAATATCTGCTGATATCATTATTTTCGAGGTATATTTTGCCAGAATTAGGATTATCCAGAGTTCCGATTATATTTAATAAAGTAGTTTTTCCTGAACCGGACTCACCGGCAATCACCAAAAACTCACCTTTGTTAATACCTAATGATACACTGTCTAGAGCTTTTACGGCAATAGCACCGGTATTATAAATTTTAGTTACGCTTTCAACTTTTATGATTTCCATTTTTTACTTAACATTTTTATTAAACATAACGCATTGCATCAGTAGGCATCAATTTGGTTGCTTTTAGCGCCGGATAAATGGCACCAAGTACCGAAGTGACAGGCATTACTAAAAGTGAGTTAATAACAAGCTGCAGGTTAAGCGAAGGGTAAATTATTGCATTAATACCCAAGCTGTGAAGACTTTCCGAAAAAGCCCTCAAATCTATACCGTTGTAATGAAAATAAGAATATATAATATTGCCTATTACAAATCCAATTATTGTACCAACAATACCAATTACAAATGATTCAAGAATTACCATTTTGAATATTTCTTTTGTCTTCATACCAATTGACATTAATACACCAAATTCCTGAATTCTTTCCATAACTGACATCAGCATGGTATTAACTATGCCAAAGAATACTGCCAAACCAATTATTGTATAAAATACAATTACTGTTTTACGGTAAACATCTACATAAGAAACTAACAGAGGTAAAAGTTCCCTATAATTCAGCAGTTCATAATCACTACCTAACTGATTAATGAGTGAACTTTGAGTTTTATCAACATCGTCCAGACTTTCTGTTATAATAGCATATTCATGAACACCCCTATTCATTTCAATAAATGAATCAGCGAAATCAATCGGTATATAGACATTTGTGTTCTCAAATTCAGAACTGCCGGCTTGATAAATACCACAGACTCTGAATAACTCACTTTTAACTGTTCCATCAAGAGTATTCGAAACAGCAACAACTTTATCCCCTACTTCAACTTCCAATTTTTCTGACATTTTTTTTCCGATTAGAATGTCACGTTTACCTGTCTGTGGATAATTACCTTCTAAAAGTGACCTTTTAATGAATGTTACAAATTGCTCTTTCTCAGGCTCTATTCCAATAATGTTCACACCGGAAGATGAATTTGCGCTATTGAGTAGTCCAAAAGTGATAATTCTTTTGGAATAGAACTTAATATCACTGTTTGAACTCAATAAACTATCAATGTATTCCTGATTTTTTATATACCTGTCAACTGATTTTTCATCAGAAAAGCCCTTATTGTGTATTTGAATGTAAGCAGTATGAAGATTTATCTGGTTCTCAAGCATTTGCTTAACCATACCATTGCCAACACTATCATTAAGTATTATAGCAATTGTACCTGCAATAACTGATGTCAAAACAATTAGTGTCCTTCTTTTATTGCGGAATAAATTACGTACAGCAATCCTGAATATCATGTATATCTAATCCCCTTTAAAGCAGTTAGTTTATAAAGTCGGAACGCTGGGTAGATATATACCAAAATTGAAACACTGAATATCAGAATAGCAGTTGAAGTAAAAATCTCCGTGCTGACTGATGAATATATTTCAGGCAAATATCCCAATTCTTCGTATAACTTAGTAAAATCACCTTTAAGCATGAAAGGATTCTTTGCAAAATATGAATTCAGTAAGTAAGCAAATAATGTTCCTATAGAAATACCTAATAATGATATAATGATTGTTTCGATAAATACTGATAAAACTATGATATAATGCCGGGTTCCCAAAGCAAGCATTACCCCAAACTCTCTGAATCTCTCTGTAATAGACATAAGAACCGTGTTTAATATTCCAAAGCCGACTATCATCAACAGGATTAACACATAGAATATTTCACCAATCACTTTCATATCAACAGTTTGCTTCAAATCGCGTAGTACTTCGAACCAAGGTAGTACTACAATACCTTTATCTACTTTTGATTTAGCAAGACTTTTCAAATTAGTTGAAGCAATGTCAAGATTATCGAGGTTATCAATAAAAACAGCCAAAGAATTAATTTTATTATTCATTGCCAATAATTCATCAGCAGCTTTAATGTTCATAAAAATAGTCATACCGTCAAATTCATTGTTTCCAAACCGAAAAACACCACCAATGACAAACTTCTTATTACCCATAGTTCCATCAAAAGCTTGGGATAAAATTACAACAGTATCTCCAAGCTTTGCATTTAGATTTTTGAGCATTCGTTCACCGACATTTATAATATTTTCGTCTACTGATGAAACAAAAATACCATCCTTTATTCTATTCGGAAACTCAGAATTTAATAACTCTGCAGTTGGGTCTATGCCAATAATAGCAGTCCCCAAAGATTTTTCATTTTTTCCGATTAATCCAAATGATGTAATTCTTGGGCAAAATCCTCTAATATATTCATCATTTTGAAGCTTCCCGAGCATCTCTAAATCTAAAGAAAATGCTTTATTAAGTGTAGGATTATCTTGAAAACCTTCTTTTTGAATTTGGATGTGGCCCGAGAATAAATTCAATGTATATCTTATATTTGCTTCGAAAGTTCCTGTTTGGATACCTTTCATAACATTTATAAAAAAAACAGCAAAGACAACAGCCAACATTGTAAGTACAGACCTACGCCAATTCCTCCAAATATTTCTCCAGGCAATTTTAAATAATAAATTCATTTACTTACTTTTCTAACTCTCTAAATGAAAATACTCTATCAGGAATTGGTTTATCAAGTTTTACATCCTCATAAATAAACTCAGTTGTATTACCCTTTTTTTTCTCATTGATAATCGTCCACTTCGAGGGTATAATACGACCATCAATGTTTTTAATATCAGAAAATTTCATTGTCCTTACTAATTCTCCTCTTTCGTTATAATACTGAACAAGAGAAGGATTATAATCAATCTTTCTTACCCAATAGTAAATTCTATCCCATACAACAGGAGCATTAGGCTTGGGTACTAATTCAATTTTCCAACATATTTCATTACCAATTTTCTCTTCAAACAGCATTTTGAGTTCATAATCATCATACAATGATGACTCTCTTACTAAATCATCATTAGTTAGATCCGACCCATTCCATGATTGTAACATCATCGAAGCAGGAAGTTTCATTGTAGTCTCTGTAGATTTAAGGTATGTCCATAGTTCTTTTCCAATTTTCAATGTTTTATTACCTGCTTCTTTAGGGGGCGAAGTTATAACTATCAGAGCCTTATCTTTGCCTTTGTTATAACTCTCCATCTTCAGAGTTCTCTGATAGTCCGGCGTATTTATAATCATTGTGAACTTACCCTGCGATGTTTCGCCTTTGAATTTGTTTTCAGCTGACTTTATGATGTCATAAACATCTTGCGAAAAAATATTAATCTGACTTAAAATGAATAGTGTGAGCATACTAATCAAATAATGAGCATTCATATTTTTTTCCCATATATCAAATGACTGCAAATTTTACCATCTAAATTAACAATGTCTGGAAATTCACCCCACTTTTCAAAGTTAAATTTCTCCAATAACTTAATACTTCCAATATTCAATTCCAACAGTATACAAAGAACAACACTAAACTGATATTCAGATGCATGCTCTAACACATACTCCATTAACTTTGTTCCGATACCTTGACGCAAAAATTCTCTTTCAATGTAATAGCTTACTTCAACAACATGGTCGAGTGCTCTCCTACCTTTACGATAGGGACTTACTGAAATCCAACCGACTGTTTTTTCGTCCTGCTCAAATACAAAAACCGGGTATTTATTTTCATCATGCTCATCAAACCAGGCAATTCTGTCCTTGATAGAAACGGGTTCAAGGTCAGCAGTAGAAGTTCTGGTTTCTACTGCCTGATTGTAAATCCTGTTAATTTGTATCAGGTCACGAGTTTTAGCTAATCTTATCATCAACATTCTCTAAAATTAAAAATGCAACAGAATTAGTATCTGAATGAGATAAAGAAATATGTATTTTCAGGTGCCCATACTTATTTTTAAGTTCACCATCAAGAATAACTTCAGGTTTTCCACTTTCTAAATTTTGAATACTTATTTCTTTAAACTTAAAACCCTGAGTAATTCCTGTTCCGATAGCTTTGCTAAAAGACTCCTTTGCAGCAAATCTAGCAGCAAAATGTACGAATCTGGTATCATTAAAACTATTGCAATATTCAATTTCCAATGGAGTATAAATGCGTGAAAGAAATCTATCACCATATTTCTCGACAGCACTTTGTATCCTCGAGGTTTCGATGATATCAGTTCCTATTCCATATATCATATTAATCCTTTTCTCTCTTTAATTCTCTCAATTATCACAGGCAGTATTTCCCCTGAAGGCATTCTAAATCTATAGTCCATATATCTCGAAATCGCAGTTTCATTAGGATTTACTTCAATCACAACAGCACCGTTTTCCTTAGCCAATAGTGGTAAATTAGCAGCCGGATAAACCTCCGATGAAGTACCAACTGAGAAAAATACTTGGCTATTACGAGATAATTCATCAGCTTTAATTAATGCAGCTTCCGGCAACATCTCACCGAACCAAACTACTGCAGGTCTTATTTTTCCATAACATTTTTTGCATTTTGGCAAGCTCAGATCATTTTCACCTATTTGCTCATCATAATAAGTGTGGCAATCAACACAATAATTTTCAATTATATTGCCATGTAATTCAATAACATTATCAGAACCAGCCCTATGATGAAGTCTGTCAACGTTTTGTGTAATCAATGCAAATTTACTGAATAATTGATGCATCTGTGCTATAGCCAGATGTCCGGGATTAGGTTCAGATTTATTGATTATTTCACGTCTGTGCTGGTACCAATCCCACACTAGTTCGGGATTTTTCATAAACCCGTTCATACTTGCAAGCTCTGCAGGATTAAACTTAGCCCATAAGCCATCAGGATCTCTAAAAGTTTTGATTCCACTCTCAGCGGATACACCAGCCCCTGTTAATACTACAACTCTCTCAGAATTAATCAGTAGATTGATTAAATCATCAGGAATTTGAATTTTATTCATTGACAAACATTTATTGTTAATTTATAATTTATAATAATATAATACGTTAAAACATTGATTTTGTTTAATCAAATAGCCAATTAGAATGTTTAAATACACAATAATAATCGGTATCTTTCTTATATTCATAATATCTTGCTCACAAGTAGGCAAAGACTCTACTCAACAAAATAAGAATAATATTTCTGATGAAAACCCGGCATCCAGATTATTTAAAAACAGAAATTCGGAATGGGACGGTACTTACAAAGGTTTTTTGCCCTGTACTGATTGCAATGGGATAGAAACTTTCATTACTTTAAACAAGGATAACACATATAATGCAAAGATAAAATTTGTTGGTTCGGACACTGAATCACAAGAACAAAGCGGGAAAATCATTTGGAATGAGTCAACTGAAGATTTTATACTTGAAAACCTGAATATAATCAACAATAGATTTGTTTTTGATGATAATAACATAGTTCAGCTTGCAAAAGACGGGACAAGAATTATTGGCTCAGATCAAGAAGAATATGTGTTAAATAAAATCAATACCAGCACCGTTAATGATATGTACTCTCAGCTTTTGGACAAAAAATGGAGATTGATTGAAATAAATGGCTCTAAAGTAATACCACCTGCAGGCGACAAACTTCTCCCTGTTGAGATTACTTTTGACTCAAAAAACAGCCTAATATCCGGACATGCCGGTTGCAACAACTTTTTTGGAAATTTTGGAATTTCCACAGGAACAAAATTGTTTTTTGGTAAAATCTCAATGACTAAAGTTTATTGCCCCCAAATAGAAATTGAGAACTTACTGATGCAAAATCTTGAAAAAACTGATAATTTTGACATTATTGATGGTATATTACTTTTTAAAAAAGGTAAAGGTGTACCTCATACTAAATTCAAATTAATAGATTAATAGTGAAACAATTGTAATCTCAATCCGTAAATAGAATCAAATCTTAATGAACAAATTGAGTGATATTTATGACTGGTACAAAGCAAATGTTAGCAAACAAAGCTGAAAATTTTCTTAATATGAATTCTTTAGCTATAATTGGTGTTTCGACGAACCCAAGAAAATTTGGCAACTTAATTTTCAAAGAATTAAAGCAAAAAAATGTTAAGATTTATCAAGTTCATCATTCCGGTAATATATTAAATTCTGAAAAAACATATCGGTCCATAAATGATATTCCTGAACCTGTAAATGGAGTAATTCTCAATGTTCAGAGTAGTAAAACCTTAGATACAATTAAAGACCTGCACAGCAAAGGAATCAATAATTTTTGGATTCAAAAGGGTTCAGAGAGTAGGGAAGCTTTGGAATTTGTTGAATCGAATTCCATAAATTGTATTTCAGGTAAGTGCATTTTAATGTTTGCAAATCCTGTAAATTCAATACACAAGTTTCATAGGGTATTGTGGAATATATTTTCAAAAAACTAAATATTATTTAATTATAAGTTAAGTATATTAAAATTACTTGCAATACCAAAAAATACTACCAGATGACCAATATCCGACATGTAATAAAAATTTGAATGTAAAAGAATTTTTGATGAATTTATATTCAAAATGTTATACTGTAAACCAAGCTTGAGTCCTGAGGCCACTTCCTTGCTTCTTGATGTTTGACCGAATGCATCAACATACGAAATCATAAAGTAGGCACCATTAGCATAACTGATTGAGAAATCTGAATAGGACATCGAAAATCTCAATAAAATCGGAATAGTACTTAATTGAGCGTTTGCTTGGCTTTGACCGTTGTGGTTAGTTATCTGTTGGTTATCAATTCCGGTGATAGGAAGGTATCCACTTTCAATTCCAATTTTAATATTATATTCTGATGAAAATTCAACAGATGTGGTTATCCCTGCGAAATAATTCTGATATTGAAAATCTGGCAAGTTAAGTTGTTTTGTTAAATTATATGTAACTCCAGGAGATATTTCAAATAATATACTACGCGGTTTATCCTGCTCAACAGCATAAGAAGCCGAGAGCATGAAGATCATTAGAATTACTATAAAAGTACTTTTAATCATTTATTTGCTCACATAATATTCGTATGCAACTATTGGAGCGTAATTTGTAAGGATACCATTAAAAGATGCATTTTGCAAAAATTCTTTTACAAATTTTCTATCATCAAGTGTCCAAACGAATGAAATAATACCTTTTGAAATCAAGTCATTTACAATCTCATTTTGATAGCCTAATGTCCATTGTGGTGCCCATATTCTTGATTTAGATTTATAAATTTCTTCAATACTTAGTTCATTCAATGATTCGATATCATAATACCCTGAAAATGAAATAAATTTTTGCATTACCTGTTCAGAAGTAATACCGAAAATAATTCTCAAATCACGATTTTTAGACTTAGCAATCTCTTGATATTTAATTATCATTGGAATTATGGGTTCAACTACCTGAACATGTTTTATATCAAGCCAAACCAAGCTTAGGTTAGTACTATCTATAACTGTGTTAAGTGCTTCTTCGAGTGTAGGTATCAGTTCACCACTTTTTAATTTACAAAACGAATTCAAGTGAGACAGATAATATGATTCTATGTTACCTATCAACAAGTCTCCATCAACTAACCTTTTACTCAAAAAGTCATCATGAAATAAAACTGGAATTTTATCTTTTGTTAGTCTGATGTCAATTTCTATTCCATTTGCTCCTAAAAACTCAGCAAATTTAATCATTCCCAAACTATTTTCCGAGTGTGGCAATAAGTCGGAATTCCTTCCACCTGCCCTATGAGCTATAACATTAAAATTACCTTTTTTATTTATATCCCTGTAGTAATTATAATTTACAACAAAATTTGAATTATTCTTGTTGTTGTTATTTCCGGTTAAGGTATTTATTATAATCTTAATTTGTGAACTTTTTATTCCATTTAAAAGATCAGAAGCTCCGTTTTCCAAAGGAATAAAAACTCTGTTCCTTGATATAGAATTAGTTTCGTAATCTCTGCCGTACCCTAAGAAGACTATCCCTGAATCAGCCACTCCACCTTCAAGAATTAAAAAGTCCGGGGATTGAGCAGTTAATATCAGTAATTTATTGCGAACAGAAAGTAGGACAATAGAATCACCTAATTGCCGGTTTGTTGTTTCGGACTTATACACTCCCTCAAGTAAATCAATGATATCTGCGGTCAAGGGTTTATAATTGTTTAACTCACCAAAATCATCAGAATCCGGATATATTAGAATAATACTGTTATCGCACGACACTAAAATAAAAAATATCAACGTAAATAAGTATTTCATATACTCACACCAAATAGGAATTCAGGTATGAAAATCCAATTTCTTGTTGTTCTGAATGCAATCCAACTCGGGTAGTGATAATTAGTGTAGTTCATCTTAAATCCTAAATGGAGCCAGTTGTCATTGTAGAATGGTTGTTCGATATTTAGAGACGAACTAAATCCAATAATTCTATCCTTTGATGAATCTATAACAATATCACTAACTCTTTGAGATTGATAAAACGAGAATTCCGCCTCGGTCCTTATGCTATAATAAATTTTATCAAAGTTAATCCCAATGTTTATTGAAGGTACAATCATATATCCATTCGCAGATGCATTTGCACTTTCAATAATTGCTGTACCATACCAATATCTAAAGTTAGCTCCTAAAGATACTGAAGTATTTTTTTGATCATAATTTCCGGTTATACCCGCGGAGATAATATTTGTCAGTATTGCAGTACGTAAATTTGAGGTAGCTGATACATTATCCAAAATGCCATATCTTAAATCAATATTAATCATTGGGAACTGTTGAACCATATCTTCACCGATTGATTTAGGCAGATTAGTAATAGCTAATCCGGCAAAATATCTTAAATCATTGCTCTCAATATCTGAAGGATAATGAAGAAATTTTTCATGTGAGGAACTAAAGGAACTTCTGCTCGAAATAAAAAATAAGAAACATAATAATATTAATAATTTTTTTGCCAAAATTCATTGCTTTTAATTATCAAGAAAAATCAATTGATATCGACATTTCTTTAAATTCCATAAAACGCATTTTACACAAAATTTATTATATAGTTTAATATTATCCTAAAGAATTTGAATGCTTACAATTTCTAATTCCATCAGGATTTCAATAACTGAACAAGTGAATTTCCTTCTACTCGTTGTGGGATTTTACACTTACCCATTTATTTATAATATCAATTAGTGTATTTTTATCATAAGGCTTGGAAATATAATCATCACAACCAGCTTCGAGAAACTCTTCTTTATCTCCGAGCATAGCGTAGGCAGTACATGCAATAATTGGAATGTGAGAGTATTCTGGTATTTCCTTAATTACCTTAGTAATATTCAGCCCACTTTCTCCCCTACCTAAATTAATATCCATTAAAATAAGGTCAATTTTATTTGCTCCGATTATATCAACTGCTTCGTTACAGGTTCTGGTATTTGTTACTTCAAAGTTCTTGGGTAAAATCTTTTTCACATAGTGGACTGATAAATCATCATCTTCAACGTACAATACATTAAATGAGCTTATAAAATTAGAACTTTCTTGATTTGTCATTTTATTGATAGAATTATTATCCTTTATCATACTCTCATTATTTAGCGGGAGTAATACCGTAAAAGTCGAACCTTCTCCAATTTTACTTCTTACAGAAATATCTCCATTAAGTAAATTTGCATATTTCTTACTTATTGTAAGCCCCAACCCCGTTCCTTCATAAGAGCGATTAAGCCCTTCGCTTCCTTGCCTGAATTCATCAAAAATAAATTCAAGTGCTTCATTTTCTATGCCGATACCGGTATCAACCACATCAATTTTAATGAATTCTTTAGCATCAATCTCAATAATATTTTCAATTATCGAGACAGAACCACTCTTTGTAAACTTGATGGCATTATTTACTAAGTTGTTTATAATGTCCCCAAATAGTTTTCTGTCAGAAACCATCATTATTTCTTTATGATTGGTCTTGAGATTCAATTCAATGTTATTCTCCTGGGCAGTGGCGCTGTAAAGTGTTGTTATTTCATGCAGAAACGGAATGCCATCAAAAGTAACATAGTTCAATTCGGAATGACCGGACTCAATTTTGGATAAATCAAGAATAGAATTTAAAGTATCCATAAGCCGTCTGCCACTGCTGTAAATTAATTTCGACATTTTTTGGGTTTCGATCGGGTCAGCGTTATCATCTTCTGCCATTAACTGTGAAAATCCAAGTACCCCAATCATAGGTGTTCTTAATTCATGCGACATATTGGCTAAGAAGTAACTTTTCAAACGATTCATTTCTTCAGCTTTGTTTTTAGCAGAAATCAACTCAGATTCTGCTTCTTTTACATCGTTAATATCAAGGCAGTATGTTAGAAAAAGGTTTTCGCTGACTCTTGTTGTAAATATTGTAGCCCAAGTACCTGTGCCGTCTTTTTTACAAAAATAAAAATCTTTAGATAAAAAGTTACCTGTAAGTAATTCTCTGAAAATATTTAATTCTTCTTCCAGGTGATCTTCGAAAAGGATATCGCGAACTGATTTTGTTAAAAATTCATCAATTGTGTAGCCAAGCATTTTGGCACCGATAGAGTTCACTTCCTTAAAATTTCAAAGTGAATCTGAAATAAAGATACCTATTGGAGCTTTCTCAATGTAAGATCTAAATTTTGCTTCACTATTTTTAATCTGTTCAGTGATTTGTTTTCTCTCAGTAATGTCTTCTTTGATTGCAACATAATTGGTTATAATATTATTTTCGTCCATAATTGGGGCTATTGTTGCAAGTTCCCAGTATGTTTCTTTGTTCTTTTTAATATTTTTAAATTCGCCCTGCCATGTTTTACCGGTAGAAATAGTTTGCCAAAGTCTTTCATATTCCTGTTGAGTTGTTTCACCTGACTTCAAAACACGGGGGTTATGCTTGATAACTTCATCAAGTTCGTAGCCTGTTGTTTTGGTAAATGATGGGTTAGCATATTCAATATTACCATCAGTATCAGTGATTACAATTGTAACAGGGCTTTGGTCAACTGCTCTGGATAATTTACGTATTTCTGATTCTTTTTTCTTTCGGTCTGTTATGTTTTCCATCAATACAACAAATTGATTTTCTTTTGGAGAATAAACAGATAAAGAAAGCCATGTATCCAATTCTGCAAAGTATTTTTCAAGTTTTGTAAAACCGCCGTTACCGGCAATATCATCAAAAGTACTTAATACATCACCGTAATTATCTCTGTTAAACCATGGCATCAAACCAGACATTTTTTTGCCAGAAAATGAGTTGACACCAATAAATTCTTCGAGTTTATTATTTGAAGACAGAACTAAGAAGTCATTATCTTTGCCTGGTTTTTGAACTAATTCGCATAATAATATCGCTTCAGGCATATTCTCGAATAAGGTTCTGTATTTCTTTTCGCTTTCTACTAACTCAGATTCAACTTTTCTGTATGCCAATGTACTGGCAATAAGATTTGCAATTCTTTCCATGAATTTAATTAAATCATAAGTAAATTTGTTGGGATTGAAATGGTTTAGCTGTATTAGTCCATGCACAATATTTTCTGATTTTACAGGTATTAATGCTAAGGACTTATAACCCTCTTTGTTACAATGGCCTCGTGTAAATATTTGTGTAAACTCACTTGGTTCGTAATTTATTAACTCTTCCAAATTGTTAGTCCAAAAGCTCTTACTCGCAGTAAAATACCTGGATGTCTCATCAATATCGCCTTTGAGAACATATCCGCACATACAATCCAGGATTGGTTCGTTATTGTTGTTGAGAACCAAATGACCTAAGCTGTTTTTAGTACACAAATTTCTCTCTTTCTCTACAAAATCAGAGGTGAAACCTGTTGTTTCAAAATATGGATAATCCCCTCCTAATTGCAATCTGACACCAACAGCATCACAAGCAACCCAATCTTTGATTATTAAAGTCAAATTTTTAATTAAATCTTTCAATTCTAGTTTGTGATTTAAAGTGCTCAGTACTGCAATAGAGAGTTGGTTTTCTCTCTCTGTATTTTCTTTAAGTGTAATATCATTTAAAGTACCAATAATTTTGACTGGATTACCATTGTTATAGCTTACTATTCCCTGATTTTGTAACCATATAACCTTATTATCCGGCTTTACTAGTCTAAACTTGAAATTAAAATTTTTAAGTGAATTAGATAAAATATCCTTTATTTGTTCTTTATAAAAATTGGCATCTTCTGGATGAATCAAACCCTCAAAAAGCTCGTAGGACAAATCTATGGCGTCATCAATACCGAGTATATGATAGCACTCATCAGACCAGAAGAAGTAACCAGTAGGTAAATCCCATTCCCAAACCCCTGTTTTGGAAGAGTTTATTGCAAGATTAAGTCTTTCTTCATTTTTGCGAAGTTTCTCAATAAAAAACAATCTTTCAGATATGTCGCGCATAATTACCTGATAAGCAATACCATCACTAGTATTAAATCTGCTTGTTGAAGATTCAACCATCGTAGTCTCACCATTTGATTTTAGCAGCTTAATTTGAACCAATGGTGGAATGATATTCTCTTTCAACTGTGAAATTCTCTCATTTATCACTTCGTGGCAGTCTGAATGTGTAATATCTAATGGACTTTTTCCAATCAATTCATCTTCGGAATTAACTCCAATAAGTTTGCAGAGTGCATTATTTACGAGCATTATTTTGTTGTCCCGATGCACTAAAATTGCATCAGGTGATACTTTGATGAGATTCTGATAATTAGTAAGATTATTTTCAAGTTCAAGCTGAACTTTTCTTAAATCAGAAATGTCTATAACACTTAATATTACTCTTTCAATAATTCCATCAGTATATTCAGGAACACCAATAATCTGGACAAACTTTTTATTGCCCTTTTTTGTGGTAATGCATAACTCGATATCAAATTCTTTTTTTGATTGAATTGATTCAGTAGCTATTTTTGCATATTTATCTCTCTCTTCCTGCGACAAATATCTTAGTATTACATCTCTATCAGGTTGGAATGTTAAATCATCTTCTTCAAAAATGTTGAACATCTCTTCCGACCACCATACTTGGTTGTTCGTAATATTTACTTCCCAACTACCCGACTTAGAAATTCTCTGGGTAGAATTCAATTTTTCTAGAAGGTTTTTTGTTTTCTTTTCACTTTCTTCTAAAATTTGCATTTTTTGATATTCATTAGTTTGGTCTCTAATCACTAAAATGACACCAATCAAATTGCCGTTATTATCCTTTATAGGAGAAGCATTATGTGCTATATGTACAGACTTAAGCTTTTTATCAAGCAGTAAAGTGTGATTAGTCAGAGCTGAAACATTCCCTGTTTTAATTACATTTGACACAGGATTAGGAACAACTTGATTATTTTCTCCGTTAATAAGATTAAACACTTCTTCAATTCTTTTACCTGCAGCTTCCTGCTCACTCCAACCAGTAAGCTGTTCGGCTGCAAAATTCATTTGAGTAACAATACCCTTATCGTCGGTCGAAATTACTCCATCTCCGATACTGTAAAGTGTTGTCTTAAATTTTTCGTTGTTAAGGCGAAGGTTATATTCTTTATCATAAAGCTCTTTATAAATATCTTTTTGATGGCTTCTATATCGTAAAAAAAGTGTAATAATTAAAAGAATAAGTATGACAAAACCACTTGCCAAAACCATCAAG
The DNA here is from genome assembly GCA_024711295.1 of bacterium. GTDB lineage: Bacteria > Bacteroidota > Ignavibacteria > Kapaibacteriales > UBA2268 > JANJTB01. The sequence goes on along the minus strand of JANJTB010000006.1, from coordinate 61,295 downwards.
ACATGGTCGTAGAAGGACTCCAAAACTTCAGACTCGTTAATTTTGACAACCAAATACCAATCATAAGGTTGAAAATCAGTCACAAAAGCATATACAATATCACCTTTATAATCAGGTCCGTAGTATTGACCTTTTTCTCCATTAATTACCTTTATGATAGGCACGTTAGTATCAGCCATTGTATAAACATTATTCAGGGGCTTATGAGCTATACTTTTAAATGGATTTACTGAATACACAGTATCTAAGTTTCTTTTGTATAAAATTGTCTGAGCTGTATTTGACTTCCTTGGCCACATATTTATAGTAGGAAAGATGAAGTCATAAGGGTCGATTTTTATAACTATAAATCCAACAACATCGTTTTGATTTTTAACAGGTAATAAAATATCAAAATAGGCAACGGTATCTTTGACTACATAAAATTCAAGAAATCTTATACTGTCAGTTGAAGTAAGATAATGCTTTGTTGAAGGGTTAATTATCAGGTCATTATCGTTAACGGTCAACAGAATATTTCCATTTTTATCCAGTAGGTATAAATTTTTATAATTATATAGTTTAACGAAATTACTAAAATCGCTTTTTAAATCCTTTTTGATTGACAAGTTTTCGTTATCATGCAAGAATGCAATTACCTCCTCTTGCATAAATTTATTTGAATTCAAAAACATAGCATCTGCATGCCGCTCTTTTATCCAATTGTCTAAAAGGTTAATTTTTGTCTTTGACAACTGTTCTAACTCGTAATAGCATTCATTGATTGTTATTTCTTTTTCGTAATTATAGTAAAAGTGCCCACTTACCATTAATAAAATACCTATCAATGAAATAGTAAGGGTGTAAAATTTGAAACTAATACGATTTTTAATTTCTTTAAGAATTAATCTTTTGCCTCTATCAATTTTATTCAGAACAAAAGTCGATTCAAAATTTAAAAAAAGTTAATAATTAATTTTTGATAAATATCAATTCATTAAAATAATATTTTTTCAATAAAATCAAACTATTTTTTTGATATTCAATATATTTTTTTTTAAAATTAAATTATTGATTTTAAAAGATATACAAATCGTGAACTAATTACTATTTTTTTTTAAATTGCTATCTAAATCTATCTAATACCGGCTATAAGTTTGTTTGTTAGAATATCGGCTTCTGCTTTAATATTTATTACCATTATTTCTTCATTATCACCCGAATCAATTATCAAACTAGACTTTTGAATTTGAGATGCATAATTTTCTATCAAAAATTTTATAATTTTCGGTTTATTAGGATTGATGATTTTAATTAATGTCGCCGTCTTGTTATTAATTACTACAAAAAGGGTAGATTTACTTTGTGATTCTTTTTTGATTACAGTAAATTTATCGGTTAGGTTGTTACCATTCCTATAGATAATTTTAATATTTCTTTCATTTGCGATTTCAATCATTTCGGGATATAATAACTTAAGCCCAGCTTTAGCAGAAATGTAAGAAGTATGGTAAGATAAGTCATGAATTAAAGCAGCATTTTGGAAGTTTTTTGGGTCACAATCAAAAATACCATCAACATCTGTCCAGATTGTTATTTCGTTGGTATTCAAATATTTAGCAATTATTGATGCAGTAAGGTTTGAACTTTCGAACCCCATTGTAGTTGTATTCTCATTTGCATCTGAAGCAACAAAACCCTGTAAGAAAATTGTATCATACAGAGCAAATAATGGTACAAGACAGTTTCCAATCAGTAATTCTGTTGCAGAATAATCCGGCTTTGCACTACCATAATCAGAGTTTGTACGGATAACTTGCCTTGAGTCGAAGACTTCTACCCTTTTTTTTTCAGATCCAAAATAACATTTTATTAAAGTAAGAATTAAATCTTCACCTTTGGCAATAAATTTATCTGATACTCTGGTGCTAAGTTCTTGAGTGATCGAAACGCTGTGAACAATTTTTAAACATTCACTAAATAACTGCTCTTTTAATTTCATAAAGCAGTTCAATTGATGTTCGTTCAACAAATCATCAGCGATATGAATATGCAAATCAAAAATGGAGTTGATAACATCAATCGCTTTATTCAATGAGCCTGATTCAGCTAAAAGAAGTGACTTTTTGAGATTTGAACTTGTTTTACCGATAGCAGAGACAATAATTACTTTTTTTGAATTATCATTTTTGGCAAATTCACACATTCTGCGAATAGAATTTGCTTCGAGTAATACTGCTCCACCAAACTTATGAACGTTTATTTTCATAACAACAATATTTTTTTCAAAAAATAATTTTACAAATTTAGTATATTTTTCCTTTCGAATAACATAAAATCTAATAAAAAGGAAAATTTTACTTGTTAAATGAAAGCGAATATGATATTTTTGTATTTTTAAAAGCATTAAGGTGATGGTTATGAAATTCGTATATTCAACTTTAACAATTTTGTTGGCATCAGGAATGTTATTTGCACAAAGTACAATTGTGTCTATAACAGGTAGTATAAAAAATGAGCTTACGAAAGAACCAATCGGTATAGACATCAGGTTATTCAATACAGAAGGTAAGCAGATAGGTATATCTAGATCAAATTCAAAAGATGGTTATTACTTTATTACAGGTCTAAAACCTGATTCAGTGTATTATTTAAAATTTATGGATTTCAGTTATTTCTCTGATTCTCATGAATTTCAGGTACCGAATACCAAGAAGTACGCTGAATATTCAAAAGACTTTGTTGTTAAACCAAAACAAATCGGACTCAAATTCCCTTTGAGAGTTATTCCTTTTGATTTAGGAAAGTCAAAACTCAGACCCGGAGCAGATATTTTCCTAAAAGATTTGTTGAATTCAATGAAGTTGAACAGAAGAGTTGATTTTAAGATTGCTGCTTTCCCTGATAACGATGGTGACAGACAATTTAATCAGCAAATTACCACCGAAAGATGTGAAGCACTTAAGAAGTATTTTATCCAAAATGGAATAGAAGAAACAAGAATTACTGTTCAAAGTAATCCGACCACTGACCCTGATAATCCTCCACCAGCAAAAAAACAAGCTAAAGGTAAAAGGTATCTGGGCTCAATATATTTAGAAATTACAAAAATATAATTTTCTCAAGGTTGCAAATTGATTGATAAGATAATAACCATTCGAGATTCAAGGTGGTTTGAGAATATAATTTTTGGCGTAATAATATTTGCCGGAATTTTAGTAGGGTTAGAAACTTATCCCGAAATAGTATCGAAGCACAACAGCTTGTTGAAATTGCTCGACAATTTAGTATTGTGGATTTTTGTATTCGAATTGGTCGTCAGAATTATAGCTGATTATAACAAACCACTTAGGTTATTAACAGATGGTTGGTTTATATTTGATTTCATAATAGTAGCAGTTTGTTTTATACCGTACTTTGTTCCTGAATTTCATACCAATTTTTTTGTAATTCTAAGGCTTGCCCGTGTACTACGAATGTTGAAACTTTTCGAGAGAGTACACAATCTCAAGATAATAATACAATCTCTATTGAGGTCTATCCCTTCGATGTCTTATGTTATTATCTTACTGTTAATGCAGTTTTATATATTTGCAGTAATAGGTACTGACTTATTTGGCAAGTACGAACCTGATTCATTTGGTTCGATACTTAGTTCAATGAAAACACTTTTCTTTGTATCATTCGAAGGGTGGTCTTGGGTATATGATGAAGGCAGCGGAATCAAAAAAGCACTTGATGAAGGTATGAGCGATGCTGTTGTTGTTACCTATTTTATTAGTTTTGTTTTGTTGGCAGCGATGATTTTCCTAAACTTGTTTATTGGCATCCTAACTTCAGAAATTGGTGAATCTAAGCTAGAAGAAAACAAGTCATTCCAAACTGTATATAAATCCGGTCATACATTAATTTTGGGTTGGTCACAACAGATTTTTGCGATTTTAGATAACCTTTTGATAGCTAATCAAAGTGAGTCAAGGGCTTCAATAGTTATTCTTGCCAATAAGAGCAAACAAGAAATGAATGACGAAATTAGTTTTCATATACCCGATTTTAAACATGTTAAGCTTTCCATAAGAGAAGGCATACCAACAAATTTAGATTACTTAAAAGTTGTGAGGCCTGAGTTTGCAAAATCAGTAATTATTTTATCCCAGGATGAGCAGGGGAAACACGATGATGTGAATACTATAAAGCAAATACTTGCGCTTAATCATGCCTGGAACGAAAGTAAGCACAATTCAGATGAACATTTTAATGTAATTGCAGATCTGGATGATAACGAGAATGCTAAAATGGCTAAAGAGCTTATCGGCAATAATGGAATAATAATATCTACCGAGGAAATGGTTGCTAAAATAATATCTCAGGCAGCTATAAATAGTGGTTTATCCAAAATTTACGAGCAGATAATTGGATTTGATGGAAGTGAAATTTATATAGCTGACGAACCAAAGTTAATTGGTAAATCCTTCTACGAATCATTATTTATTTATGATTCATGTGTGCCAATTGGCATCTGGACAAAAGATGGAAGTATAAAAATTAATCCTGATTACAATACAATTTTTGAAAAAGATGATCAGGTTATTATATTAAGCGAAGATGATTCAACTATCAAAATAAAAAGAAAAAAAGATAAAATTGATAACTACTTTAATAAGATTGCATTAAAAGATAATTCAGAATCTAATGAGAATAATCTTTTAATCATAGGTTGGAATCATAAGGGTGAACTTATATTAAATGAATTAGTTTCATCAGGGCTTTCTAAGCTCAATATTCATATTATTACTGATTCACAAGATTTTTTTGATGCAATTAGCGAAATAGTATCCGAAAACAATTTCAGCAATATTAGCTATCAGACTGGTAAGACAAGCTTAAGAAAAGATTTAATCAAATACAACATTTCGAAATATCAGCACATTATTGTATTAAGCAATTATAATGAAATATCAAATTTTAATGATTGTGACTCAAGCACAATATTAAAAATAATCAATTTGAGATTAATACAAAAAGAGTTGCAATGCAATTTTAATTTAGCCGCAGAATTATTGATAAGAGAAAACGAAAAGCTGGTTTCTGCCCAAATGGCGGGAGATTTCATTGTAGGTCCTGATATTGTTAGTGCTTACATAGCGCAAATTTCAGAAGATAAGCGATTATTTGAAGTATATAACGAGCTTTTTTCCAATTATGGAAGCGAAATATATGTACGGGAATTGAATAAATATTTTGAAATTAATTCAAAGATAGATTTTTATGCAGTTACTGAAGCTTGCTCGCGTAGAAATGAAATAGCTTTGGGCTACCTGACAAGCGCAGGGAAAGCGGTGGTAAATCCTCAAAAATCTGATGTTTTTACAGTTGAAGATGGTATGAAAGTTTATGTTGTTGCCATAAATACTGATTACAAGAATTAGAGTTCAATTATTAGTGTTAGATGATGGGCAATTCTATCTGTTGTAATAAACTCTTTGGATACAGAATAATCAATTTGCATCAAAAAATCCATATCAAGTTGGGGCCTTAAACTTATACCTGCTCCCCAATTATTCATTGGTAAAAATTCAGGTTTACCTTCATTATCACCATATATTGAGAGACCGCCTCTTAAAGCAAAAAATTCATGAAAAACTACCTCCGTTCCGACTATCCAGGAAGGTGTTTTGTCAAACTGGTTCATTACAGCATCCATTCCCAACAAAATATACTGAGTAGGAGGAATAACAACTGTTTGTTCTTCACCAGTAATTGTTGTACGAGCTACTTTTGTTTCTTCATTTAGTCCAAACTCTACAGCAACACCGGTTCTGAGTGTATATGGAATATTTTCGGATATTTGTGATGATGTATTCCATTTCATACTGCCACCAATATTATTCATAGCAACGCCAAAGCTGAATAAGTCAGCTACATTCATTTTTACACCTAAGTCAAATGCTATTCCGGTAGAAGAAATATTTGCTCCGCTTAAACTGTTGTTAAGGTATTTTACAGATGCTCCCATACTTATAAATTCAAGTCTATATGAAGCTGCCAGAAGTGCTGATATTTGATTATTATTTACGTCACGAACAGGTGCACCATTAATACTTCTGCTTAAGAAACTTCCGGAATTGAGATTATTGATACCAAACCCTAATCCAAATTGAGGAATTATTTCCTGAGCCCAAGCCAATGAAGCAAAAGTTCTGTTTAATCCCATAGAGCTTACTGAAGTTGCAAACGATGGTACATCCGACATAAAACTGCTTCCGGCAGGATTATAAAATATTCCGTTTGGTTCGTTGACTATAGCGCTGTAGACTCCACCCATTGCCAATGGACGAGCACCTATATTTCTTGATAGCCAGGATTCAGAGTAACCACCATAATAGTTTTGAGAATTTAAATCAGTGTGTCCAATAATAGCCAATAGTGCAATCATTATTAAACACTTCGAATAAATTAGTATTTCTTTTTTCAATGCTACCTCGAAATAATAAACTTTTCGGAACTTCTGAAGCTCTTGCCTTGCATTACACAAATGTATATTCCATTCGGAAGATTTGAAGATTTAGAGTAAGTCTCCTCAGCATTGTTACCGGTAGTACCTTTGAATACCTCTAAAATCTCTTTTCCAAGCATATTATACACTGTAATTGTAATCTCCTGCTGTTTAAGAACCTGAATTATCTTAACATTGAGCTCTGTTGTAGTGTACCACACAGAAGTGATTTTGTTATTTGTTACTGTATCGGCATTAACTACAAACAGACTCTTCTGATAATTTACAATTTCTGTGCCAAGTAGTTTGTTATGTTGAGTATTGGAATTTTCTATTGAAAATAATAATGATGGCGTAGTCAAAAAAACTAAAGTAGCGATAAGAATTAATATGTTTTTGATTATCTTAAGTTCCATAACAACAAAAATAATAAATTATTTCGCTGTTTACAAGCACTATAAAGATTATATACCGAATTTATCGTTTAATTTCTTTAGCTTGTCCTTATCTTTAAGAATTTTCTCCAAAGCAGCTTTTGTTTCAAGCCCACCTTTTTCGATTCCTAACTTCTTTGATACTTCAGCTAATTTCTTTTTGTCATTCGGAATTAAGGAGGTTTTCAATGCGTCAATATTCTGAGCTTTAATTTTTCTTTGCTCATCAGCCAGATGCATTGCAAGCTCCAATTTAGCATTAACTCCGGGTATGGTAGCCTGGTTTTTAATAACCGAAACCGGTTTCCCAGTGATATTTTCAATAATACTTTCGAGTTTAATTATTTTTTCATCACTTACTATATTGCTGGATTTTTCATTTGATGAACCTTCATCAACAGTTTTCATGCTATCATTATCTGTTTTGATATATTCTTGCTTTTTATAGGCATTAATTATTTGAGCGGAGTTTATACCTGACTGAGCAGTTTTTAACTCACTGGTAAATTCATTTTTAATTTTACTTTTCAATTTTATTGATTTTTGGTTTCTCCATTTTAGGTACAAATAGAGTATCAAGATACCAATTGCACCTAAGATGTAAAATAAATAAGTGTATAACTCCCCGAGCACATTTATCGTATTTTTTTGATTTTTTGATATCTTTGTTGTGTGAATTTTTAATTCAGAATTTGCTAAAGAAGTAGAATCATTTTGAACTTTACTAGTATCAGCAATATTCAAAACTAAATGGCTAACATCCATAAATGTAGAATCCGGAACAAAGTCAATTATCTCGGAGTTAATATAATTATTACAATTACACTTTGCAAAAAATGAGTTGAGGTATTGCTGGTAATTATTCTCGCCCAAATTCATTGCAGCAACTGAATACCCAGCTAGTGCATCAATGTTGTTGGAATCATTTTGTATTACAAATCTAAAAGCGGTAGCTGCCTGTGAAAAATTCTTGCTTTTAAGGTATATCATACCCAAAAAATATACTGAGGGAATATAATTTTTCTTACTTAAGAAATAAAATTCTCTTAATGCTTCAGTATATATACCATCTTCGAATGCTAACAAGGCAGTTCTGTATGCTTCCTCTTCTTTGGTTAAATTTTCCCAGGAGAATACCTCAACAGCCAACCTTGAACTAAAAGGATAATTGACGATTGTATATCCACGTTTTTCTTTTGTTCTGATGTTGACAACAGTTCCTGAATCAGATTTCGTCAAATAAATATCATTAATTATTCCAAGTCCTGATTTCTGCTTTATGTTGTCTTTGAAAGTATAGTTACCGACATTTATGTAAATTCTTTTCTTGTCATCAGACAAATTTGAACTATACTTTAAGGGAATTGTGTCAAAGTGAATTATTGCTCGATTCAAGGGATTGATATCAATAGAAAAAATATCTTTTGCATTAATTGAGTCTGGAACTATGCAAAAAATCATGAAAACATACAATATGTGCTTTAATGTTCTATTCAATTTTTTATTCACTCAGCTTGGGTAAATAAATTCTGAAAACAGTGCCGTCATCACTAACTGCTGAACACTCAAGCTTTCCTTTATGCAACTTGAGTATATGTCTGAATGAAAGAAAGTTTTGGTACATATCTTTCAAAACGGAGCTTCCTTTGATGAACTCTAATAATGATTCATAGTTATCAAATTCTATGCCCTTTGTTTCTTCCCGGATAGTAATAACAACAATTCTTTGATTAGGAGAGCTGATATTGATGTATATGCTATCAGTATCATTGGAATTTGTAATCAGAAAATTGATAATTTGAATCATTATAAATTCCAGTTGGGTTTTGATTCCCTTAGTAATCGGCTTTTCAACAGAACTGTCGAGATAGACTTTTGTTCCTGCACTTTTAAGCTGAGAGCTCAAAATACTTAATGTTTCTGCAAGCATACTGCCAATATCAATTTCTTCAGGTGCAGATTTCTTTGCTTCTGCAGATATTTCATCAAGTAAATTTATTATTTCTGTTATAGATTTTATCTGTTGTTTAATAATTTCTAATCTTCTACTAAGGTTGCCCACCCCATTTTCGATTAAGTCAATGTTAGAGTCAATTATTTGCAAAGGCAATGACACTTCTTTGAGTACCGTAAGTGATATTTCACCTATTGATGTAAGAGGCAGAATATTAATAAATCTCTCATTTAATTCAAGATGTTTGTTTTCTAAAGTAATCAGAGAATTACGTAAGGCAATATTACTCAATACTAGCGCTGATAAGAATGAGAAATTTCTGATATCATTAAGCAAAGGTGAGTCAACATTCTCCTTTGCAGAATCTGTCAATGCAATGTAAATACCAATTGAATTATTGTCATAAACCAAGGGAATCAAAAGAATGTTGAATAAATTTCCACTTAATTGAGATTGCAAATCCATTATCATCTGAGGTTCTTTACTTTTTAAAGCCCAATCAATAATTCCTTCTTCCAACAGGTAAGTCAATCTTTTATTAAGTTCAGAATCTTTATTATTACTTATATCAACCAGAAAGCCTGAAGCTACTGATTCCGTGTTCAAAATAACAGATTCCAGAATTTTAACTTTTTTTGAAATGAAAAGAGTTAATAACTCATTAATATCTTCATTACTTCTCGCAGCAATGATTTTAATAAAAAAACCACCTAACTGATCAAAAATGTCATTTGATGGATTATTTTGGTTTTCAAGCATGACTCACCTGTAACTCAATGAATATATTCGCTTTTTCAAACTCTTCCATTAATTCTGCTTTAAGTGCAAATAAGGAACTTTCAGGGTCAAGAATATCTTCACTATTTAATTCTCCAAAAACTTCAGTAGAAAGATAATAGTCCGGCTTGATAAGACTACCCATCCATTTCGACAAACCCAACAAATCAGCAAACCATTCAGCTAATGAAACTATTGCTGTCAAAGGTTGATCAATATCTCTAATTAATGTATCTGATTCTGAGTAAGCATCAAAATCATTGTTTTTGGCAAAAAAAGCGTAATTAATATGATGATTTCTGATTGCTGTTACCATTTTATCAGGCAAATTCCATTTATCTGCTATCCAAGCTCCGATTTCAGCATGAGTACATTCCATTATTGCTTGTTCAGCATCAATTAATGAAACATTGTTTTCATTAGCAAATTTTATGATTTCTTTAAACTTCGGTGTAAAATACTCAGCAATAATAATTATTCCGATATCATGCATCAGACCTGCCACAAAGGCTTCACCGGCAATTTTGTAGCCTAATTTGCGTGATAACAATCTGGCAGTTGACCCACAGAACAAACCATATTGCCAAAAATCTCTGATATTAAAGAGTTTTGTATTTACTTTCGAGAAAAATCTTTGAATTACAATACTAAGAACAATTTCCTTCAGTGTATTAAATCCCATAATTACGATAGCCAAATCAATTGTTGATATTTGGCGTGTATAACCATAAAATGGTGAATTGGCAATTCTAAGCACTCTTGCGGTGAGAGCCTGGTCCTTTTCGATTATCTTCGCTAGGCTTGCAGCACTTGACTTTGGATTATCTATAGCTGCCAATACTTCTGAAATTACAATCGGTATTGTGGGTAAATCTCTAATAGATTCAAGTTTTGTTTTAACCCTGTTAGTAAGCATAATCGTACCTGCCCAACTGATGTTTCAAATCCTTGATAGTTTCAGAATGAATTTGTGAAATTCTTCCTTCAGATACACCAAGCACTTGACCTATTTGCTTGAAATTCAGGTTTTCAAAATAATAAAGTGTAAGTACTAACTTTTTATTTTCTTTCAGATTGCTTACCAATCTTATGAGTAACTTCTGCTTTTCATCTTCGATAATGTCAGTTAAGAAATCAGGAACATCATCAGGAATCTCTTCAACAAAATTAACCTCTTCATCATCATCGTTTATGCTCTTTAGAGAACTGTCTGTTATTGGTATAGAAGATTTGGCATCTGATGCAGCTAGCAAATAATTTCTATACTGCTCAGGACTAATATTTAGCTCTTTGAGCACTTCGCTTTCGCTGGCACCGGAATCCCTTTTTAGTTCTAAACTATCTGAAATTGATTTAAATTCATTAGCTCTTTTGCGGGCTGTTCGTGACATCCAGTCTAATTTTCTCATTTCATCCTGAATTTTTCCACGAATCCTCTTGATTGCATAAGACTCGAATTTAAAACCTCTTTCAGGTTCGAACCTGTCAATTGCTTCGCTGAGACCAATAACCCCGAAATTTATAAAATCGTCTTCTTCGAGAATTGTGTTTATTGGCAATGCCATTTTGCTGATTGTGTACTTTACTAAATTAATATAATGAACAACAAGCAACTGTTTATTAATCACAGTTGCATTTGCTTTAAATAATTTCCAAACACTTTCAATATCAGCATTTTTTGTTTGCATCAATTCCTGAGTTTATTAAGGTGTAAAGTTGCTGTTCAATACTTCATCCAAGTATGCTTCTTCATCAGATAAAGTATTTCTTGAATATCTTGGAGCCTGCTCATCATTACCTGATCGATTTACAGATGACTTACTCCTTTTATCAGCGAGTTCACGCTCAATTGCTTCAAGCTCACTTATTTCATTTCTTATTCTCTGTTGCTCAGCCTGCTCCCTATCTTGTTTTTCATTCAATACCATTTGATGATATTCTTTTTTTAAAGCTTCACTTTTATAATAAAAATAAAGCGAAACACTAAATCCAATACCAATAAATGCAATAGAAAAAGCTATAAAAGATTGTAATATGGCAGATATTGGATCTTTTAGATTTCCGAAAAAGGTGAAAGTAAAAGTCAGTAAACCTACAATCAAAGATAACATTAGAACAGCTTTAGGTGGAGTACTAATTATTCTTTCAAGCTTCTTCTTTTCCTGAGCAACTTTCTTTTGATACTTCTTTTCGTTATCTGTGGGTTTTTCATTACTTTTCTTTGCCATAATAAAAACTCTCTTTTATAAAACTTCAATCATTTTAGTATTATACGACGAAACAAAATATTTTGAATGAATTTTTTTTGATATATTCAAAATGGCTGACGAAGCCTCATCATCTTCAAAATTATTTACCAATATTTCTTGTCTTTGAATGGAATATCTAACATTCCGACTATAAGGTACAAAACCTAAAACATCAATTTTTAATCCTAAGAACTGGGTTGATGCCAAGTTAAATTTATGAGATAGTTCACCTGCGTCCTCATCATCTATTACATTGTTTACGATTAATGCAATTTTACTGATATCAACATAATTTCTAAGGATTTTAAGTAAGCCATAAGCATCAATTAATGACGTAGGTTCGTCAGTAATGACTATCAATACTAAATCGGATAATTTCGAAAGCGCTATCAATTCTTCTGATATACCAGATTGTACATCAATAAATAAAAACTCTTTTTCACATTCTGATTTGAGTTGATTAACAACCTCTTTTAATGACAGTATATGGTCATTATCATCATCAATCTCTATTGGTGAGTCAACTAATAACGAAATATTGTAATCTATTTTGTACAAAGCTGAATCAACATTTACTTTTCCGGAAAGTACTGAACTCAGTCTCACCGGTGGCTCGACACCAAATAAAATATGTTGATTAGGTAAGTCAAGAACGGAATCAAGTATTAATACCTTATTACCAAGTTTCGAAACAGCTGAAGCAAGATTTGCCGTTAAGAAACTAGTACCTACTCCTCCTTTACCACTACATAATGTAATAGTAAATGGATTTTTTTTATCATTATTTTGAGAAAATTTGTCCATCAATTATTCAAACACAACTTACCTAATATTACTCTGTCAGCAGGAAGAATATCTTCAGGAATCTTAATTCCATTTGTAATATAAGAAATCGGAAGTTTGTAATTTCTAATGATATTAATCAGACTTCCAATTGACTCAGACTCATCAGTTTTTGTTATTATAACACTATCAATAGTCATATTTCTCAATGCCATGAAAATTGAATTTGCGTGTAATTCAGAAATTGTAGCAGGTATGGTTAGATAAATATAATCTGGTTTAGCCAGTTTAATTATCTCATTTAACTGATTTAGTTGTTCAGTATCTTTTTGAGAGAATCCTGTTGTATCAATAAATATAAAATCTTTTGTCAAATTCTCTTGAATAATATTTGCTAAATCTTCGTTAGTATATGCTGCTTTGAATTGAATTGACGCTATAGAAGCATAGGTTTCTAATTGTTCAGCGGCTCCAACTTTGTAAGTATCAGCAGATATAATTAGAGAATTTGCATTTTGTACAATCTTGCTGATAATTGCTAATTTAACTAAAGAGGCCGTCTTGCCACTACCGGTGGTACCGGTAAACAGAATAATTTTTGTTTTTGTCCCTTTCTGTATTGTTTTGTCAATTTCAATATTTTCTAAAAGTATTTTCCTAGCTTCGAAAAGTACTTCATCATAATCTTTCAAATTTCCCAATCCTGATATTCTGTTAATAACTTTCAAGGCAATATCATCATTAATATCAAGTGTTCGCATTTTTTTATACAGTTTTGCATATACTGGCGACATTGATGATGTGTTCCGATACTTAATACTTTCATTTATTTCGAGAAGCATAAGTTTTAGATTGTCAATTTCCTGAAGTAAAATTTCGTTGTTGTGAGGTATATTTATCTTATTCGTTTTAGATATATTTTGAGTAGTGTTGTCCGTTATCTCTTTGATCATTGCTGTTTTGAGTTTGTTGGAATTTTCGTCTAAAGCAGCAACTATTTCTACAGCATCCGAACCGTCAGCATCCTTAACAGCTCTATTTGAGAGTATTACAGCATCCTCGCCAAGCTCTTCTAAAACTCTTCTTTTTCCTTCTTTTATATCTTTCGCAATTATTTTTTTGATCTTCATAGTTTACTTCAAATATAATTAACTTAATATTGTTAGAAAAAACTATGCCAAAATACACATGAAACATATAAAAATCAAATAACAAATAGTATCGAAATTGCCATTTAGTAGCTAAATATTTCAATTATTTAGCTATTATACCAAGACTCCATTTTACTGAAGCAAACTTAGACAATATTTTACTATATAGTTCAATTTGCTTTATTTTTGCATTGAGTAGGGAATTTTCGCGAGAAATTATCAAGAATTGAGAACTTTCGCCAATATCAAATTTAATCTTCTCAGTTTCGAATAATATTTGGTAGCTGTTAACAGCATCAAAGAAGAATTTGTATTGGTTAATTAAAATTTCGAGCTCATTTAGTGAGGTAATAGCTTTGTATTTAAGTTGGAGGGTTTTATTTTTTCGCTCTAATTCAGTTTCAAGAAGCTTTAAATTTGCTAACTCAAGCTCACTTCTTTCAGTCCTTAAAAATAAAGGCATATTGAAATCAATTCCAAACTTGAAGTTGTTGTTTGTATTGAGTTCAAATGAAGAATTTAGAGGATTAAGTGCTTGATTTAAAAAATTGTATTTTAAATTTAGCTTTGGTTTAAGTAAATCAAGTTTTAGATCCCTCTCAACATCCAGTTGTTCAATTTTTAAATCATAAACAGTAACTTCAGGATGCACAGATACCAATGAATCAATATCTTTTTTATAGTTCTCAAAAATTCCAAAATCAGGTGTTTCAAAGATTGAGCTTATTTGCGGAATAGTGGTTGAAGAAAGCTCCAAGGGCATTTGATTTTCATTCCACAGGAATGTTGACAGCATCATTGACTGGTTAAAATAGTCATTTTTTGCACTTTGATAATTTATTTCCAAATTAAGCAACTGTAAATAAGCTTCAAGCGTATCTATTGCAGCTATATCGCCCTGAATAAATGCCTGTTTGATTGCAGAAAATCTATTTTTAGTGACATTGAGGGCTGTTTCTGTTATTTTAACCTTGTTATAACTTGCAGCCCATTCCCAGTATTGATTCGTTGCTTCCAGGTATAAATCTGATAAAATCCTGATTTGCTCAACTTCACTTATCTTTTCGAATATTTCGGACTGTTTGTATGCAGCTCTCCTTTTATCAATAAACAAACCCTGCCCTAATGGAAGATTGATTCCGGCCGACACTAATCCATTATTAGGTAAATTATTTTCAGGATTAATATAATTTCCGGCAGCAGATTCATAAGACAGAATAAAGTCTGGTCCATACCATGATGGAATAGTCAAACCACCCAATAATTTATCATAATATGACTTGTTATCATAATTTTTAGTTGAATATTGAGCAGATAATTCAGGGTCGAACATACCGGCAGCCCTTCTGACTTCTTGATTTCCTTTCTTAACAGCAATTTGAGCCATTTTTGCAACAGGATGATTGTTTGCAATTAACTTTAGAAAATCTGATTCAGTTAGTACTGTTTCCTCTGATATTAACCGAGAATTACATGAAATATACAGCAACAATAAAAATAATATTTTGATTCTTAATTTCAATATATTCTAATATTTTTTTATTTTAATGACTTTAAATAATTCTTATCACCATTAGCTTCTTTTTTTACTTTTTCCATCTTCTCTTCTTCTTTTGAATAATAATCGGGTGGAAAACCATTGAGCTGACGCCATGTTTCGTACCATATTGGAACATCATTCAGTAAAATCATACCGATAGCTCCCGAACCAACTCTCAGGACATCAGGCCATGGCTCAGCGTTTGGGTCAGGACCAATTAATGCTCTATATTTGCCATTTTCGCTAATATAATAATCTAATGAGATTACCTTACCGGCAAATGTCCCAATTGACAATTGAGGCCATCCGGAAAAAATGATAGAGGGCCAACCATCAAAAACAATTCTAACATTCTGTCCACTTTTAATTAATGGTATATCCATAGGATTAATGTACATTTCAACAGCTGCCTGATAGTCGTATGGTGCAATGGTTACTATTTCCTCACCCTCTTTTACTATTTCTCCTATACCGGTTTTGATTGACTTTGTAATATAACCATCCTGAGGAGCCGTTATAAAATATAGACCACTTCTGGTTTCGTAATTCTGAAACATAATCCTTAACTTTGATAATTCTGCTTCGGCAGTATATAGATTTGAAAGTGCTTCCCACTTGTCCGATTCAGCTTTAGCTAGCTTTTCATTGTATTGATTAAGTTGAGAATTAATCTCCATGTTTGCATTTGCCATATCGTTTTTTGAATTTCGAAACTTATTCTCAGCAGAGATAAATTTTGCGTTGGCATCTTGAAACCGAAGTTTTCTTTGTTCAAGCTCTGTAAGTGATTTAAGTCCTTGTTTATAAAGATCTTCAAACCTAAGTAATTGCTCTTTAGATATTTTAAAATTAATATCAGCAGCAACAAAATCAATGCTATCCGATTGTACTTTAAGGATTGATTGCTGATAGTAATTTTTTGTCTGCGATAATTTTAAGTCTCTTGTATTTCTTAATGCTTCAATTTGTTTTTCTAGAGCATCAGCCTTTTCTCTATAAGATGTTATTGATTGGTTTTTAGCATCTATTTGCTCTTTAACCCTACTTAGTAAATTTGGATCAAAATATTCATCCTTTACTTCTGTAATTTGAACAATAGTGTCACCCTTTCGAACTAATTGCCCTTCACGGACGTACCATTTAGCAATTTTTCCCCCAATTATTGTATTAATTGTTTGAGGTTTTTGCTCAGGATATAATGTCGTCATATATCCGTTTACTCTTAAGTTCTGTGTCCATGGTAAAAACAAAATGACAACAAATACAATGAAAACAAACAGAAATAGTCTGCTCACAACTTTTGAAATTGCATGGCTTTTAAGCATAGAAAATGATTTATATTTATTTATTTCTATCTTTTCGTGAAGGTCTCCGCAATGTATAGCCATTCTAACCTCAACCTTTAATAAATAAATATTTAAACCTTTCATCCTGAATTATTTCTGAGAATGGTGCAATATGCGATATTTCACCATTTTCCATAATCACAATTTTATCGCATCTTTGTGCAATATTCTTATCATTTGAGACAACAATCACCGTGCTTCCATGATTTTTATCCATTACATAATTCAAAAATGCTTCCTGGTCCTGTTTATTAATCCTTGATATTGCATCTTCGATAATCAATAATTTCGGTTTAGTCACCAAGGTACGTGCCAGTAGAATTTTCATTATTATTCCCTTGGGTATTTGTTTTCCTTCGGGATATAATATTGTGTCGTACCCTTTTGGAAATACTTCATAATAATCAATTAATCCGAACACATCTGCAATTTTCTTTACATCCCCAAAAGATACTGATGCTCTACCTAAGGAGATATTCTCGAGCAAGGTACCATGGAAAATTGTGTCTTCTTTAGTTAGTCCATGACTTACAATTGACCTAAGGCTATCCTTATGATAATTATTTGCCGGGATTCCGTTAAACAACAACACTCCTTCATAATTTTCATATATTCCGCTTATTATTTTCAGAAGCATTGACTTTCCAGACCCTTCAAAGCCCCAGATACATACGAATTCGTTTGGCTGTATATCCAAATTAACATTTTTTACTGCATAAAATTTTGATTCATTAAATTTATAACTGACGTCTCTCAGCGTGATTCCAACACCTTCATTCATATCTTGGATTTTGTCATTTTTCCCACTCATATTCTCAAGTTCAAGGTCAGATATCATTCCAACTTTTTCAGTTGATGTAAGAACATCATAGATTGTCTCCATGCTAAGAATAATTTTCTCCACCGATGTAATAACCAACAAAATAATGATCTCTGCAGCAACAAACTGCCCCAAATTCATTTCTTGGTCAATCACCAGCAAACCCCCAAGAACCAGCAAACCTGCAGTTATGAACAATTTAAACAAAATCAATACGGATGATTGAACAACCAAAACCTTAAAATGCTCTTTTCGATTTTTTAAGTAACCGGTTACAGCTTCATCTGTTTTGTGGTAAGGGAGATCAGTTTTGCCTGCAAGCTTAAATGTATCCAAAGTTCGTGCAAGCTCTTCCAGCCAATGCACGACTTGATATTTATATGTTGATTCTTTAAGACTTGTTAACAAGCCTTTTGCACCAGTAAATCTTATTATCAGGATAACTAAAATTATCAATAGCAGACTATAAATTATAAAAAATGGATGATATAATGATAATAAAATCAATCCAAAGAAAGCCTGTAAAGATGCAGAAGAAAAATCAATTAAGATTTTTGACAAGCCTTTTTGAACTGCGGTGATATCAAAAAACCTGTTTACTATCTCAGGTATATAAAGCTGATCAACATTATCAAGTTTTATTCTTGGGATTCTGTAAGTAAAATCAAAAGCGTTCCTAGTAAAAAGTTTCTGTTGTAGATTTTCTGTTGTGTATAGTTGCAATAATTGTAAAACACCCGAAAACAATACACCTGATAACACAAAAAGTATCAGCATAATCCATGATGTTGAGATTTGTCCACCTGTAATCAGATTAATTATTGCTTGAATACCTAACGGCAGTGATAAATTTACCAAACCGTTAAAAACAGCATAGATATATATATTTATAACATCTTGCTTATCTGTTTTGAGTAGGCTTAAAAATCTTGAAACAGGTTTAGTAATATTATAAGTTTCAGCCATTTGATTTGATTGTTTTAATTGCTAAATTTATAAAAAAATCTTTCATTTTATTTTTTTCCCAAACCTCAAAGTCTGAATGAGATTTTATATGCAAAGAAAAGAACTTCTGCTGATGAATACCTTCAAAAATCACTGCTACTAAAGAATTCGAGTAACTGTAATCAGGATTAACTTCATTTATTATTTTACTTAGTCTTGCACATAAGTTAATGTAAGATGAAAAAAAACCTTCTTCATTCTGATTATCAATTTCACGTGTTAAGAACGACTTAACAGATTCAGATATTGCAATTTTAAGTAGTGAATTTAAACAAATATATCCATTAATCATAAAATTCTCATCTTCATCAATTAAAGATTCAATGGCAATTTTCAGCTTTAAAGATGCATCACTTACATTTGCTGTATTAAATACTAACTTATACTCAAGCCATGACCAATACCAAGAAAGCAAATAAATTAATAATCTGTGCTTATTCGCAAAATACCTGTAAACAGAACTTTCCGTAGTATTAATTTTTGTTGCTAGTTTTTTAAAAGTAAATTCTTCAAATCCACATTCTTCAATAAGCTTAATGCTTTCGATAATGATGCTTTTGCCAAGCTCGGTGCTCGATGGATCTTTCAGAAATACCTTCTGATTAACACGAATATTTATATGACTAAGTAATTCTATCATTACATATCAAATAACAAACAATATTAAAAGTAATACTATTAACGTTGATTGTATTATATTATTTTCTAAAAGTATTTCTTGTATAAAAAAATATTTTTTTGTTCGACATTATAAATATCGGATAAACACAAAAATTACAATTATCATCAAGTTTAATAGTCTTAAATATTTAACATTTACTTAAAAAGTACAAAAAACCAATCTATGACTAGAGAAAAATATTTTATAAAAGTTTCCGAAATACTAAAATCATCGGACAAACCACTTAATCTCAATGAAATTTCTAAAGCATTAAAGATTAAATCAGATTCACCTGATTATGAGCTTCTTAAAGACATTTTGACTGATCTTACAGAGAAGCAAATTATTGAAAGACTTCCAAGGAGAAAATATAGGATTAAACCCAGTAATGATTTTTCCTCGTTTAAGGGCATTTTTAGAATTTATCATAGTAAAGGTTTCGTAGAGACTGAGAATCCCAAAATTCCAAAAATCTCAATCAAAGAAAGATATTACAACACAGCACTAGACGGTGACACAGTATTAGTGCAATTACATGCTGAAAAGAAAGGTAAAAAACCAAAGGGAGAAATTACAGAAATAGTAAGCAGAAAACGTACTATTATTGTTGGAACAATTGAGTTTAACGGCTATTTCCATTTTTTGGTACCAGATGATTTATCTTATTATGTTGACTTTTTGATACCTGAAGCAAAGCTGAAAGGCGCAAAACCGGGAGATAAGGTTAAAGCCAGACTAATACAATGGGAAGACCAACAGCATAATCCTACAGCAGAGGTAGTAGAAAATCTTGGCAAAGCCGGCGTTCCTGTAGTCGAATATGACTCTATTATCAAAGAATTTGATTTACCTCAAGGTTTTGAAGATGAGGTAATTGTTGAAGCAAAGCAATTCAAAGCACCTTCTAACCGAAAAGTTAAAGATAGATTAGATTTGCGGAATGAAATTGTAATTACCATAGACCCTTATGATGCTAAAGATTTTGATGATGCTTTGTCGTTGAAAATTCTAGAAAATGGGAATTATTATTTAGGTGTACATATTGCGGATGTCAGTCATTACGTAGCAGAAGGTTCAGCATTAGATATCGAAGCCCGAAACCGGGGCAATAGCATTTATCTTGTTGACAGAGTAATACCGATGCTACCTGAAGAATTATCAAACGAAATTTGTTCACTAAAACCTGATGAACCAAGATTTACATTTTCATGTTTTATGGAGATAGATGTTACAGGTTATGTGCTAAATTATGACATCAAAAAATCTTTGATAAAAAGTAAAAGAAGATTCAATTATGATGAAGTTCTTCAGATTATTGAAACAGGAGAAGGTGACTTTTCAGATTTGATATTGGAACTTTATAAAGTAAGTGCTATTCTTAGAGAGAGAAGATTTAAAGAGGGAGGTATAAACTTTGAGACTCGGGAGTATAAATTTGTTCTTGACGAAAACAAATATCCCATAGATGTTAAAGTTCGGGAAACCACAAAATCAACGTCATTGGTTGAAGAATGTATGCTAATTGCCAATAAAACTGTAGCATCTCATTTCACGGTGATGAGCACAAAGTTGCTTAGAACCGGTAATTTGCCATGCTTATATAGAGTTCACGAATCACCTGACCCCAAAAAAATACTTGAAGTAATAGAATTTATCAAAACTTTAGGTTCAATCAGCCTAAAAAAAGCACCTACCTCCAAAGACATAAACAAAATAATTGCGAAGTTTCATGATTCAGTAGAAAAACCAATTGTCAATCAGGTTTTGATAAGGGCTATGTCAAAAGCAGTATATTCTCATTCAAATATTGGTCATTATGGATTAGGATTCAAAGAATATGTACATTTTACTTCACCGATCCGCAGGTATCCTGATTTGATAATTCATAGGTTATTACATGAATTTACAACAACAAATCCTGATAATTCCAGGATAAATTTTCTGAGAATAATGACAAGAGATTCAGGAAAGCATTGCAGCGACACAGAAAGAGTTGCAATGGAAGCTGAGAGGGCATCAATCAAGCTGACACATACTGTTATGACATCCAGACTAATTGGAGATGAGTTTGAAGGAACAATCAGCGGAGTTACCGGATTTGGTCTTTTCGTTTTGTTAGACAACATATATGCTGAAGGCTTGTTGCATATCCGTGATCTAAAAGATGATTATTATATATTCGATGAAACAAACTATCGGCTCGTTGGTAGAAGAACGAAGAAAATTTATGGATTTGGTTCCAGAATAAAAGTTAGAATTATCAAGGTTAATATAGATAAAAGGACTATTGACCTTGCATTTGTTAAATGATTTTCTAAAAAATAATGATTGAAATAAATAATTTACATAAAAGATTTGGACAAAAAGTCGTATTAGACGGAGTAACATTTAAAATTCCGGATGGTGATACAATTTGTATTATTGGCAAGTCCGGCTCAGGCAAAAGTGTAATGCTTAAGCATATAGTAGGATTATTACAACCGGATGAAGGGTATGTAAATGTCGAAGGAATGAGAATCGATAAAACTAGCAAAAATGAGATATTTTCTCTGAGAAGAAAGATGGGATTTGTCTTTCAAGGGGCTGCTTTGTTCGATTCAATGACGGTATTCGAAAATACAATACTAAGTATGTACGAATATGGTAACAGAAATATTCAGGAATTGGAGCGTGAAGCTATCAGAGTATTATCTGCTGTAAGATTATTGCCCGAAGTAAATGAAGTCTCTGAAGCTGAATTTCAAAAAGAATGGAATATATTAAGAAATAAAAAGCCATCAGATTTATCAGGAGGTATGCGAAAAAGAGTTGGAGTTGCAAGAGCTTTGGTCGGCAATCCTAAATATATTTTTTATGACGAACCTACAACCGGTTTAGACCCGGTAACTTCAGAACAAATTGATATATTAATTGCAGAACTAACACACAAACTTAATGTAACTTCTGTTGTAATTACCCATGATATGTTTTCAGTTTTTAGAATTGCTCATACTGTAGCTATGTTGCACGAGGGTAAGTTAAGATATTTCGGAGATGTCGAAGGACTTAAACAGTCAAAAGATGATATCGTTCAAGAATTTATTGACAGGTTCATTCTTAAATAATCACAATGAGTCAAGTAGCTGAAAAATATAACAATGAATTTTCTCTTAAAGATATGTTATATATTTCATGGGATATATATATTTCCAACTACAAAGATATTTTTAAATTATCGGTAATTGTATACTTCCCGTTAAGTATTTTTTTGACTTTTTATCCAATTGGTAACTTACTTCATTTCGATTCTTCAGACGCTATTGGATGGTTCACCAAATTTTCTTCAATGAATTTTGCTATCTATTTAAGTTTTTTTGGTAATATCTCGCTTGCTATTTTGCTAAAGCACATTTTATTCGGTGACAAATATGCAATCAAATCTGTTTTGATTGAATCTTTGAAAAAGTTATTTTCAAACATAAAAATCAATAGTTTGATGCTTGGAACAATTTTTATCTGCTTCAATTTATGGATGTATTTTTCCATAATAACACCAACAATTTTTGTTTTACTACTGATTCCAATAGTATATTATCTTGTAAACTGGTCATTTTCTATATATGTTTTTTCTTTCGAAGACTCAAATTTGTATATCTCTATGAAGAAAAGTTACAATGTTGTCAATAAGAGATGGGGTAAAGTCTTTTACCGTATTTTATCTTTGATTTTTCTATCGTACATGACTTCATTAACATTGGGTTTACCCTACTCATTTTTGCAGGATACTTTGATTATGAGAGCAATTTATACTACTCTAATCAACGTGATTACGACTTACTTCGTCATAGTATTTATTGTATTTTATTTAAATTTTAATGAAACTACTGTATGAAAGTTGCTGTATTATTATCAGGTGGTGTTGACAGCTCAGTAGCTCTTTGTATGCTTAAAGAACAAGGATTTGATATTACAGCTTATTACCTTAAGATTTGGCTCGAAGATGAATTGGCTTTTTTAGGTGAATGCCCTTGGGAAGAAGACCTCGAATATGCCAGAGGAGTTTGTAATTCACAAAATGTACCTTTAGAAATTATTAACATGCAGCAGGAATATTTGAATACTGTTGTTGAATATACCATTACAGAATTAAAAGCGGGAAGAACTCCAAGTCCTGATATAATGTGTAACAGATTTATTAAATTTGGCGAATTCTTTAATAAGATTGATAATACTTTTGATAAAGTTGCATCAGGGCATTATGCACAGATAGAGGAAAGACATGGATTATTTTATCTTAAAGAATCACCTGACAAAGTTAAAGACCAAACTTACTTTTTGACCTATCTCAAGCAGGATCAATTATCAAGAATATTATTTCCAATAGGACATCTCAATAAACATGAAGTAAGAGAGTTAGCTCACAAATACAAACTTCCTACTCAAAACCGTAAAGATTCACAAGGAATTTGTTTCCTGGGAAAAATCAAATACAATGATTTTATTAAGTTTCATCTTGGCGAAGTTAGAGGTGAAATAATTGAACTGGAAACCAATATAATAGTTGGTTCACACAAGGGTTATTGGTTTCATACAATTGGCCAAAGAACAGGATTAGGTCTAAGCGGAGGTCCATGGTATGTAGTAAAAAAAGATATTGATAACAATATCATTTACATATCACACAACAATCAAACTGAACATTTACCCCATGATAGATTTTTTGCTTCTAACGTTAACTGGATTCCTCAAAAGCCTGAAATATCAAATTTTGAAGTTAAACTAAGACATGGGGCACAAAAATATCATTGTGAGATTGATGATTCAGGTGATAAGCTCAAAGTAATATTGAATGAAAAAGACCAAGGTATAAGTACCGGTCAGTTTTCTATATTCTACAAAGATGGATACTGCCTTGGTGGTGGTGTAATCGAGCAAATATATTAAAATTTACTGATATTAGATTGAAATGGAAGAGTAGCCCTTTCAAAAATACCATTCATATATGCAATAGCCATACCGTAGTTAGTTATAGGTATATTGTTATCTTTTGCAGGCCTTAATCTGTTGAAAATTTGTTTCCTTGTTATCATGCAAGCTCCACATTGAATGATTAGTGCATATTCTTCGATTGGAGTTTGAACTTTATCCAAACCAGAAACAATGTCAAAAAACAATTCTTTACCTGTAAACTTCATCATCCAATTAGGTATTTTAAATCTGCCAATATCTTCACAAGAACTTGTGTGGGTACATGATTCCAAAAGCAAGATCTTATCTCCTGATTTTAGTTCGGAAATCTTAGGAGTACCTTTTAAATATTCTTCAAAATCACCTTTTAGTCTAGCCAACAAAATACTGAATCCTGTAAGATAAATGTCGTCAGGAACAATTCTGCTTACGAACTCAAAAGCCTGACTATCTGTAACCACAATTTTGGGTTTGATTTTATTGTCAGAAAAAAATTTTTGTAATTCGGATTCTCTCAAAACAATGTTTATACCATTATGGTCCAATACATCACGAATTGCATTTACTTGAGGTAAAATCATTCTTCCATCAGGAGCTTCACTGTCAATGGGAGTTACCAGCAACACATAGTCACCTTTGTCAATTAAACCACCAAAAAGAGTTGGCTTATTTTCAATAAAATTATTTTTGACACTGATCAGTTCATTGATTAACTCATTCAAATTTATTGATTCAGCAGCAGAGATTGAAATAACTTTTTTCCCGAAAGTTTTATCAATATGTTGGACTAATTCATTTGATACTATGTATTTATCAGATTTATTGTGTACCAAAATATATGGAGTTTGTCTTAAGGTAAGCTGTGAGATTAATTCTACCTCCTCAGCCCCAAAAACACTTTCTGACAACAGAATAATCGCTATATCTATGATATCCAGTTGTTGCATTGTTTTTGATATTCTTAACTCACCAAGAGTTCCTTTATCGTCTATCCCGGCAGTATCAATGATCACAGTACTGCCAAAACCAAGTATCTCCATTGATTTTTTTACTGGGTCAGTAGTAGTTCCGGCTACTTCGCTTACAATTGCGTGATTTTGACCGGTAAGAGAATTTATTAGAGAACTTTTGCCAGTATTAGTCCTTCCAAAAATTCCTATATGCAGTTTATTATCTTTAGATTTGATCATACATGATTTTTTGGATAATCATAAAATCTCAACTTCCCTGAAGAAGAAGCAACTTCATTCC
The DNA here is from genome assembly GCA_024711295.1 of bacterium. Lineage (GTDB taxonomy): Bacteria > Bacteroidota > Ignavibacteria > Kapaibacteriales > UBA2268 > JANJTB01. Next base: position 35,902 of record JANJTB010000006.1, on the reverse strand, counting down.
AATTATGAGTTCTAAAATCTATACACACAATTCCGCATGTAGGTATGTTTTGTATATATTCCCCGGAAAAATAGGTTGCCAAAGTAGAAATATCAGGATTATGGCCAACAATAAATACACAATCAAGACTATTATTCAACTTATCAATTACTTTTACTATATGTTTGAATCCATTATCATAAATGCCTTTGTCTTGAATAATTTGCTCGTGTTTTATGTTGAATTTATCAGCAAATATTTTTGCAGTTGTAATAGCTCTTTTAGCAGGACTGGAAATTATCATGTCAACTCTGGTAATTAGCTGTGTCAATTTCTCTGCCATAAATGGAGCATTAAGCAATCCTCTTTCATTCAAAGGACGTTCAAAATCAGAAAAATCTGGATTATCCCAACTTGACTTAGCGTGTCTTATAAAAACAAGTGTTTTCATTAATTTTCAGCATTTAATTTAAATAAATTATCTTCAGAAACAGCAATGTTTCTGATTTGCTTTGCTTTTAAGGTATCTTTTCTTTTTTCGTAAGAATAACTAATAATATCTACAAACCTGTTTCTGATTAATTTTCTTTCTTCTTTGTCAGCGACCTGAAGCCAAGCTCTCTGCTCAAACAAAACATTCAATCTGTTGATGGCTTTTTGGGGGCTTTTACTTGTATCTGCCATTGCCAGATTTAGAACATTATTTAATCTGTTTTTTACTTTATTTGAAATATCCAAATTTGAATTTACAGCAACTTCTTCATCATCGTTTTGATTTTTGAAATGTTGCTTGACTTTTTCAGAAAGTAATGCTACAGTTGTTTTGTCAGAGAAATCATAAACTTTAAATTTAGCCGGGAATGATGGTTTAATTTTGATAGAAATGTTGTCTAATGAATTGGAAAAGTTCCTGGACTTCAATTCTGAAATAATGTCCTTAATTTTTCCGACAGTAAGGTCGCTCTCTACAAGAAGAAGTCCACCACCAATCATTATATCGCTAAGAGGACCACTTAACTTTTCAAAATTTCTAAAAAGCATTTGCCTGATAAATTGTGCTTGATTATACACTCTTTGGTAGTCATCTCCACCGAGAGCTGTTCTCGACCTTAACACCTGTAAAGTGGCATGTGGGTTACTGAAGCCAAGGAACTCGATAATTCCCATCGCCTGCGAAAAACCCAATTCAGCAAAAAAGTGAATTTTGTCTAAATTTCCTATTCTGCAAAGTTCTTCAAAATATGCCTTTCGACCTTTTGCAGCTCTTACAATTGTCAACTTGTTCTGTCCTGTAGTATCATCATAGCCAGCATCTGCCGGTGTATCCCTGGGAATAGAAATAATCTCAATTTTTCCGCTATCAAGCAAAACTGAAATAACATGGTTAGCGTCTGCGTGTTTGTAACGGTCTCCCATTCTTGAGTCAACTCCGGTAAGTGCTATATTTATTCTCCTGCCCTTATATACTTTACGGACATAGGTACCTGATTGTGTATCAAAATGATATGCAATTGTATCGTTTATATTACTCACATCAATTACTTTCTCATTAGTATCAGAGTTTGGTACTATAGCTTTCAAAAAGTTTGTATCAAGTCCATCTGCCTGATTGATATTGCTGCTAAGCTTAATCGAGTCTTTTATTTCAGTGATTTCATTATATTCTGACTTGAAGTAAATACCAACCGAAACAAATAATATTGTCAAAAACAGTAATATCAACAACAAAGGTAAAAAATTCCTTTTCTTTTTCTTTGGAACTTTCTTGGTCATATATTTAAATGTAATTTATAATTGTATTGAAAATAGAGAGCAAAAGTAATGAATTTTTGAAAATAAAATTAATATTGGTTTAATTATTTTTCAATTTATAAAAAAGTAAATCCAATACACAATTAAGGGTATTAAAAGATAAAACTTCAACCTTGAAGTTTTTAGGATGTAATCAACAATAAATGTTGTTGATAATGTAATTAATATCACCACAAAAGACATCACAAAAGCATCTGTCAAAGTTAGACTCTTTCCGAAATAGTGTTTAAGACCATAGAAGTTTCCAATTCCATAGATCAAAAATAAGTGAATAACGTAAATGAAAATTGCTCTAGCAGATAAAATCAAAGTTATTTTTTTGATTAATGCAGAACGAACTTTAATTTGCTTAAATATAAAAAGCAAAGTAATAATTATTCCAATGTTCCTAATAAGTACCCCTGGATTTGATCTAAGAGAAATGTTTACTGAAGCCAAAGTGATTGTTTTTATAACAATTACTCCAAGGATTATTAAAATTATTCCTGCAAGCAACTTCTTTGGCGAATTGAGGAATTTATTTAACTCTCTATTACTATTTTCATTATGTTGACTTCCTTTCTTGAGTAAAATACCAAAACATGTACCCCAAAAAAGGTAAGAAATGAATGGAAACAAAACAAATAATGAACCATTTTTATAATTTAAGTAATTAGCCATGAATACAGGAATTTGGCCAAAACTTATATTTATCGTTAACAAAGAAATCAGAGCTGAAAAGATTCCTAAATATAATGAAGATTTGAAAACAAAATCAATGTTACCAAGTCTGTATAATAAAGCCAACAACGATAATCCTACCCCAAAAATGTGCAGAATGTTGACTTCATAAAACTTTGACAATCTGAATTCATTAACGTTAAAAATATCTGAAAAAGTATTAATGGGTGAATTTAGTAAATACCCAACCATCAACAATATTACAGCTAATAATAACCTTTTACGGAATAATTTGTTTCCAATGGCACCTATTTCATTTTTGTAATTTGCAAAAACGTGCACAGTACCTGATAAGAATAAAAACATTGGTGCCGTCTTTGCCCGCGCAAAAGTCCACCAGTCCCATGGAAATTCATTTAAATTATAATATAAAGGATTTGCGAGCTCAAAAAAAGAATGCCCAAGAACCATCATGAGCATTGCAAAAAATTTCGCGAGGTCAAGATAGACCTCGCGATTAGATTTAGGAATTGGATTCAATTTACCAAGATTCCGGATTTTTTAGAAAATCATCAATTGCTTTTGCTGCAGTCCTTCCGGCACCCATTGCAAGGATAACAGTTGCACCTCCTGTGACGATGTCACCACCTGCAAATACACCCATCATGTTAGTTTTCATATTGCCTTCATTAACAATAATATTACCCCATTTATTTACAATTAATTCAGGGGTAGTTTGGCTGATTATAGGATTTGAACCGTTACCGATTGCAATTATGGCAGCAGTTATGTCAATAGTTTCAATTGCTCCATCAATAGGTACAGGGCGTCTTCTGCCTGAACTATCGGGCTCCCCTAATTCCATTTGTTGTAATTTGACTTTTCTTAGCCACCCATCTTCATCACCGATAAATTCTAATGGTGCTACCAATAGTTTAAACTCTACACCTTCTTCTTTGGCATGATGAATTTCTTCAACTCTTGCAGGCATTTCTTGCTCAGTACGACGATAACAAATAATAGCTCTTTCAGCTCCTAATCTAAGAGAAGTTCTTACAGCGTCCATGGCTGTATTACCCCCACCAAATACAGCAACAGTTTTTCCTACTACATCAAGCATAGGTGTAGGATTATTCGGAAAATCGTATGCCTTCATCAGATTGACTCTGGTAAGAAATTCATTTGCAGAGTAAACCCCATTAAGCTGTTCGCCCGGAATATTAAGGAAGTAAGGCAAGCCTGCACCCACACCAATGAAAATGGCATCAAATCTTGCTTTTAGCTCTTCAATTGTTTCAGTCAATCCAATAACATAATTAGTAACAAAATTTACACCGAGTTTACTTAAAGATTCAACCTCTGCCTTCACAATCTCCTTGGGCAGTCTAAATTCGGGTATTCCATAGATAAGAACTCCCCCTATCTCATGTAAGGCTTCGAATACAGTAACTTCGTGTCCAAGTTGAATTAAATCACCTGCACAGCTAAGTCCTGCTGGACCACCACCAACTACTGCAACTTTTTTCCCTGTCTTTGCAGGAATTTTTGGTTCAATAATCTTAACATTATTTCTTTCCCAATCAGCAGCAAATCTTTCTAAATAACCAATAGCAACAGGTCTGCCCTTTTTACCAACCACACAGACAGCTTCGCACTGTTCTTCCTGGGGGCATACTCTACCGCAAACAGCAGGAAGTGCGTTATCTTCCTTAAGAATAGAGGCTGCTTCTTCGAATTTTCCTTCAGCTATCATCTTAATAAAATCAGGAATTTTAACAGCAACAGGGCAACCGGCAACGCATACAGGATTTTTACAACGAATACATCTCTCAGCTTCTTCCATTGCTATTTCGAAAGTATAGCCTAGGTTAACTTCTTCAAAATTTCTGCTTCTAGCAAGAGCGTCTTGCTCAGGCATAGAATGTCTTTCGATTTTATATCTTTCTTTGGTTGTCAAATCAGCCATGAGTCACCTCGTGATTAGTCTTTTTTGCTTCAGCATCATACATTTTGTCATAATTACAAACGTGGTTAAAGTGCTCGATTGATTCTTTTTCTTGTGGTAGATACATTTTGTTTCGTTGCATCAAAATTTTAAAATCAACTTTATGAGCATCAAATTCAGGTCCGTCAACACATACAAAAACCGGTTTGTTGTCTACATATGCTCTGCACCCACCACACATTCCAGTACCATCAACCATAACAGGATTTAAACTAACAACGGTTTGAATATTATAAGGTTGGGTTGTTTTTGCAACTGCAGCCATCATTGGTATTGGTCCAATTGCAAGAACAAAGTCAATTTTTCTTCCAGATTTCAGCAATTCTTCGAGCTTTTGAGTTACAAAACCATGGTAACCATAAGAACCATCATCAGTAGTCGGATAGACTTCGTCTGCTACTTGTTTCATCTCTTCTTCAAGGATAACAAATTCTTTCGACCTACCGCCAATAATACTAATTACATGATTTCCTGCCTCTTTGAGTGCTTTAGCAGTAGGAAATGCAATTGCTGTTCCTACACCTCCACCAATACTTACAGCTGTTCCAAAATTCTCAATATGAGAAGCTTTTCCAAGAGGTCCGACAACATCATGTATATAATCTCCAGCATTCAAGGTGTTGAGCATCTTTGTTGAAGCTCCTATTCCCTGTACAATTATTGTAATAGTTCCTGCAGAGGTATCAGAATCAGCGATAGTAAGAGGTAGTCTTTCGCCTGTATCATTAACTCTTATTATAACAAATTGGCCTGCTTTTCTTTTTTCGGCTATTTTAGGAGCCTCAATTCTGAAAAGTTTTACATCAGGACCGATAAATCTTGCCTCGATGATTTTGTTCATATCAATTACCGGTATTTATAAATAAAAATTCTTATTAACTAACGAAATTAAAATAGTTTTTGAATTTATGTTAATATCTATTTATGCAAATATAAGTTATTTTTCTAAATTAAATGTAATTCATAAATCAACATAGTCAATTTGTGATAAAAAAATATTAATTACTTTTGTGCAAATTAATTGTTGAGAATTTGAAAAATAAATTTTTTATATTTATTGTCGGAAAAATATTATTGTTTTTCCTTTTATTTAATACCGCCTTGTCAAATGAGACCAAAGGCAGTATTCATCTTTTATTTGGTTATGATTTCAAGTACGAGTTCAATGACTTAAGCATTCATTCGATAAAAGAATTACAAAAATTGACTAATTATAATTTAGATGGAGTTTCCGGAAATCACACTTTCAGATTTGGCATTAACAAAGATTTATATGAATATGGCAAGGTGTCACTTTCTTTAGGATATAATTTAAGAAAAATCAATGCAAGTTCTTATGAATACATACTGATTAATCTGGATAGTTTACCGATTGATGGTGAATTTAAACACAATCTTAATTTAAGTATATCTTCTATTAATTTTTTGGCTGAATATAAGTATGATTTAATGGGTACATCCGGCATTGGTATAACAATGGGATTGGAAATGCCTATTGCAAGCAATGGACAGTACTTTCAGGAAATGACTAAGCCTGAAGACAGAGGATATTTTACTGATACTGGAACCAGAATCCGTAATAATCAAACATTGAACGATACACAAATCAATTCAACTTCAATATCATCAGATTTATTTATTTACAGAGATTTTCCAATGGATGCTGATTTTAATAATTATTTACAATTCAGATTAGGTATCGGCTACAATTTAAATAACTTTTCTGCCTATGAAGATTGGAGTATTTTTAGCATAAAAATGAGCATTCTCTTTCATGTTAATTAGCAATTATTTTATTATAAATATCAGCAATTAGTAATTTTTTAGTTATTTTTGTAATTCTTGAAAATTTAAAAAAAGTATCGGGATAATTTTCTTAATATGGCCAAAAGTCTGAAAATACTTTTTGTATCCAGCGAAGTTTACCCTTTTGCGAAGGAAAGTGGTATAGCAGATGTATCACACTCATTTCCCTTATCTTTGAAAGACTTTGGTCATGACGTAAGAGTTATATCCCCTAAATATGGCTCCATTTCTGAAAGAAAGAGCAAAATTCACAACATCAGCAGACTAAGGGATGTTCACGTGAATGTTGGCGATAATTTAGCACCAGTAAATATAAAATCATCATCTCTATACAGTCCACGTCACAAAGTACAGGTTTACTTTACTACAAACTATGACTATTTCGAAGAAAGACTTGGCATTTATCATGATCCAGTTACCTGGGAGGAGTATCATGACAATGCTGAACGTTTTATTTTTTTTGGTAAAGCAGTCCTTGAAACATGTATAAGATTGAAATGGATACCGGATATAATTCACTGCAACGATTGGCAATCCGCTCTAATTCCTGCTTTGATTAAAAATGGTTATTCATCTAAATTCAACAAAACAAAAGTGGTTTTTACAATTCATAATTTTTATAGACAAGGAGCATTTGATTTATCCGAATTCAAGAAAACAGGTTTACCAAACGAACTTTTGGATAATTTCGAACATAGAAGTAAATTTAATTTCATGAAAGGTGGTATCAGCTATGCTCATTATATAACCACAGTAAGCCCCACATATGCAAAAGAAATTTTGGACGACTATCATTATAGTAATGGATTAAATGAATATTTGAAAACCAGATTGGACAATTTCACCGGCATCATGAACGGAATTGAGCCATATACTTGGAATCCTAAGAGAGATAAGCTTATACATAGCAGATTCATGGATGATGTTGAAGAATTTAAGTATAATAACAAAACGCAATTACAGAAAATTTCAGGACTACCTATCAGGCCTGAGATTCCATTATTTGGGATGATACCGAGAATCGGTTACCAAAAAGGAACAGGTCTGTTTATTGATTCTGCTGATAAAATATTTAAAGAAGATATTCAAGTGGTCTTGCTTGGCCAAGGTGATACTGACTTGAAGAATTCACTTCTTAGAATTGCACGTAAATACCCTAAAAAGTTGAAAGTAATTTTCGCATTTGATGACAATTTATCACATCAAATTGAGGCAGGTTGTGATTTCTTTTTAATGCCATCTTTGTACGAACCATGCGGACTAAATTTCATGTACTCCCTCAAATATGCTACTGTGCCTATTGTCAGAGCTACAGGTGGGCTAAAAGATTCTGGTATTGATATTGATGCTGATAATGATAATGGTAATTCAATCGTCTTTGAAAATTATGCAGTAGAAGATTTTACAAATGCAATTTTCAGAGCTGTTAATTTATTCAAAAAAAAGTCACTTATGACACATGTAATTGAAAAAGGTATGCAGCATGATTATACATGGACTGAAAGCACAAAACAATACGATCAGATTTATCGAAATATTATGAAAGAACTCTAGAATAAATGAAAATGAAATTAACCTTAATAAAGAAAATACTTTTCTACATTATCCTTTTTTTTCCTGCTTTTCTCTTGATTTCATGTAACGACAAACCCAGTGATCTGGCTGTTAATTTACTTCCGGACACTGTCAAAATTGAAACTATCAGTACATTTGATACAGTTTTGATTACAGGAAAGCAAGTTTATATGCCTAAGTATCCTATATTTAATACCGGAGCTGTATTTATTGGCAGACATGATGACTTAATTGCTTCAACTTTGTTAAATTTTGCGTGGCTTCCTGATACTCTTGGAAATTTGAAAGAAGACCAAATTGAATCTGTAGTTATGAACATGTTCCCCGAGAGATATGCTTATGGAGACACAATCGGTGGTTCGTTCGGATTTGATATTTATCAGGTAACCAAAGCATGGAGACCTGACTCAACTACTTACGATTCACTTTTTGTTAGTCCTGCAAATTATTTTGGTGAAAAAATCACCTCTTGGGATGGAAAAATTGAATTAAAAGACACAATAGATAAAATTCAAATCAATCTACCTGCAAAATTGATAATTGAATGGCTCAAAACTGAAATGAAACTTGACTCAGCAACCAACACAATGAAGCCTAAAAGAATTCCGAACTGGGGTTTAGCTTTTATTCCAAAGGAAAATTCCAATGTAGTTCATAGATTCATCGGTTCTGCACCCAATCAAATGATTTCTACTTCAATTATTGTAACTTACAAAAATACAGGGCAAGATACTGTTAGCTATCTTAACTTGCTTTCGGGTGTTGATGTTACTTACTTAAAGACATCAAATGTTGATACAAATTCAATAGTAGTTCAGAACGGATTAAATTATTGGACTAAGATTGATTTTGACCTTACAATGATACCAAAGTTTTCCGGCATACATAAAGCTCAGTTTGAGCTTACTCTAGACCCTTCAAAATCCAGAAACGGTAATGTACCATTAGATTCAGTTTTGGAAATGGGGTATTTTATTGACAATCAAAGAGTAAACGGATTTACATATTACGGAGCCAGAGAATCAGGCTCAAACAAGTATATTTTTTCCAGCATTACTTCAATTGTTCAATATCATAATAAATACGGGAAGACCTTCACATTAGAACTTATGCCAAACTCAATTTTCAATCAGGCAAGAGAGCTAGAACGATTAACTTTTTATGGATTAAATGCAACAGAAGTAGAAAAAAGGCCTCAATTAAAAGTGATTTATTCTCTCAATCCTGCATATTTGGAGCCACAAAAATGAAAACCGTCAAACTGATATTTTTATTTCTAATCACATCTACATTTGCTGTTTATTCACAGGGTGGCTCGAATTTTTCTGTAATAGGCATTGGAGATATAAACTACTTCGGAAATTCAGCTTATGCCGGACTTGCAGGTACTCAGATGGCTTTCCCTGCTGAATATTCAATTAACATGAGAAACCCTGCAATGTGGAGCTTTGTTACTAACACAAGACTTCAGGCTGGTTATAAATTTAATCAGAACATCGTTTCCACAAATGAATCTACCATTTGGCATAACAACGGAGCTATTTCTGGATTTTCAGGGATTTTTGCAATGGATTCTACATACAGCATCGCATCAAGTTTTGGAATTGTTCCTTATTCATCAGTAAATTATCTAACAGCAACTAAAACAAAAATCACGGATTTCGGATTAGAACTGGATGGTGAAACTCAATACCAGGGAACAGGCGGGCTTTCTCAAGCTTATATTGGTTTATCCGGAAAGATTACAGATTATATTGGCATAGGAGCTATGATTAATACAACCTTTGGTGTAATTGAAGCAAATAGACTAACCAGCTTTAATAATGATTTTTATTCATTTAGATATCAAACTACCAAGAGTGATTATGTAAGTGGATTTGGTTCCAAAATAGGTGCATTCATTACTCCTGTCAAAGACTTAATCATAGGTGTCTCATACGAATTATCACCAAACTTTGGCATTACTTCTGAAACAAACTACAAAAGCCCAACGATTACCGACACTACAATATCTGTCGATAATGAGATAACAGTACCATCAATGTTTGGGTTAGGTGCATCATACTCCAGTGGAAATTTTATTTTTGGAGCTGACTTGATGATGCAGGATTTTACAAATTTCAATTATAACCCGGGTGCAAATACTAAATTTACAAATTCAATAATCACCTCCATTGGTGTGAACAGAATAGGAAATCCTTCAGTAAATGCTCCACTTGCGGATAGAATATCCTATAAATTTGGAGCAGGTTATAATCATTTATATTACAAAGTCTTAGGCAATCAAATTCAGGAGTATATCGGTTCTGTTGGTATGCAGATTCCGTTTGCCGGTTCAATGGTTGTAGATTTTTCATTTATTCTTGGATATAGAAGTTCAGGGGACTCAAGATTAGTCAACGAGTATTTTGGAAGGTTTGGTTTCGATATTTCAATTGGAGAAACATGGTTCAAACCTTTCATGAGAGAGTTTGACTAATTTTTTTTGTCATTTTCTTGAATTACTTTGATACCCCTGAATAAATAAAGGGAAAAAGAATAAACAATTGCCGCCATACACAAATAATAACCGTATCTTGTAGCGTATTCGATTTCCAGTAATACACCTAAAATTGTAAGAATTATCAGTAGAAAAGTTGCTTTACCTTCGAAATTTGAAGAAAGCACTATTCCATACTTTTTCTTTATCCATAGACCACCAATCAAAATCATTATATCTCTCAATATAACAACCACAAAGAACCATAATGGCAACATTTCATTTATTAACATTGTAATAACAACTAATGATACCAAAATTTTATCGGCTATGGGATCGAGTATTTTGCCCAAATCTGTAATTTGATTAAGTTTCCTTGCAAGAAAACCATCCAAGAAGTCTGTAAGACCTGCAATGACTCCAAGAAATATAGCATATTCAATTTGCTGGTTAAAGATTAAATATGCTATTGGGATGCTAAGTATTATTCTTAAAATACTAAGCGAATTTGATATATTCATGTTACGATTTAACCCTTTTTATAAAAATTAATGTGATAATTAAGGAAACAAACATACCTGCTATCATAGGTTCAATAGAATCTGTAATACTTATTTGTAACCATTGTAAAACTGTCCACAACAAAGAGGTCCCTGATGAAAACAACATAATGATTAATGATTGTCTTGGTCTGAGTTCAAATTTTCTATTCATGCTGATTAACAACGGCAGTATTAATCCCGGTACAGCTATTGAAGCAGATTTATAAATAATTTCAACCGCTGAAGGAATAAGTATAGCAATAATAATTCCCAAAAAACCAGTACATAATAGCCCATAATTAATAAGTTGCTTATCTGTAAACTTGTTAAACCCAGACAATTGTCTTAAAATATCGTTACCTATTGTTACAGCACTTAAAAAACTGTAGCTATCCAATGTTGACATAATAGTAGCTAAAATAGATATAATAAATATTCCCTTCCAAAAAGCAGGTAAAACATTTTCTGCAAGAATTGGGAATGACATTAATGGGTTGTCAACATCTAAATAGGCTTTTGCATACAAGCCGGCGGTCAGTGTCATAAAATCAAAAATTGCCCACAAAACTACAGATACCAAAATTCCATTCCTTGCTATTCTTGGTTCGGTAACAGCAGAACATCTTTGATGAAAGCTTGGATCAACAAATGTCTGAAATGCAATGATAAACCAAGTTAGTATTACTTGCCATGTGAATCCACCATCCATAGTTCTATGATTCTCAGGAAGTAGGGCAAACATTGAGTTAAAGCTGCCATATTCAATAAAAGTAAAAACAATAAGGACAAAAAAACCCAAATACATTAGAAAGAATTGTGCAACATTAGTATAAACATCAGCTTTAAATCCACCATTGAAAAGATAAATCAATGATACAACAGCACCAATGATGATTGACACTTCAATGCTTAATCCGGAAAACAACTGAATAACAACTCCAAGCATCAAAATATAAGCTGCCGGTACAGTAATTATCAGAACTATTAAAGAAGCAACCACACCAGCTTTAGCACCATACTTTGATTTAATCTGCTCAGGTATTGATACAACATTTGCTTTTCTAATCTTTTCCGCCACAAACAATGAAAATACTACAGCCGCAACATAATATGGAAACCCAAAGCAAATCCAAGCTACAAATCCATTTTTATAGACAAATTCACCTACTCCAAGAATACTTCCATACCAAGTAGCTACTAAAGTTGCAACAAACAAAGGTAAAGTAAGCTTTCTACCGGCAAGAATAAAATCTTCCTTGCTATTATTACTTTCACCTTTCTTTTTTGCAATGAAGAATCCAATATATAATACCAGAGCAAAATAAACAAGTATGACAATTATATCCAATGAAGATAATGTCATATTACCCACTCATCAAGTATTAGCTTTGGAGCTTTTTTATAATCATCAGAAATAATAAAACAATTTTTAAGAAGCTCTGCCGGACTGTCAAACAAAGATTTGTCCTTTGACTTTAGTACAGCTAAAGTTTCACCGATTTCTACGGTATCTCCAATTTTTTTATTCAGGATAATTCCGGCACCATAATCAATTTTATCATTTATGTCTTTTCTGCCTGCTCCTAACATAATCCCTGCAATTCCGGTATATAGTGTATCAATCTGTTGTATAAATCCTCTCTTGTCACTTACAATCTCGTACTCAGGATAATTTTCATATTTTGATTTACTTAATTCTAAGTTACCCCCTTGTGCTTCAATCATTTTTACAAAATTTTTTGCTGCCAGACCACTATCCCAAACTTTATTTAACTCTAATCCAGATTCTAACTCATTATCAAATAGTCCACCTGCAATCAACATTGAGCTGCATAGCTTGAGTGTCAAATCCCTTATATCAGCAGAGTATTGCCCGTTCAAAGACTCCATAGTCTCTTCAATTTCCAGCCAGTTTCCAATTTTGTAACCTAATGGTTGTTCCATAGATGAAAAAATAATTCTCATTTTTAAGCCGGATTCACGAGCTACACCTGCCATCGACTCTGCCAATTGATGAGCAGATGATAAATCACGCATAAATGCTCCATTACCAACCTTAATATCCATAGCCAAAGCATCTAAATCCTCAACAAGCTTTTTACTTAAAATTGAAGCTGTGATCAAACCGATTGATTCAACTGTTCCTGTTACATCTCTGATATGATACAACTTCTTATCTGCCGGAGCTATGTCATCTGTTTGGCAAGCCATAAAGGCACCATTCTGTATTAGCAAATTAAAATAATCTTCATAATCTAATCTAATTTTGAATCCGCTAATTGACTCAAGCTTATCAACTGTTCCTCCTGTATGACCTAATCCTCTGCCAGAAATCATCGGTACTGCTATATCAAATGCCATTAAAAGCGGAGTAATCAATAATGATATTTTATCTCCTACACCTCCAGTTGAGTGCTTATCAACTTTTGGCTTGTTAATTTTCGCAAAATTAAACTTTTCACCGGAGTCTCTCATTTGATATGTCAGATATGTGGTTTCTTTTGAGCTTAAACCTTTAGTACAGCACGCCATCAAAAATGCTGCTGCTTGTATGTCCGAAACATTAAAATTGCTTAGACCTTTGATAAAATATGAAATTTCATCTTTATTAAGTTCAAATCCATCTCTTTTTTTCTTTAATATTTCTGTAATTAACATAACATTTTGGAATTGTAAAAAAATAATTTGTAAAAATATTACATTTTAAATTATATATGTAGTATTTTTATATTTTGATAAGTGCATTTATAAATAAATTTAGAAAATGTTATGCTATATACGATGCAAGTAACTCAGAAACTCAAGAAACTCATCAGGTCTTTACATCAGAAACAGTTTAGAGACCAAAACGGATTTTTTGTAGTTGAAGGAGAAAAATTAGTTCAAGAACTATCTAAAAGCAATTTTTTGACTGATTTAGTAGTTATCCGCGACTCACCATCACCAGAAGTAATTGAACTTGCAGAATTTTACTCCGAAAACGGCATACCTGTTTACACTGCACCAAAGCACTTATTTGATCAGTTGACAGATACCAAAACACCTCAAAGTATATTAGCAATAGCCGGGATTCAAACAGTTGAACCTGATTATTCAAAACCATTTATAGCTCTTGATGGTGTGTCAGATCCTGGAAATGTCGGAACTATATTGAGGACAGCTTCATGGTTTGGATTTGACCAGGTAATATTGGGAAGAGATTGTGCAGATGCATTTAATCCAAAAACCGTTCGTTCATCAATGGGAGCAATCTTCAATGTTGCTATTCATCAGACTCCAAATTTAGATTTATACATACAGGACAATTACAGCTCATTCAAAATTTACGGTGCAACACTGCATACAGACAATTCAATTGAAGGCATTAAGATAAAATCAAAATTTGGGATCATTTTTGGAAGTGAGAGCAAAGGTATTTCCGAGAATGTAAATAAGATAGTGACTAATCCTTTTAAAATTGATGGCCATGGTAGTTCCGAATCTTTAAATGTAGCAATTGCAGCCGGTATCACAATGCATCATTTTCGTAGAGGAATGCAATAATTTACCAATTATTAACTCTATATTAAAAAATTAACTGGATTTTTAATTTATATTGTCGAATTATATGGAAGTAGCTCTTAAAATAGGATTAATAGCCTTACTTAGTTACCTTTTGGGCAGTATCCCTACTGCTATTATTGTAAGTAAAAAGTTTTTTGGATTTGATATCCGCACCAAGGGTAGCGGGAATATGGGTTCAACTAATGCTTTTAGAATTTTAGGATGGAAATGGGGCTTGTTTGTACAAATTGCTGATATTCTGAAAGGTTACCTGGCTGTTGTTCTTATTGCAGGATATTTAGGTGAAGGGTTGATTTTTCCAAATTCTACAATGTTCGAACACATCACATTACTTAAACTTTTAGCAGGTATCTCGGCAGTATCCGGTCATATTTGGTCAGTTTTTGCAGGTTTCAAAGGTGGTAAAGGTGTTAATACAGCAGCAGGCATGCTGATTGGTCTTGCTCCTTACGATGTTTTAATTGCATTTTCGTTGTTTGCTATAACAGTCATATTTTCCGGTTATATTTCGCTAGGTTCAATTATGGCTGCATTCTCTATTCCTTCTTCCATGATTGTCAGATATAATATTTTTGGTGCTGACATCCCTGGATACAGCGTATTGATATATTTTGCACTTGCATTAATGGTATTGGTTGTTTATACTCATAGGGCCAATATTAAAAGATTATTAGACGGGTCAGAGAATAAGTTTTCAAAATTGCAATTAATTAAATGGAAAAAAAAGAATTCTGAACAATCATAAAGAATAAGGTTTTGATTAAGGATAAATTTAAAATTGGAGTTCTTGGTGCCGGTGGATGGGGCACATCACTTTCGTTAGTGTTAAACAACAATGGTCATGATGTTACTTTATGGACACACGATAAATCATTAAAAACCTCAATCACTGAAAAAAGAGAGAATGTTGATTTTCTCCCAGGTATTAAAATTGACGAAAGTATTAACATTTCTAACTCAACTAAAGAACTTGAGTCTTGTGATTGGTTTGTTAATGCTATTCCTACTCAATATATTTCCGAAACATTGAAGAACTATGATATTCCGTTAAGAGGAAAAAAGGTAGTGAATGGATCAAAGGGAATAGAAATAAATACTCTAAATAGAATTTCGACAATTTTTCAGGAAAACGGAAATATTGATAGTGATGATTTTGCAGTATTATCGGGTCCCAGTCATGCAGAAGAAGTATCACTAAAAATTCCTACTACAGTAGTTGTAGCATCCGACAATATGGTATTTGCACATGATATTCAACTAGCATTTAGCAATGACTATTTTAGGGTTTATTCCTCAGAGGACGTTGTTGGCTGCGAGTTAGGAGGTTCACTAAAGAATGTTATTGCAATTGCTTCAGGAATTATTGATGGACTTGGTTTTGGAGACAATACCAAAGCAGCATTAATTACAAGAGGGCTGGCAGAAATATCAAGGCTTGGAGTTGCTATGGGAGCTAACCCGCTTACTTTTTCAGGTTTATCAGGGTTAGGTGATTTATTTGTAACATGCAACAGCCGGCATAGCCGTAACAGAAAAGTTGGTGAACTTATTGGAAAAGGCTTGTCCCTTGAAGAAATAATCAGCACAACCAAGATGGTTGCTGAGGGTGTTTACACAACTAAAGCAGCAATAAAATTAGGCAAAAGGCATAATGTTGAAATACCTATTACCGAACAAGTATATGGCATTCTTTTTGATAATGTTAAACCAATAGTAGCCATCAAAGATTTGATGACCAGACAATCAAAGCGTGAGTGGTGGTGGTGATTTCTAATAAAAATATTTTTGATTATCTCAAGATAAGGAAATATGCTTTTAACAAGGATAATAGTTTTTGTAACTCTACTGCTAATGATAGCAGCAAATACTTACTCTCAGTCTATATATTGGGCAAATGAGTTAGTAGGCTATTCATCCCAACAAAGTAATAAAGAATATTCCGCAAATCAAGCATTGGGTGAACCAAGCATTATGCCTTACCAAGGTTTATCAGCTTGTTCGTGGATGCCTAAATTCCCTACAAACAAAATTGAATGGATTAGAGTAAGATTCCCAGAGAAGATTCATGTAAACGAAATAATTATTAATGAAAACCTTAATCCAGGTGCAATTGTAAAAGTTGTATTATATGACTCTATTCATCAAGGTTATCTGGTTTACAACAACAATCTTGTCAGTGGAAATGCTTCAAACGGAAGATTGCTTAAAATTCCAATTGAAAAAACAGCTTTTAAATGTCGTGAATTAAAAATTGAAGTAAATTTATCTGAATACTTAGATTATTATCAGATTGACGCAATAGGCATTGCAGACCACATCACTGATTTTGAACTCAAAGTTAACGCAAAAGAGTATAAAAGAATTTATATTAGAGACCACTTAGGCAGTAATGTAAACAGCCCCTATAGAGAATTAGCACCTATTATTTCACAGGATGGTAAAACACTTGTATTTACTCGTGAGGGGCACCCGGAAAATGTAGGTATGGCAAAAAAACAAGATGTTTGGATGTCTAAAATTGACTCTTTCAAGATTTTTCAGCCTGCAATTAATTTAGGAAGTCCGATTAACAATGAAAATGCAAATTTTGCCATCTCAGTATCTACTGATGCAAATGAAATTGTTCTTGGAAATATATACCTACCAAATGGTAAAACAAATGTAGGTTACTCTAAATCAAGATTCACCGGACATGAATGGACTTATCCTGACTCCCTTAAAATTAAAAATTTTTATAGCTTTTTTCCTACCGGAAGCGGATGTCTTGCAAATAACGGAAAGTTTCTAATTACATCAATCAAAAGAGAAGACAGCTATGGCAAAACTGATTTGTATGTTTCTTTTTTAGATAGAAATGATTTATGGTCAGAACCTGTAAACCTTGGCCCGGTAATCAATACTGCTGAAGAAGAGCTATCACCTTATTTAGCAGGCGACAACAAGACTTTATACTTTTCATCTGGTGGGTTTCCTGGATTCGGTAGTAACGACATGTATATGACTAAACGTCTTGATGATACATGGCAAAACTGGTCGCATCCAATAAATCTGGGGCGTCAAATTAATTCTGAAGGTTGGGATGCTTATTATACTATAACTGCGGATGGACAGTATGCCTATTTCGTATCTTCAGATAAAGTAGAAAATGCAGAGGATATTTACAGAATTGAATTGCCTGATGAACTAAGACCTGAAGCTGTTGTTTTGGTTAGAGGTAGAGTTTTACACCAAAATAAGAATCAACCAGTTGATGCTATTATTAAGTATGAAACTTTACCTGATGGTAAGGAAATTGGAATTGCAAGAGCAAATCCTTTGACTGGAGAATACAGTATTTTGCTGCCGGCTGGTAATTTGTATGGATTTGCTGCAAGCGCTCCCGGATTTATTTCTATAAATGAAAATCTTGATTTAAGAAGTAAATATAGCTATTCTGAATTGACAAGAGATTTATACCTAGCACCTATGGAAATGGGGCAGATTGTTAGGATAAATAATATATTTTTTGAGTATAAAAAATATAACTTGTTGCCTGAGTCAATACCAGAATTAGACAGAATGGTTGAGTTATTGATTGAATACCCTTTCTTAAAGATTGAAATACATGGTCATACAGATAATATTGGTAATGATCGTTTTAATAACAACCTATCCAACCAAAGAGCTAAGTCTGTTTATAATTATTTAGTTTCTCAAGGAATTGATGAAGCTAGAATAAGTAGTAAGGGATTTGGACGCAAAAAGCCTGTAGCTGATAATTCTACAGATGAAGGCAGACAAAAAAACCGTAGGGTTGAATTTCTCATAGTTGGTAAATAATTTCTGATTTTAAGATTTAATTTGATTAATTCGAATTGATTAAATATTTTTGTTTTTTTGTCAAATATCAAAATTGATAAAGTTACTATGAAAGTGGAGAATTTATGCTCACCGAACATGATTTAAATGTTAAATATGACTCAGATGACCCTGATGTTCTCGAAGCTTACCAGCACGAGACAAAAGGGCAATATAAAGCAGCTATTGAACATTATCATAAAGCATTGGCCCGAAATCCAGAGTTAGGCATTGTGCACAAACACTTAGGCAATGCATATTACAGACTTGGTATAATGGACAAGGCTGTCGAACATTTACAGATTGGCTCAAGTTTACTACCAAACTTCCCTACTGTTCATTATGAGTTAGGTTTATCTTATTACCGGATTGGCAGCATCAAGAAAGGTCTTAAATCATTATCAAAAGTGATTGAGTTAGATCCTGAGTTCCTGATGGCATATTATTGGGCAGGTATATTGTCGTATCACTGTGGCCACCTCAATGATGCTTATAAATTCTTCAAACATGTAACTAAAACAAATCCTAAGTTCCTTATTGCATTTTTTCATTTGGGTGTGTCTTGCCTGCGTCTTGGATTGTATGAAGAAGCAGCTGAAGCATTGCTGAATGTTGTTAACAACAATCCGGAAAGTCCATCTGCTTTTGCTTTGTTGGGCGATGCATATCTTAACCTCAACAAACGATTTGATGCCCGTAGTGCTTATAAAAAAGCATTGGAATTAGACCCGGACGATATTAAAGCCAGAAATGGTTTAGCTCATTTAGATGATTTTGGTGAAACTGTTATATAAAAAAAATGGCTGAAGTAGAAATACTGTCAGCCATTTATTTTTTTCAATTAACATTACAAGGGAAATTTATTCATTGAACGGATTCAATTCTGAATAGTCACTCCCGATTATCACAGTAGCTCTCAAGAACATATTTGAATCAATCACAGATTTTACTAATGAGTCTTTAATACCTAAAGCGTAAGCAACCTGCTTAGATGAATTTAAATCACCGAGTCGGTCAATAATCATTGATTTTGAATACACTTCGTTATGGTTTCCAACTTCTACAACATCAAAGCCCCTTGCTCTCAAGTAATCTTTGGTTTTTGTTGCTAAGCCTTTTGCTCCACAAGCATTAAGTATGTTTACCTGAATTACTTCCTGAGCAGTGCTTTTTGATACATCATTAATGATACTAGCTGAAACTGGTGGTGTAACTGCAACTCTCAGAACAAATGATGTTGCCATTATTGTTACCAACAAAGTTAGAAATCCAATTATCAAGTAGTTTAATTGTTGTCTTTCAAATCTAAATTTCATTTCAAATTCTTATCAAAATAGTAAACATATTGGACTTATCAATAAGCAATTTATATGCCGTATTTGATGAAGAGAATATTTATTTTTTTGTTATCAATGCAACATCAGATAATTTTATGATTTTGAAAAAGAATTGAAATGAGATAATAATTAAAGAACCAATAATAAAAGAGAATGAGAAGTGTAACCCAATACTAACAAGGTAAAATGACAAAATAATACCAGGGATACTGAAGGTAATTATTTTTAACAAATCAGGTAGGAAAATTGTCTTGAATTCATAGTTAAAGATAATCCACAATACGACTAGAACAGCACCTTCGCAAAAGATAGTAGCAATAGCAGCACCTATATAGCCATATTCAGGAATTAACAGAAAGTTCATAAGTACATTTGCCAACAATCCTGCTAAGTTAGCAAAAATTACTGTATTTTCTCTTTTCCAAGCAATTAACGGACTGAAATAACTAGTACTAAGATATTGAATCAGCAATGTTCCTGATAAAATTTTCAAAACATCATTTGTTCCTTGATACTTATCCCCTAAAATATCAACAACAAAATCTGAGAAAAAGTATAAACAAAAAGACAGGAAAATTCCAACTAAAATATTTATAGTCAAGTACTTAGAAATCATCTGCAGTTTCTCACCCATTTCATTTAATTTTGAAATTTGCGGGAAAAATGCTCCTTGTAATATACCTGTTGGGATAAGTAAGAAAACCATTATTTGGAAAGCAGCTCCGTAAATTCCTGTTTCGATATCTCCTCGCCAATGCGATAACATCTGAACACCGATGATACTGTAAAATGTAACGATCAGAAATACCAACCCAACCTTGATTGATTGCCAGATGATTGTTTTCCAAATCAACTTATTGAAATTAATCCTTGGAATTCCATAACTCTTGAAAAAATGACCCAGCATCCAAATTGAATTCACTAGAAATGATATTACTATTATCCAAACTGCAAGCAATAAATCGTTTTCATCATTTACGAAAACCAACAATCCCATAAGATTTAACGAGTTAACCAGCAAACTTCTGATTGCAATTATTTGCATTCGCTCAACTGCCTGATAAGCCCAATTAATAAGAAAAGCATTTCCTAAAATTAGAATACCATATACATAAGTTACATACTTATGGAGTAAAGATGGAGAATTGCTTGTTTGATAAAACTCCATCATTAATAGAAGAGCAGCATACGAAAGAACACCAATTATTAACCTGATTGATAGAATTGCTCCAACGTAATCGTTAAGTTTTGTTCGATCTCTTGCTACTTCACGAATGCCAACCTGGTCAAATCCAAGCCAAACTATAATCAAAAATCCCTGAACAAGTGATTTTGCAGATGTAAATATACCGTTATTTGCAGGACCAATTGTTTTTATCAAATAAATTGTAAATATTACCGCAAGTCCCTTACCTGCGAATTCAGCAGCTGATAAGGAGAACATATTTTTTACAATCTGCTTGGCAACATTCATTTATTTAAAAATTTCGTCCCACCATTCAAGTTGCAGTTCAGAAAAGATTGAGTTTCTTCTTTCTGTTTCTTCAAGAAATTTCAAATCTGTGTCTTCCAATTTCTTCCTACCGCTGTATTTAGGCAATAAATCGCATAATTTATTAAAATCAGAGTGGTGGTAAGAAAACCTCTGTTCTGCGTAGTCTTTTGCGGATTGTGTATAAATCAGGAATTGCCAGTCAGAGCTGTGAAGTAACATCAATTCACGTAAAGCCTGTAAAGCAATTCTATTTTGGTTTTTTGTCAATTTATTAATTGGAAATTCCTCAAATATTTTACTCAGTCGTAATTCATCATTGTATATTGACTCCCAAGTCCATGTATTATCAGCATTTGACCAAACATCATGATTATTATTTTCACCCCATGAGCCTTCGGGTAAAAGAACAACTTCACTTGGATTTATAAGATTTAACTGGTCGCTTGCCTTCACAGCTTTAACATATGGTGAATGGTGAAGACCATTTAATAAGTGTCTGATAAACTCTGGACCTTCGAACCACCAATGGCCAAATAATTCTGTATCGAATGGAGTACATAAAGTTTGAAATCTACCAGTAAGGTTGTTATTGTAATTGCTTGTGTTCTCCAGATGATGTATAAAATGCATTGACTGCTTATCAACTTTATCTCGTGTCCAATCGGGATGATAAAGGGTTTTGTACATCATATCGGCTTTATTATCAGTAACTCGCCAATATCTTAGCCATGAATTAACATGCTTTTTGTGGAAGTCTAGATAATCCGGCTCTCCGGGGTAACCTACTTCCCCGCTCCATACCTGCATGGATATGTCATGATGTCTTGTAAATACAGCTGCCGTTCCATATTCAATCTTTTCACTTGAACTAACATTATAAATTTTCAATGGTGATTTGTCGAAATTACCCATTGAGTAGTTAAAGTCTTTTGAATTAACACTGATAAATTGATTTTCTGAACTTTCATCTTTTACACCTAACGGTGTAATTCTATTGATGAGATCTTCATCAGTAACAAAATACTTAATACCATGTTTTGCTAGAGCTTGTTCTACACCGGTTCTTAATCTCTTTGAGTGAAAAGGCTCTACAGGTATATATGTATGCCATTCGTATGATGGTCTGTAAGCACATTCAGGTAACCAACATCCTTTAGGCTCTCTTCCAAAGTGTTTTTTGTAATTCTCAACAGCAGCTTTAATTTGCAAATTTACGCTTTTGTCAAATCCCAAAAGTGGCAGATATCCATGGGTTGCTCCACAGGTCATTATCTCGATGGCATCCTTGTCCTGAAGTTCTCTTAATCCCTGAATTACCGAAGAATTATATTTGTTTAAAAAGTCATCTTTTTTGCCGCTAAACCAATCTTCCCAGTACTGTGTTAACCAAATATGATGTTGGTCATATCCCCAATTGGTAAAATCAACTCTATCTTGGCGAGCAGCAGCAATCATTTTATCGCAATATCTAACAAATTCAATCTTAAAGTCAGGATGCTCGAGCTGTTCGCAAAGAACAGGTGATATATCCAATGTTACGTTTGGTTTTATTCCACTATTGAGTAAATCATTAAAAACATTAAGAAGCGGAATATAGCACTCAGCAACTGCTTCGTTAAGCCAATCAACTCCGTGAGGAGCCTGACCATGATGTAATACCCATGGCAGATGTGTATGCAAAATCAATACATAATTGCCTGTATGCATTTACTTTTTTCCTAATAAATAAAAAAACTAGTTAATGGTTGGATTGCCTTGTGGAAATCCGGGAAAATTATTAAGATTATGGTTGCCATCAACATTAATCTCACCAAATGAATGCTCGAATCGTGCAATGTTGTCACCGAGCGCTCTTAAAAGTAATTTTGCATGTTGTGGCGTCATTACTATACGAGCATGTACTTTTGCTTTTGGAACACCGGGGAGTACTCTTGTAAAGTCAACAACAAATTCTGCTGGTGAATGGCTGATTATTGCTAAATTTGAGTAAATACCTTCTGCTTCCTTTTCTCCGAGCTCAATATTCAATTGCTGTTGGACAGGTTTGTTTTTGTCTGACATAATATTTTCCTTTTCTTTAAAATTATCTCATTATAGATGTTTAATAATTTAGTTTAGTCTATTTTTTTACATTAATATTAATTCTGTAACCATCATTTCAAGTTATTTTTTTTTCTTATTTTGATAAACATAAGAATCAATTCCAAGGATAATCATTAAAAGCGGTAATATATAAAGAGAGTCTTCAGGCATAAATAAGCCGATTCTAAAATCAAAATAAGAAAATGGGAAAAACCAGCTATACCCCCTACTTCCTACAGAGTATTGAAATAAATCAAGGAATAAATGTGATGCTACCCCCAAAGATAACAGCTTCATTACTTTTGCTCTGTAACACTCTTCAAACAAATATGATATTAATAGAATAATCAAAATCAATGCTACAGGTGTATGGAATGCATGAAAAAAATACTTCGCAGGTGGGAAAATAATCATAAATGGTCTGGTAACAAGATCGGGCAAAATTGCTCCGATTATCAAAAGAACTAGTTCTTCAGACTTAACACTTCGGTTTCTTAGAGTGTAAACCAACACTGAGTGAGTAATCAAATCAGGCATTATTTCTTCTTTTAAAAATAAATTTTGCAATTTCGAATTTAAAATATTTATTAAAAAAGTAAAAAATTATAAATACAGGAATTATTGACAATAGTATTTTATACTTTCTGGTTCGGGATATATAAATTTTATAAACATCTACAGTATCGCCTCCCAGATGAATTGATTTAATTTGAATTAAATCACCATTTCGCAGACTTTCGCCAACAGGTAAATCATCTAAGTAGTTAAGACCAATTATTGAATCAGTATTACTTTCAGCATAGAAATAAGTGCTGTCAAAATTCTTGACATAAAGACCTGCTATATCCCAACTTTTATTTTTCCGCTGCGACTTAAGGTAT
Organism: bacterium; assembly: GCA_024711295.1. Taxonomy (GTDB): domain Bacteria; phylum Bacteroidota; class Ignavibacteria; order Kapaibacteriales; family UBA2268; genus JANJTB01. The sequence goes on along the minus strand of JANJTB010000006.1, from coordinate 11,848 downwards.
TCAATACCATTATAATTACAGTCGTACCATCCAAGAAGCATTAGAATTGATAAAATTGAAACAATTTTGAATTTCTTATATTTATCGCTTAAAATCATTATGAATAAGACTATAATATTAACATATTATTAGATTAATCCTTAACATTAAATAAAAAAATGATTAATTTAATGTAATAATTCAAAAAAATCATTATTTTTGTAATATGAGTTACTCAAACTTAAATATGAATATTAGTTCTGATTATCTAGTTTTGGTTGTGGATGATAACCCCGCTAACCTTGATGTACTTTCTGCATATTTGCAGAATGATGGCTTTAGAGTAGAGACTACACTAAACTCAAAAACAGCGATAGAACTTATACATAAATCAAAGCCAAACATAGTACTTTTAGATGCAATGATGCCAGTGGTTGATGGTTTCGAATTATGTAAAATCATCAAAGATAATAAACAGACCTCTGACATTCCTGTAATTTTCATAACAGCCCTGAACCAACCTGAAGAATTGGTTAAAGCATTTAATCACGGAGCTGTTGACTATTTATCTAAACCCTTTTCGAAAGATGAACTTCTCTCAAGAGTCAAGAATCATCTTCGAATTGTTGACCAAACAAATACCATAAAAAAGCAAAATCAGGATTTGATTACTCTCAATGAAGAAAAGAATAGTATTATTGAACTTACTGCACACGATCTAAAAAATCCATTGCAATCAATTATAGGATTCTCTGAACTCCTGATTTCAAAATTGCCTGAAGATGAGCAAAATTTGCTATCTTATGTTCATTCAATTAAATCATCTGCACAAAAAGCAGTAAACATTATCAAAGACTTAAATGAAGTTAATCTCATCGAAGAAGGGAAACTCAGTTTGAGTATCTTAAATTTTGATTTAAGAGACATAGTTATGAAAGTTATTGAGGACTATTTGTACTTAGCTGAATCAAAAAAACAAATTATCATTTATAATGAAATTGAAGAAGAACTGATTATTCATTCTGATAAATCTAAGTTAGCAAGAATATTTGATAATTTAATATCCAATTCAATCAAATTTTCGGAAAAAGGCAAGAAAATATTTATAGAATGCAAAAAAGATAACTCAAGTGCTGTTGTTGTTATTAGAGACCAGGGTCCAGGATTTACTGCTGATGACAAATCAAAGTTATTCGGAAAATTCTCTAAATTATCTGCAAGACCCACAGCTGATGAGCCTTCAACAGGATTAGGATTATCAATTGTAAAGAAACTTACCGATTTGCTTGGTGGTAACATAGAACTTAAAAGTGAGTACAACGAGGGTGCTGAATTTATCTTTAGGTTTCCATTAGTACAGAAATAATTAAAACAAACAAAAACTTGTTTCGTAATTTGTTGAATTATTGTTTTTGAATTTAATAATATTATGATAAACAACAAAAAGATAGTAATTGTATTGCCCGCTTACAATGCTGCCCAAACACTCAAGCAAACATATAATGAAATACCATTTGATATTGTTGATGAAGTGGTATTAGTTGATGATAACAGTCGAGACAACACTTATGAATTGGCTAAAGAGCTCGGAATCAAGCACTCAATAAAGCACGAAAAGAATAAAGGTTACGGTGGAAATCAAAAAACCTGCTACAATAAAGCATTAGAGCTGGGTGCAGATATTGTAATTATGCTCCATCCTGATTATCAATATACTCCACAGCTAATTCATTCAATGTCTTATTTGATAGCAAATGATGTTTATCATGTAGTGTTAGGTTCAAGAATTCTTGGCAAAGGTGCCCTCAGAGGAGGAATGCCAAAGTATAAATATTTTGCTAACCGAATGCTTACTCTTTTTCAAAATATTATGCTGAGTCAAAAACTATCAGAATATCATACTGGTTACAGAGCGTTTTCAAGCAAAGTATTAAGCAGCATAAATTATAATGATAACTCTGATGACTTTGTTTTTGATAATCAAATGCTATCCCAAATATTTTTCAAAGGTTTTGAGATAGCAGAAATCACCTGCCCAACAAAGTATTTTGAAGAAGCATCTTCAATTAATTTCTCCAGGAGTGTTAAATATGGATTTGGTGTTTTGAAAGTTTCAATAATGCACTATCTAAACACTATTGGATTATTAAAGTCTGACTTGTATAAATAAATATTCCTATAATTAAACCTTTTTTCAATCAATATGTCTAATTGATAAAGATTGTTAATAAATATTTTTGATTATCGTGACGGCAACAGTTTTGGAAATAGATTTAAGTTTAATCAAGAGTTATAAAACTAGCAACAGCAACAAAATAGCAAATGATATTGTAAATACTTACAAAAAATTTGTATTTGCTACTGCACTAAGGTTTGTAAATGATTATGACGATGCTGACGATATTACTCAGGAAGTATTCATTAAGGTTTTGACATCATTACATAAATTTGAGAATAAAAGCAGTTTTAAAACATGGATTTACAGAATTACAAGTAATATTTCAATAAATTTTTTGAGAAAAAAGAAAATTAGGAACTTCTTTTCGCTTAATAATTCTGTAAGTGAGCAAGATTTCATCAGCAGTGATCTAACACCAGAAGAACGTTTAGATAAAAAAGAACTGGACAGTATATTTAGAAAGGCAATTGCAAGTTTGCCCGAAAAGCAGAGAGAGACATTTGCTCTTAGATATTTTGATGACTTGACTTACGAAGAAATTTCACAAATGATAGGAACAAGCGTTGGTGGATTGAAAGCCAATTATCACCAGGCGGTTAAAAAAATCACCTCTTATATAAATCAATCAAACTCAGAGGTTATAAAATGATAAGCAAAAAACAATTAGAGGGACAGCTGCCGGATTATGTGTTTGATAGATTATCTGATACTGAAAAAGCAGTATTTGAATCTGAAATCAATAATCACCCTGACTTGCTTAACGAAATAAACGAAGTTAGGAGAGTATTTTCACAGGTTGATAAAATGGATTTTGAAAAAATAATCAATGATAAAACCAGAAATACAATTGTCAAAGTTAATAAAAGACTATCAAATCAATCCTCAAAGTCAGGAATGAGCCTTTTATTGAGGTATGCTATTCCTGTTGCAGTATCTATAGCAGTATTAATATTCATAACTAATAGCACAAAAAATACTGATACAAATAAAGAATTTAGCAACAAATTAAACACAATAATCGAAACTAACGATTTAAGAAATTATGAAATTGACGAAACTGATTACATAACTTCTTATACGATAGATTTTAATCAGGGAAATGGTGTTGATAATGTAGATGTTATTAATTCGATAATTGAAGATTCTAATCCTGCTGGTAAGCGAGCCGTATTAAGGATAGTACCTTATAATTATGTTGCAAATGAAAATATTATTTTTGAACAGATTCAAGAACTTGATGAAGAAGAATTTCAATTTTTACTGGAGGAAATAAAAAATGCAGAGATTTAGTTTTTTGTTGATGATGGTTTTAGCATTTTCTTTCATTGATTTAGTATCGCAGGATAATCCAAAATCAAGAGAAAGAATAGAAACAGCCAAAAAAGTAAAGCTATTAGAGATTTTAGACTTAAATGAATCAGAGTCCGAAAAATTCCTGGTTAAGTACAATTCTGCTGAGAAGTTAGTAAAAGAGAAAAACGAGTTATTTCACAAATATACTCAAGAACTAATGCAGTTATTAGATGAAAAAGCTAGTACAAAAGAATTATCTGATAAATCTGCTGCAGTAATAAATGCTCAGAAAGAATTGCATTCTGCTGTTGAAAACAAAATTAGTTCGATGAAGTCAATATTATCTGAACAAAATTTTGCAAAATTCTTAGTGTTTGATATGCAGTTTAATCAGCGTTTACGAAAGATGCTTTTTGAAAGAGGCGGTGAGGAATTTCCACCTGACAGTAAAAAGTTCAAAAAGTTCAGAAAAAATAACCGAGATTGATTCTGTTATAATCATTTAAAAAAAAAATCTTTATCGGAGTATATCTGATAAAGATTTTTTTTTATTATTGAAATGACCATTATTCTCTTTCAGTCCACGGGGTATTTTTTCTTCTGAAAATAAATGAAATTGGTGTACCTGCAAGGTCGAAATTTTTCCTCATTGTATTTTCTATAAATCTTTTGTAAGAATCAGGTATTAATTGAGGATGATTACAGAAAAAAGCAAATACAGGTGGCTCGGTACCAACCTGAGTAATATAATTTATTCTTAAATCGTAACCCCTGACTGATGGAGGTGGAGTTTTATCAAGAATTTGCAACATAACTTCATTCAGAACTGATGTTTTTATCCTTAACAATCTTCTATCCCTAATCTCTTTAGCAACATCGAGAATTTTGCTTATTCTTTGTTTTGTTACAGCAGAAATAAATACAATAGGTATATATTCAAAAGTTCGCATATCTTCACGGATTTTCTTCATCCATTCATCGGCAGTTTTAGTCTCTTTTTCAATCAAATCCCATTTATTAACTGCAATAATGATTCCTTTTCGGGCATCATTAATTTGATTGATAATTTTTTTGTCCTGGTCTTCCATACCACGTTCAGCGTCAATCATTATCACTGCTATATCGCATCTTTCAATAGCTCTAGATGTTCTGAGCATTGAATACATTTCAATGTTTTCTTTCACTTGTGAGCGTTTTCTCAAGCCGGCTGTGTCAATCAAAACAATATCTTCACCATAATACTTAATAACTGAATCCACAGAATCTCTTGTTGTGCCAGGTATATTTGTAACTATAGACCTGTCTTTTCCTGTCAGAGCATTTGTTAGGCTGGACTTGCCTGCGTTTGGTCTTCCTACAATTGCAATTTTGAGCCTTCCATCTTGTTCATCAGGGTCAAAATCCCGCAATCCCTCGACTACTAAATCTAAGAAATCACCTGTATTATGTCCGTTAAGAGCTGAAACAGGAAAAGGTTCTCCCAATCCCAATTTATGAAACTCATAAGAATAGTTATCCTGAGTAGTATTATCACATTTATTTACAACAAGCGCAACTTTCTTTTGTGAAGTACGAAGAATTTTAGCAATATCCTCATCAAATGGAGTTACACCATCTCTACCATCAGTTACAAAGATTATTCTGTCAGCTTCATCTATTGCAATCATCGCCTGCTCACGTATGGCTCTTTCCATATCATCTTCGCTCCCTGGGATAAATCCACCTGTGTCAACCACCATGAATCTAATACCGTTCCAATCGCTGACTCCATAAATTCTATCACGGGTTACACCCGGTGTATCCTCTACAATGGCTTCGCGTTGGCCGATTAATCTATTGAAAAGAGTTGATTTGCCTACGTTAGGTCTTCCTACAATTGCGACTAAATTCATATTATTAAATCCTGTTATTATCTAGTATATCTATACTTTTCGGTAATTGACATAGGCCTCATCAACCTAAAATCACCAAATCCTGAATTATCTGCAAAAATAAATTCACGATTATTTAGATATGTCCATCTTTCAAAAATTCTATTATCATTAAAGTTATTTGACCTTTCACTGGAATATGGAGGGCCAAAAATTATATAAACCATACCTTTATCAGTCATCCACCCATCTTGGTAACTTTTAAAAGCAGAATTAGCATATTCTATTCTGGAGTAATATTCTTCGAACGATTCATTTCTCTCGGTACCGGGAGATGGATCCAGCTTTTTCCAAAATGCTTCAAATCTTTTTTGTTTTTCACCAGTGGTGGTACCATCATTAATATAATCAATATCAGACTGGTAGGCTACATACCGTAATTGTCGGATAGCAAGATTAATGTCATTTAGCACGTTACCGCCAAACGTACGTGCATAATTGATGGTTCTCTGTGTAATTGCAAGTATTCGCGAATTAGCTGTTTCTTTAATTGTATCAGGCATTACAGCTGTTAATTTCAGCAGATAAGTTCCACTAACTAATTCATCAACTTTTGGAATCTTTATAAACTGCTGACTACGTGCAGGTCCGCAGTATTTTCTGACTCTGTTACCAAATGCAATAAGTTCATTCTTTGAATTAAATATTTCCCAAATATAATCTACCGAATCTGATTGATATCTTTTATTGTTAGACTCATAAAAAATAAAGAAACCTGAACCTAAATTCCCGATATTATCCGAAATGTGAGGAGTAATTTTGAATTTACCTTGTGATTCCTCTACCGAACTCAACAACAAAATACCACTCAAAGAAAAATCATATTCATCAAAATTTAATACCGTAATAATTCTTTGCTTTGAATATTCCTGCTTATTGAATTTATCCAAAATATTAACTGCAACTTTGTACTTACCGGGTTTCAGATAAAAAATTGATTGACTGTAATCAAATTGTCCTGTACCACCTTTGGTAACAAAATATTCCTTTTCTCTGATTGTTCGTTCAAATTTACTTGACTCAACTGTATTGCCTGAAGAATCAATTATACTGATATCCAAAGTAAATGAAGATCCAAAAACATTAGCACTTTTAATGAAGTTAAGTGTTTGGTATGGTACCATCACATAAACGTCAAGCCTACCTGAATTTGCAGTATCACCTTCAAACACAACAGCATCAAAATAGAATTTCTCTACAGCTTCTCCTTTGATGTTCTGAGAGAAAATAACAATTGTGTTAAAAGTTAAAACAAATGCAAATATTAAGAATTTCATACGTGGAATAGTTTAAGTGCATATTAAGTTATATAGTAACGTAAATGATTTTCTAATATTTGAGAATTAGCAAATTCGACTACAAATGATTGGAATTTTTAGTTTATTTTTAATTTAAAAGGTAATTTTTTGATGTTTTTATGTTAATTTTGTAGTTACAAATAATACTAGTAACATAAATTATCGATAGGTATTTATATGAACAAATATTTATACACAATTATGTCAATAGCATTGATTTTATCAACTTCAATTACTTATTCACAAGATTGGCGTGAAAAATTTGGTAAAGACAACATAAATTTTTATGACTTACAGAAGAGCTTCAACGATTATTGGCAGGGTAAAAATATTGGGCACGGCACACCCAAGAATGAAATGGGTGGTTGGAAGGCATTTAAAAGGTGGGAATGGCAATGGGAGCAAAGAGTTTATCCAGATGGAAATTTTCCTAGTTCTTCCCATATTTTTAATGAAAAAACTAAATGGAAAAATAGAAAAGATAATAAAGAAAAATTACAGGAAGTCAACTCATGGGTAAGCCTTGGTCCTTATACATCTCCAGGTGGTTATGCAGGATTAGGTAGACTAAATTGGATTGAAGAAGACCCAAATTATAACGGAACAACGAATACTACAATATGGGTAGGTTCTCCAAGTGGTGGTTTATGGAAATCAACCGATGACGGATCGACCTGGACATCCAAATTCGATAATTTTAACTGTCTTGGTGTTTCATCTATTGCCATACAGCCAGATACCACATCTATAATGTATATTGCAACTGGTGACGGAGATGCTAGTGATACATACAGCATTGGAGTGCTCAAATCAACCGATGGAGGAGAAACATGGAATACAACCGGACTGAATTGGTCAACCAGCAATACCAGAACTATTAGAAAAATAATAATGAGTCCTACTGACTTCAAAACTTTGTTTGCTGCAACTTCAATTGGAATTTTCAGGACCACCAATTCAGGTAATAGCTGGTCACAATTAAATTCTGGTACTTATTATGATATTGAATTCAAACCCGGGAATCCAACAACTTTGTATGCATCAAGCGCAACTACAATCATTCGATCTACTAATAATGGTTCGAACTGGACTACTCTCACAAATGGGCTACCTACAACAAACCTTCGAAGAACAGAATTAGCTGTTTCTCCTGCAGACACTAATGTTGTTTATGCTTTGTACGGGTATTCAGGTGGCAACAACAACAATGGCTTTTACGGTGTTTACAAAACTACAAATGCAGGTGATAATTGGACTGCTATTTATACTTATGATGGTGGAGGTCTGAATTTACTTGGTTGGAATTCAAACGGAAGTGATGCTGGCGGGCAGGCATGGTACGATCTTGTGTTGGCTTGCTCTCCAACAGACATCAATGAAATATATGTAGGTGGTGTTAATATTTGGAGGTCAACAAATGGTGGCAGCTCTTGGTCTATAGTCGCACATTGGACAGGTACCGGTGCGGCTGCTGTTCATGCAGACCATCATTATCTTGGCTTTGCAAAATCAACAAATAGATTATACAACGGAAATGATGGTGGAATTTACAGATCAACAAACAAAGGTTCAAATTGGTCTTGGTTAGGTAATGGTCTCAATATAACTCAATATTACAGATTGGGAGCATCTAAAACTAATTCTGCAAGAATTATTGCAGGGTCACAGGATAATGGAACAAAGTTACTAAAAAGCGGAACCTGGAGTGATGCTATTGGTGGAGATGGTATGGAGTGCCTGATTGACCATACTAATGCCGATATCATGTATGGTTCGCTATATTATGGTGCTATCAGAAAATCAACTAACGGTGGTTCAAGCTTTTCGGCAATAAATCTTCCGGCAGGTGAAACAGGTGGATGGGTTACACCTTATGTAATACATCCAACTAATTCAAATATTATTTTTATGGGTTATAAAAACCTTTGGAAAACAACAAACGGTGGAGGTAGTTGGTCTGCCATATCTAGTGGTTGGAATACTAATTTATCAGTACTGCATGTTGCTCCCTCTAATCCAGATTATATTTATGCAGGTACTGGTGGATCACTTAAGTACACTACTGATGGAGGAGGAACATGGAACAACATAACTTTGCCTATAACACAAACAAACACTTATCTGGCAATAGATGAAAATGATCCGCTTAAGATATACGCTACATTTTCGGGTTACTCATCCGGAAATAAAGTATTTTATTCAACTAATGCAGGAAGTAGTTGGACAAATTTATCAGGATCTTTACCCAATGTACCAGTTAATACAATTGTTTATCAAAGGAATAAACAAAATAGGATATATGTCGGAACTGACATTGGAGTTTTCTGGAGAGATGATAATACCACCTCATGGCAAGATTTCAACGGCTATTTGCCTGATGTGACAATAACAGAGTTAGAAATTCATTATAACACCAGCAGACTTAGAGCATCCACATACGGTAGAGGACTTTGGGATACAGAAATTGACCCGTCTGATGAAGTCTATACACCACAGCAATTAATACCCGGAAATAATTTTGCCGGAGTTTCCTTAGGAAGTAAAATTATTTGGAATAAAGCTCCGGGAGCAACTGCTTATACTCTTCAGGTATCCTTAAATTCGAATATGAGTAATCCAATATACAATAGTGATCAACTTAGTGATACAACTTTTGTAATGCACGACTCATTGTTTGATTATAATACACAATATTACTGGAGAGTAAATTCTAAAAAAGGTAGCGAAACAAGTACATGGTCACCTATATGGAACTTTAAAATTCAACTTGACATAGCTGCACCTGATTTGGTATTGCCACAAAATAATGCAACTAATATTAAACTTGTTGATTCATTAAAATGGTCATCGGTTGATGGTGTTACTTCATATATTATACAAATTTCTAAGAATGAAAGTTTTTCAAATATTATTGATACTGACACTGTTAATACAACATTTAGCTTAATATCAAAACAACCTGTTGAACTTGGCACTATTTACTATTGGCGTGTAGTTGGATTAATTTCGGGCAATTTAGGGCCATGGTCTCAGATGTATAAATTTACTACCAGAAGTACAAATCATTTATACTGCATTCCAACAACAACAAATTGTGATGAATTTATTGGAAGGGTTGTATTTAACTCCTTGGATAAAAGTTCTATTTGTAATTCATATAGCGACTACACTGACTTATCTACAACAGTGATCAAGGGAAGCTCATACAACATAAGTGTAACTAATCCTCAGCCCTACTCCGGTGATTTATGTGGTGTTTGGTTCGATTGGAATCATGATGGGGACTTCACTGATGCAGGTGAATTTTATCAATTGACAACTTCAAATTATGTAAATTTTAGTACAAGTGTACCAATTCCTCAAACAGCGACTAAAGGCTCTACAATTATGAGAGTAAGGTTGTTGTGGAATGAAACTCTTACTCCTTGTGAAACAGCAGCTTGGGGCGAAGTAGAAGATTATTCCGTTTATTTAAATGCTATAAGTTTGGCTACTCCAACTCTTACCAGCCCGGCAAACCAAACAAATAACGTTTCGATTAACACAACATTAAACTGGAATACTGTAAATAATGCTACAAGCTATACTGTGGTTCTATCAAAGACAGACGATTTCAGCAATGTAGTTTTGAATCAGGAAACTGTTTCAAATACATTGAATCTTATAGGGCTTGATTATTTTACGAACTACTATTGGAGAGTAAAGGCAAATACTTCTGATACTAGCTCAAATTGGTCCTCAACATTTAGATTTAAAACCCTTGAGCAAACAATTGTATTGATTGAACCTGCAAATAATGCCAGCAATGTGAAGAAAAGCAGTAAATTTTTGTGGAATAAACTTTTTACTGCAAATAAATATCAACTTCAAGTTTCAAAGATTTCTGACTTTAGTAGTCTTTATGCTTCTTTAATTACTCAAGATACAACTTATAATGTTGCAATTTACAATTCTACAAAGTACTTTTGGAAAATCAGGGGAATATATGGTAATGATACTACAAGTTGGTCATCTGTGAATAACTTCACTACTAAAGACTCACTTGTTATCCCAAATTTGACAAATCCATCTAACGGTTCAGAAATTTCGGAAATTCCATTTAATTTTGAGTGGGTTAATGTAAATTATGCAAGTAACTACAGAATACAGATATCTACAACTTCAAATTTTAATTCAGTTATTTATGACAATTGGCAGGTATCAAATCAACTTAGTTCGTCAACACCACAACTAAATTTCAATACTATTTATTATTGGAGAGTTTTAGCTGCTGACTTTGCTGATACAACTAATTGGTCAGCAATTTACAATTTTAAAATAATACAAAAACTGGCAACTTTAAGCACTAGTAGTATAACCTCGATAACACATAATTCTGCGCAGTCAGGTGGTAATATAACAGACGATGGTGGAGCAGAAGTTACTGCTCGTGGTGTGTGTTGGGCTACAACACAAAACCCAACAACCTCTAATAACAAGACCACAAATGGTACAGGTTTAGGCAGTTACAATTCAAATATTTCAGGATTGCTGCCAAGTACTACTTATTATGTAAGGGCTTATGCTACTAATTCAATTGGTACAGCTTATGGGGAGCAGATTTCTTTCACTACAGAAGCAACAGTTCCTACTGTTATTACAAGCAACATTTCAAGTGTAACCTCTAATTCGGCATTAACTGGGGGCTTTGTTTCAAACACTGGTGGAGCAAGTGTAACTTCGAGAGGTGTTTGTTGGTCAACATCACAAAATCCTACGATCAATGACTCTAAAACTACTAATGGCACTGGTACTGGAAGCTTTAGCTCAAGCATTACCGGATTACAATCTAACACAACATATTATGTAAGAGCTTATGCTACTAATTCTGTTGGTACTGCTTATGGAGATGAGCTTTCATTTACTTCTGGCACTACTTTACCTAGTGTAAGCACAGCTAATATAAGTAACATCACTTACAATTCTGCGCAATCAGGTGGTAATGTTACAAATGATGGTGGTGCAAATGTTACTGTTCGTGGTGTGTGCTGGTCAACCTCACAAAATCCTACGATTGCAAATAGTAAAACTACTGATGGCTCAGGTATTGGAACTTATTCATCAAGTTTGACAGGCTTATCAGCTAACACAACATATTATGTAAGAGCTTATGCTACTAATTCTGTTGG
>JANJTB010000022.1 GCA_024711295.1 bacterium | reverse complement strand
TCATCATGGGTATGTTCATCCATAACTTCTCCAAATGCCGGTCTAAAAATCAGGTAGCTATTATACAAGATAAAAGCTGATGCAAGTAATGCTGCCCAATCATCAGCAGTTTCGTAACCTTTCCCCAAAATGAGTGCAACTATAATACCAATAAAAGCAGAAATTGAAGTTATCGCATCACTCCTGTGATGCCAAGCAACAGCATTTTCTGAAGCTCAAGTAGCTTAATTAGTCGGAAAGGTATTCGATTTAATTCCAACACAAAGGAATTCATATTATAAGTGCTATAATCAACGTTTATTCAGAAAAATTAATTGTCATACTCATTAAAATAACTTCTAATGAGTGAAATTAGCACTTCTTTTTTTATAGGTTTCGAAATATAGTTATCGTACCCTTCTGATAGAAAATGTTGTTCATCACCTGTTTGAGCAAAAGCTGTTATTGCAATTACAGGAATTTCCGGTCTGAATTTCCTGATTAATTTCAGAGCTTCAACTCCATTCATCACAGGCATTTTGATATCCATAAGTATCAATGAAATGTTTGGGTTTTGGTGACAAAGATCTACTGCATCTTTGCCATTATAAACATGTATGTAATCATAATCCAATGCTTTCATTATCACTTCCAAATACAGATAGTTTAACTCATCGTCTTCAGCAATTAGAATTAATGGCTTTTGTACGTTCAAAAACTTTGATCTTTTCTGATTTTGATTAACAGCTGTAATAGTGTGATTATTTAACGGTATTGTTATAATAAAACTTGTTCCCCTGTCAACAGCTGATTCAAGAGATATATTGCCTCCAAGTAAGTTAATAATACCCTTTGCTATTGATAAACCTAATCCACTTCCTTCGTAACCTCTAGTCATCGAAGTATCAGCTTGCATAAACATTTCAAATATTCTTTCAAATTTATGCTGTTCAATTCCACAACCTGTGTCGCTTATAGTTGCTTCAATGAAGTCAGGATTTATTATGTATGAACATTTCACATAACCTTGTTTTGTGAATTTGATAGCATTGTCAATAAGCTCGTCAAACACTTTTTGCAAAAGTTCATGATCCGTAACAAGTAATACATCTTCAGATGACTGATCTCTGGTTATTTGCAGGTCCAAGTTTTTTTGATTACACAAATATCTTGCTTTTTCAGTAATTCCTTCAAAAAAATGCTCAAATGAAAATTCCGTTTTATTAACCTTCATTGTACCTGAAAAAATCATTGCCATATCTATATAGTCAGTAATGGTATTGATTAAGCGGTTGCTAGATTGCTCGACTAATTTAAATAATTCATTACGCTCTTCATCAGAATCTGTACCCTCTGCCAGAAGTTGTCCGAAGCCAAGAATGCCATTTAGTGGTGTCCTTAATTCATGAGAAATATTATTGATAAATGCTGTTTTCAGTTTGTCGTTTTCTTCGGCTTTGACCTTTGCTTCTATAAGCTCTTTTTCCTTAATTAAATTATCTGTAATATCATGGCCTGTTGATTGAAATTCAGCAATTTCACCATTCTCATTAAAGATAGCATTAACTGTCCATTCAATTGTAATTGTTTGTTTGTCACTATTCAAAACATTTGTCAGAATGGTCGTACTTGAAGAATCCTGATTTAATTCTCTTAATGAATTAATCATGATTTCATGCTCCGAGAATGGAATTAAATCCAGGAAATTCTTACCAATTAAGCTACTTTCTGGTTCATATACATTATTACAGAAAATTTTACAGAATGCACGATTGACAAAAGTTAGGTTAGTGTTTGGCAAAAATCTGCAAATCAGGTCAAGCTGAGTATCCATTACAGAAGTTAACAATTGTTTCTTCATATAAAGTTCTTTTTCAGCATTATTCAGTAAAGTTTTATCCTGAATGTATCCAAAATACTTAATGAGTTTGCCTGATTCATCAAATTTACCTACAATGTTTCCTATACACAACAAATCACTGCCATCTTTATGGATTAGCTCCACTTCATAATCTTTTAATATTTTATTCTCATGCATTAGTTTGATGAAGTATTCTCTTTTTTCTTTCTGTTTATAAAAGTCAATGATATTTCGTCCTACAAGTTCATCCGGAGTTTCGAATCCAAGAATCTTAGCAAATGAAAGATTACATCTTACTATTTGTCCGTTAGCGTAAGCAGAATAATCGCCGGCAATATCATTTTCGAAGAACTCCCGCAAATTAGATTCACTTTTCATGAGTTTTAATTGGGTAATCATACGTTCAGTTATGTCTACGTGAACTGTGACTATCATATCATTATCGCCTGATAATTTGCTTGCTCTCAGTGTAAACCACCTTTGTTTCTCCGGTGAATGACAAGGGTAGTCCATTTGGAAATAATCAGCATTATTATTAAGTACTGATTTTAGTCCTTCCAAAGCTTCAGATGCATACTTATCTCCATCATCAATAGCGTTTGCACAGACATTAAAGTAATTTGAACCCACGGAAGTTCTTTCAAGTGTTGTGGCTCCGTTCTCAATGGCAAATGTTTCCCAAGCTTGGTTAACGGAGACAATAAATCCACTGTTGTCAATTACTGCTATATGATCATTAATGGAGGCAAGAATGCTGCTAATGAATGATTCACGTTCCTGTAAAATTCGTTTTTGTGTCCTTCTCTCAGTTTCATCCTGAAAAGTGATTACAATACCAAATAAGGCACCATCTGTATCGTAGATTGGTGAGCCAGTATCTAATACGGGAATTTCATCACCGTTTTTGGATATAAGCAATGTATGATTGGCTAATTCTTTTGCTAAACCTTTTTTAATCACACTTTCAAGAATATCATTAACTTTTTTACCTGTTATTTCGCTCTTAACATTGTAGATCTCATTTATTTTTTTACCCCGAGCTGCTTTGAAACGCCACCCGGTCAATATTTCTGCATAGGAATTCATGTATTGGACGTTAGAATCAACATCAGCTACAATTACACCCTCTCCAATGCTATCCATTGTTATTTTAAATTTTTCATTCTGATGCCAGATTTCCTTTTCCTTCTTATAAAGTTCCTCATATATATCTTTTTGTCTATGGTTGTAAAATGCCACAACAAAAGATACAATGATTATAATGCAGAGGATGGAAAACCCAATTACAACACCAGCAATTAGCGGCTCTTCTTCCAGCATTTCACTTTTATCAATCTTGGATATAATATACCACTGAGTGCCTTCGATACGTTTAGCATAACCATAAACATCAACTTTGCGATAGTCTTTGCCGAAAATAAGACCAAGCTGACCTTTTACTGCTTTAGCTGCAAGATAATCCAGTTCTTTTACTGAAATTTTAAAATTTAAAGCTGTATTTGCCAAATGCTTTAAATTGTTAAGAAACACAATACTGTCAGATTCAACTTTAAAAACATAAGACTCAGAGGTTTCACTTGGTATTGGCCAACCCTCAATATATGGATAAATGAACACAGATGGGTCTATCCTGGCAACTAACTTGCCAATTATTTTGTTTTTGTCGTCTCTTATAGCCGCAATAAACGAAATCACTATCTTTTCAAAACCTGTTTCAAATGATTTAAATAGATCTGTGCAATGAATTTCATTATCTAGATAGTTTGTTTGAGCAAATTTTAATTCCCCAATATTAAGGTTTTTGATAGATTCATTTGTCGAGCCTTCGATAACTCCATCAACTGAAGTAACCATTAAGTCAAGGTAATCATGTTCATTTTTAATTTGCTTAAGAGTTACATTAATTTGTAATAAGTCATCAATGTTTTTTTGGCTTCTGTATTGTTTGATTTGATTAATTAAAACAGGATTGTTCGAAATTTTCTGAATATCTTCATTTTCATCTAAAAACCATTCAGACAATTGATTGGATTTCAATGTTGATATCGAGTGCAATATTTCTACTCTAGATTGAAATAATTTGTTTGACTCGTTGTTGTAAAGTAAATAAGCAGCGAAAATAACAGCCAATGCAACAAAAAAAATTAACAAAGCTAACTTATTTTTTGTTTTAACATTTATTCTAGACAGTCCATTCATTTATCTGCTCCATAAGATTTTGTGAAAGTTGCAAATTTTCCTGAAAATTATGTTACAACATTTTGAGAATACCATATCAATTCTCAATAAAAATTGCTCTTAACAAAATGAAACAATTAAGTATTAAGTTCATATCAATAAAATGTTTTACATAATCTTAACAACTATATTACAAAACTATTAAAAAAAATGAATTAAACAAAATTAATCAACAAAATAAATAATTTGTTTTAAATATATTTAAAATGTAGTAGTGCAATAATATAAATTTGATGCTGCTAAATAGCTTATTATCTACTTTATTCTGCAACTATTATTTTTTTTAAGTAACTTATATAAATTTAAAACAAAATATAAATATAGAAAAAATAATTTGGAAGATAAAAGAAATTTACTTAATTTTGAATCAGATAAAATTGTCTGATTTAAATTAATTATTTATTGGAGTTCTTATGAATAAACATTCAATTCTGATTTTACTGGTTCTGGTACTATTAATACAGTCGTGTGGTGGGGGTGATGAAAAAACTACGCCCCAGGAAAATGTAGATAAAGGAGTTGGTCCAATCAAAACCGTATTTGTAGGTAATATTGATGCATCTATGGTTGCGAATGGATCAAAAATATTTCAAGCAAAGTGTACTGCTTGCCATAAAGTTGATGAAAAATACATAGGTCCCAAATTAAGGGGAGTAACTCAAAGAAGATCACCTGAATGGATTATGAATATGATTATGAACCCTGAGCAAATGATAAAAGAGAATGAAGCTGCCAAAAAATTATTTGCTGAGTTCATGACGCCAATGGCTAACCAGAATATCCCACAAGATGAAGCACGCGCTTTACTCGAGTATCTAAGAAGTTTAGAAAACTGATTTTTTCAACATTAGCGGAGATTATTTGATGAAAACTAAGAATTACTTCATATCTGCAATTATCATAATTGCATTGTCTGCATATTTTTATTCGTGCTCGAGCAAAAGCGACCTTTCTAAAGACACAGATGCTGCTTCAAAAGTATATGTAGCCCCCGGTTCTCATGATGAGTTTTACGGTTTATTCTCTGGTGGTTTCAGCGGTCAGATGACAGTTTATGGACTGCCAAGCGGTAGATTGTTGAAGGTTATTCCGGTGTTCTCACAACAAGCGGAGAATGGTTGGGGATATACAGAAGAGACAAAGCCAATGCTAGAAACATCGTATGGTTTTATTCCTTGGGACGATGCTCATCACCCTCAATTATCCATGACAAACAGTAATCCCGATGGTAGATGGGTGTTCATTAATGGTAATAACACTCCGAGAATTGCCAGAATTGATTTGTCAAGTTTTAGAACAACCGAAATTATAGAGATTCCAAACAGTTCAGGTAATCACAGCTCACCTTTCTGTACAGAAAATACAGAATATGTAGTTGCCGGAACCCGTTTTAGTGTTCCCACACCAAATAAGGACGTTCCAATCAGCACATACAAAGAAAATTTCAAAGGAAATCTGTCTTTCATTAAAGTTGATAAAGATAATGGAAGAATGAATCTTGAATTCCAAATCAGAATGCCTGGTTTTAATTATGATTTAAGCAGAGCAGGTAAGGCAGCTTCAAAGGATTGGGTTTTCTTCTCATGCTATAATTCAGAACAAGCTAATACCCTTTTGGAAGTAAATGCATCGCAGAATGATAAAGACTTTATTGCTGCTATCAACTGGAGATTGGCAGAGAAATATCTAAAAGAAGGCAAAGCTAAAGATGAGCCAGGTAAATACCGTCATAATGTATGGAATGACGATGTTCACTCAGCTACCTCAACAGAGAAAAATGGAGTAAAAGTACTTTATCCTCAGGATTGTCCGGGCTTGGTTTATCTGATTCCCACTCCTAAGTCTCCTCATGGGTGCGATGTTGACCCATCTGGTGAATACATTGCAGCAAGTGGAAAATTGGCAGCTCTTATACCTGTATTTTCATTTTCAAAGATGCAAAAAGCTGTTCAAGAAAAGAAATTTGATTCAGATGTAGAAGGTATTCCGATACTTAATTATGAGGCAGTGTTGGCAGGCGAAGTGCAGAATCCCGGCTTAGGTCCATTACATACTGAGTTTGATGGTAATGGCTATGGATATACTTCAATGTTTTTATCATCAGAAATTGTAAAGTGGAAAATTGGAACATGGGAAGTAGTTGACAGGATACCAACCTATTATTCTATTGGTCACTTGATGATTCCAGGCGGTGATGCAGCCAAACCATGGGGTAAGTATGTAGTTGCATTAAATAAAATTACAAAAGACAGATATTTGCCTACTGGTCCCGAGCTTACACATTCAGCGCAGTTATATGATATAAGTGGCGATAAAATGAAATTATTGCTTGACTTCCCAACAAATGGAGAGCCGCATTATGCACAAGCTATACATGCGGATTTGGTTAAGCCAAATAGTAAGAAAATATATAAGCTCGAAAACAACAAACATCCACATGCTACTTTGAATGAAAAAGATGTTAAGGTTGTAAGAGAGGGTAATATTGTGAGAGTTTACATGACTACAATCAGGTCGCATTTTATGCCAGATATGATTGAAGGAATCAAAGTAGGAGATATCGTTTATTGGCATATAACAAACCTCGAGCAAGATTGGGATATTCCTCATGGATTTGCGGTAATGGGAGCTCAGAATTCAGAAGCCTTAATTATGCCAGGAGAAACTCAAACTATAGTATGGAAGCCTGAACGGGTTGGTATATTTCCTTTTTACTGCTCAGATTTTTGTTCCGCTTTGCATCAGGAAATGCAAGGATATATCAGGGTTTCTGCTGCTGATTCCAAAACTGAGATTACGTTCAACAAGGGTCAATGATTTTAGTTAATGATTTTTTAAAAGGTTTATGAAATGAAAAAGATTAATTTAATATTGTTATTAGCCGCTTTGATGCCCATAGCATTATTTTTCTTACCGATGTGGACAATAGACTTTGGAGCACCTCAATTTCCGGAGGGCTTACAAATGAGAATATACATTGATAAAGTGACGGGTGATGACAATTACGAGCTTAAGAGCATAAACCTTTTGAATCATTATATCGGAATGAAAGAAATAAAGCCCGACAGCATCCCTGAACTGAGATATATGCCAGTTATAAATATAATTATGATTGTTACGGGAGTGATATTTGCTTTTTTGAGAAAAAAGGCATTATTTATAACTTGGTTAGTGGTATTTTCGATTTTAGGTGCTTTAGGGCTTTATGACTTTTATGTTTGGCAGACTGATTTTGCAACTGATTTAGACCCCAATGCTATTTTGAAAGCTACGAATGTATCATATCAACCACCTCTGATCGGCTCTCGAAAGATTTTGAATTTCACGGTTACATCACTTCCGGGTATTGGTGGATTTGTTTTATTTGCAGCTATTGCAGGTGGATGGCTAAAGGTATTTTTTGATTACTTCAAAAGTCACAGGAAAAAACTTGCTGTTGCTATACCGGTATTAACATTTTCTCTCTTGTCATGCTCACCTGAGCCAGAGGATATCAAATTTGGACATGATGAGTGTGTCTTATGCAAAATGTCAATAACAGATCATAAATATGGTGCTGAAATAGTAAATAAAAAGGGTAAGGTTTTCAAGTTTGATGCATTGGAATGTATGGCAAAATATTTAAATGACAAGCAAATTGAGTATTCAAATGTTCATTCGATTTGGACTGTTGACTATTCAAATCCCGGGCAGTTGATAGACGCAAAGAATGCATTTTACCTTCGTAGTAAGAGTTTACCAAGTCCCATGGCTATGTTTTTAACAAGTTTTGCTGATAAGAATCAATTGATGACTATAAAAGAGGAGCATCCCGGCGAAATGCTAAATTGGGAGAATGTTAGCAATTTAGTTAGAGAAGAATGGCCTTAATGAGACTTGCTGTATTATATATTATTTTTATCACATTATCAAATTTTGCTTTTTCGAAGAAAGTTTACTTAGAAGATTTTTCTGCGGATAATTTTAATAAAGAAATTGAGCTTGCTAATCCCCACGATACTATCGTTGTGAAGTCGGGCAACATTAAAGCTGAATCAATTATAATCAGAAAGCCTGTATGCATTATTGGGGAAAACTATCCATCAATTAGTGGCAAAGGAAAAGACCATATCCTGAAAATCTATGCTGATAGCGTAGTAATACAAGGTATGGAGTTCAACAATTCCGGTTACAGCTATGTGCAGGACAGAGCTGCTATAAGGCTCGACAGCTCATCAAGGTGCAACATTTCAAACAACAGGTTTGTTAATACTATGTTTGCAGTATATGCTGCACGTAGTAAATATTTAATCATATCTAGCAATATTTTCGAAGGTAAGGGTAAGGGAGAAGCTGCATCCGGAAATGCAGTACACTTATGGTATTGCAACGATGTAATTGTCAGGAATAATGATATTGCCGGCCATCGTGACGGGATTTACCTCGAATTCACTAAAGGAGTTAAAATATCCGAAAATACTTCACATAAAAACATAAGATACGGATTACATTTTATGTTTTCGCATAATGCTGAATATAAGAAAAATATTTTTTTGAATAACGGCTCAGGTGTTGCTGTAATGTACACTTCAAATGTTCTGATGGAAGACAATATTTTTCAGGATAATTTAGGAGCTGCATCTTACGGATTATTGCTGAAGGACATAAAAGAAAGTAAAATAATTAATAACAAGATACTTAATAATTCTACAGGTATTTATATCGAGGGTGGTGGAAAGAATACATTTGTAAATAATATAATAAATAACAATGCCTGGGCAATTCGCATTTTAGCCAGCTCGTCTGAAAATTCTTTCAAAAATAATATAATTGTTGCTAATTCTTTTGATTTAAGCACCAACAGCACTATGAATTCAAACAGTTTCGAATCTAATTACTGGGATAAATATTCAGGTTACGACATCAACAAGGATGGATTTGGAGATGTACCTTATTATCCTGTAAGACTTTTTGCTTTTATAGTAGAAAAGAATCCACCATTGATTATACTTTTGAACAGCTTTTTTATGTTCATTCTGGATATGGCTGAGAACATCATTCCTTCGATTACTCCGCCTACAATGATTGATAACGCACCATTGATGAAACCAATTTATGATAAAATTTAATAACATATCAAAAACTTATGGGTTGAATAAAGTACTGAATGATGTCAGTATCGAACTCAACCAATGCAGCATTAACACTTTTCTTGGGCCCAACGGATCCGGAAAAACTACGCTTATCAAGATTCTTTTAAGTTTAGTAAAACCTGATTCAGGTAATATAACGTATTATGATAAAAATGTAATCAATGACGTCAGCTTTAAAAACAACATCGGATATATGACTCAGATTGCAAACTATCCAGATAATCTGACTGCGAACGATTTAATAAGCTTAGTTACAAAAATCAGGAATACCAATCCCATTCTTAAAGACGAATTGATTGACCGATTCTATTTGTCAGATGCACTATCTAAGCCTCTAAAACATCTTTCCGGAGGAACAAAGCAGAAGGTTAATTTGCTCATTTCACTGATGTTTGATTCACCTGTCATTGTTTTGGATGAACCGTCAGTTGGTTTAGACCCTCAGAGTGTGAAAATACTTAAAGAGTATATTTTGGGCCTCAAAAAAAACGGGAAAACGATTTTGATGACATCTCATATTTTGCAGGATGTTGATGAGCTGTCTGATAATATGAATGTTTTGATGGAGGGGAATTTGGTTTATAGTGGTAGCAAGAATTCCCTTATTAACGATACAAATTCCAAAAATCTTGAAGATGCTATAATCAGTATTTATACTAAAGGTAATTTATGCTAAGTTCGCTATTGTTGTTTGAGCTCAAGAATCTGATTAAAGCAAAATGGATATTTTTCTATGCCGGTTTTTACTTCTTGTTAGTCGAAGCTTTATATTACTTCAGTATTGAATCATCAAAGGTGTTTATCAGTTTATTAAACATTATTTTAATTGTTATACCTTTGATTTCAATAATTTATGGTACTCAGCACTTTTATAACTCAAGGGAGTACATTCAGTTTTTATTAGCACAACCAATTGAGCGAAGAAATATTTTTCTTAGCAATTTTATTTCATCATTAATTGCCACAATAGGTGGATTCGTACTCGGATGTGGCTTTCCGCTTATTACGCACGAAATTAACGATAGTATTATTTTGGCAATAAGCTTAATATTATCAGGTATTTTGCTGGGCGGTATATTTTTATCACTTGGTTACTATATTTCAAACTTATTTGATGACAAAGCAAAAGGGTTGGGTGCTGCATTGATAATATGGTTCTTTCTTTGTTTCCTTTATGATGGACTGATATTGGGTGTTTTATACTATTTTAGTGATTACCCTATCGAGGTGCCTGCCTTGATTATGAGTATGTTAAATCCCAATGATTTAGCAAGACTTTTTATTACCCTTGAGTTAGATAATTCTGCATTAATGGGTTATACAGGAGCAGTTTACAAAAATATGCTTGGAACATTTTGGGGGATAATTTCAACATTAACGCTCATGATTGTGTGGTTAGTTTTACCATTTATGTTGTCACTGAGAAAGTTTTCACAAAAAGACTTTTGACATATGTTACTTGCACCTACTCGATATTTAACTAAAATCAAAATTTTAAACATTAATTAATTCTACTGTTGAATGTTCTTTATTTACTTTATTGAACCCTATAAGCATGAATTACTACACATCACTACGCTTGTAACTCCCCTATGAAATGGTGTGACCATTGCGGCTTAGCACCGGAGAAAGAAAGAGATAGAGAGAAGTTGTTGGGTGAAGAATATCAAGATGCATCAATAGGAGTAACTGTGTATGGACAAATGGAAATTGATAGAAGTAGTGACTTGGGATTGAATATTAACAACATAATGGGGAGTAGAATTGGTATAGAAGGTAGTGCACCAGTAGACGCAGGAGAAGGTGGTAGTGGTTCGGGTTTGAAAGGGTTTCAACAGAAAATACATTAAACAATATTTTTCAAACGTTACTTGTTCTACGCCTTGATGTTGGACCAACCGAAGGACCAATGATAAGTCCCGGAGGTGGTTTTGGAGGTGGAGGATACGTTGATACTAAGTCAACAAATGCTTCAAAGAGATGGGGTGCAAAATCAATTGATGTTGTATGAGTAAATGGAGGATTTTATAAAACTCTCAATGAAATGAGTAGAACTAAATCATTTGAAGTTGGTTTTTTCTTGAGGTATGATTCACAAAAAAGTAAGATATTTGCTGATTTCTTTATTGGTAAATCAGAAGAGTTTTGGTTGGATTTAAATATCAACACTTATCAGAAATTAATCATCAGTGTTGTAAGTCTTCAAAATAAATTGGACAAAATCTTTAACAATCACATAGATAGATAAACTAAAATACTGAATAAAAATTAATAATTCAAATAAAACATTTTTTTACTTTCAGAAATGCTGAAGATTAAATAATATTTCAAAAGTTTATTAAACCAATTATGCTATTTTGTTATGCTTATTTCTGAAGTCGAGCAACCCTGCCACAACCAACTATAATCATG
>JANJTB010000021.1 GCA_024711295.1 bacterium | reverse complement strand
TCATCATGGGTATGTTCATCCATAACTTCTCCAAATGCCGGTCTAAAAATCAGGTAGCTATTATACAAGATAAAAGCTGATGCAAGTAATGCTGCCCAATCATCAGCAGTTTCGTAACCTTTCCCCAAAATGAGTGCAACTGTAATACCAATAAAAGCAGAAATTGAAGTTATCGCATCACTCCTGTGATGCCAAGCATCTGCTTTGAGTGAGCTACTATTAATTTGCTTGCTTTTTCTCAAAACAAATTGATATGATAATTCCTTCCATATTATTATTGCACCAAGTACTAATAATGTCCATGATTCTGGTAAATTATGTGGTGTGTTAATATTGTTAATACTCTCATAAGCAATAACGACAGCTGAAAAAATCAAGAATCCCACAACTACAAATGTAACCAAGGGTTCGATTTTACCATGTCCGTAAGGGTGATTCTCATCAGGAGGTTTGTTCGCATACTTAAATCCTAGAAATACTACCAAAGATGAGAAAATGTCAGTTGTTGATTCTATTGCATCAGCAACCAATGCAAAAGAATTACCCAAAATCCCAGATATTCCTTTGATAAGTGCAAGCAGTGTATTGCCAAATATGGAAAAGAGGGATGTTCTAATTGCAGTTTGTTCTGTGCTCATATATAAAAACTTATTTTAGAAAATTAACTCACAAAACGTCCAATAATTCCATTCATTGTCAGATATTATGAATTCTTTAATTTCAAAAATCAAAATAATGTGAAATAAAAGTTAAGGTGTAAATTGAAATTATGAAATTATGACATTTTCCACAATAATTATGAGTCAAGGAGCTAACATTACCTTTGCATGATTTTGAGCCCAATATTTCTTCCATGCCCCTGCATGATGGCCAAGTTAATCCATGATAGTGCAAATTTTTCAAGTAATTCTACCTGAGCTGATGTTCCAAAATCCCAACATTTACCAAAACCGCAATCTGATGAAAGCTTTGTGGCAATTTCTTTTGCTTTGCTGCTATCACCTGCCATGAACATATCCAAAAGCATTTCACCATACACAGGGTTCTTCATATTTTCAAAACCTGTTGTATTAAAACATTTTACAACATCTGCTTTAGTCTTATCTGCAACACAGTGATAGACAGTTGGATATGGCTTAGGAGATTGTCTGATTGAATTAGTTGCATCAATAACAACGTTTCCATCCAATTCTCCCACCTGTTCCAGAATATCAAAAATTGCTTCGGGAGGTGTAGCGATGAGAATCACATCGGATTTATCAGCAGCATCTTTTATTGACATTGCCCTTGTGTTGGAATTATTCAAAAGCTCCTTTCCTTTGAAATTTGCTATATCCTGAACTCCAAGATAAATTTCGTGTCCTGCTTCGGACCATTTGGTTGCAAGCGCCCCACCTACATTACCGGTTCCGATTATTGCTATTTTCATTTTTTAGATTTTTATTTGTTAAACAAATTGATTAACTCAAAAATAAAAAAAATAGTATTTTTGACAATATATGTACCTACAAGTATGATACTAACTTTTTAGAGAGTGTGAAATACCAGAGTTTATTTATGATTCAAAAATATACTATAATCCCGTTGAATTTGCAATGGATAAAATTGGTGGAACCTGGAAAATGCCGATTCTATGGAGATTGAAAGATAAAACTATGCGATATAATGAATTGATGAAATCAATGCCTAAAATAACACATAAAATGCTTACTACATCTTTAAGAGATTTGGAAAAAGATGGTTTTGTATTTCGGAATGTTTACCCTGTTGTTCCGCCAAAAGTAGAATATAGTCTTACTGAACGAGGGAAAGAAGCTATTAAGATTATTGACTATATAAGAAATTATGGCATTAGTCTTATGAAAGAGTATGGAATAAATGATGTTAATTAGAAACTATGATTTAATGGAGTTCTGATTTTAAGTAACCAAAAATTTATTTATCATAAACTCATCATTATGCATTAGATCAGCTTTCATGAGGTATTTTTCTCTCTAATAAATATTTCTGTAAGTTGTTTAATTATTTGATAACTTACACAAATTTAAGCTATTTTTATTAAAACAATTATAAAAAAAACAAATTCAAATACAATTATAATTTTTTATTAATACGAAAATGTTGTAATTTTGCTTTTCGCTCTGTGAGTTTTACCTGATTTTTTGGCTTATATGCAGTAACTGTTATCAGTCATTAACGAAAAAGGGTTTTGTAGGTGTTAATAAATATAGTAATTGTAGAAGACGAAAAGAGTTTGTCCGATTCATTAGTTTTGTTATTGGAGTTATTTGCTGGTAAATCAAGAATTGTCGGAATAGCTTCTGATGTTGAGAGTGCTGTGAAATTAATTGACAAGTCAAGACCTGACTTGGTATTCATGGATATTATGCTACCTGATGGTACCGGTCTTGACGTTATTAACAATGTTCAATACAAAGATTACAAATTAGTATTTACTACATCTTATATTGAGTATGCACTCAAGGCATTTGAATTATCTGCCTTGCATTATTTAGTCAAACCAATTAATCAGGAAATGCTGGAAGAAGTTTTTTCAAGAATTGGCTCTTATAATAGTACTGACAATCTAAAAGAACATTTGAATGTTGTAGAAAGTGCGATTAATAAGAAATTTGATAAGATTTTGCTTAAAACTAATTCCGGAAATGAAATATTCCAGATTAAATCAATTATCAGAATTGAAGCACAACAAAATTACTCATTATTTCATTTTGAGGGTAATGAAACATTGTTGATATCAAGAAACATACAGTATTATGAGAATATTCTTGATGAAATTGGATTTTGCAGAGTTCACAACAGCCATTTGGTTAACATCAATCACATTACCAAATACAAAAAAGGACATCAACAAGCAATAGTTATGAGTGACGGAGTCGAAATTAGAATACCTGACTCAAAACGCAGTATCATTAATGAAAAGCTTGGTAATTATTTACTAATTGGTTAATGGATTTAAAAAAAAACGATTTCATGGTAATACGCTCATTAATCATATTATTATTACTCTTAATATCTGTAAAAGCTAAGTCAGAGTTCCTTTATCCGATTAATCCTGAAAATTTGATTTCAAGCGTTGAGTCAAGCCAGATGACTATCAACAAGAAAATTCATGTTATTGAGGATTATTTCGATCATTTATATCATCTGGTAAATCTTAATTATAAGCCAAAATTAATATTACATTTCTTTGATAAGTACGAAACATTGGTATTAAAATACGGGAATCCAAAGAATATTGGACAGTTTTATCTTAATAAAGGTACTTATTATATTGACAATTACCAATCAGACTCAGCATCTACTTATTTTTTTAAGGCACTGGATATGTTTGAAGAAGTAAAAGACTATTCCGGTATAGCACATGCTAACTTGTTCATAGCAGTTAACAACAGCTT
This sequence comes from bacterium, assembly GCA_024711295.1. GTDB lineage: Bacteria > Bacteroidota > Ignavibacteria > Kapaibacteriales > UBA2268 > JANJTB01. The sequence continues at coordinate 205,559 of JANJTB010000021.1, read as the reverse complement.
ACATATAGGAATTAGAAAAGGCAAACAAAATTTTGTGGATTTTTATTATCAAAAAGGCTACGAAGCAAGCTTACAATCTGATGATTTGTTCGTGAAAGCTTCAGGAAATTGGAACAAAGGGGTTAAGAGTTTAAATAAGTCAATGAATTCAGCCCTCAACTATTTTAATCTGGCAATTGATAATTTAAATCAGCTGAATGATGATAGACTTCACCATAAATTGTTTGGATATACAATTCTTAATTATCTTTTTGAGAATTATAGAATTGATAAGTCTTTTGAAAAAAAATTGCATGAATTGATTATTGTTACATTCCAAAGAGTTATCGAAAAAAAATACTTTGATACACATAATTTTAAATGTGATTTCGTAACTTATTATAAATTAAAAAATATGATGGATAGTGCAGCATATTTTGCTAACTTGTCTCTAAAGGATACAGTTGGATCTGAAATTTGGGGGAATCAGAGTAATTACAGAATTTTCTATCATTATCTAACAATCTATGAATACGAAAAAAGTATTGGTAATTACAAATCTGCACTATCATATTACGAAAAATATCATGAGATGTGGGATAATTTTATTCAAAGCGACCCTCGTGTGATTTCCCTAGTTAACGATAGAATAATTTTGGAAAAGAAATATCTTAATAAGCAGCTTGAACAATCAAAAAGGCAATCATTTATCATAATTATTGCTTCGATTGTAATTCTGACAATTTTATTCACATCAATCTATTATTATAAAAGGTTCAAAGAGAGACAAAAAATATCAGAAGTTTTGGCTGAATTAAATAAAACCAAAGATAGCCTTTTTGCAATCATATCACATGACTTGCGAAGTCCGGTTGCATCACTTAAGCAAATGCTTGATGTTATAAATATAAGATATGATAAACTGGATGATGAATCTAAACACAAGTATTTGGAGTCTCTAGGAGTATCAAGCAACAAACTTTATTTGCTTCTTGATAATTTATTGAGTTGGTCGAAAATAAATTTGGGACATATTACCTGCGATTTGTCCGAGGTTGATATTTCGAGCCTGATAAAAGGTGAGATTGAGCTACTAAGCGATACATTGCATAATAAAGGAATCGGTGTAATAACTAATTTTAAGAGCAACAGAATACAACTGCTTGATGAGAATATTGTTAGAATAATATTCAGAAATTTATTGACAAATGCTATAAAATATAGTCCTAAAAATGAGAATATTACGATAGAATTATATAATGATGATAGCTATTTATTTCTTTCAATTGAAGATAAAGGCAAGGGCATTCCTAAAGAAGTAATTGAAAAGGTAGCCAACAAGACTTCATTTAAGTCCGGTATTGGAACTGCAAATGAATCAGGAAATGGCTTAGGATTGTCAATAGTATCTCAATTAGCTGAAATACATAATGCAAAGTTAATATTTGAAACAATACCCAATAATATGACAAAGGTGGTATTGAAATTTCAAATCAGCAATTAATAATTTGTATTATAATTACATAGAAATAATTATATTTGAATAGTTCCAGTGTGTAAAAAATATTTCATATTAAAATTATGGATTTATGTAAAGTAATTATATTAATTATACTATTTATAAACTTAGAAAATGCCTTTAGCAATGAATCTCCTTATGATAGAATTGTTGAAGGAAACAATCAGTTTGCAAGTGGAAAATACAAACAATCTGTGGGAACCTTTTTAGATGTATTGAGAGCTAATCCTGATAATTACTTGGCACTTTATGGACTTGGTGCCTCGTATGAAAAGTTGAGCATGATTGATTCAGCGATTTTTTATCTTAATAAAGCAGTTTTTTACAAAAAAGACTTAATCCTGGCATTTTATAGATTAGGAGTGATTAAATACAATTCCGGCTATTTTACTAATGCATTAAGAGATTTTGAAAAAGTAATTGAAAGCAACCCTGAGCACCTCGAAGCCATCCTATACTCAGCATTGTGTTTCGAGAAAATGGGACTAATGTCCTCAGCTTCTCAAAATTATAAAAAATTAGCATCGTTGACTTTAAGTAAAAGAGAATTTTTACTAAAGTCTATCAAGCTACACATCCATTTTAAAAGTCATGCTGCAACAATTGAAGATTTTGACAAACTTATTTCTGAGTACCCCGATTACGACTCTGCATACTATTATAGGGGATTATGTAAATTATATAATTATATGTCTGAACAGGCGGTAAATGATTTTAGTCGAGCAATAAGTATTAAAAATGATTTTATTGAAGCTTATATTTTCAGGGCAAGGGCTAAAGAATTGTCCAAAATCAAAGATGTAAGTTCGATTAATGATGATTTGAATATTTGGAAGAGAATCAACCCCGGATATTTAGATGGGATTATTGACAAAGCTTATACAAGTTATTACGAGAATTCTTTTTATGATGCATTAACTAACTTCAATATCGCACTTGCTGCTGATTCCTCAAGAAAAGAGTTGTTATTCTCTATTGCATTATGCCATTATGGTAATAAAAACTATAATTCATCATTACAAATAACTAAAGAAATTTTGAATAAGGAGCCTGTTCATGAAGATGCTTTTTTGCTAAAAGTTAAGAACTGTTTCGAACTATATAAAGAAGCACGAGCAATCGCTTCCAACAAGCAAACTAGTATAACAATTTACTTAGATGCAGATAAGCTAAATTCAAGCAATTCAGTTAGCTATTTGATGCAAGTGTTTGACGAAATGAAACAGCGGATGAATATTCCTCAGGTAGTTGATGTTAGTACTCTATATGACAGTTTGTTGGTTGCTGCTTTAGAACTAGAAAAATCAGTTAGTGGCCGATACGAAACATTTTTGTTACTTGGTGAAATCTACTTATTGACTCATGATTTTCTAAAAGCTTCACTAAAGTTTGATAAAGCGGTTGAATTTATTGATGATCCTGAATGTTATTACAAAAGGGGATTATTTTTGATGAAACAACGTAAATACTCAGAGGCTCTCAAGGATTTTACTAAAGCATACAATATGAATTACAACACACTTGATATCAAGGTAATAATATCATTATTGAATGATTATACACATGTTGAGGACTTAAATTCTGCTCAAATACGTTTGATTTTTGATGATGAAATGCAAAGAGCAATGGCACATTTTAAGTATGGGCTTTTTTTGTATGAATACATCAATAACCACTATGATGCAATCAAATATTTTAATAAAGCAATAGAATATGATCCTTATTTATATGATGCATATTATTATAAAAAGTTGATACTTAACAAGGCATCAAAAGATGAACAAAATAGAATTATAATTAGATAAAAAAAAAAGAGGTTGCATAGATTTGCAACCTCCATCCTCCAATCCCGCAGGAGATTTTTTGGGGATTAATTCCTCCCACGGCCCACAATGTTAATTATCTCGTCAGTATAATGTTTTGAATTATCAGGGTAAATTGCTTTGATTGTAATTTTACTGTTATATTCTTTAGTATCTTTTGGTCTGAATGTTAAAAATATATCACTTGTAACTGAGTTGGGTTTAATTATTAAGGGTATAGACACTTGCGGCTCATTAATAATTACTCCGTCGGGGTCTGAAATCAAAAAATCAGTTATGCTAACTTCAACATCAGAATTATTGTTTATTTTCAATATCTTTAAATCAAACTCACCGACTTTTGTATTGTTGAACTGAATATCTTCAGCCCAAACCGAAGCTACTTTTGTAATTAAGGGAGTTTTGGGATTTTTGTATGAATCCCAATTAATAATATCATCAAAATTGCCCGGTTTATCTGATATGAATGAATAGTTGACTATTCTAGATGCTCCTTGCTCGCCTTTCTTGTTTAAATTAATTATGGTATTGTCTCCAAACAAATATTGATTCTTATTTATTGTTGCTGATATGGATTCAATTTTAACAATATTGTTGCTTATGTTTTCAATAGAGAAGTTACCTGAGTATAATTTACCTGGGTGAATAATACCCAAGTCAATGGTATCCGGAATAACTTTGAAAACAGCAGGTAAATCATTAGGGTCGTAAATTTTGATTTTCTCTCTTGTTGCATCCAAGCTTGATGGATCTTTGCAAGATGAAAGTAAAATTACTGAAATTAATATAATAAACAACAATTTCATCAAAATCCTATTCCAAAACCTATAGTATAACCAAATTTATTTGTAGTAAACCACTTTGTATTTGAGCTGAACTGTGATTCGTTGTATGTTAATAAAACATACTCTAACCCGCCATTTAAATAAAATTTGTCTGTTATATAGTAATTAAGTCCGGCACCGGCTCTAAATATCGGTCCGGTTGCTGTTGCTCCTGCCATAATATTTAACTCAGGCACCATAGATATTGAATTTATTTCTCCGGGGGTATAATGATATCCTAAACCTAACCAACCTCCATTCCAGCTTTGATTGTACCTGTAAATAATTCCATTTTCATTTTTATCAAATGTCATCAAAAAATTCTCTACACCGCCGACCAAACTAATAGCATGATTCTGATTTAAGTTGTGTCTGAAACCTAACAAAATATTGTTCACAATCGGTCTGGATTCATTTGCTAAATTAAAATCAGGATATGAATTTGCTCCATACATTCTGAAAAAGACACTAAGGTTATCAATGATTCCAGGCAGTAAGTTGACTGGCTTGATACGTCTGAAATCTGGTCTTGAGTAGCTGTTAGGACCAAACTTAAAATCATTAAAATTATGACTTAATGAAGGATTTACCTCTTTCATTTTATCATAATTTTCATGATTTGTACTGACTTGATCAAATACTTCAGAGCTATTTTTCGAGTTTAGCATTGTAATATCATCAGCGTTAGATGTAAATTTTCCTTGTCTGTATTTTTTTGTTTTGCTGACGCTTGCTATTTGTTCAATACCTGATCTGTTATTTTTAGGATCATTATTGTCAGAACTTACATTGTTTGAAAAACTATCTGATGTTGCCGAATGATCGAAATCAGAATCAACTGAAACAGAACTGACTAATGGAATTTCATTTGCGATTTCGGGTGATGTATGATTATTGCTGTAAAAATAATAACCGAACCCTGCAATTAAAAGGAGAGAAGTAAGCGCCATAGTAAATTTATTAAAAAAGAAACCAATTAATAGTGCAGCAACTCTGTTAGCATTTGAGCCAATCAATTGTGTTTTTTCAATTAATCCTGCACTTGCTAAAATGTTTTCTTTAAGTGCGGGTGGTGGAGTAACCAAGGTATTCTTAAAAGAATTTTTAAGTTGAACATGCTGACGCATTTGCTCCTGTAGTTCAGGATTATTGGCTAACTCGTAAAACAATGTAGTGGTTTCTTCCTGTGTAAGTTCACCATCAAGGAAGGCCACTAATTGCTCCGAGGACGATAAGTATTCAGTTTCTTCGTACATTTTAATTTACCATTTATTTAATTTTCTTAATCATCTGGTTAATCTCTAATATCATTCAGATATGGTTCGAGAATTTCTCTTAGTTTTTCTTTAGCTCTGTATATTTTTATCCTAACATTTGAAAGTGCCTGGTTTGTTGCATCTGCAATTTCCTGATATGACATATCCAAGTGTTCTTTCATGATTATTACTTCGCGATATTGTTCGGGTAATGCATTTATTGCAAGATTGACAATATTGCTTATTTCTTCATTCTCGAGGTAATTCCTGTCAGTAAATCCAATATCAAAATCCTCGATGGATGTTGTATTATTTGATAATCTGCTGTTTTCGTTAAAACATTTATTTCGAGCAATTGTGAGTAAAAAAGGACTAAGATTCTTAATTTCAATACCCTTACTGCTTGAAGTATATAATTGAAGAAATACCTCCTGAAATATATCATCAGCGAGGTCCTGATTATTTACATACTTTTTGCAATAAGTATAAACTCTTTGAGAATATCTTTGATAAATTTCATCAAAAGCCAACTTAGCAGTTTTTTTATCACTACTAAGCATTTTGCATAATTCAATGTCGCTTTTTTGATTTAATTTATCAGCCATTTTTCAATTTCAAATAACTTTTTTCAACTGAGCAATCTTTATATTTATATAGACAGTTGAATATTGATTTTGTCACAAAATATATTGAAAAATTTAAAATTTTGTTGATATTTTTATGTCTTTAACAAAAAAAAGTTTCAAAATGTCAATTTTATGATTGATAACAATTCAAAAAGCCTAAAAATTCTTGTTGTTGACTTCGATGGAAGTGAGATTGATACAATCAATAGCATTTTTGTTGAAATTGGTTTTAATTATACCATAATCAACTATTCTGAGTTTGATTTTCATCAAATTAATGATGATTATAAACTGTTGTATTTTATGTATAACGATGACTTGACATTTCTCAAAAAGCTAAAGTCTCAAATTCAGGACAGTCTGACAAATTGCAATATTCCTATACTATTTACTATTAAGCCAGACCAAATTCCATCTGTCGAAAGTGAACTTCATGGTTGTGTACTTGATTTTGTATTGTATCCTTACAATTTGTATGTTTTACAAAATAGAATAAAAAATCATTTGCGTTTGATTAATTACAAAAATGAATGGGAGTTAGAAAAGCAACACCTTGAAATGCTAAATAAAGAGAAAAATGAAATACTTGCTATTGCAGCTCATGACCTTAAAAATCCTATATTCAGTGTTCAGCTCTTGGGCAAGACAATCAGAGATGATGATTCACTAACAAAAAATGAACTTTATGAATTCTCTAATGATATTGTGATTTCTTGTGACCGAATAATTGATATTATCAAGCAATTACTTGATTTGAATTCAATCGAGTCGGGAAAGATAAAAGTTGATATACAAAAAGTAAATATCATAGATTCTGTTAAATACCTTATTGAATTGTACAGATTTAAGGCAGAGCGAAAGCATATTAATATTATGATGAATATTGAAAGTGAGGGTTCAGTAATTACTGACTTAAGTGCATTCAAAAACATTTTTGATAATTTTATCTCAAATGCAATTAAATACTCACCGCATCACAAAACAGTAAAGGTTAGCTTATATGATGTCGGGAACAGAGTTGTTGTTGATATTATAGATGAAGGACCCGGAATTCATGAATCAGAGCAGCCAAAACTTTTCAAGAAATTCTCAAAGCTATCGAATCAACCAACCGGAGGAGAGAATTCAACCGGCTTAGGTTTATCTATTGTAAAAAAATATTCTGAACTTATAAATGCAGAAATTTTCTTTAAAAACAACAAAAATGGGGTAGGGGCTACTTTTTCTGTAAGCCTTCCAAAAAGCTAAATCCCAAATTTTCGAATAAGTCTTTCCATTTCTTGCTTTTCATCATTTTTTTCGCACCTTTATCAATTTTTTCTTCATTGGGGAAAAATGAATCAACAAAGTCAATAGCTAATCCTATTCCCCAACCAAAAACAGGCCAATAAGCCCATTCCAATCCCGGACCATTAAGGAACCAATCCAGTCCGACTAACATGGTGTTAACAATAAAATAAGCTGTCAAATGTTGATAAAACTCTCCATGCCTTTTGCTGATCCACATTTTTCGGGCTTCAAGATATGCAATGTGGTCATGGTCTTCATTAATAGCTTTTGCCACTTTGTCTCGGGAAATTCCTAATTCTGATGCAATCTTAAACAGTTCAGATTCTGTAATTCCACTAGAGCTGCCATTATTATTGGAAATTGCATTTCTTAATATACGTTCAACATCACTGTTGCTAAATATTCTTTCACTCATTTATGTTTACTATAGTTGATTTCATTATTTTTATACGTATATCGAAAGAAAATGTTATAAACAAAAAAACCGTAACAAATGGTTACGGTTTTAAATAGATTTCTTATTTCAATTCGCCATATTTTTCAGGGTATGGTGGTAATGGGAGTGAGTCCGGTATACCCATCAATGGAAAATCTTTTCTTAATGGATAAATAGGTTCACCTGACTCGGGATCAACATAATCTTCGGGCATATAAAACCTTCTTAATCCTGGGTGTCCTTCGAATATTATCCCATACATATCAAATGTTTCGCGCTCATACCAATTCGCTGCTTCCCATACAGTAGTAACAGAAGGTAAAGATGGTTTCTTCTCGCTAACGGGAACTTTAATTCTAAGGCGCTCAGTATTCTTTACTGAATAAAGAATATAAACTACTTCAAATCTATCGCTTTTTTTCTTTAACCAATCAATGGCTGTTACGTCAATTAAAAGTTCGAATGAAGTTGCAGGATTATCTCTTAGTTCTTTTGCAACTTCAATAATTTTATCTTTTGGTACTATAATAGAAAGTTGATTCCGATGCTCATAGGTATCGAAATCCGGATAAACATTTCTCACAACTTCAAATATAGTTTCTTTTGGTATTGCCATTTTTTATCCTTATTTTGTACTTATTCAAAAAGTAAAAATGCTAATTTTTTTTTAAACTAAGAAATTAATAATATAAATCGAGGAAAAATTCCTTTTTTTGTAGTTTGTTTGATTTTTTTTATACAAAATCTCTATGATGAAGAAAATACTTATTTATTGTTTATTTATTATTGCTGCAATTTTGATAATTCAGTCTTTGTTTGGGCAATCCTTTGCTAAAAAAAGTATTGCTAAGCTCGACTCCCCCTATAATACAATTGCTACTCACTTGGATAATTTGCAAAAAGACAATTATCATCCCAATGTTGCTGCCAAAGCACTTAACACATCACTTGTTAGACCTGACTTAGCTGAAGAACTTGCTATAAAACTAAAGCGCATTTATGATGGAAGAGGCTTATTTGTAAATATTAATGATTTACCACAGAATAATGATTATATTGACACTACTATAAACGTTCAAAAGTATATTATTTTTAGTGAACTTCCGGATATATATTTGGAAAAATACGGAAACAAGTGGTTGTATTCAACTTATACTGTTTCTCAAATCGAGTTGTTATATAAGTCAACTTTTCCCATAGATTCATTTGATTTCATTGATACTTTACCTGCATATTGGAAAAAAATGTTTCTAGGAATCCATTTATGGCAATATTCAGGCTTTTTACTTATTATTATAATTTGCTATGCATTGCATTTCATTATTCGATGGATGCTAGGTTACCTGTTAGTTAAGGTTTCCGGAAGGTTTTTTAAACATAATCTTTATAAAAAATATGTAAAACCACTTTCCAAACCTTTAAGCGTTCTGATTGTTACCTGGATTTTTACACAATTATTTGCAATGTTGGCATTGCCCATCAATATTTCTTATATATTAAGCTTGATTGTAAAGGCAATAGTACCTATTTTAGTAACTATCATTGTTTACAAATTATGTGATTTTTTTGCCGATTTGTTTGAATTTTTTGCATTAAAAAGTCCATCAAATGTAGATGACCATCTAGTGCCATTCATTCGAAAAGGGCTTAAAATAATTGTTGTAATCTTAGGTACACTTTACCTATTTAGTAATATCGGAATAAATATTACTCCCTTGTTAGCAGGTGTTTCTATTGGTGGTCTGGCATTAGCTTTGGCTGCACAGGATACTGTAAAAAATCTTTTTGGTTCTCTTACAATTTTTACCGACCAGCCATTCAATGTAGGGGACTTGATAAAATTTGATTCTTTCGAAGGAAATGTTGAAGAAGTTGGAATACGTTCAACAAGGATTAGGACTTTGTATAATTCACAAATATCTGTACCTAACGGTAAGCTTGCAGACTCAATAATTGACAATTTAGGCAGAAGAGAAATGAGGAGATTCTCATTTAGAATATCAATTACTTATGATACACCTCCAGAATTAATTGAATATTACGTCACAGGTTTGAGAAAAATTGTAAATAACCATCCTTTAACCCAAAAAGACAGTTCACAAATATATCTAAATGATCTGGCTGATTCGGCAATCATAGTCCTATTTCATACTTTTTTTTCTGTGCCTGATTGGAGTCAGGAATTAAAAATCAGGCATGAAATTATTTTTGAAATTATTAAATTAACTGAGTCCTTAGGAATTCGTTTTGCATACCCAACACAAACTTTGCATGTAGAGGATTTTCCTGAGAAAATATCAAAAACTCCGGTTTTTGAAATAAATAAAGATGAAGTGAACCATTTTTTAAGTAATTATGAACCTTTTAGCAATTATCAATCAGGAGGTTTATCAGTTGAAAATAATGGAGAATGAAAAAATACCTTTTGCTAATGGTCATTATTCGAATATAATTGAGCATAACGGGATATTATATATTTCAGGTCAATTGCCTGTTGACTCTGAAAAAAATATACCAATTACCATAGAAGAGCAGACCTTACTTGTGCTTAACAAAATTGATTTGATGCTTAATAATGTAGGAAGCGAGAAGGGAAAATTGTTGCAAGTCAGAATATATATAACTGACATTTCTTACTGGGATATTGTGAATGATGTTTTTTCAGTATTTATGGGCAATCACAAACCTACCCGTACCATAGTACCTGTCAATATTCTGCACTATAATTGTATGATAGAAGTTGATGCCATAGCATATATTTAAATCTTACTTGTTGTATTCCGGACAAAGAATAATATTTCAAACATCCTGAACGTAGCGGAGAAAATTTAATTCTAAACTACGTTCAGAATATAATATCGGAAAAAAATAAATATTATGCTAATTATTAAATTCTGATTCAATAAATTGCTTTACTTTTTCCATATACCATTGTGGAGTGCTTGTTGCACCGGAAATCCCGACTTTCTCTGCACCTGCAAACCAATTAAGGTCTATATCACTGATATCTTCTATAAAATGAGTTTTTGGATTAACTTTCAGACAAGAATTGTATAAACTTTTACCATTAGATGAATCTTTACCAGAAACGAAAATCATCACATCATTGGACTTAGCGAATTCCAGCATAGGCTCTTCACGGCTTGTAACAGCACGACAAGTAGTATCACGACCTATCAGTTTATTATCAATTTCTCCTAAATCAATAAGATTATTAATCTTTGAGTCTAGATATTCTTTCACATCATGAAATATATGCTTATCCATAGTAGTTTGCGACATGAATACTGTTTGTTTACCAAAATCAGTAATTTGTTTTGCCTCATCAAGTGTTTTAATTACTATACATTCATCATTACAAACACCTCGAAGTCCGATAACCTCAGCATGATCCCTCTTTCCAAAAATTATAATTTGGTATCCAAGCTCATAGTATTTCCTGACACGATTTTGTAAGTTTGTTACCAGCGGACAAGTCGCATCAATAACACTCAATCCAAGCTCTTCTGTTTTTTTGTAAGTAGAGGGTGGCTCGCCATGAGCGCGAATAATGATATTGGCAGATGGGTCATTTAATGCAATATCTTCTAAATCTTTATGCGAAATGGTTTTAAGACCTCGGTTTTCTAATCGTTCAATCTCCTTAGGATTATGTATTATATGCCCAAGAATATAGGTGTTTTGCTTATTAATCTCAGATTTTGATAAAGTCTCTTCAGCTATATCAACAGTCCTGACTACGCCCCAACAAAATCCCGCCTTATCATGAATTGTAACTTGCATCTGCTAATTTACTCCAATTATTTGATATGCCAAATCTATTATTTTCTGAGTTTGTTCCTGAATTGAAATGTTCGATGTATCTATTACCACAGCATCATCTGCTCTTTTAAGTGGGCTTATTTCTCTTGAGCTGTCATATATGTCTCTGTCAGAAATTTGTTTTATTATTTCTTCAAGTGAATAATTGAATCCCTTCTGTTTCAGTTCAAGAAGTCTTCTTTCAGCTCGTGCTTCAATTGAAGCAATAAGGTAAATTTTAAGCTCAGCATTTGTGAAAACAACAGTCCCAATATCACGACCATCCATGACAACTCCTCCATTCAAGCCCATTTCTCTTTGCTGTATAACCATTTTTTCTCTTACATAAGCCATCGCACTTACGGGGCTGACAAGCTTAGTTACGTCAGGTCTTCTTATATCATCACTTACATCTTTGCCATTCAGATATGTTCTTTGGCCTAAATCACTCTGTACTAAATCAATTCTGATTCCATCAACTAGTTTCGCTACTTCGTTATCATTTATGCCAATTTCTGCTTCTATACAGGCTAATGTAACCGCTCTGTACATAGCACCGGTATCAATATAAATATATCCTAATTTTTCAGCAACAATTTTTGCTGAAGTTGATTTGCCTGAACCTGCCGGACCATCTATTGCAATTATTATGTTTTTCATTAATTTAAGTCGAATAATGAATAAATATCATTTATGGATTGATCAAGGTCAGAGAAATCCCTGATAACCTTATCTGGTTTGTGTGCATTTAACTCATCAATCGTAAATCCGCCTGTGGCTACTGCCATTACTTTAATTTTATTTACGTGAGCACATTCAATATCCCTAAATGTATCTCCGATAATTATCGAATTTGTATTATTAAACACTTCACCATTATATGATGAATTTACCCTTTGTATAGCTATAGGGGGTAATGCGTTTCTGTCAGCTGAATCACAACCAAATGCACCTGTTGGAAAGTACTTATCTAACCCACTAACACTGAGTTTTAAATAAGCGTTCTCCATAAAATTGCCAGTGACTAATGCAAGTGATATATTCTTATCTTTGTTTAATTGCTCGATTAACTTGGGAATACCGGGTAGTATAGTAATATTTTCCTCTTTTGAGTGTTCTTGAAACATAGCAAGCATTTTTTGCCAAATTCCCGGAATTATTGGCTCAACTTCACTGTAGGTAATGCCAATGTTTTCAGCAATCGTTCTAATAATTTGCAAATCCGTCATCCCATGGAAATATGGAATGGCCTCCTCAGGAACAGGACGATTAAATAATTCCTCTAACATAGAAGCAAACAATTCTTTTGCAATGCCATGCCTGAAGTTCAAAATAGTACCGTCTATATCAAAAAGTATTAACTTTTTCATTTATCACTGTCTGTAAAATGACAGTGACGATAACCATCTACTTTTGATTTTTGAAACAGCCAATAATTCTAATTGAACTTGGATAAAATATCTTTGACAGCATCTTTATGAACTAAGAATGTTGTCATCTTTAGTTTTATATAATCACTATGATAGAAATAGTATCCTTTGTGCTTTCCATTTCTTGCTCCTGAACCTGAGTCTTTAATTAAAAACCAATCACCTGATTTATTGGAAAATTTGCCTATTAGGTGTATTCCATGATCGTCTGTTGTAGTATGATTTGAAATTCGGAATTGACGTGAAAAATCATTTATAAAATCTGATGGAATATCAAATGATGGTACAATAGCTGCATCCTGGTACGAATAATGACCTGCTTCCGAAACATCCCCGCTTATTGCCACAGAATGGCGGTTAGCAACTGCATTATTTAATGCTTTCATATAGTCATCCAAAGGGATATTATAGTAAACATCTGCTTTTGACCAGTTATCAGGAACATCATAAATAGTTTTTTTCCAAAACCCACTTTCCATAATTGACATAACATCAACATATTCATCAGGATTTAGCTTAAGGTAATCACTTGCAAATGATTTAGGAGTATATTCCCTTCCTTCGTATGTAAACTTTTTTGGGGGCTCATTTAAGTAATGATTCAATATTGACTCAACATTCTCAATTATTTCTTCTTCATTCCAAATGCTATTTTTCTTGCAATGCTCTAAATAAGTATTGATTTCTTGTATTAGTTTGTCATGTGCATGATGCTTTTGATTTAGTTTAAGTCCTGTATAAGCAGAAATCGGAACTGCTCCGAACTCTTTTAATACTCTAATGGTAGAATTAGTTTGTGCTCCTTCCGAAACCAACGAGTTGCCTCGTTCTTTAATATATCTTTTCACTTTTGCTATGTATTCATGATACACAGTAAACATTTCAGATAATTTGACTTCTTTCTTGAACAATCTATTCACCTCTGATTCTAAAAAAGAAGTTGATGCGAATGCCCAACAAGTACCTGTTGAGCTTTGCATAACCGGATTGTTATGCCAAAATGGTTTGAAATCGCTTATACTTTTAGGTATGTCAAAAGATGAGAAATCAGGTGTAAATCGGAGTTTTTTTACTTCGGGTTTTTTATTATACTCATCAATGTCTTTTTTAATATTATCCCAAGCTTCATTTTTATTTTCAATAAACTCACCCTTATCTTTTCTAATTGGTTGTGATAATATCACATTAATTGAAATGACTACCAAAGTCAAACATAAAATTAACTTTTTCATAATTTTTTCCAAATTGTAATTTAATTAAAATTAAAAATACGAAAAATAAGTAACAAGATACTATAATAAACAAATGCAATCTAATTTCGTTATATTTCCTTTTTAAATATGCAATTAATAAATAAAAAACCTGATGAATAACCAAATCCTTATTAAAATTATTTTCTTTATGGGTGCAATCGCTACTTTGACTCCATTTATTAATCCGCCATTAGCCTTATTGATGGGGCTGATTTTCTCTCAAGTTATTGTTCATCCTTACAAGAAATATAATTCAAAAATAACTAAAATTTTATTACAGGTTTCAGTTGTTGGACTGGGATTTGGAATTAACTTATTCGAGGCAGCAAAAGCGGGTGAGGAAGGTTTAATATTAACGATATCAACAATTTTCCTAACCTTGTTAATAGGTACTTTTTTAGGTAAAATACTCAGAATTAAAAAAAATACTACTGCTTTGATATCTACCGGGACTGCAATTTGCGGAGGTAGTGCAATAGCAGCTGTTTCTCCGGTATTAGATGCAAAAGAAGATGAAATGTCAGTTGCTCTGGCAACAATTTTTATTTTAAATTCTTTAGCACTATTTATTTTTCCCTATATTGGTGAAGTATTAAACCTTTCGCAGGAACAGTTCGGTTTATGGTCAGCGATTGCTATTCATGATACAAGCTCAGTTGTAGGAGCAGCTTCAAAATATGGTGAAGAGGCATTAAAAATAGCAACTACTGTGAAATTGGAAAGAGCATTGTGGATCATTCCTGTTACAATTTTATATACATTTATCTACAAAAAGAAAGGTGTAAAAATATCAATACCTTATTTCATTTTTTTCTTTGTTGTTGCAATGATAATAAATACTTATATACCAGAAACTACTGATTATGGTAGATATATTGTTATTATTGCAAAAAAAGGATTAACTTTGACATTGTTTTTCATTGGTTTGGGTTTATCAAGAGATGCTGTGAAATCCGTGGGTGTCAAGCCTTTAGTACTTGGTGTTTTGCTATGGATAATAATATCTGTGAGCTCACTTTTATTTATTTATCAAATTTAAGCTTAATCAGGTGTAAAGTTAGTAATTTTATCAATTTATTTATATTAATTTTAAAAAAGCTTTCAAATTAATTTTGAAAGCCTTTAACAAATTAATAAATGATTGGTCTATTCTGCATACAATTGAGAAAGATCAATATAAATTCTATAATTCTTTATCAAGTTATTCTCCATCTCAAAAACATTGCAAAATCCAACAGTCATAACAGAACCGGAATGTCGAGTGTATGTTGAATTACCACGTACAACTATATAATCACCGGTTCCAATGGTCTGTAAATCATGATGCTTGATGCTGGCAATACTTTTGAAGAAGCCATCAACTCCATCAAAAATTGCTTTTTTACCTTGTGAAGCTGGAGCATTCCCAAAAGTAAATACAGCATCTTCTGTCATAAATGAAACAAACTTACTTGTATCCATTGCATCAATTGATGCAAATAAATCTATTATCCATTGAGGATTATTCATTTTAATAAACTCCATATTATTAAATAATGTACTTTACAGCAACAAATCCTAAAATTAAAAGTGCAAGAAAAGCTAAAGATAACTTGTCGAAATATTTATCAATATAAATCTTTGCCTGAGGACCGATAAAATAAAAAATGCTTCCAACCAGGAAAAATCTAGCTGCTCTTCCTATTGATGAAATTACGATGAACTCAAAAAGAGCCATTTTAGTTGCACCGGCAGCAATTGTAGCGATTTTGTATGGCAAAGGAGTAAATGCCGCTCCTGCAAGAAACCAGAATCCAACTTCTCCTTGAAATGTTTGCATTAATCTTTGCCAAATTTCATGAGCATTATAAAAATCAACGATTTTATAACCTACTGTCTCCATCAAGCCATAACCTATGTAGTAGCCGAAAATACCGCCAAGAACTGAACCAATTGAGCACCACATTGCTGCTTTGAATGCTTTTTTAGGGGATGATACTGCAATTGCTATTAATAATATATCTGGAGGCAATGGAAAGAATGATGACTCAACAAACGCCAAAAATGCCAATATGTACATTGCTCTTGGTCTTTCAGCAAAACTTTCCATCCAGCTTTTAGATTTTGCCATAAAATCCACAAGCGGCTTCAATAAATTACTCATTAAGTTTTCGTGATTTGTATTTTAAAATGAATCTCACGTTAATTAAATTTTAATATTGTTTTAAGCTATTAGATTAAGTAACATATTGAAAAATAATAACATAAGTTGAATAATCAGTTATAAAGTTGTTTTATTTATATTAATTTGTAGAAATTTAGAATAAAGAAGGCTGAATAAATATTCAGCCCATTAATCAAACTTCAAAAATTACTAAAAAGTTATTTTATATCAATCAAATAAGGTAAAGCGACCATTGAATTCTCTCTAGCAGCAATCTGATTTAGATTTAACATATAACTTAAGTGTCTTTTCATCTCGGGTGTTAATGCATTCCAATTGTTCAAGAATTCTTGAGGAGTCAAACCTAACATTTTTGCAATGTTGATTCTGCTTTCATTATCTTCATTATTTTTATCACCTAATCCAAACATATTCAACAAAGTTTTCAGATCATCTACTTTTTCAGGGAAATATCTTACATACACTTTTTTATCCAATGGAACGCCCAAACGGTTTTTAACCATGTGAATTGTAGTCTCCAATCCACCTAAAGTATCTATCAAGCCCCTTTGCTTAGCATCAGTTCCAGACCAAACTCTACCTTTTGCATATTGTCTTAAATTGTCATATGTCATGTTTCTGCTCTCAGCAGCTCTTGTCAAAAATCTGTCGTAAATGCTCTTAGAAAGTTGATATAGTTTTTCTTTTGATTTATCATCAAAAGGGAACATACCATTCATAAACTGAGAGTTTGAACCTAAATTAATTGTATCGGCAGATAGTCCGAGTTTGTCCATTGTACCGCTTACATTTGGAATAGCAAGTACTACACCGATCGAACCTGTAATCGTAGCAGGATGTGCAATAATTGTGTCACAAGCCATTGCCATATAGTAACCACCTGAAGCCGCAACATCACTCATTGATGCATATACAGGCTTAACTGAGCGTGCACGAATAATTTCATCCCAAATCTCTTCAGAAGCTATAACCGAACCGCCAGGGCTGTCTATTCTTATGATTATGGCTTTAACCTTTTTGTCATCTCTAGCTTTACGAAGATTTTTAACAAAATCACCTGACTTGATATTATAATCGTTGCTAAATCCATCTTCACCTTCTTTGCCAGAACTTATAGGACCTACAGCATTAACAATTGCAATCTGTATATCCTTGTCAAATACATCTTCGTCAGCTGGCTTAAGAGTAGATATGTAATCTGATACGCTTATTAAGTTTAACTTCAGTTTTGATTCAGTATCAGCTAAATTCTCTTTAGTTTTTGGGTTTACAGACAAATTAAGTTTGTATTCTTCACCATTAGCTTTATATTTTAAGAATTCTTTTACATTTGCTTCAGTAGCAAATGCATCGATAAATCCTTCGTTTAACAAAGAGTCAGCTGTATAAATTCCTCTGTCCAATACTTCTTTAACCTTATCAACAGGAATTTTCCTGAATTTTGAAACAGCATTGACAAAATAATCAAATCTTTGATTAAGAAGAACTCTAAGTTGATACTTTGCAGAGTCGGTAAACTTTGTCTGATTGTACATGTCGCCCGCACTCTTAAAGTCTTCAAAATGAACGACATGAAAGTCAATACCTATTTTATCAAAAAATCCTTTGAAAAATACAGAAGATGCCCCGAATCCATTCATTTCGAGCATACCCTCTCCCGGCATAAATATTGAATCAGCGGGTAATATATTGTAATATTGATTCTCGGCGCCTACCTCTAGAAATGCATAAATAAATTTACCTGATTTTTTAAATTCTTCAAGTACACCTTGTAGTTCAACAGCTTTTGCAAATCCTAAAGATTCAAGACCTGGTTTTAAATAAATACCTTTGATATTCTCATCTTTTGCGGCATTTCTGATTGCTGAAAGTGTTTCAAAGAATGAAGCACTTGATTGAGCACCACCAAAAAATTGTAAAGGGTTACTTTTTGAGTATTCCTGAACACCACCATCGAGTGTTAGATAAAGAACAGAATTTGTTTTTAGCTCTACTGACTGCTTTTCGAAAGCACCGCCAACCTGTGTAATGATTACAGCAATAAATACAAAGAATAATCCAACCACTACTCCAATTATCAAAAGCGGAATCCACCAATTAGTGCTTTTTTTGCGCTGAGTACGGTATGGGGGAGGGTACTGAGGCATATTTTGGCTGTTCTGCTGTTTGTTTTCTTCCATCTCATTAATTCCTTAAATTATATAATTTATCTTCTAAATTCAATTACGTGTTTTTTTTTTGTAAGTTTCGAAAGTTAAAAATAATATTTTTTATACAATAAGATTAAAAAAAAACAATCTTATTCGTTTTTTTAAATTATCTAACATTAAATATGCTTTCACGGATAAAATCAAATTGGGTAAATGAATTATCAAATGGCAAATACAATTATCAAGTATATATATCTTTTGTATTAGTAGCGTTTTCACTATTTTTATTTACTAGGTTTTTAAATTTTGTAGAAGATAGGCCTGGTGTAATATTGCCTGATCCGATTTTGCAAATGTTTAGTCCAATTGATATTTCCTGGTTTACTTTTGCGGTAATGTATTCATCTGTGATTATTGCGATACTCAGCTTGATACCATCGCCAAAGCTTTTAATTCTTGGGTTACAAAGCTATACTGTTATGTTAATAATTAGAACAGTTGCTATGTATTCAATACCACTAGAGGCACCTGCAACCATTTTGCCACTTATTGACCCAATGGTTTCAGAAGTTGGAGTAGGAAAATTGATGACAAAGGATTTGTTCTTTTCAGGTCATACAGCAACAATATTTATCATGTTTTTAGTATCAAGCAATAAATTATATAAAAATTTATTTTTGATAGCTACTATTTTCATAGGTTTTGCAGTTCTTGTTCAGCATGTTCATTATACTGTGGATGTTATAGCTGCTCCATTCTTTGCATATTCGTCGTACAAGATTGTAATTTATATCAATAAAAAATTTAACAGTTTGTTTAAATAAATTGTCAGAATTATTTTTAAATACACCTTGAAACAATATTGCTCAAAGCAGCAATTGCAGCAGTTTCAGCTCTCAATCTTGTATTAGACAATGATATTTTTATTACATTGGGATTGTTTGAAATTGTATCAATTTCATATTTAGTAAAGCCACCTTCAGGTCCGGTTAAAATTAAAATTTTAGATGAATTGTTCAATTCAAATTTACTTTCACCATTTTCATCAGCAAGGATTACTAAATCCCATCTATCAAAATTTTTAACTAAATCATCTAAAAATACAGGCTCGGTAATTGATGGTAAAATACTTCTTTTCGATTGTTTTATTGCAGAAAGTGACTTTGCATTTAATCTTTCACTTCGTATGTTCCTTGCATGAACATCTACTGTTTTAGAAATAAGTGGTACAAGTTCTTTAGCTCCCAGCTCTGTGCACTTCTCAACTATCATGTCAAGTCTGTCGTTATTGTCAGGAATTCCAAATGCAAGCGTAATGTCTTGTTTCAATTCATTTAAATCTTGATAAAAGTTTTTTATTTCAATTTCATTACCTGACTTGTTATAGGCTGAAAGTATACCAGAGGCGCTAAGTCCACATCCATTAGTAATAAGAACTTGTTCACCAATTTTGATTCTTAGAGCTTTGGTGTGTTTGGATTCAAGTTCAGATAAAGTAATTTTTCTTTGGGTTTCATTCAAATTTTCGTAAAAAAAACATTCCATAACTTTTTTATTACAATTAAATTATCAAATTTATGTATTTTTATATTTCAGAATTCAATTAATTCCTATTTGATAAAAATTATACTTCTTAAAGAGCTTATAAGATGTCCAAACAACAAAATAATTTTTTTCGTAAAATATTTAATAGAGAAAAAAGCTACAAAATTGATGAGTTAAAAGCAAGACATAGCAAATGGCTAAAATATACAATGCTTGCATTTACCGTATTACTTTGCGGTTTATTATTTGTTTTCAACCTGGAACATAAGCCTTATGATGCACCAAACTATTTAATAGCTTCGGGAAATGTCTGGGAGGGACCAGCTCTTATTGCTGATTTTACATTTCCGGTATATAAAACACAGTCTGAATTTCTTCAGGACAGAAGAAAAGCTACTGAAAACAGTTTCCCTGTGTTTATTCTTGATGAAAATGTTGAAGAAACAATGCTTAACAAACTTGATAATTATTTGACTGTGCTTAAGGAGGTAAATCAAAATTTAGCAGAATCTTCTGATTTTTCTTTTTCAGAAAAGGTAATCAGGCCCATATTATCACTCAATCCAAATCAGAAAAATTTAGAATTGACTAAGATTCAGAAGCAAATAACTCAATATCTTAGGAGAGTTTATGCCTCAGGATTTGTAAATATTGCAATAGATAAAATGACTGCAACTGAAATTTCTGTAAAAACTGGTACTAATGAATTCAAGATACTTCCCTCAAATATTTTAACAGATAAAAATACATTTCTAATAAATGCTGAAAAGATGGTTTCAGCATCTGTTATTAGTCAATACCAACCATTGGTTCTGGAATTAATCAATAAACTGAACACGCCGAACCTTCAGTTTAGCAAAGAACTAACTGACAGAGAAATCGAATTGAATGTGCGAAATGTACCAAGAACATTTGGTTATGTAAGAAAAGGTGAAATTATTGTTCAGAACGGAGAAGTATTAAGTCAGGAAACAGTCTCAAAAATTAATTCTTACAAAAGTAGTGTATTCATGACCGGTGAAAATTCTGTTGATATTTTTTATTACATTGGTGGTTACGGCCACTCAACAATTATACTTACGATTTTGTTTTTGTATCTGATAATTATCCGCAAGAGAATTTATGCAGATAATATGCAGTTATCAATTATACTGGGTGTAATTGTTGCAGTTTCATTTCTTGCCTGGTTATCCGGTCAGTTACATTCTGAGTATCCAATAGAACTACTGATTACTGTACCAGCGTTATCAATGCTAGTTGCAATAGTATTTGATTCCAGGACAGCTTTTTATGTCACTGTTACGATGGGTTTGATGGTATCAGGAATCAGAGGTAATGATTATGTAACCGGAATATCAATGATATTTGCGGGAGTTTTAGCAGCCTATACTGTAAGAGATATTCAAAGCCGTACTCAAATATATAAGTCAATTTTTTATATTCTTGTGGGATTTTTGATTTCAATTTTGATATTTAGTATTGAACGCTCTCATGGATATTCAGAACTGGTTACATCATTGGTTACTGCTTTCATTAATTCACTTATGGCTCCATTAATTACATTTGGGTTGTTATTCCTTATTGAAAGGTTTACTGATATTTCTACTGATTTGAGGATTAAGGAATTTGATAATTTAGATCACCCACTGATGCGAATATTATCAGAAAAAGCTCCGGGTACCTATCAGCACACTTTATCAGTAGCTTTACTTGCCGAGAGATGTGCTCGCGAGATTGGTGCTAATCCCTTGCTTACCAAAGTTGGTGCCTATTACCATGATTTGGGCAAAATGGCAAAATCAGAATACTTTACAGAAAATCAAATGGGCATAGACAACAAACATGATTTGATTAATGCTAAGCGGAGTGCGAGGATTATTATAGAACATGTTGCAGAGGGAATAAAATTAGCAGAGGAGTATAATTTACCTCAAAGAATTATTGACTTTATTCCTATGCATCACGGGACAACTTTAGTAAAGCATTTCTATGCAAAAGCACTGGAAGTAGCACCTAATCCTGAGGAAGTTCATGAGGATGATTTCAGATACCCGGGTCCTAAACCTAAAAATAAAGAAACTGCAATCCTCATGATTTGTGATTTTGCTGAAGCTATATCGAGATTGGATTCAAAGACTACTGAAGAAATTGAGAAAATAATCGAAAAAAATATTCACGACCGGGTTCTTGATGGGCAGTTTGATGAGTGTGAGATAAATTTACATGAATTATCAAAAATCAAAAAGATTATAGCTAAGAATCTCATCGGTATGACACATAAAAGAGTAAATTATAAAGAGATACCCAAAAAGGCGGAATAATTGCTGTGAGAAGTGTTTCTGAATTATTTGCTAAGTTTAATCCTAAAATAAAAAAAGAAGTTCAGTCATTTTACAATTATATTAAGTTAGAAAAAGGACTTAGCGAAAATACGCTGAATTCATATTTAAATGATATAAAGACTTATTCAGAATTTTTAGATTCTATAGGTAAAATTTCTGTAGAGGATGCTACAAGCAACAATATTTCTGACTTTATTGCTCAATTATCAGAGCTTGGTTTAGGAAATTCAAGCAGGATGAGGTATCTTTCATCTATCAGAGGTTTACATGGATATTTATTTGCATCAGGCAAAATAAAGAACAATGTCACTGATAACATTGAAATGCCTAAAACCGGAAGAAAACTCCCTGAATGTTTATCTATCGAAGAAATCGAATTAATACTAAATCAACCTGACTTGAGCAATAATGCAGGTATAAGAGATAGGGCAATGCTCGAAGTTTTGTATGCATGCGGCTTAAGAGTAAGTGAGTTGATTTCAGTTAAGCAAAGAGATATTTTGGTTGATTACGAAATATTAAGGGTATTTGGAAAAGGTAATAAGGAGAGAATTGTACCAATCGGTAAATCAGCTATGTTCTGGATAAGTGAATACCAGAATAAAGCAAGGCATGATTTTCTTAAAGGATTTGTTACTGATGATGCTTTATTTCTTAATCAAAGGGGTAAGCCAATGACAAGAATGGGTTTTTGGAAAATTTTAAATAAGTATGCTAATGATGCAGGTATTGAGAAAAAAGTGCATCCTCATGTATTCAGACACTCTTTTGCCACTCATTTGCTTGAGGGTGGAGCAGACTTGAGAATTGTTCAGGAAATGCTTGGTCATGCCGATATTTCAACAACTCAAATATATACCCATATTGACAGGGAATTTATTAAGGAAGTTCATAGAACTTTCCATCCTAGAGCATAAAAAAAACACCTTTAATAAATCAATACTAAAGGTGTTTCAAAATATATTTAAACAATAATTACTAGTAAATCATCATTGCGTCGCCATAAGCGAAGAATCTAAAATCATTTTTCATTGCTTTTTTATAAGCTTTAAGTAAATTATCAGTGCCTGCATAAGCCGATGCCATAAGCATAGATGGTGTAGCAGGAGGATGGAAATTAGTTAAAAACCGAGTAGCGATCTTAAATTCGTAGGGAGGATAAATGAATTTATCTGTCCAACCTCTGTTTGGCTTTACAGCTCCGGTAGTTAGAACCGATGCTTCTAATGCTCTTACTACGCTTGCCCCAACTGCGAAAACATTTTTTTTGGATTTTAATGATTTGTTTATTGTTTCAGCTGTTTCTCTTGATATTTCGAAGTATTCAGAATACATCCTGTGCTTTGTTAAATCCTCAACTTCGATTTTTTCAAAAATTCCCTGACCAATATTCAGTACAATCTTAGCAATTTTTACACCTTTATCTTGCAACTTCTGCAAAATCTCTTCAGTAAAATGTAAGCCTGCTGTTGGTGGTGCAATGGATGAAAGAAAATCATTGTTTGAAAAAACGGTTTGATAATACTTCTTATCTTCTTCGATTGGCTCACGTTTTATATAGTCAGGTAAAGGCATTTCACCAATACGTTCTATGATGTTAAATAAATTGCCATCATAACTGAATCTGACTGTACGACCTCTGGAAGTAGTATTGTCAATAACTTCGCAATAAAATTTACTGTTGTCAAAATAAATTTTGTTCCCGATTCTTACTTTTCGTGCTGGCTCAACCAATACATCCCAAATCCTGTCTTCAGCCTTCAATTCTCTCAAAAGCATGACTTCTATCTTTGCGTTGGTTTTTTCCTTCTTACCAAAAAGTCTGGCAGGAAATACCTTGGTCTCATTTACCACTAAGGTATCACCACGATGAAAGAGGTCAACTATGTTTGAAAAATTCATTTCCTTAGTGTCGCCTGTATCTTTGCTTAAAAGCATCAACTTGGCTGAATCACGTGGCTCAGCAGGAAATTTGGCAACGCAGTTTTTGGATTGCGTGTATTTAAATTCTGACAACTTCATTAAAAATATCCTCAAAAATTTATTAATTTCTTTATTTACTTTTTGGTTGCTAATGTTAATATTTCGGTATTTCTAGCAACGTAATCAACATGATTAGTCAGAATACCGTCAATCAGCAAGGCTCCATCGAAAATTTGGTGAATACACTTGTGTAAAAGCTCTTGGTTTTTATTACTTTCCAATAATTCCGATAAATTCTTGATTAATAGATGAGAAGTATTAATTTCAAGGATTCTTTTCGATGCCTTAAAGTCTTTTTCCATCATTTTCATCATTTTTTCGAACTGAGGGTCTAATCCTTCTTTTCCTACAACAACCGAAGCAGGAGAATCAACAAGTCTTTTCGATTCGACCACATCTTCAACTTGCTCATTTAAGACTTTTTTAAATTCAAGCAATAGATTATCTGTTTGAGTTTTTTCTAACTTTTCCTTATTATCATCTTTACTTAAATCTTCTATTTCTGCTTTATCAATTGAGACTATTTTTTTTCCATCATATTCAAATATGTAAGGCATTACAAACAAATCAACCGGGTCAAGGAAATACAGGACTTCAAAATCATTCTTTAAAAAATATTCTAAGTTTGGATTTTTCTCAATGAGTTCTCGGGAATTTCCTGATATATAGTAAATTTCTTTTTGGTCCGGCTTCATTGCTGCGACATAGGCATTTAGTGAACGTAGCTCACCATTTGCTGACTTTGAAGACTCAAAACGTAAAAGCTCAGTTAATTTATCTTTATTGCTAAAATCAGAGTTAAGTCCCGTTTTGAATAAAGAGCCAAATTCTTTGAAGAATTTATCGTATTTTTCATTATCCTTGTCAGCCCATTCTTCAAGTAAGTTAATAACTTTAGAAGTAATTACATTTTTAATTTTAATCATTACGGGGCTGTTTTGCGTAACTTCACGAGAAACATTCAGAGGTAAGTCTTCGGTATCAACTACACCCCTCAAAAATCTTAAGTATTCAGGGATTAAATCTGTAGAATTTTCCTGTATCAAAACTTTATTTGAATAAAGATGCAGTGACTTGTCTTGAAAATCTCTGAACATACTTGGTGGAGCGGATGAAGGTATAAATATAAGAGATTTAAAATTAATATTCCCTTCGATATTTAGATGCAGATGCCCCAACGGCTCAGTGTAATCGTTTGAAATGAATTTGTAGAATTCGTTCAGTTCTTCATCTTTAATTTCTTCCTTATTCTTATGCCAAAGTGCGTCTATGTTATTTACTTTTTCATTGTTGACATAGATAGGGAAATCAACAAAATTAGAGTATTTTTTTAATATACTTTTAATTCTAAACTCATCTGCAAATTCGCTAAATTCTTCTTTAAAGTTAAAGCTGATCTTAGTTCCTCTGCTATCTTTGTCTGATTCTTCGATTGAATAAGATGTTTCACCTTTCGAAATCCATTTATAAGATTTTGAAAATGGCTCAGCAGATCTTGTATCAACAGTTACTTCATCAGTAACCATGAAAACTGAATAAAATCCAACACCAAATTGACCAATAAGATTTGCATCAAGTTGCTTACCGGTTTCTTTGAGTGCTTTGAGGTAATTTAACGTCCCGGAATTTGCAATAACTCCAAGTTGATTTATCAACTCATCTTTCGACATACCAATTCCGGTGTCTTCTATGGTTATCGACTTATTCTCTTTATTAACCAGTATGTTAATTTTAAGTTCAGCATCTGGACTGATAATATTATTATCAGTAATTTTTCTGAATCTTACTTTATTTAAAGCATCAGAGGAATTGGAAACCAATTCTCTGAGAAATACTTCCGGATGTGTATATAGTGAGTGAATAATAAGGTTTAAAAGTTGTTTCATTTCTGCCTTAAATTCAAATTCCTGCTGATTTGCAGAAACTTCGTTGCTCATGTAACATTTCTCCGAATAAATTAACAAAATTAGTTTTAAACAAAAAATAGACGAAAGTAATTTACGTATATTGATTTATGAATTATTACTTGTCTGCCCACAAATAGACTTTATCTGAACGTCTCAAAACCTTTTCACTTGGTATTGAAATAACATCTCCTTTGTACGCTTCAGAAACTGTTTCTAGTTCTTTTCTGATTTCCAAAATTTTTGTTTCTATAACACCTGTAGTAGGGCCGATTATCATTATTTCATCACCTACATTTAGACCTGCAGATTTTAGAGTAATTTCAGCAACAGAACTTTTTTTGAAGTAGTTTGTGATATCACCTATGTAAGTTTTTACTTTTGTAGAATGTGATCCATATTTTGAGCTCCACTCACCAAGTTTTTGCCCTAAATAATAACCGTCCCAAAAACCTCTGTTATAAACCTGTGAGAGTCGCGTGTTCCAATATTCGATTTTTTCATCAGTGTAAGCACCTGCTAAATATGCGTCAACTGCTTCGTGATAACATTCAACTGTGGTCTTTACATATTCGGGTGAGCGGCCTCTTCCTTCAATTTTAAGAACCGAAACACCGGCGTCTAAAATTTTGTCAAGAAAGTGGATTGTTTTCAAATCTTTTGGCGACATAATATATTCATTATCAATCTCAAGCTCTGCCCCGGTTTCTGAGTCTATAACCAAATATGATCTTCTACAGTTTTGAAGACATGAACCTCTATTTGCACTTTTGTTATATTCATGAAGACTAAGATAACACTTCCCGGATACCGCCATACACAATGCGCCATGAACAAACATTTCAATTCTGACAAGTTCACCTTTTGGACCTCGGATATCGTTTTCTTTAATATAGTTGGATATTGATGAAACTTGACTTAAATTCAATTCTCTTGCTAATACAATTACATCGGCATATCTTGAATAATACTTGACTGCACCTGCGTTGGATATGTTTAATTGGGTTGATATATGCACCTCTACATTCTGCTCTCTGGCATAATCTATTACAGAGATATCAGATGCTATTACTGCTGATATTCCGTTGTTTTTTGCTTGTCTGATTATTTCACATGCCAATTCGTAATCTTCATCGTACATAACAGTATTGAGTGTAATGTAGCTTTTTACATTATTCTGGTGGCAAATTTCAGATATTTGTTTCAAGTCATCAAAACTGAAGTTAACAGATGATTTTGAACGCATATTTAACCTGTCTATACCAAAGTAAACAGAACCTGCACCGGAATTAATTGCACTGCTTAGGGCTTCGTATGAGCCTACAGGTGCCATTATTTCAATTTTATTGTCATTCATTGAGGCTTTAACGAAGTTAATTAATACTTGTTTTATTAAAATATATTTAAAATGAAAAGTTAAGCAATCATGAACATAATATAATATATAAATACCATAATATATTAATATAATGATATTATATTCCTATAATATTAAAATAAATATCATAATTAATAATATAATGTATATAATAAGTTATATAATTGAAAAATTATGCAGAATAATATACTATTCATCGCATAAAATTAAGAATTATGTAATAAAAATACCATAAAAATGATATAATTGACATAAATATTTTAAACTGTCACAAAAAAAATGTATTTTCATACTTAATAATTTAACAAATTTTAAAAACATTATAACGGGTTATAAATAATGGACACATTAAAATGTACTGAATGTCAAAATGAACCCACAGAAGAGGAATTATATTCACAATTGGATGACCTTCTGATTGAGTATAGTCAAAAACCAGGAGCACTGATTCCTGTTTTGCAAATTACTCAAAGGCTATTTGGATATCTACCTGAAAATGCATTAAAGGTAATAAGTAAAAAACTATCAATCCCATATAGCGAAGTAACCGGAGTTGTATCATTTTATTCATTTTTCTCTACTCAACCAAGAGGTAAGTTCATGATCAGAGTTTGTCTTGGTACAGCATGCTATGTTAGAGGAGGTAAAGATGTATTGAATGCATTGAAAAAAGAACTTAATGTTGATGTTGGCATGACAACAGATGACCGGCTTTTCTCCCTGGATGTAGGTAGATGTTTTGGTGCCTGTGGCCTTGCACCTGTTATAATGGTCAATGATGACGTACATCAAAGAGTAAAAAGTGACAGAATTTCTGAAATCTTAGCTGAATATAAACAAAACCCTGCATTGAAGGAGGTTGTATGAAAAAAATTCAATCAAGAGATGAATTAAATAACTTGCAAAAATCAATCATCACAAGTTTCGATAGAAAAATTGAAAATTTGAAAGAAACAATCAAATTATGTGTTGGTGGAGGATGTATTGCTTCTGGTTCGCTTAAACTTATGAGTTCGCTTGAAAAATCTATTCAGGAACACGGTCTTGAGGGAAAAGTTGAAGTAATTGGAACAGGTTGCCTTGGGCCTTGCTCTTGCGGACCGGTTGTTGTTATGCAAAGTGACAATACATTCTATGAAAAAGTACAACCTGAGGATGCTGATGAGATAATAAGTAAGCATATCATGGACGGCCAAAGGATTGACAGGCTTTCGTGGCAAGAGCTTGGTAATGAAGGTAGAACTCATAAATTAGATGAAATTACATTTTTTAAAAAACAAAATAAAGTTGTTCTCAAAAACTGTGGAAACATTAATCCACTCAGCATAGAAGATTATATCAGAGTAGATGGTTATTCAGCATTGGCTAAGGCATTGGAAGACATGAAACCTGAGGATATTATAAACGAAATGAGAAAGTCAGGTCTAAGAGGTAGAGGTGGTGCAGGATTTCCTACCTGGATGAAGTGGTCATTTGCAGCAAAAGCTGGAGCTGTTGAAAAATTTATCCTTTGTAATGCAGACGAGGGAGACCCAGGTGCATTCATGGATAGGTCTGTTCTAGAGGGTGATCCACATTCAATCATCGAAGGTATGACGTTGGGTGCTTATGCAATCGGAGCAAATCAGGGTTATGTTTACGTTAGAGCAGAATATCCTTTAGCTGTCGAAAGGCTCCAAAAAGCTATAGATGATGCTAATAATTATGGACTACTTGGTAAAAATATTTTACAAAGCGGATTCGATTTCGAACTAGAAATTCGAATGGGATCAGGAGCATTTGTTTGTGGAGAAGAAACTGCTCTGATGAACTCAATTGAAGGAAAAAGAGGCGAGCCCAGACCAAGACCTCCATTCCCAGCAGAGAAAGGACTTTGGGGTAAACCAAGTGTATTGAATAACGTTGAAACATTTGCTAACATTGCTCAAATCATTAATAATGGTGGCGACTGGTTTGCCTCAATAGGAACTGAGCATAGCAAAGGTACAAAAGTATTTGCACTTGCCGGCAATATCAACAATTCGGGATTAGTTGAAGTTCCTGTAGGTACTTCACTTGGTGAGTTGATTTATGATATCGGTATGGGAATACCAAACGGCAAAAAATTCAAAGCTGCTCAAATCGGAGGTCCATCAGGTGGATGCATTCCTAAAGAAAATTTAAATGTAGCTCTTGACTACGAATCTCTCAGTGAACTAGGTGCAATAATGGGTTCGGGTGGTTTGATTGTCATGGACGAAGACACTTGTATGGTAGATGTTGCCAGATTTTTCCTAGAATTTGTTCAGGAAGAGTCTTGTGGTAAATGTGTTCCATGTAGAGTTGGCACGAAGAGAATGTTAGAAATATTGGAAAGAATATGTAATGGTAAAGGCGAGGAATCGGATATTGATTTATTGGTTGAATTAGGCGAACAGATAAAAGAAACGTCGCTATGTGGATTAGGACAGACCGCACCGAATCCGGTACTATCTACGATTCGTCATTTCAGACACGAATACGAAGCTCATATTAAAAATAAACATTGCGAAGCGGGAGTTTGCCATGGTTTGGTGCGAGCCCCTTGTCAAAGCTCATGTCCTGCACATGTTGATGTTCCTGGATTTGTTTCTCTGATAGGCGAGAAAAGATATGCCGAAGCTCTTAAGCTACATAGGGAGAGAAATCCATTTGCAGCAGTGTGTGCAAGGGTATGCTTCCACGTTTGTGAAGATAAATGCAGAAGAGCAATTCTTGACTCTCCTGTTTCTATAAGAGCATTGAAAAGATTCATGGTTGACCAGGAGATAACTATTCAACTTCCTGAAATCAGAGAAAATCCTACAAATGCAAAAAGAAAAATTGCTATTATTGGTGCGGGTCCATCGGGGCTGACTTGTGCATACTTCTTGGCAAGATTAGGTTATAAACCTAAAGTATTTGAATCGGAACCCAGACCTGGTGGTATGTTGGTCCAGACTATACCTGCGTACAGACTACCAAGAGAAATATTGGCAAGAGAAATCAGAATGATTGAGAACTTAGGTGTTGATATCGAAACTAACAAAAAACTAGGAAGAGATTTTTTAGTTGATGATTTAAGAAATGAAGGGTATGAATCTATATTCATTTCAATTGGTTCTCCTAAAGGTATTTCTATGAATATACCTGGTGTAAACCATCCATCGGTAACTAAAGCTATGGACTTTTTGAGAACTTATAATTTGAGAGGTTCTGTAAAAGTTGAAAAAGAAATCGTAATAGTTGGTGGTGGTAATGCTGCATTTGATGCCGCCAGAACTGCTATTCGACTTGGTGCAGAATGTGTCAGTATTGTTTACAGAAGAACTCAGGAAGAAATGCCTGCTTATGCTGAGGAAATCGAGGAAGCATTGCAAGAGGGTATCAAGATTTATTCTTTAACCAATCCTCAAGAAGTGATGCTCGAAAATGATAAGATAATAGGTGTAAGGTGCAACAAAATGAAACTTGGTGATTTTGATCATTCTGGAAGAAGAAAACCAATTAATGATACAGAATCATTTGTGATTAAAGCAGACCAGGTAATAATGGCAATAGGACAGGATTTTGATACATCTCTAATTTACAAAGGAACACAATTGGAAATGAATTCTGAGAGCAGCATTGTAATTGATCCTACAAATGGTCAGACTTCAATTCCTTGGATTTTTGCCGGTGGCGACTGTGCTACAGAAGGTTCTAAAACTGTCATAGAGGCGATTGCTGCGGGTGAGAGAGCTGCTGTAGGAATTGATACATTCTTTACAGGTAAAAATAATGCATTTTGGAGAGAAGAGAAAGTAGTTCATACGCATTTTGATCCAAATGCAGAACCTGTAAACTTCATCAGAAGTAAAATGTCATTACTTCCAATTGATAGAAGAAAATATAACTTTAATGAGGTTGAGCAACCTTGGCTCGAGTCTGAAGCGGTTAGGCAAGCTCAAAGATGTTTACGTTGTGATTATGGTCATTGAAACAAGGAGAATAAATAAATGATAAATTTAACTGTTAATGGAATTGAAATTCAAGTTAGTGATGGTACAACAATCTTACAAGCTGCTGCAAAGGTAGGAGTGAATATACCAACATTATGTCATATTCCCGGAAAGGATCCGAAAGGAGCTTGCAGAGTTTGTCTTGTAGAGGTTAAAAATGCACGTTCTCTAGTTGCATCATGTGCAATGCCTGTTGCTGAGGGAATGAAAGTGTTTACATCAACGAAGAAAGTCAGAGATGCCAGAAAAATGGTAGTTGAATTAATGCTTTCTGAACATGACGGTGATTGTAAAACCTGTGAAAGAAATAACGATTGTGAGTTGCAAGAAATTGCTCGCAATCTGGGTGTCGAAGATATAAGATTCAATGGTCAAAAAGCAAAACATATATTTGATGCATCCACGCCTGCATTGATCAGAGATAATGGCAAATGTATCAAATGCAGAAGGTGCGTAACAGTATGTAACGAAATGCAGAATGTAGGAGCACTATTTCCTCAGGGCAGAGGATTCGATTCCGTTATAGGTCCTGCATTTGAATTAAATCTTGATACAGTAGCTTGTGTTCAATGCGGTCAATGTGCAGCAGTTTGTCCTGTTGGTGCAATTTACGAAAAATCACATATCGAGCATGTTTGGAATGCTATTGATAACCCGGATAAATATGTTGTTGTCCAGACAGCTCCTGCTATAAGAGCTGCACTGGGAGAATGTTTTGGTTACGAGGCAGGTACTTTGGTTACTGGAAAGATGGTTACTGCATTGAAGCAAATTGGCTTTGATAAGGTTTTTGATACAAACTTTACAGCCGACCTTACAATAATGGAAGAAGGTACTGAATTTCTTGTCAGGCTTAAAGATAAACTAATTAATAATTCAGATGTTTCATTACCCCAATTTACTAGTTGTTCACCTGGTTGGATAAACTATGTTGAGTATTTCTACCCGGAAATGTTATCAAATGTATCAAGCTGTAAATCCCCTCAGCAAATGTTCGGAGCGCTTGCAAAAAGTTACTTTGCAAAGAAACAAGGTGTTGATCCAAAAGACATTATTGTTGTATCTGTAATGCCCTGTACGGCTAAGAAGTTTGAAGCGGAAAGACCTGAAATGAACAGTAGTGGTTATCAGGATGTTGATTATGTACTTACAACCAGAGAGTTAGCAAGAATGATTAATCAGGCAGGCATTGAATTTACAACCCTAACTGACTCAGAAATGGATAATCCAATGGGAGTTTCTTCAGGTGCTGCTGATATTTTTGCTAACACCGGTGGAGTTATGGAGGCTGCAGTTAGAACAGTTTATGAAATTGTAACAGGTTCAGAATTACCAACTGAAAACCTTCACTTAGAGCCACTGATGGGATTAGATGGTATCAAAACTGCATCCTTACTTGTTAACGGAACTAAACCTGAATGGAGTTTTCTTGAAGGTGTTGAACTCAAAGTAGCTGTTGTTCATGGTTTGGGTAATACTGCTCAATTAATTAAAAGAATAAAAGATGGCGAAGTATTCCATTTTGTGGAAGTTATGACTTGCCCGGGCGGATGTATCGGCGGTGGTGGTCAGCCCAGATTCACTACAAATGATGTCAGAGCTAAGAGAATTTCTGCAATTTACAAGGAGGATGAAGGTAAAAAGCTGAGAAAATCTCACGAAAATCCTGATATTATTGAATTATATTCTGAATTTCTTGAGAAGCCACTCAGTCATTTGTCGCATAAATTACTTCATACAAAATATTCCCATAAAGAAGTAAATTAATGATATTTAATGGGTTACTTTGTGTAAATACAAGGCAACCCATACTTTATTTCCAATAGTATTTTTAATTATATGCAATATTATGCTAAATAATGTTAAAATAATGATAAAATAATGATAAAAAAGTAACATAATATTTGTATTTATGTATAAAAAATATTATTTTTGCAATGTAAATACTGCGATTTGTTTTAGAATAAAACAATCTAGGTTTGAAATTAAAAATGTGACCCAAAGGTTTTACTGATGGAAAAGCGTATAGGAACAGCTCTTATAATCGTTGACGACAAGTCAGAGATTGAGAAATTAAATAAATATATCGGTTTTCATTCAGATATAATTATTAGTCGTCAGGGACTACCCCTCAAAGACAGAACAAACAACTTAATATCTCTTATCTACGAAGGTACGACTGATGAGATAGGCGCACTAACCGGAAAAATCGGCAGACTGAAAGGCATAAGAATCAAATCGCTTGTAATTAAAAATTCAATAGCTGAAGAGGTATCGTAATGATTTATACTCCAGAAAATTATGCAATCCCTGACGAAGCAAATGTTTCTTTTATCGATAATGAAGAAATACTGTCAATTATAAAGAATTCAATTCCTGAAAAAAATCATGTCAGAGACATAATCGCTAAATCTCTAGATAAGAAAAGACTCAGTATGTTTGATACTGCAATTTTACTAAATGTTGAAGACGAAGATTTGATTGAAGAGATAAAGAGCGGTGCACGAGAGCTAAAAAGAAAAGTTTATGGTGACAGAATTGTTTTATTTGCTCCATTATATATAGGTAACTACTGCTCAAATAATTGTACATACTGTGGTTTTAAAAAAAGTAACAAAGAGATCATTCGTAAAACACTTCTTAATAATGAGTTAAAAAAAGAAGTACAATCACTTGAAAATAATGGTCATAAGCGTTTAATTCTGGTCTTTGGCGAACACCAAACTTATTCACCTGAATTTATAGCTGATTCTGTTCGAACTGTTTATTCTGTGAAAGTGGGCAATGGAGAGATTCGTAGAGTAAATATTAACGCTGCTCCTCAAGATATTGAAGGATTCAAAATCATTAAAGATGCCGGAATAGGTACTTTTCAAATTTTTCAGGAAACTTACCACAGAGAAACATACTCTAATGTACATATTTCAGGTATGAAGAAAAATTATGACTGGAGACTAACTGCTCTCGACAGAGCAATGGAATCAGGAATTGATGATGTGGGAATTGGCGCTCTTTTCGGATTGTTTGATTATAAATATGATGTTCTTGGATTAATTAGACACGTTAATCACTTCGAAGCTGTTTACAATGTGGGCCCGCATACTATATCATTTCCAAGAATTCAGTATGCCTCAGAAATGAATATGAATTTAAAATATGAGGTTTCTGATAAGGACTTTACCAAGTTGGTTGCAATACTGAGACTGGCAGTTCCATACACAGGTATGATTCTTACTGCAAGAGAAAATGCAAACTTAAGAGATGAAATAATGCAGTTTGGTGTTTCGCAAATTGATGGAGGAACAAATATCGAGTTAGGTGGTTACAGTGAAGATAATAAGCACCTCCAGAACCTGAACAAGGAGCAATTTACGATAAATGATAACCGCTCACTTAACGAAATAATTCATGAGCTTCTACTATCAGGCTATATTCCTTCATTCTGCACAGCTTGTTATAGAATGGGCAGAACAGGTGAACACTTTATGGAATTTGCTGTTCCGGGATTTGTTAAAAAAATGTGCTCACCAAATGCTATATTGACTTTAGCAGAATATCTTGAGGATTATGCTCCAGATAGTACTAAAGTGTTGGGGTATAGTTTAATTCAATCTAAATTAACTGAACTTGAGGGTGAGCAAAATCTTAACTCTTTAAGAATAAAATTAGAGAAAATAAAGAATGGTCAGAGAGATTTATACTTCTGATTAATTTAAAAAAAATGAAATAAATAAAAGACTTATTTGTTTAAATATGATATTTATTTTGAATTTTGTTCATTATTTTGGGAGTATAAAATGAACTTTATTTTCCACATTTGTATTATGTTACCATTATTATATGCAAATCTGTTTTCCCAATTAAATCCTGACTATGATCAAGACTTAGCAAAAAAGTTAAATGCAGATGATTTAGGCATGAAAAGTTATGTATTTGTTATACTCAAAACCGGAAATATAACTAATCCAACAAAGGAACTTAGAGATTCATTATTCAAAGGACACATGAGTAACATGAAAAAGCTTGCTGACGAAGGTTTGCTTGTAACTGCTGGTCCTTTCAATAAAAATGATAAAAATTACAGAGGACTTTTCATTTTAAATGTAGATAATCTTGAAAAAGCGAAAGAGATAGTTGATACTGATCCTGCGGTGCAAGGAAAATTGCTTGATACGGAACTTTATTTGTGGTATGGTTCGGCTGCGATACAAGAACTCAATAAAATACACAATAAAATCCAAAAAAAAGGATTTTAAAAAAAAATTGGGGCTTAATCAAATTATTTGAAAAAGCCCCTTTTGTTATCTGTAAATTAAAAAGGAATGTGAATAATCAGTATTTTTATATTCACTTACTTTGAATGACATTTCTCTGATTTTATCTAATAAAGGTGCCGGATAAAATGAGCAGTCAAGTCTTAGAGATTGATCAGTATTCAATTTATTTGCTTTCGACATAACTATTACTACAGGTTTCTGACCAGTGTTTATAAGAACATCAGCATCGATAACTTCAACTACAACCTTGTTCACCGATAATTCGTCGAGACTTTTTGAGGACTCTTTAATTTCTAAATTTTCTTGTACAAGATTTAATCTTTCATTTAGATAATTTATCAAGTATGGTACTGTGATATTTCCAATTTGCGATGCTTGTTCAATTGTTGCAAGCTTTCCAACCGTATTTCTCAGAATTGGGTTTCTCAATTTTTCAAACATAGGTACTAAGTTAATTAAATGCTCTTCAGCTTCGGGGTAAGCATTTAATATATCCATAATCTTGGTGTGGGGAGTAATATGAAACTTCATGATTAATTCTCCTTGCTTGAATAACTTAATAATCGCTGTTCACCTTCTAATGCTCGTAAATGTGTCAAATCCTGGGATACTTCAAGTGTTCCCAAATACTCACCTTTATCATTCCTTACAGCAAAATATTCAATGTGAATAAATTTACCGCCCATGTTTATCCAAAAAGGTGCGCTATTTTCTTTTCCTGACCTAAAATCTTCAATTATTTGATCAACAATATGAACGCTGTGTGGAGGATGACACATTCTGACATCACGCATCAAAATTGCTTTAGATCGGTCAAAAATTCTGTGTTTTCCATTGGAAAAGTATTTTACTTTATCATCTTTATCAACAAATGTTATATCAAATGGCATAAAATTTAGGATTTGTGTAATTTCTTCGAGAGTGAAACTTCCTGTTGGCATATTTACTGTTCCTGCAGGCAGACTGACATTTTTAATTTCTGCAAAATTACTTGGTTTCCAATCAATTTTTGGTTCAACTATACAATATCCGTATTCATTAGTCTGTTGGTGTATTTCGTACCATTCCGATTCGAGAATAACATCTCCGCACATTGGAAACAATATTTCATTCTCTTTGTAAATCATATCTTTGATACCGTCGGTAGCCGGTTTTAGTGCTAAATCAACAATTAGTTTGAAACTGTCAGAGTCTAATTCTGAGTCAATTTCAAGAGCAACTTGGGCATTTTTAAGTTTGGCTCTGATTTCATCATGTTTACCCCACATTACTGTAGGGGGTCCTGTAATTTCTTTCTTTTCAAGGAATGGGAAAACAAGGTATTCTTTCCTTTTATAATGCTTATCAATATCTTGAAGTAGGTTGAATTCAGCTTTTAATGACATGATCGTGTTTAAAGATACTGTTTTTTCCCGATATGCCTGTTTCAAAATATATTCAATTTTTTCACACACATCATTGATCGCTTTATTCTCATTTTTAAAAACATCAATTGGATGTCCCGGTGGTATAATCTTAGACAAATTTAAATCAATTCTACCCTCTAATACTTGTGAGTGTAGATCACAAAATTTTTGAATTTCCATTGCTGGAAGGCCATCCTTTATTAATTCCTGTTCTGCTTCTACAACTAGTCCATAAGGAACTGATCCAAGAACTTTTATTAAACTGTTTTTAACTTCTTGGGTATCATCACCATTGTGTAATCTTAGAAATAACTGCTTTAAAAGCTCCTTTTTGTGTTGAGAATTGTTGATAAATTCGCTCATTATTTTTACCTGTATTTTTATTTTGTAAATAAATTTATTAAATAAGACTTTATAGTCCGATTAATATTTTATTTATTTTAATTTTTTTTGTTAATTTTAATTAATGTGTTTTTTTTTGTATTTTAGTATAATTGAATTTGATAAATCTTAAATATATATATATTATGATTAATAGATTTTTATTAATAGCACTTATATTGGTTTTGAGCAGTACTTTTTTAATTTCAAAAACGAGGTTCACAATCATTGACAAAGAAAGTGGAAAAATCGTACCTTTTACAAAAATAATCGCTAATAAAGTAATTAATGGCAAGGATACTTCTGTTTCAGCTATGTCGAATAAACTAGGTGTAGTAAGTATAGATTTTAATCTTCCCTTTAATCTTCAAATCAATCAAACCGGTTACGAATCATATAGCAAGACTTTGTCGAAACAAGATGATCTAACTGTATATCTGGAAAGAAAAGTATTTTTTGTAGATGAGATTGTAACTACAGGTCAGTTTACACCGCAAAGTACTCAAAAATCTGTGTATAAAGTCAATGCTATAACCGAAGATAGAATTATGGCTCAAAATGCCTTTAATCTAAGAGAACTTATGACAACCGAAATGAATATTCGGCTTAGCCAGGATAATATTTTAGGCAGTAGTATGAGCATCAATGGATTATCAGGGCAAAACGTAAAAATTATGATAGATGGGGTACCTGTTGTTGGTCGTCTTAACGGAAATATAGATTTAAGTCAGATTAATCTTAATAATGCTAGACGGGTCGAAGTAATAGAAGGACCAATGTCTGCTATGTATGGTACTGATGCATTGGGTGGGGTAGTTAATATTATTACAAAAGACGTGATAGACAACAAATTTATAATGAATGCAAACAGTTTTTATGAGTCAGTAGGTACATACAATTTTGATGGTGGTTTAGGTTACAATTTTGGACAAAATAATATAATGTTTTCCGGTGGAAGAAATTTCTTCGGTGGATATTCAGAAGTTGATACCGGTAGATTTCAACGCTGGAAACCCAAAGAACAGTATTTTGGAGATTGGCAATTTAATGGTTTCTTTGAATCTATAACTTTAAGGTACCATGGTCAA
Organism: bacterium; assembly: GCA_024711295.1. Lineage (GTDB taxonomy): Bacteria > Bacteroidota > Ignavibacteria > Kapaibacteriales > UBA2268 > JANJTB01. The sequence goes on along the minus strand of JANJTB010000021.1, from coordinate 166,706 downwards.
TATTTTAATGAATTTATTCTAAATAGGGGCAACCTTCGAGCACCTTATTACGAAACTGCTTTTGATGATCATTACAAAACCAACAGATGGACAAACACTGTATCATTGAAAGGTGAGATTGCAAAGAATAGATTTGTTGAGGTTATTGGAAACTATTCAACATTTGAAAGGAGAAAGAATACTTTTTTTAAAGATATGGTAAATCTTGAAGAAAGACTTACAAAAGACCCAGCAGACCAAGATACTAACAGGTTTAACAACTGGATGCTAAGAGCTAATTATGCTCACGACAATATTCTCAGGTCTGTAAGCTATCAAACAGGAATTGATTTTCATTACAGTACAGCTGCCGGAAAACGTATTGACATCAAGCAAAGAGAGGTTGGAGATTATGCATTATTTGCTTCAGTTCAATGGACAGCCCTCGATAATCTTATCTTTCAACCTGCGGTCAGGTTGATTCACAATACAAATTACGAAGCACCTATAGTGCCATCTATCAATATCAAATACGATTTCAATGGTGAATTATCATTTAGGGCTTCCTATGCTAAAGGATTTCGTGCCCCATCACTTCAAGAACTTCATTTTATGTTTGTTGATGTTAATCACAATATTCTTGGTAATGATAATTTAAAAGCTGAAACTTCTGACAGTTATATTTTTAATATTAATTATCACTCATCTTCAAGCAATTATTCTTTTAAGGTAGAACCTAGTTTCTTCTATAATAATGTCAGAGATTTAATATCTTTGGCAAACGTAGAGCAAGACCTTTATTCTTATATTAATATTGGTCAGTTTAATACAATGGGAACTAACATAACATTGAGTTATGTAAGAGCTGATTTAACTTCAAAAATTGGATTTTCTTACACTGGCAGACAGTATAAAACAAATCAAATAATCGGAGCAACAGATATTACTTATACACCTGAGTTTATGGCAAATATTATTTACACACTTCCCTGGGAAGAAATACGATTCAATACATTCTATAAATATACTGGCAGACTGGTTTCATTTTTTGCAATAAACGATGTTGAATATGCTGAGTTTCAGGTCGAAGACTACCATACTCTTGATGCATCTTTAGCCAAGGACTTTATGGATAATATGCTTACAGTCACTTTAGGCGTAAGGAATTTGTTTGATATTACTGATGTTCGTACAATGGGTGTTTCTGGTGGAGCTCACTCCGGTTCACAAACGTCTAACCCAGTTGCCTGGGGCAGAACTCTTACTTTGGCTTTACGGTTGAATATTAAGTAAAATTAGAAATAATTAACAATTTTGAAAAAATTAACAATTATTTTGTAACTTTTGAAGGTTTTTTTCATCTATATATAATAGTTTTTATTAAATTTTTGGATTTTTATAATGATTTATTCTCCCAAAACAATCATTTTTTTTGCATTTATTTTGTTTGTTATAATTACACAAAACTTGCAGTCTCAGGTATTAGTCAATGATATTTCAGACAGCGAATACAATTTTTTTGAGATTCAACGAAGAGTTTACGAAGATTGGAGTAAGCAAGATCAAAATGATATAAGAGGTTATAAGCAATTCAAAAGATGGGAATATTTTTGGTACCAAAGGACATTTCCAAATGGTGAATTCCCAAATGGTAATAATATTTTAGAATCTTATAAGAGTTCAGTAAATAATAAGCAAGACGAACCTAATTTCCTGAATGTGAAATGGAAATCCTTAGGTCCATATAATGAACCTGTTGATGCTGGTGGTTCACAGGGCATAGGCAGGGTAAACGCTGTCAGAGTAAATCCAATAAACCATAATGAAATTTGGGCTGCAAGTGCAAGTGGCGGTTTATGGAAAAGTGCGGATGGTGGAAAAAATTGGCTTACATTCGAGTTTACTCAATTTCTTTCGATAGGTATATCCGATATAGGCATTTCTTTTTCAAATCCAAAAATAGTATATGCTTCAACTGGTGACATGTATGGTTCGACAAGTTCAAGAAATTATTATTCGATTGGTCTAATTAAAACAACAGATGGGGGTTTAACTTGGAACGTTACAAATTTAAATACAAAGCTTGAAGATAGACTTATTCTCGGAAGAGTTTTAGTACATCCTTCAAATCCTAATTTGGTATATGTTGCATCAAACAAAGGACTTCGAAGATCAACAGATGGTGGTAATACTTGGAGAATAATTGAAGGAAATTCCCATTTTATTGACTTGGAATTCAAACCAAAAGATGCAAATACGATTTATGCCTCAACTTATGGCGGTGGAGCTTCTGTATATGTTTCGACTGATAACGGAGAAACTTGGGACAGAACTCTTGCCATTTCAAATGGAATCCGTATTGATTTAGCAACTACCGAAGCAAACCCAAATAAAATATATGCTTTAGCTGCAAATACTTCAACCTATGGTTTTAATTCTGTTCATGTTTCTGTTGAATCTGGTAAGAATTGGGAAAAATTATCAGATGCAACAACTACCCCAAATATTTTGGGCTGGTATTCGGGTAATTGGCAGTCTGATAGCAGAGGCCAGGGTTTCTATGACCTTACAATTGCTGCAAGTCCTGATAATGAAAATGAAATATTTGTAGGTGGAATTAATATTTGGAAATCAACTGACGGCGGTAAAACGTTTAGTAAGGTGTCACATTGGGTACCAACAAAGAATGGTTTGCCTTACATACACGCTGATCAACATAACTTAATTTTTGGTCCTGATAAGTCAACGTTATATGTTTGCAATGATGGTGGTATTGATAAAACTACGAACAAAGGTACGACTTTTACATCCTTGTCACAGGGATTGAATATTGCTCAATATTACAGACTTGGAGTTTCGCAAACTAACTCAAACATGACAATTCTTGGTGCTCAGGATAATGGAACTGCATTGATTAAATTTGATAATTCTTGGAGTAAAATAAATGGGGCAGATGGTATGGAAGCCATCATAGACCCTGTAAATCCTCAAATCATGTATGCTTCGATATATAATGGCAGTATCTACCGTTCATTAAATGGTGGTGCTAATTTCCAAACAATATTGACTCAAAATTCAACTAAAGAACCCGGTGCATGGGTTACTCCATATATTCTCAATCCACAAAACTCAAAATCTATATATGCTGGATATACAAATGTATGGAAATCTGATAATTCCGGTGCTGCTGGTTCATGGAAGCCAATTTCCAAGTTAAGTCCTTCATCTAGTTTACAATCATTAGCTATTGCTCCTAGTGACACTAATGTTATTTATGCAGCTTCGGTTAATCAGCTTTTTGCTACTTATGACGGAGGAGTATCATGGAATACGATTTATACTTCAGGCAACTATATAACATATATTGCTGTTGACTTTGAAAACCCCCGTAGGTTGTGGATTACTAAATCTGGCTATACCAATGATGATAAAGTGCTTGAATTAATTGATTCAGTAGTAGTTAGAAATATTTCAGGCAATCTGCCTAATGTACCTGTAAATACTATTGTTTTGCAACCAAATTCACCTGATAGATTATATATCGGAACTGATATTGGGGTATTTGTGTCTGATTACAATTCAGGTTATTGGGAAAGATACGGTACTGATTTGCCAAACGTTATAATAAGCGAACTCGAAATCCAAACAACAACAAATACTCTTTTTGCATCTACCTATGGAAGAGGGCTGTGGACTGTGCCTCTTATCAGTTGTAATGCACCTCAGCCAGAAATTGAAATTATTGGGTTTGAAGATTTTTGCGTTGGTGACACAGTTATATTAAGAGCAAAAAATGAATATCCAAATTATCTATGGTCAACAGGGGAGACTTCTAAAGAAATCATGATTACCAAGTCAGGTTCTTATTCTTTGTTCGTTGGTAATGGTAGTGGATGTTTCGGACGTTCAGAACAATTCTACATTCCATCATCTCCTTTCGAACAAATTTCAGTTGCCCCAACAGTTGGTGATTACCTCTGTCCTGATGGTAATTTGACAATAATTGCATCACCTGTCGGATTTTCTGAATATATTTGGTCGAACGGAGACAAGACAAGAGAAACAACTGTTTCAGAACCTGGGTATTATTCAGTTATCGGTATAAGTCCTGAGGGCTGTGTGGTTGAATCAGAGCCAATTTATATAGATGTGATGCCTGCTCCTGAGAAACCTATGATAACTCAGGAAGGAAGAACATTAATTGCTCCATATGCCAGTGCATACCAGTGGTATCTCGATGGGAGAAGAATATTAAGTTCAAAATCTCGTGAACATTACATACAGGATGGAAAAGTAGGAGATTACTCTGTTATGGTATTCAACGAATTTAATTGTGGTACTTTATCTGATAACTTTTCTATAATTACGAATGTTCAGAACGATATTTATTCTGATTTTGAAATTAGTGTTGCTAACAATCCGGGAAATGGTAACTTTTTGTTGAAATTTTCAAATCCATTAGCAGGAAATATTAAAATTGTAGTTTCAGATATTAATGGAAAAGAAGCTATAACATTTAAAGATTATTTTGACGGTTTCAACTCCTATTCTTTAGATTTGACAAACTTAAACTCAGGTGTTTATTTATTAACTATATTTGCAAATAATACTGCTAAAGTTACCAAAATTATAAAATACTAACATTTTTGGGGTTAAATTAATATTAAAAGCAGGTTAATTTCCTGCTTTTTTTTATTTTTGTTTGCTATATTGATAACACAAGCAACTAAGAAAAAAAGACTATAATGATAGCAAGTTTGAATGGAAAGCTTATTTTAAAAGACAGCACCACAGCAACAGTAGAATGTGGCGGGGTTGGATATTTAGTTAACATAACTGTAACAACTTCCGAATCTTTGCCAAAGATTGGTGAACAAATATTTTTTCATATTGTTTATCAACTTAGAGAAGATTCAGTAAATTTGTTTGGATTTATAAGTGAGTCCGAGAAATCTGCATTTTTATTGCTTAATTCTGTTTCAGGAATAGGGGGAAAGACAGCTTTGGGTATTTTGTCTTCTGTTTCTGTAAATGATTTGGTAAGATTTATAACTCACCAGAATTTAGCAGCATTGCAGAAATTACCGGGTATAGGAAAGAAAACAGCAGAAAGATTATGCTTTGAGTTAAAAGAAAAAATTATAATGCTGAGTGATTCAGGTTCAATAAGTGGAATAGACAGCGTTAATAATACATCAGTAGGGGAGGCAATCTCAGCGCTTGTATCTTTAGGTTATTCTAGAAATGTTGCTGAAAAGTCAGTTAAAGCTGCTCAGTCCCAGCTTGGTGATACATTCAACGTTGAGTCTTTAATAAAAAATGCATTAAAATTTACTATGATGTAATATGTTAGTGATACCATCATTCGAAATTGAAAACGGTAAGTGTTGCAGATGTATTATTGGCTTAGATAATACTGATAAAATTTACCATAATTTACAGAAAAACCCTCAAGAATTGATTAAGCTTCTCCGAAAGGAGAATTTTAAATCAATACATATTATTGACAGGGACTCAATTTTTGGTAATTCTTCTTTTGATTTTGAACTGATTAGTCTTATCACTAAATCTACAGATGTACCTGTACAAATTCATACCAAAATTGAATCCTTTGAGACTTGCACAATGGTTTTTGATGCAGGAGTTTTCAGATTAATTATTGAAGTTGATAAAATTCCTGATATTGAATTAGCTAAAGTGATTGAAGTATATACGGCTAATTCAATATGTGGTTTTGTCACATTAAATGCTTTGAGTGAAGAATATTTAGAAAAATACTCAAAGTATGGTATTAAAAGAATTGTACTTGGAACCGAAAACTATAATATTCGGCAATTCGATTTTTCGATTATTGACAAAATAAATAAAATTAGTTCGTTTTTTAAATTTACTTTATATGGCGGGATAAATAATTCTCAGGATTTACTCCGACTTAATAAAATAAAATCATCCATTGACTCTGTAATTATTGGTAATCCACTTTTTGAGAATAATTTCCCATGTCAAAAAATATGGCGAAAAATTGAAGCTGAGCTTGAGTAATTTCTTTTTGTCACAAAAAAACATAAAATAATCTAAACAAATAATAAAAATCTAAGAAATCAGTTATTCACAATTTTATTTCCAAGTTTTTTTTTGTATTTTGCAATGATTTTTTGTGCAGAATGTGAATTTATTTTTCACAATCTATTAAACGTATTAAATATATAAATCGGAGCATAACAAATGCCTCAAATTTTTATAGATGGCAAAAAAATTGAGACAAAAGCAGGCAAGACGATAATTGAAGCAGCTTATGAGAATGGTATGCAAGTTCCCCATTTTTGTTGGCATCCTGAGTTATCTGTTGCCGGAAATTGTAGAATGTGTTTGGTAGAGGTTGGCTCACCAAAAAGGTCTGCTGATGGAAGTGTCGAACTGGACGAAAACAATAATCCTGTAATTTCTTACATCCCTAAATTGCAAATCGCATGCGGTACTCCTGTTAGTGATGGTATGTATGTAAATGTCAATAACGCTAAAGTCATTGAAGCGCAGGAAGCTGTAATGGAATTTCTGCTGATAAATCATCCACTTGACTGCCCTATCTGTGACGAAGCAGGCGAATGTAAACTTCAGGATTATGCCTTCAATCATTCTAATGGTGAAAGTCGTTTTGTTGAAACCAAAAACCACAAAGATAAACGTCAAAAATGGGGTCCAAATGTAATGTATGATGCTGAGAGATGTATTTCTTGCTCAAGATGTATCAGATATGCTCAGGAAGTTGCCAAGCAGGACGTTTTATCCTTCGTTCAGCGCGGGGACCATGTAACTATTAAAGTTGCAGATGGTGAGGAATTTGACAACCCGTATTCGATGAATGTAATTGAGATTTGTCCCGTAGGTGCTCTTACAAGCCCTGATTTCAGATTTAAATCAAGAGTGTGGGATATGAGCTTCAATGATTCAATTTCATTTGCTGATTCTACAGGTTCGAATACTAAATTAGGTGTCAGAAATAATGAAATACTAAGAGTTCAACCAAGAACAAATATGTATGTCAATAAATATTGGTTGAGTGATGATGCAAGATTGAATCATTATGATTTTGTTAATCAGAATAGAATCACTGAACCTATGATTCGTATAGATGGTAAATTAGAAAAAGTTGAATGGCAGGATGCAATACAAGAAACAGCTATACAAATTAACAAGTTTAAGCCTTCTGAAATTTTCTTTTTATCATCTGCAAAAGCAACAAATGAAGATAACTATGCGTTTCAAAAATTTGCAAGACAAGTGGTGAAGTCAAATAACATTGACTTTTTTAGTCACATTGACAAATCTTTTGAAGATAACTTTTTAGGTGTTGCTGACCGTTCTCCTAATTCGAATGGTGCTACTGAAATTTTGGGAGGTTCTCAAAGTTCAAACTATAAAGTTAATGAACTCGCTGGTGCTATTAGCTCTGGAAAAATAAAATGTTTGATAGTAATGGAAGAAGATTTCAAACATCATGAGCATATCATCGAACATTTAGATAAGTTGGAGTTATTGGTTGTAATGTATTACAATCATAATGCTGTTACCAACAAAGCTCACATTGTTTTGGCTGCTTCAACTTATGCTGAAATTGAAGGCACTTACACGAATAAGGACAAACGTGTTCAACATTTTACCCCTGCTATTGTAACAAAAGAAAATATGAGATTCATGGGGTTAAAAATGAGCCGGCTCGATAAGTTTGGCTCATTCAATGATAGATGGACTCAGCATGAAGCCCGCAATTGCAAACAAAGTTGGAAAATCATTCAGGCTGTTGCTAATGCAATGAATGCTTCGTGGTCATATAAGAGGTCGGAAGATATTTTTGAGGAAATATCTTCTAAACTTATGGGTTTTAAAAATATGAATTACGATAAATTGGATTTACATCAAGGGCTTATTTTATACAGAGCAGACAGGCCTGATCCGATATTAAACAATTACGATTCTCATGTAATGAAACCTGAATAATTTTTTTTAAAAACAAAAGAACAGACTAAAATATGCCTGAAATTATTTGGACAATTATTGAAGCAAGTATCAAAGCTTTGGCTGTTGTTGGCGGTATTCAGTTAATGGCAGCATTAAATGTTTATTTAGAACGTAAGATATCAGCATTTGCACAAAATAGAATTGGACCTAACAGAGTTGGTCCTTTTGGAACACTTCAACCGTTTGCAGATGTATTCAAATTGTTTTTGAAAGAAGACATTGTTCCAAAGAATGCTGATAAATTCTTTCATTCTTTAGCTCCTGTATTATCACTTAGCATTGCAATTGCAGTTTGGGCTGTAATACCTTTTTCCAGCTATGTTGATATAGGAGACAGAAGAATATATATGGGTATAGCTCCTGATATAAATGTAGGTTTACTTTTTATATTGGCAATGACTTCAGTTGGAGTCTATGGTATTACTTTGGCCGGTTGGTCGTCTAACAACAAATATTCACTTTTAGGTGGTTTGCGCTCATCAGCTCAAATGATTTCTTACGAATTATCCATGGGTTTATCTTTAATTGGTATTGTATTGATTACAGGTTCTTTATCGCTTAACGATATCGTGAATCATCAACTGGCATGGGATGGATGGCGTTGGAACATTTTTCTTCAACCGGTTGGTTTTGTGATTTTTCTAATTACTGCATTTGCAGAAACTAACAGAGCACCATTCGACCTCCCCGAAGCTGAACCAGAGTTGGTAGGTGGATTCAATACTGAATATTCTGGAATGAAATTTGGTATGTTCTTCTTGGCTGAATATGCAAATATGACAACATCATCAGTTTTGATAGTTTTATTTTACTTGGGTGGGTGGGCTTTACCTGTACCTGCTGAAACTCTCGGATTGAAGGATGGTTCAATAGCTTTGGCTGCTGCTCACTTCCTGGTATTTTTCATCAAAGTTCTGATGCTACTGTTTTTCTTTATTTGGGTAAGATGGTCAATACCAAGATTCCGTTATGATCAGTTAATGAATTTAGGTTGGAAAATATTACTGCCAATTTCATTGTTAAATGTGCTATTGACAGCTTTAGGTGTTTTATATCTGAAATAATTTATTGAGTTGATGTTAAGATTATTTTTTAATAATTTGGAATTAGGTGTGTTATGAATAACACTAAAAATACAGAAGCGGAAAGATTAAGTTTTTGGGAAAAAATATATATACCTGAAATTGCTAAGGGCTTGGGTTTGACTTTAAAAGAAATGTTCAAGCCAAAATTTACTCGCCAGTATCCTGAAGAAAGATGGGAACCAGAAGGTTCTTACAGGGGCAGGCCCGTGCTTGTACATGAGGATTCAGGTGAAAGATGTGTTGCTTGCGGATTATGTTCTAGGGTATGTCCGGCACTGGCTATCGAAGTTCAGGCGGGTGAAACCGACAAAGACAAAGAGAGGTTTCCTGCTAAATTCGAGATTAATATGCTAAGGTGTATTTATTGTGGATTCTGTGAAGAAGTATGCCCTGAAGAAGCAATTGTCATGAGCAAAGATTATGAATTAGTTTTCCAAAGCCAGCAAGAAGCAATAATGGACAAAGAAAGGTTGCTTGTACCTGTAGCTCAACTTCAAGACAGACTTGAATTCTTACGTCAGTACAGATAATTTATTTAATTTAACTCCGGGATTAATAGCTATAATTAATTGAAGATATTGATATCCGGAGTTTTTTTAATGACATATTTTAGGAGATTATTATGGATTTTAGAAAACTTTTATTAATAATTAGTTTTGCTTTTCTTTTTATAGTTTCATGTTCGAATAATAAAGAACAGGAAATAGCAAACAAAGAGGTTCAAGAGATGGAAAACAAGTTTAAGACATTCTATGATGAATTAACAAAAAAGATTTCTGAAAGTTATTCGAATATGGCTTTAGCATATTTCGAAGCTTCAATCAACAGCAACGAAGAAAATTGGAACAAAGTTCAACAATACGATATGGAATTAAATAAAATTCTAAGCAACAAGGATTATTTCGTTAAACTACGTGACTTCAAAGAATCTGACCTGATTAAAGACAGCTTGCTTAGGCGTTCTGCTGAAATTCTCTATAATGAGCTTTTATCGAAACAAATTGACATCAAAAAACTTGATGAACTATCCAAAATGCAAAGTGCGATTGAGTTGAAATATTCTAATTTCAGAGCTAAAATTGGAAGCAAAGTTTATGATGACAATCAAGTTGAGGACATTCTAAAAAATTCAACTAATCAAAAGGAACTTGAGCAAATTTGGAATTCACATAAAGAAATTGGTCCACTTGTAAAAGATGATATCATAAGTTTAGTAAAACTTAGAAATGAAATTGCAAAAGAACTCGGATTTAATAATTATCACGAAATGTCTTTAAAATTATCTGACCAAAATCCTGAAGACGTTGCCAAATTATTTGACGAATTAGACGCATTGACAAAAGATGAGTTTAGCAAGCTGAAGTCTGAAATTGACACTTATATGTCACAAAGGCATAAAATTCCTGCCGAGAAATTAATGCCTTGGCATTATCAAAACAGATACTTCCAGGAAGCTCCAAAAATTTACTCTGTTGACCACGATACATTTTACAAAGATAAGGATGTTGTTAAGCTTTCTGTTGATTATTTTTCATCAATTGGATTGCCTATTGATAAACTAGTAGAGAATTCTGATCTTTATCCCAAAAACAATAAGAATCAGCATGCATATTGCATAAATATTGATAGAGAAAAAAGGGATATCAGAGTATTGTGTAATGTTACAAATTCTGCAAGATGGGCAGAAACTATGCTACATGAATATGGTCATGCACTTTACGAAAATTATTATGATGATAACTTACCTTGGGGCTTGAAAACACCAGCTCACATCTTTACAACTGAAGCTGTTGCCATGATTTTTGGCAGATTTGCACTCAATCCAAATTGGATGCAAGATATGCTTGGAATTAGTGACGAAGATAAAAATAAGATTGCAGAAGATAGTCATAAAATGCTTAAACTTCAACAGCTCGTGTTTAGCCGTTGGTCACAGGTAATGTATAGGTTCGAGAAAGCTATGTATGCTGACCCGGACCAGGACTTGAATAAATTATGGTGGGATTTAGTAGAAAAATATCAAATGATAAAAAGACCTGTAAACCGCAATATGCCTGATTGGGCAACAAAAATTCATATTGCTACATCACCATGTTATTATCATAATTATCATTTGGGCGAATTATTTGCATCACAGCTATATTATACTATTTCAGAAAAGGTTCTGAAAGTAAATCCGAATGATAATCCTAGCTTTTTCAACAAAACTGAAGTTGGTGAATATTTTATTAAAAATATTTTCAATCCAGGCGCTAAGTACTATTGGAATGATATGATTGAAAAAGCAACTGGTGAAAAGTTATCAGCAAAATACTATGCAAAGCAATTTGTAAATTGAAAAGTGATGTTTATTGAAAGAAAATGGCTGCTCCGTTTGGGCAGCCTTTTTTTGTGTTGATAACTTTTTTATTAGAGATTTCGAATATAATCGTTTATGTTAAAATGAATTTTCAAGAAGATAATAAAATAAGATTATTACCTGACTTTATTGCAAATCAAATAGCTGCAGGTGAGGTTGTTCAGCGTCCTGAATCAGTAGTGAAGGAACTAGTCGAGAATTCACTTGATGCAGGTGCAGATTCAATTTTATTATCAGTAAAAAATGCCGGTAAATCGCTAATACATGTTATTGATAACGGTTTTGGAATGACCAAAGATGATTTGGAACTTTCAATTAAACGTCATGCTACCAGCAAGGTATTTAAAAGCGAGGACCTCGAAGAAATTAAAACTTTCGGATTTAGAGGTGAAGCTCTTGCTAGTGTTTGTTCTGTAGCAAATGTTGAGATAAGAACAAAGAAAAATGAGGACCCACATGGCTGGCGATTGGATTCTGAACCAATGAGAGATGTTTCTGTAGAGCCATTTAATTGTGATAATGGCACACAAATATTTGTCCGCAACTTATTTTATAATGTTCCGGCACGAAAGAAATTTTTGAAGAGTAATCTTACAGAATTTAGATATATTTCAGATACTTTAATCAAAATTTGTTTGGCTAATCCTGATAAAAGATTCATTTTCTATGATGAAGATTCACTTATTTTTGACTTAAAGCCTGAGTCACAAGAAAATAGAATAGTTTCTTTACTTGGTAAAAATCTTGAAAACGGATTAATAAAATTGGATTATGAGAATGAATTTATCAAAATTTCTGGTTTTGTAAATCAACCACATATTTCAAGGCAAAACAGAAGCGGTCAGTATTTTTTTCTTAATAAAAGACCAATCCAAAGTAACGCATTATATCATGCTGTTTCTTCATGTTATGAAGAACTGTTGTCTGGTAATCAAAAACCTGTGTTTATTGTAAACCTGGAAATGGATTACTCAAAGGTTGATGTAAATGTGCATCCTCAAAAGCATGAAGTAAAATTTGATGATGAGAAAATGGTATATAATTCTTTGAAAAGTGCTGTAATGAATGCACTTAGCTCAGAGAACTATCTCAGTAATCCTGATATGGAGTTAATTACTTCTGCTTCTCCATTTGCATCGGTTACTTTTGGAGATGAGAAAATATTTGTTAACAAGATGACCGGTGAGATTGTAGATTCAAAGAACAATTCATTTGACTACGCTGCCAAAAACTTTGATAATTCTCAGAACAGTATTAAGCCAAGACTACATTCAGCTTTTGATGATATTTTCGATAGGGTTAATGATAATAATTACACAATACCAATTGTCAGTATTTTAAACCCTCAGGAAATTAAATATAATTATATTTTAAACCGATTTATTTTAATTCCGGTTGATGATAATTTGCTTATCATAGACCAGTCCGGGTTTCATCAAAGAATGATTTATGATAAAGCACGTAAATTCTACAATGAGAACCATTCAGCATATTCAGTCCAACAATTACTGTTTCCGATTAATGTAAAATATGATTCATACTCAGAAAGTAAATTGAATAGTCTAATCCATCAGTTTAATAATTTTGGCTTTAATGCTGTGATTGATGGAGAGATGATCTCATTTACAGAAATTCCCGATTTTATAATTCAAGGTCGGGAAGAGTATATACTTAATAATTTTGTAAGAGCAGTTCTGAGCGAAAATTTTACTGATATCCAGCAGGAGGTTGAAAAAATTCAAACCTCATTAGCTGAAAGTTCATCAGTACAAAATGGTACTGAACTTAAAGAAGAAGAAATACGAAATCTGATTGCAAGTATCCAAAACTATAAAATTCCAGTGTTCTCTCCAAAAGGGAAAAAATCAGTAATTAGGGTTTCAACACAAGAATTTTATAATAAACTCTTTTTCAGTTCATAAAAAATTCGTATTTTTAAGTTCGTAAAAAAATGAATTTCAGTTTTTCTTGTTTAAGAGCTGATTTTTTATTATTTTTGTAAAATGTATTGTTGTAAATTATAAATTTTAGGAGTGTTTCGTGGAACCCTCAGCAAAGATTACTAAATCGTTTAGAAAAGAGGATGTTATAAGAGATTGGTGGATTGTGGATGCTGCAAATATGACAGTCGGAAGGCTTTCGACTCAAGTTGCTACCTTATTGCGCGGCAAGCACAAACCATGGTTCACTCCTCATGTTGACACAGGAGATTTTGTAATAGTTATCAACGCAGAACAAGTAATTCTGGAAGGTAAAAGAACAGAACAGAAAGAATATTTCAGACATACAGGATATCCTGGTGGCGGCAGAGTAGAAACCTTCGTTGATTTGAAAAAGAATAATCCTGAAAAAATTATTGAGCATAGTGTAAAGGGTATGTTACCCAAAAATAGATTAGGCAGACAAATTTTTAAGAAATTAAAAGTTTATAGTGCTGATAATCACCCACATTCAGCTCAAAAACCAAAAGTGTATGAATTGCAATATAAATAATAGAAATAAAAGAGGTATTTAATGAAGGTGTTTTCAGCAACAGGCAGAAGAAAAACATCAGTAGCACAGGTAAGAATAACTCCCGGTAATGGAAGAATTTTAGTTAATCGTACTCCATTCGAAGAATACTTCCCTGTAGCAATCAATAGACAAGAAGCTATCAAACCTTTGTTTATCACTAGCAACGATGGTAAGTTCGACGTTAGTGTTACTGTTCGTGGCGGTGGTAAAAGTGGACAAACTGGCGCAATGTCTCTTGGTATAGCACGTGCTTTAGTTGAATTTGATGAAGAACTGAAAAGTCCACTTCGTCAAAATGGTCTTATGACTCGTGACCCAAGAATGGTTGAGCGTAAGAAATATGGACAGAAAAAAGCCCGTAAACGCTTCCAATTCTCAAAACGTTAATTGTTGCTATTTTTTCGAATGGGCTTTATAATTTATTTGATAAAGCCCCGTTTTTTTTAAATAATCATGCCTCCGGATTACCATTATGTGGCACTGCTTTTTTGGTAAGTTGATGGATGGCAGTAGTTTTAACATCATATAAGGAGTTATTTTTAGTGGAACATTCAGTTTCAATTGAAGCCCTGTTGGAATCAGGCGCTCACTTCGGCCATCTAACACGCAGATGGAACCCCAAAATGGCACCGTTTATTTTTATGGAGAGAAACGGTATTCACATCATAGACTTACGTAAAACTCAAATCTTACTTGATATCGCTAAATCAGCTGTTTATGATATTGCTTCAAAAGGAAAAATCGTATTGTTTGTTGGTACAAAACAACAGGCAAAAATTGCAATTTCAGAGCAGGCAAACAGAGCCGGTATGAACTATGTTTCAGAACGTTGGTTAGGTGGTATGCTCACAAATTTTGTTACCATCCGTAAATCAATCAAAAGATTGAATACTATTGATAAAATGGAAGTTGATGGAACATTTGAAAAAATTACAAAGAAAGAAAGATTGTTGATTTCACGTGAACGTGACAGATTAAGAAAAGTATTCGGGGGTATCGAAACACTTACAAGATTACCTGGTGCTTTGTTTGTAGTAGATATCAAAAAAGAACATTTAGCTATCAAAGAAGCTAAAATATTGGGTATTCCGGTTATAGGTATCGTAGATACAAATACTGACCCAGATTTAGTTGATTTTCCGATACCAGCAAATGACGACTCAGTAAAAACTATTGAAATCATTGCTTCAGTAATGGCTGATGCTGTTGTTGAAGGTTTTGAAGTTGCAAGAGTCAGACAAGCTGAATTAGGTGCTGAAGGGCATTTTGATAAAGATTCAGAATTTGATGAAGAAGGTGGTACAAAACGTAAAATTCGTGAACGTAGAGTTAAACGTTCCGATAGACGTCGTCCTGCTCCAAGTGGTACTAATACAGAAGATGGTGATTCTGGTGCAGCAATTGCTGAATCAGCTGAATAATTTTTTAAAATTGTAAAATAAAATATAGAGAAGATAATAAAATGGCTGAAATTTCTGCTTTAATGGTTAAGAACTTGCGCGATAAAACTGGTGCAGGTATGGCTGATTGCAAGAAAGCTCTTGTCGAAGCTGATGGTGATATGAACCTTGCAATAGAAATTCTTAGAAAAAAAGGTGCTGCTTCTGCTGCTAAACGTGCCGATAAAAGTGCTAACGAAGGTATGATCATTGCACAAGCTAATTCTGCAGGTAATGTTGCGTCAATTATTGAAATAAATTGCGAAACAGATTTTGTTGCTCGTAATGCTGAATTTGTAAACTATGTAACTACTGTTGCAAATGCTTACCTCGATAATGCTGTTGGTAGTGTTGATGAGTTGTTTGCATTGTCTTATAATGGAACTAAAATACTTGATTTGCACAACGAAATTCTTGCAAAATTCAGTGAAAAAATTGAAGCTCGCAGAATGGACCGTTGGGTTTCTGAAGGATTTATTTCGTCATATATTCATGCCGGTAATAAATTAGCTGTTTTACTTGAAGTTAGCGCTCCAAATCTTAACGAAGATGCACAATTGTTAGTTCGTGATATCGCAATGCAAATTGCTGCTATGAATCCTCAATTTATCAATCGTGAACAGGTGGATAATGTTACTCTTGCTAAAGAAGTTGAGATTTACAAGCAACAAGCCATCGAACAGGGCAAGAAAGAAGAAATTGCCGAGAAAATTGCTCAGGGCAGATTAGAAAAATTCTATACAGAAAATTGCCTTATCGAACAAGCATTTGTTAAAGATGGTGGAATGACAGTAACTGATGTTCTTAAAAAAGTTTCTGATTTAGTTGGAACTGAAGTTAAAGTAACCAGATTTTTAAGATATGCTTTAGGCGAAGAAGCGTAAATTTCAAATTTAACGAAAGGGTAAAATGATAGCGTTTAGTAGAATATTACTAAAACTTAGCGGCGAAGCTTTGATGGGTGACAGACAGTTTGGCATTGATCCGAATGTACTCAAGACTTTCTCTGCAGAAATAGCTGAGGTACACAACCTGGGTGTTCAAATTGGCATCGTAATCGGAGGTGGAAATATATTCAGAGGTGTACAAGCTGCTGCTCACGGAATTCATAAAGTAAGTGGCGATCAAATGGGAATGTTAGCTACAGTAATTAACAGTATAGCATTCCAAAACGCTTTGGAAGAGCTTGGTGTACAGACAAGGCTTCAAACTGCAATTAAGATGGAGCAAATAGCTGAACCCTTGATTCGCAGGCGAGCTATACGACATTTAGAAAAGAATCGAGTAGTACTTTTTGGCGCAGGTACCGGTAACCCATATTTTACTACTGATACTGCAGCTGTATTGAGGGCTATCGAAATCGAAGCTCAGGTTATCATCAAAGCAACCAGAGTTGATGGTGTTTATGATAGCGATCCCGAAAAAAACCCTAATGCCGTGAAGTTTGACACCATTACTTATAGACAAGTGTTAGAGAAAGATCTCAGAGTAATGGATCATACTGCGATTACATTGTGCCACGAAAATAATTTGCCAATGTCTGTAATTAATATCAATCAAAAAGGTAACTTGAGAAAATTGATTATGGGCGAAAACATTGGTACCTTAATAAGTGATAAATAATTTAAGAGGAATAAAAAATGCCTGTTAATGATATTGTAAAAGTATCACGCGATCAAATGAATAAATGTGTTGATTATTTCAAAACACAATTATCCAAAGTAAGAACCGGAAGAGCATCAGCAAATTTGATTGATGGTGTAAATGTTGAGTATTATGGTGTGCCGACTCCTGTAAGTCAGGTGGGTTCTATTTCAGCTCCTGATGCACGAACAATAATTATTCAACCTTTTGATAGGTCTATTATTAATGATATAGAGAAATCAATTCGCGCTGCTGATCTCGGATTTAATCCTCAAAATGATGGTACTATAATACGCATTCCTGTACCACCATTAACGGAAGAGAGACGAAAAGAATTCGTTAAAATGTGCAAAAAATATGCTGAAGAGGCAAGAGTTGCCATAAGAAACGTACGTCGTGATCAAATGGATATTCTTAAAAAAGAAGAAAAATCTAAACTAATGAACGAAGACGATCGCAAAAAGGGCGAAGAAGAAGTTCAGAAAGTTACTGATGAATACATCAAACAGATTGATAGTATTCTGGATAAAAAAGAAAAAGAATTATTGCAAGACTAATTGCACATTATGAATTGACTTTTAATTAGACCGGTTGAAATTTTCAATCGGTTTTTTTTATAAAAAAAAATGGGTAAATTACTTTCGTAAATTACCCAAAACTCAGTTTATATTAAACGGAATAAATCCGAAATATTATTCAATTACCAGGAGCGTCTGTTTCCACCACCGTTATTAGAACGGTTGAAGCCACCACCACGATTACCACCGGCATTGTTGCCAAAACCTGGTTTTTTGTCGCGTGCTTCATTTACAGTCAATAATTTACCGAGATACTCAGCACCATGTAAATCATCAATCGCTTTTTTAGCATCAGTATCTGCCATTTCGACAAATCCAAAGCCTTTTGAACGGTTAGTTTCGCGGTCCATAATGATTTTTGCTGATACAACTTCTCCGTATTCTGAGAAGATTTCATTCAATTCTTGCCCTGTAGTTACATAAGGCAAGTTACCTACATAGATATTCAAGGATACACTCCAAATAAAAATAATAAAAGATACAATAAAATGGTTTTGGGTTAAATTAGAAACTTCAATTGAGGCTGTCGATAGGCAGGCTTTAAAGAAAACTAAATAACTTTCTGAACTATTTTCAGTTACAAATATAAACAAATATATTCAATTGCAAACATTATTTTTTAAAATACATAATTTATTTGCTATTTGTGTATTTATTATCAAAAATCATTAGCATTTATTTACGTTTATATCTGATTATTTCAAGAATAATATTAAAAAATGATTGGCATTTGATTGCTAATTGCAAAGAACAAAATAACATGAATCAAAAAACAGTATCAATTCTCGGAGCTACAGGTTCGATTGGAATTCAGACACTTGATGTAATAAAAAAGAATCCAGAGAATTACAATTTAAATTATCTTACAATAAATAGTAACTACAAAAAGTTATTAGAAATACTTGACATATTTAATCCTCATGGTGTTGTAATTACTGATGAGAATGCTTATAAGGAGTTCAAGGCATCAACGAATTTTAAAGGCGAAATACTTTTTGGGTATGATAGTCTAAATAGTATTGCTTCTGACAACTCAAATGACTTACTTGTATCAGCACTTGTTGGTTTTTCTGGTGTTATACCTACATATTTAGCACTTCAAAATAGGATAGATGTAGCTTTGGCTAACAAGGAAACGTTAGTCAGTGCTGGAAATATTATAACTCAAGCTGCAAAAAATAATAATTCAAGATTGATAGCAATTGATAGTGAGCATAGTGCTATATTGCAATGCTTAGTAGGTGAGGAAGTTAAATCTGTTGAAAAAATAATTCTTACAGCTTCGGGTGGTCCATTTAGAAATACTGACTTAGATGATTTTAAGAATATAACTGTGAAACAAGCCCTCAATCATCCAAATTGGAGTATGGGTAGCAAGATTACTATTGATTCTTCAACAATGATGAATAAGGGATTCGAGGTTATTGAAGCACATTGGCTGTTTGGAACAGAGTTGTCGCAGATTGATGTTACGATACACCCTCAAAGCATTATACATTCAATGGTTCAATTTGTTGATGGTTCAATAAAAGCACAGCTTGGATTACCAGACATGAAGATACCTATTTCTTATGCTTTAAATTATCCGGAGAGACTTTATTATGATTTTCAGAGACTAACCATTGATAAAATGTCAAAATTGGAGTTTTACGAACCTGATTTTCAACGGTATCCTTGTTTAAGATTATCTTATGAATCAATGGAACTCGGGGGAAATTCAAATGCTGTGCTTAATGCTTCGAATGAAGTATGTGTTGCAGCTTTTTTGGAAGAAAGAATATCATTTATTGAAATTAATCAGATAATAGAAAAAACACTTTCAAACATTGATTATATAGAAAATCCTGATTTGAACCAAATTATCGAAACTGACTTAGAGTCAAGAAAATATACAGAAAATTTAATAAATAAAAAGAAATAATATGGAATTGATTAATAGTGCAATATATTTTATAATAGTTATTGGTATATTAGTAGCTATTCATGAGTTTGGTCACTTCATAGCTGCCAGATTAACGGGAATGAGAGCCGAGATATTTTCGATTGGGATGGGAAAAAGACTATTTGGTTGGAACAAAGTAAATGGATTTACATTTGGCAATCTATCTGATGATATTGAGCTTGGACCAAATACTGATTATAGATTAGCTATTTTTCCGATTGGTGGTTATGTGAAGATTTCAGGAATGATTGACGAAAGCTTTGATACTGACTTCAGCTCCAAACAACCACTGGATTATGAATTTAGGTCCAAGAATGCTGTCCAAAAAATATTTGTACTTGCTGCCGGTGTGATAATGAATATTATTTTAGCTGTAACTGTCTTCGCCGGTATTGCATATTTTGAAGGAAAGTCGGACATAGCTTCTACAACAATAGGAAAAATTTCTGAAGGCTCTATTGCCCAAGAAATTGGATTGAAAGAAAATGACCAAATTATCTCAGTAAATGGTCTTCAGACTGCATCATGGTCTGACTTTCTTGACAAAATTACCCTCAAAGATTTTGGGAATAAACTTGATATTAAAGTTTTAAGAAGTGATAATCAAATAGTTCTTACTGCTGACGGTGCAAAAATCATTAAACAAATAGCAGAAAAAAAACCTATTGGATTAAGCCCTGGTGGTTTGAAAATTTATATTGATGATGTTGCTGAAAACTCACCTGCTAAGTCAGCAGGTTTATTGCCAGGTGACACTTTGTTAATGTTGAATGATATCTCAATTAGTGGCATGGGTACTATGCAAGATAATCTAAAAGGAAAAGTGCATGAAAAAGTATTTTTGCAATGGAAAAGGGGAAATGAAATATTGAGTGATTCAATTGTAACAAATGATAAAGGTATGATTGGAATTAAAATGGGTTATGGTCCAATAGTTATCACAAAGTATTCATTAGTAGAATCCATCGCGATTGGTTTTGAAGAAAGTTATAATTCATTTTTGCTTTTAATTAAATCACTTAAACAGATTTTTGTCGGGAACTTATCATTTAAAGAAACTGTCGGTGGTCCAATCATGATTATGGATATGGCAGGACAGCAAGCCGATAGGGGATTGACAAGTTTTTTGAATTTCCTTGCACTTTTATCAATATCACTCGCCTTTATGAATATACTACCGTTTCCTGCATTGGATGGTGGACATATTGTATTTGCGCTTATTGAAGGTATCACAAAGAAGGAAGTACCTGTAAAGGTTAAATTAGCTTTTCAGCAGGGTGGTGTTATCCTTCTGTTGATATTTATGGCATTTGTATTGTTTAATGATGTTACACGTATTTTGAAATAAAAATTGAATAAGCCTTATATACTCATAACTAATGATGATGGGATTAACTCTCCAGGAATTGATATTCTTTACAACTCTCTTTTTGAATTTGCAGATGTCGTTATTGTTGCGCCTGATTCCCAAAAAAGTGCTGTTAGCAGCATGTTGACAATCAACAAGCCCTTGAGAGTCAATAGGTTTTACAAAAATAATTCTTTTTTTGGGTTTTCTGTTGATGGAACTCCAGCAGACTGTGTCAAGCTTGCTTTATCAACTTTATTGGAAAAAAAGCCTGACTTAGTTGTAAGTGGGATAAATCATGGAAAGAATACTTCTATAAATGTCCTGTATTCCGGGACAGTTGCAGGAGCTACCGAAGGATATCTCGCTGGTATCAATTCAATTGCTATTTCACATTGCTCTCACTCTCTAAGTTCTGATTTATCATACACTTCATATCTTATTAGTAAATTGGCAAGAAATTTGCTTAATTACAATGGAATTGATAGAATTTTGTTAAATGTAAATGTACCTGACCTTGAGTTTCATCAAGTAAAAGGGGTTAAAATAACAAAGCTCAGCAATTCAAGATGGGAAGATAAATACGAGAAACGGGCAGACCCATTTGGAAATACTTATTATTGGTTTGCTGGATCTTATATAATATCTTCTAATGAAACTGATACCGACGATGGTGCAGTCGAGAATGACTATGTTTCTGTCACTCCGATACATCCGGTTCTGTATGATGATTCTTTACATGATTTAGAAAATATTTTGGATTTCGAAAATGGGCAAAATGATATTAATCGAGGACTTGAAAGAAGGAATGGTTCTGGCTGAATCTGTTGTTAACAGTTTCGGGCAGACACTTCTTAATGCCGGTTGTATCATTGGTTCTAATCATAAAAGAATACTTAAAACATGGAATCTGACTTCTGTATCAATCAAAAGTGATGATGATGAAGTTGAAAATAAAATCAGTTCTGAATTACTTAAATTTGCTGAAGACAATCTAAAACTTAGACTACTTTGGCAACCTAAACTTCCAGCTGAAATTGATTTATATAACTCTGCAATTTTACATCTTGCAACAAAAAGGCAGGTGAGATAAGATGAATATGAGTGAATTTGACATAAATCATCTTATTAGCAGAATTGACTCGTTGCCAACTCTACCTACCGTGTATTACAGATTGTTGGATGTAATGAATAACCCAAGATCAACAGCTGTCAATGTAGCAGATGTGATTTGTAAGGATCAGGCTTCAGCATCTAAAGTATTAAAGGCAGCGAACTCGCCTATTTATGGCTTTTACGGAAAGATTCAGAATATTACTCAAGCTATTACTTATATAGGATTCGAAGAAGTAAAAAACTTGGTTACTGCCATTACAATTATTGACTTTTTTAGCGATAAGTTTACAAATCAATATATCAATCCAATAGAATTTTGGAAACATTCCATATCAGTCGGAATTCTCTCAAGATTAATTGGTAAACAGATTAAAGCAAGCGACTTGGAAAGTTATTTCTTGGCTGGAATTCTTCATGATATTGGCAAAATACTCTTTATTAATCTGATGCCTGAGCTCTACTCTAAAGTTATCCAATACAGTATAGAAAACAAAGTACAACATAAAGATGCAGAGATCAAAATGCTTGGAATTACCCATAATGTAGTGGGAGAGTTACTCGCAAATAAATGGAATCTGCCAAATTCAATCAAAAATGCAGTAAGATACCACGAATCCGGGAACGTAGATAATAGTTATAAAGACCTTGTAGCTTCGGTGCACATAGCAAATATGGCATCGCTAATGTATGGCTTTGGAGTAACAGACGAGGTCCCGATTCCTGAGCCAAATAAAAACGCTTGGGAGCTTTTACAATTATCCGAAAATTTCTTTACATCATCATATCCATTGATGTTGAGTTCATACAACGATACTGTGAATTTATTAATTAAGCAGATACAATGACAGAACTGGAAATACTAAATATTGAGCAAAATATTGATTTTTCTGAATGGCGTTCACTTCTGAGAGCTATCAAAAAGTTCACAGGTGTTTCACATCAGAAAAAATCTATATCAGATATTTACAAAGAAGGCCTGGAAGTTTTTAGTACATTTCCCGACTCAAGGGTATGTGCATTGTATTTACTTAACAATCAGGATTATCAGTTTGAGCTTAAATCTATAAGTAATCAAGATTTTACAGAATTCGTGAATAAAATTTTTGATAATTTGATTGATAACGGAAAGATCGGTTTGGCAATTGACGGGCTCACAATAGTAAATACAAATCTTGATGATAATCTCTATAATATAAGCAATGTTTTTGTTATACCTCTAAGAGTAAGTTGGGGTGTAAATGGAATTGCGCTGATTTTTCACGAAAGGGAACTATCAGAGTTCGATCAATTTTTGTACAATTTCATAGGTTTGTTTGCAGATTTACTTGGCAGCACAATTGAAAATGTAAAAATGCTTATCGAATTGGAATTATCAAAATCTACTTTAGAGCAAAAAATTGCAACAAGAACACTTGATTTAGCTCAAAGTAGGAGAGAATTAAAAGCTATTTTTGATTCAGTTCTTACAGGAGTCATCGTCTTTGATATGACAATCAACAAGATTGTCAGAGTAAATCCAATGGCATGCAACATAATTGGATTATTGGATTCACAAATTGTAGGCAAAAATATTTTTGATTTCCTCGAGTATTTTGATTATACACAAATAACCGAGGATACAGGCAAACAGAATTACTACGAATCTTCATTATCAAGGCCAGATGGCTCGAAAGTTATCATACTTAGAAATACAACTAAATTATTGCTAAATAACAGAGTCTTGATTAACGAAAGTTTTATTGATATAACAAAACTGAAAGAAGCAGAAAAAGCTCTTACGAACACTAATGAACTTCTTGAAATGAAGGTAAAGGAACGTACTGAAGACCTTTACATAATTGTTCATAAATTGAAAGAAGAAATTAGAGAAAGGGAGTTGGCTGAGCAAAAAATCAGAAAACTCTACGAGGAACAAAAAGAACTCAGCGACCTTAAGAATAGATTTGTTAGTATGGTGTCCCATGAATTCAGGACTCCACTTACTTTAATTAAATCTTCAGTCCAAATGGTTAGAAAATTTAGAGATAAACTAACTTCAAAAGAACAGGAAGATTATTTAGAAAGGATTGTATTTTCAGTTGATAATTTGACAGATTTAATTGAAAATGTAATTTTTATAGGAAAAAATGACGCCAAGAAATTGATTGTAAACAAATCAGATATAAATATTGAAGAATTACTCAAAGAATTATGTGAATTATTTGTAGTTAGCAGTAAAGATTATATTTTGTTTGATTATCAAATTGATATAGCAACTAGAATAATTCATACTGACGAAAAAATCTTAAGAATTGTATTGACTAATTTAATATCAAATGCAATAAAATATTCAGGTTCATCAGACAAAATTATTCTAAAAACCGGTATGAAAGACAAAGAAGTTTATATTCTTGTTAAAGACTTTGGAATTGGAATACCGCCTGAAGAGCAAGAAAGAATTTTTGAATTATTTTATAGAGCAAAAAATGTAAATTCTGTTTCAGGAACAGGTTTAGGATTGACCGTTGTAACTGAATCATTAACCAAATTAGATGGTAGGTTAGAACTTAACAGCAAAATTGACGAAGGTTCAGAATTTACAATTTACTTACCAGGGACGAAGTAATGAGTACAAAACAAACAATATTGGTAATCGAAGACGAAAAAGAAATACTTGATGATTTGGTCAAAATCTTGACTCTTTCTGATTATAATGTAATCTCAGCGGGTGATGGAGAAGAAGGCCTAAAAATGGCAATTGAAAGCCACCCTGACTTGATATTGTCAGATATCCTTATACCCGGGAAAACTGGTTATGAATTACTACGAGATATACAATCAGTACCTGAAACTTCAACAATTCCTTTTTTATTCCTTTCAGCAAAATCCAATAAGTTTGATGTTAGAGAAGCTATGAATCTTGGTGCTGATGATTTCATAACCAAACCTTTCGATTTGGATGAATTACTTGGTACTATCAAAATTCGACTTGAAAAAAAAGTTAAGCGAGAGAGTCACTTTTCACAAAAAATTGAAAATCTTCAGACTAATTTGCGCAAAACCATGCCTCATGAGATTAGGACGCCTCTTAATGTAATTTTGGGATTTTCTGAATTTTTGATGAAAAACAACAAAAATATTCATGATGCTGAAGCAATGGATATGATTAGTAATATTTATACTTCTGGACAAAGGTTGCAGCGGACATTCGAGAACTACTTATTGTATGCAAACCTTGAACTTATTAGTGCATCTTCAAACGAGAAGAATAAATTTCAACAGCATTCAACATTCATGGCAGATGTCTTCATAAAGGAAATAGCTTTCAATAAAGCAATAGAATATAGTCGTGAATCTGATTTAACTCTCGAACTTATAGATTCTGCTTTGAAAATTTATGAAGACCATCTAAGAAAGGTTGTAGAAGAACTTATTGATAACAGTTTTAAGTTTTCCGAAATAGGTAAAAAAGTTGTCGTAAAATCTAAGATTACTGATAACTTATATGTATTGGAAGTTGTTGACGAAGGTAGGGGAATGACTCAAAGTCAAATTGAAGGTCTAGGTGAATTTGTACAATTCGATAGAACAACATTTGAACAGCAGGGAACTGGACTAGGACTTAGTATAGTAAGAAGAATTGTTGACATTTATAACGGTCAAATTGAAATTCAAAGTTTTCCTGATAAATTTACTAAAGTATTGGTTTGCTTACCTATTTATTTCCAGGAATAATATTTTTTAAGTTTTAAGGATTCAATGTAAGGGTTTGCAATAAGCTTTTTTCCAAAAGTTATAGACATTAATGATAATCCAATTGTAGATAATATTCCTGATTCAATACCAAATGGACCTCCCCACAAAATGTTCTCAAAAAAACTATTTGTACTATAGCTAAAATTTACAATTCCCATATAATAATTATATCCACTTATTGGTGAATTTAGAATTATTGCAGAAAGATAATTCCATAAAAAATGGAACAAAACCAATGCATAAAAACTCCTACTCTTTAATAGAATTACTCCTAATATAAACCCAGCTAAAAGGATATTAAATCCGGCAATAACATTGAAATTATTATTTAATGTATGAGCTGCTGTAAATATCAAGGATGTTATAACTAAAGTCCATTTGTCACCTATGGTATCCTCCAATATTTGAAATATTATACCTCTAAAAATGAGCTCTTCATTGATGCTTATTACTAATATTGAAAAAACAAACACTAAACTGCTTGGGGAATTCTGATAGGACTCAATGACTGATTTATTCTGTAAAAAATAAGAAATTACGAAATTGATAATAAAAAAAAATATTGTGAAAAGACCAATTGTCTTGAGGTTGTTTAAATCGAACTTGATATTCGATAATCCTAACTCGTGAATTGACGAGTTCTTTCTGAGTATTTGAATGCAAAAAGTAAGTACAATTAAAAAAAAGGTCAGGTCTAAATCGTAAGCATTAAATGGTAATGAATATGATGTGGTGATTTGATAAAAAAATAGTAATAATGAAAAAAATATTATTAAGTAGAATAAATCAAATGATCTTTTTAGTTTTATCATTTTTTTTATAGTTAAAGGGATTGCTGTAAGCAATCCCTTTTTATTTAATTCTTAGATGGGTCTTGATTATTTATAAGCTTGAGATGTTGAATGTGTTGTGCAATTTTTTCATACATTTTATTTTCAACTTCTTCATGAAAAGTACCTGTTAGCATTAAATTAAGTTGCGGACAGTAAGAAGCATATTCATTTTCTCCACGACGACGAATCAGCACTTCATAATCATCCATGTTTAAGCTATTTGATATATTTGAAGACATTAAAAAACTCCGCAATAATTTCTAAAATAATTTATTATAGACTGATTTAGTTGAAAATAATTTTTTTATTTATTAAATTTGTATTACTTAACTTTACCAAATTGGATATAAATGTTTCAAATAATAAAAAGTAAAGGTGTTATATTTTTTACCAAGCGTGTAATTGATAAGTTCTACGCATCAATACGACTTTTTTATAAAAAAAGAACTGACTCAAATCAATCAACATTTCAGAACTTGCTCAAAACTTATAATGTCTACCTTTTATTCAGGTCTGAAGCGATTCATTATGACTTGCAAGACAGAGATAAAATAATTGCTTTATCCGAAAAAATAATCCAACATCAATTCAACCTACTTGGTTCTGGATTTACAGAACTATCATATACATCATTACATCCTGGTCTTGAAGGATATGTTTACAATCATCAATTAGAAGTGTTAAGCACAAGAAGTTTGATTAATGACATAATTAATCATTCAAACCGTGACTTTTCATATAGCATATCTAATAAAATCATTGGCAATTACAATCTGATTGATTGGCAAAAAGACATTAGGACCGGATTTAGATGGTCAAATCTAACTTATTACACTGATATCGTTTATGGTAACAATGCAGGGGTTGACATTAAAAATGTTTGGGAGTTAGGAAGACTTAACCATTTGATAATTTTGGTTTATGCATACAAAATATCAAATGAAGAAAAATATTTGATTGAAGTGATTAACCAAATTTATGACTTCACAGCATTTAATCCACCTAAGTATGGAGTTCAATGGTCATCAGCTATGGATGTTGCTCTTAGGGTAATAAATTTATGTATCTTAATGTCATTAATTGGCACTGAAATAAAAAATAAAATTGAAGATGTTTCCTTTATAAATAATTATATTTATAGTCACCTCATTTATTTATTGGATAACCTTGAGTGGTCATCAGGAAGCAGGGGCAACCATTATTTCATTAATATTGCAGGAATCGTTTTTTCTTCGATTTACCTAAATGATACTGAATTTTCACCAACCTTTTTAAAATTTGGATTAAATGAAATTCAAAATGAAATATTATATCAATTCAATGAAGATGGAGGTAACTTCGAAGGATCTTTACCTTATCATAATTTTATGAGTGAAGTTTTATTTCAAACCATAGCAATGATTAACTTCAATCAGGATAAAATATCTACTTTACTGAAAGTTAGTTTCGATTTTCAATTGCTTAAAAAATACTCAATTCATAGAGACATTCTTGAAAGAAACAAAAAGTTATCAGATGTTAAGTTGTACAATGATAAAAAATTCAAATTTTCAGAGGAAGTTGAACAAAGGATTGGAAAAATCTCATACTTTACATATTATTCACACATTAATGGTAAGGACTTTTTAATTGGTGATAATGACGGTGGTTACTTCTTCAGGTTTATACCGGTATTAAATAATGACTTATCCGTTGAAACAAGCAATAGATCGGAGATGCTTAAATTATTGAATTATTTGTATCCGAATATCGACAAAAGAAACTTTGCGAATTTTAATGAAACAGGATATTATTTTAATCATAAGTATGCTTATTCAATCGCAGTCAGATGTGGCAAGTTAGGGCAAAATGGTAAAGGGGGACATGCCCATAATGACCAATTATCCTTTGAACTATATTTTAATGACAAATTACTTGTTTGTGACACTGGTACTTATAATTATACAGGTTTACCATCAGAAAGAAACCATTTTAGAAGAACGAAGATGCATAATGTCTTGCAAATTGATACTATTGAGCAAAATCATATAAACGAAGAGTATCAAAGTCTTTTTTGGTTGTTGGATAATACAAATTCAAAAGTATTAAGCTGTGATGATAATCATTTTATTGGTCAACATAATGGATATCCAAAAGCATGTATAAGAGAAATATACTTCGAAGAACAACGAATCAAAATAGTTGATAAGTATGATTCAAATTCTGATAAAACTATTAGAGCTCATTTACCACCTTTTGCAGAAATCATTGATATATCAAACCACCTCATAGAAATAATAGTAGAAAATTTTAATTATTGCATAAAACTTGATGAAGGTGTAATACAAGTTGAAAATTATGATTATTCACCTGAATATGGATTAAAGAAATCAGCTAAAGTTGTATGTTTGACGTCTAATGACACAATTATAAATTGGAGCATTGAATTTAAAACTTGAACTTATTAGATAGATATATTGTTAAACAGTTTGTTTTTACTTTATTTTTCGCAATTATAGCACTTTGTACTATTTTTCTTGTTGTTAATCTCCTCGAGAATTTGGACAAATTTCTTGATCAAAATGCTACATTTGAGATAATCGCAAAATACTATTTATATTTTTTCCCCGAAATAATTAAGCTTTTAACACCTGTAGCAACTCTGATTTCAACTCTATTTACAATCGGCAGATTATCTACTCTAAATGAAATTACAGCAATGAAATCAGGAGGGCAAAGCCTTTATAGGCTAATGTTACCTTTATTACTAGTTACCATTGTATTGAGTTTTTTAAATTTATATTTCAACGGTTGGGTTGTACCAAAAGCGAATGAGTCAAAGAAATTAATCGAACAAAAATACTTAAGCAGTAGCAATCACGCGAGCTCGCTCTACAACTTATACTTGCGTGATACTCCTACCCGAAACCTGATAATTCAGTTTTATGATGCTACGATGAAGCAAGGTAACAGAATCTCGATTGAAGATTTTTCAGATGAGAATAAACCAAGAATTATCCGCCGTCTCGAAGCCAACACTGTTACTTGGGATACAACAAATAATAAGTGGGTGGGTGCAGATGTATTGATTAGAGAATTTGATAGTGATGGAGCAAAAATTCTGAGATTTGATACCTGTGATGTTGATATAAGACTCAAGCACAATGAGATTGAGCAGTTAAAGAGGGAACCGTCAGAGATGAATTTTGATGAATTACGCACTTATATAGCAATCTTGAAATTGGGTGGTAAAGATGTCAGAAAACAACTTATTGCTTATTACTCTGCTTGGGCGTTTCCGTTCGCAAATTTAGTTGTAGTACTTTTTGGCGTTCCTTTTGCATCAGTAAGAAGAAAAGGTGGTATTGCAATACAAATTGGTGCGGCTATGATTATAGCTTTTTCCTATATGATTTTTACCGAAGTAAGCAAAACAATCTCTTTTGCTTATAATCTAGACCCTATTCTTGCAGGTTGGATAGCAAATTTAATTTTTATTTTTGCAGGTTTAATAATTATTTTCAAAACCAGAACCTAAAATCTAAATTAAGGTACTGATTCGATTTCTTCCAAAAATTTATTGAAGTAAAGTAAAATATCTGTATGAGTAACTAAACCAACTAAATTCATATCCCAGTCAACAACCGGTAAACAGTCAATCTTATATTTAGCAAACATTTTCACGGCTTTAGCAACACTATCCTCAGGATAAATTACGTGAGTCACTTCTTTCATTACCTTTTCGAAATCAATAATTTTGTTGAAACCTTCTTCACCAAAATTTTGTTCGCTGTCATAAATTTGTCTGAGAGAATATTCTCTTAATCTATCATCGCAAATCATTCCAACAATTTTAGTCCCTTCAAGTACGGGTATATGTCGAACTTTTTCGCTATTCATAATTATTTCGACATCCTTTAAAGTATCCTCAATGCTGACTGTAAAGACATTAGTAGTCATTATTTCCGATATTTGCGCTCTATTAGGCATTTTAAACCCCATTGATTAAATTTACAATTTACTCAAGTGTTAAAATAAACATTTTTTTACTCAAACACAAATAAAGAAATTTTAATTTGAAAAATAAATATCTATTTTTAAATGTTTTTTTTTATTATATTTAAAGTTATTGTTTTTCATATTTATAAAAAATTTAATGATATCACTATACGAATATCAAAGAGTCAATAAATTACTTCTTGCAGCCCATAGAGGTTCATCCGGCAAATTGACCGAGAACACTCTGGCAGCTTTTGCGGATGCTATTGATGCTGGAATTGGAATAATTGAATTAGATATTCAAATTACAGCTGATAATAAAATTGTCGTTTATCATGATTTTAATCCTCCTGGATTTCAAAAGAGAATTTCCGAAATTAACTATCATGAAATAAAAACTTTGGTTGTTGGTGAAAAAAGTGATTCGGGATATGATTCTATGCATATTCCCTTGCTTGATGATGTTTTAAAGATTGTTGCCGGTAAATGTTATCTGATGATTGAAATAAAAGTGAATACAGGTAACAAATTTTTGGAAAACATAAATAAACTTTTAGATTTGATAATCAAATATAATTATCTTGAAAATACTATATTTGGTTCGTTTAGTCTAGATGCAATCAGTAATTTAAAACAAATTAATCCTGATGTTTATACTGCAGCTATAAAAATTCCAAATGATAGGAGATTGCCATCAGAACTTAGGGATATTGTAGGTTGTGAAGCATTTATATGTGATGTTGAGGAATTAAATCAAGAAGTTTGCGATGATGCTAAAAAACACAACATTTTCCTGGGTGTTTATAATGTTGATGATGAAGAAGCTCTTAATAAGGCACTAAAATATGCAGCAAGAGCTGTGGCTACAAATCATCCTGAAAAAATCGTTCAACTGGTTAAAGATAAGAAGATTTATCAGTTCTAATTTAGTTTTTCACAAATAATATCTTTATTAAGTTAAGTAAAGTAATAACTGAATATTATAAAAATGAAAAAAAATGCAAAAAATGTATCTTTTTTTTATTATATTAAATATAATTAATTAGCAAATTAAAAGTATTCGATTTAAGAGTTGATGCTTATAAATAATCCTAAATATAAAAAATATTTTTTTGATTTATTGAGTGATGATGAAGAGACATTCGAATTTATTCAAAACTCAAAAAGTGATTTCTATGGTTTATTTTGCAAAACTTCAAATGATTACTGGATAAATAACAAAGGACAGGATTTCCTGTTAAAACAATCCAACAATTTTATCACCGAAAATATTGTTAATTATTTCAATAAATTGTCGGTAACTGATAGCAATTCGAATTTAATTTTATATAAAACTGTTGATAATAATTTTTTATTGCATTACAGATTTATCGAACATTACAATTCAATTTATATACTATTCAAAGGTAATAAAAATTCTAACGATCAAGCAGACACAGATGAATTAGAAAAAAAAATCGATATAAATACTAATGATTTGAAATTTTATGAAATATTTGATGTTGAGAAGATCCAAGAACTCCAAGACTTGTTTGCCTCTGTTACCGGTGTAGCTTCAATAATCACAGATACAAGCGGAGTACCTCTAACAGCTCCAAGTAATTTTTGCAAGTTATGCAATGAAATAATTCGTAAAACTGGTAAGGGAAGAATCAATTGTTTCAAATCTGATTCTGAACTCGGTAAAGTAAACACCAGTGCACCAAATATAAGTCCATGTTTAAGTGGAGGACTTTGGGATGCAGGGGTTAGTCTTATGTTTGGTAAAAGACATGTTGCTAATTGGCTTATCGGACAGGTTAAAAACTCTGAACTTGATGAAAATAAAATTTTGAATTATGCTGATGAAATAGGTGTTAATAGGGATGTGTTTAAGGATGCTTTAGCTGAAGTAAAAGAATTATCGCTTGAGCAGTTCACTTCCATTTCTAATTTTCTATTCAAATTTACAGAATTGATTTCAACCATAGCTCATAAAAATTTTATATACAAAAATCTTCTTGAGATAAAAAATACTCAAGATCAAGCATTGCTTGAAAATGAAGAAAGATTAAGATTGTCACTTAAAGCAACCAAACAAGGGCTGTATGACCTTAATATTCAGACTGGAGATGCTTTAGTTAATGATGAATATGCGCTTATGTTGGGGTATGAACCTTCTGAATTTCATGAGACAAATGATTTTTGGCTCAGAAGGCTACATCCTAATGATCACGAAAGATGTAAAAGAGTATTTAATGATTATATTTCAGGAAAAATATCTGAATATAAAGTTGAATTCAGACAAAAAACTAAGCAAGGTAACTGGATATGGATATTATCTCTTGGAAAAATTGTCGAATATGATGATAAAAATATGCCTTTAAGAATGTTAGGTACTCATACTAACATTAATGAAAAGATGCTTGCAGAAGAAAAAATGCAGCTTGCTTCCCAAATGTTTCGTGACCTTGTAAATTCTATCCCTACTGCAATTCTCATTTACCAATTTCAAGAACCGGACAGCTTATTATTAGTTGATGGAAATAATTATGCTGAAAAAATATCAAATATTAAAATTAGTGAGCAACTTGGATGTGACTTTTCAAGTATTTGGACTAATGCCAATAAAGTTGGTCTGAAAGAAAAGTTTATTAATGTAATCAATTCCGGACGATTCATTGAATATGAAGACCTGAATTATACAGACGATAAATTAAGTGGTGCGTTTAAAGTTACAGCATTTGCTATGCCAGGGAAAAAACTGGGAGTCGCATTTAACAGTATTACAGAAATCAAAGTTGCTAAACAGGCATTATCCCGTAGTGAAGAAAGATACAAAATGATTATCGAAAACCAAAATGACCTGATAATCAAAATTGATGTCGAAAATAGATTACTTTACGTAAGTCCAAGTTTTTCCAAATTATTTGGTAAAAGGGAAGTCGAGCTTCTTGGAAGTACTTTATTACAATTTGTACATCCCGAAGATATGCCAAATACTCTTATACAGATGGAGAGTTTACATAAACATCCATTTACTTGTTATTTGGAGCATAGGGCAATGACATCTAATGGATGGCGCTGGTTAGGTTGGTCTTACAAGTCAATATTGGATGACAATTCCAATATACACTCAATTATTGGAATTGGTCGTGATATAACACAGTCTAAATATGCAGAAGAGTCTATTCGGGAAAAGAATTTTCATTTGCAGTTTTTAGCTGATACTGCATTTACGCTTTCAGGGATTATTGATTATGATTCTACAATCAATTTTATTTGTAATAAGTTAAAAGATTTTACTGGTTCATTGTTTGTAGCTTATTCAGATTATTCAGTTGAAACAAAAACTCTAAACACAAAAAAGGTAATTGGTAGTAAATATTTAATTGAAAAAACTATTGAAATTATCGGAAAAAATATCGAAAATTTCAAAACAAATGTACCAAAAGATATTTATGATACCTTTTTAGAAAAAAATATTATTGAGAGTAATTCATTCAGTTTTATAACCAATGGTCAAATTCCTGAGTTCGCCGATAAAACATTAAAATTCATATCCGGTATCAACAAGTTTTTTGCAATAGCATTCATAACCTCAGGCGAAATATATGGTGTTGCAATTATAGCAATAAAAGAGAACCAAAATATACCCAATCTTGAAGTTTTGAAATCGTTTGCTAATATTTCAGCTATTTCAATTAGAAGAATTAAAGCCGAAAACCAGGTTAAAGTACTTTCGAGAGGTATCGAACAAAGCCCGGTGTTTGTTGTTATCACAAATAAGAAAGCTGAAATAGAATATGTTAATTCATACATAACAAAAGTTACAGGATATCAGGCAAGTGATTTGATTGGAAAAAATCCAAATGTCTTTAAGTCTGGGATGACACCCGAATCAACTTATGACCAGTTGTGGGATTCACTTAATCAAGGAAGAGTATGGACCGGTGAATTCCTAAACCGAAAGAAAAATGGTGAAATATATTGGGAAAAAGCAATAATAAGCCCTGTTACTGATAATTTGGGTAATATTACAAATTTCATAGCTGTTAAACAAGACATTACAGAACTCAAAACTATGACTGAAGAGCTAATAAATGCTAAGGAAAAAGCTGAAGAAAACGATAAGCTAAAGACTGCATTTATACAAAATATGTCTCATGAGATTAGAACTCCTCTAAATGGTATCATGGGCTATAGTCAACTTCTGAAAATGTCAAATATTGATGAACTTGAGCATGAAAAGTATTTAACCACAATTATTCAGAGCAGTAAACGATTAATGGAGATTGTGAATAATCTTTTGGAAATTTCACGTATCGAAACAGGACAGACAAATATTAATTTACATAAAACCAAGGTAGCAAATATTATTACTGAACTTTATGATTTCTTCCTACTCAGTGCAAATAACAAGGGGATTGATTTGATTTTTGATATTGACAAGGAAGCTGAAAATCTAGCTATCCTGACAGATGAACAAAAAGTCAACCAAATATTAACTAATTTATTAGGCAATGCATTAAAGTTTACAAATAATGGATATATTAAGTTTGGATGTCGCATAGAGAATCACAACTTAATGTTTTTTGTGAAGGATACCGGAACAGGTATTCCACCACAGCAACATATAAGAATTTTTGAAAGATTTTACCAGGGAAGTACAAAACTATCTCGCGATTACGAAGGAGCTGGTTTAGGATTATCAATCTGCAAAGGATTTGTTAATCTACTTGGTGGAGATATATGGGTTGAATCTGCTGTTGGCTCTGGTTCAACGTTTTATTTTACAATACCGAATAATACTTAATTAATGAGGTTTATACATGAATAAGCAGCTTGTTTTAATAGCAGAAGATGATGTTGTAAGTTCACAGTTTCTTAAAACTGTTTTTAACAAATTAGGAGTTGATACTCTTACTGCTTCTGATGGTTTGGAAACTGTTGAATATGTTAAAAAAAATCCTGATATAACATTAGTCATGATGGATATAAAAATGCCCGGATTAGATGGTTTGAGTGCAACAAGACAAATTAAGCTAATCAGACCTGAATTAAAAATTATTGCTCAGACCGCTTATGCTCTTAATAGTGAAAGAGCTCAATTCTTGAGTGAGGGCTGTGATGATTATATTTCTAAACCTATTGAAATTGACTTGTTAATGAGAATGTTAAAGAAACATAATATTATCTGATGTGGCATGGAAGAAATTAAAACAAAAATATTAGAAAAAATATTTCAAAAGAAAAAGAGCCTTGAGAATATTTCAATAAAAAGCTTGTTTGAGGCAAATCCACATCGCTTCGAGGATTTCTCATTTGAGTATAATAAAGTGCTATTTGACTTTTCAAAAAATATCATTGATGAAGAATCTCTGAATTATTTGATTGAATTTGCAGAGAAAAGTAATTTAGTTGAGAATATCAATGATATGTTTTTAGGTAAGAAAATTAATTTCACTGAGAATAGGGCAGTTCTTCATACAGCTCTTAGAAATCTTTCTGGTGAACAGATTTTTGTAGATGGAAAAGATATATCAAAAGATATAAAGGTTGAACTTAACAAAGCTCTTAATTTTGCTGAAAATCTGAGGAATGGCATTCATCTTGGATGTACAGGTAAAAAGATAAAAAATGTTGTCAATATAGGTATTGGCGGCTCTCATCTTGGACCTGATATGGTGTGCACTGCACTGAACAAATACTCTGGAGATATAACAGTTCATTTTGTATCAAATGTTGACCCTTTTGATATTGAGCAAGTCCTTAAAATTGTAGATCCCGAAAACACTGTCTTTTTGATAGCATCAAAAACATTTACCACACAAGAGACAATGGCAAATGCCAATAAAGCAAAAAGGTGGTTTCTCGACCGTATGTCAGAGCCTGATTTTGTTGCATTTCATTTTGCTGCATTATCAACTAATGTAAGAGCATGCAAAGATTTTGGAGTTTCTGAAAGCAATATATTCGGATTTTGGGATTGGGTTGGAGGTAGATATTCTGTATGGTCTGTAATTGGTTTATCTATTGCAATTTCAATCGGTTCTGCGAATTTCATGAGATTTCTTAAGGGTGGATATGATATGGATATGCACTTTAGAAATCAACCATTAAACCAAAACATTCCCGTTTTGATGGCATTACTGGGGTTTTGGTATAACGAATTCTGGAATGCTGAAACCTATGCAGTAATACCATACGACCAGAATTTGTTAAAGTTTTCTGAATTTCTTCAGCAGTTGGATATGGAAAGCAATGGTAAGAGGATCAATAGAAGTGGAGAAGTAGTTAAATATAATACCGGACCAATTTTATGGGGAACAATAGGAACAAACTCGCAGCATTCATTTTTTCAATTGATACACCAGGGTACAAGATTTATACCGGTTGATTTTTTAGCATGCGTTAATACAGGTTCTGAAGATATTGAACAACACAAAATATTATTATCAAACTTTGTAGCGCAAACCGAAGCATTAATGTTGGGCAAAAGTGAAGCAGAAGTTCAAGAAGAACTTAAATCTGAGAATTTTTCCAATGATGAAATTGAATTGCTAAAACCTCATAAAGTATTCCCAGGCAACAAACCTACAAATGTTATAATTTATAATGAATTAACTCCGGAGACATTAGGAATGTTAATTGCTCTTTACGAGCATAAGGTCTTTGTTCAAGGGGTATTATGGGAAATCAATTCTTTCGATCAGTGGGGTGTTGAGCTTGGTAAGATTTTAGCAAAAAAAATATTATCTGAGCTTCAAATTGGTAAAATTGATAACAAGCACGATGGATCCACAAAGGGTATTATGAAATTTTTATTTGACAACTTTAAATCGTAACATAATATCATTGATTTCAGGTAAAAAAGTGTTATTTTAATGAATTAATTTGTTTATTTTTTGAAATAGTTACAAAATGGAATTAAACCTTGCCGAAGAGCTGCTTCTTTTAGCGCTTGATGCAGAATCAGGTGAAATATTATTATCTGTTTCTACAGCGATTCCCTATGGATTAGTTGGTGCTATCCTGATGGAATTGCATTTAAATAATAAAATCAAAATTGAAAATGATAAAATTGAATGCATCGATTGTACATCTACCGGAAATGATATTTTCGATGAGGTTCTTGGATTATTGAAATCTTCTCATAAAGCAGAATCCCCAAAATATTGGATAAGGT
This sequence comes from bacterium, assembly GCA_024711295.1. Lineage (GTDB taxonomy): Bacteria > Bacteroidota > Ignavibacteria > Kapaibacteriales > UBA2268 > JANJTB01. Next base: position 128,969 of record JANJTB010000021.1, on the reverse strand, counting down.
CAATAAATTCACATATTGATGACTTGGTGGATAGATTGATTGCAGTATTAGTCCACAAAGGTGTTTTGAAAAAAGAGGAAAAGAGAATTCTTTGGATAATACCTGTGGATAGATTTCCTGCTAAAGATGTACTTCCTGAAGTTCATACCAGAATATTGATCCGAAGCATCGTATTAGAAAATGCTGAGCCAACTCAAAGAAACATTGCTCTTTTGAGCTTGGTTAAATCAACCAATATGATTGATGAATTGTTTTTGAAAGATGAAAGAAAGCAGGCAACCAACATTATCAATGAATATATTGAAAATGAGTCTATAGGAAAAGCTATTTCAGATATAAATGCTGAAGTTACTGCCATTATTGCTTCATCGGTAGCTGGCACAGTAGCTACCGCAAGTGTTGTGGGTAATTTTTAACACAGGTCAAAATGAATACAGAACATCTAAATAAATATACCAATGAATATTCTGAACACGGTTTCTTCCAAAAAATCTCACGATCTTTGGGTTCACTGGCTGGATCTTTCCTAACTAAAGTTCTAACTCTTTGGTACACACTCAGAGATGAAGATACTCCTGCATGGGCAAAGACTGTAATATTAGGAGCTTTGGGGTATTTTATCGTGCCGGTTGATACAATACCGGATATTTTGCCGATGGTTGGTTTCAGTGATGATTTGACTGCATTGGTATCTGCGTCAGCAGTAGTTTGGGCACACATCAAACAAGAACATAGAGATGCTGCAAAGAATAAACTAAAAAGTTTGTTTAATATTTAGTTTTCCAGAATTTGCAAAATGTCGTTTGAATTATCTAAATCAATTATTTTCTTAGCTAAATGTGAAGCTTGAGAATAATTGATATTAAGAATTCTATTTTTTAATTCCAAAATGAGTGGTGGGGGTACACTTAGCTCAGTAACTCCCAATCCAATCAAAATTTGAGTCGCTGCAGAGTGGCTGGCAAGTTCTCCACAAATACTTAAAGGAATTTTACTTTTTAGTGCGCTTTTAATTGTCATTTCTATCATTCTCAACACAGCCGGGTGAAATGAATCATAAACCTCAGTAACCAATTCGTTTGTGCGGTCTGCAGCCAGAACATATTGTGTCAAGTCATTTGTTCCTATACTGAAAAAATCACTTTCTTTTGCAAGCAATTCACTCATTATAACTGCTGCAGGTGTTTCAATCATGATTCCTGTTTTTATTGACTTATCGAAACTAACACCTGAATCTCTAAGCTCTTTCATACATTCTGAAATGACCTTCTTAGAATCTCTCAGTTCGTGAATATCAGAAATCATTGGTAGCATAATTTTGATATTTTTATTAACTGAAGCACGCAGGATAGCTTTGATTTGAGTTTTGAAGATTTCAATATTGTTAAGCAAATATCTAATACCACGAAGTCCTAAAGCAGGATTATTCTCTTTGATTGGTATTCCGTAAGAAAATTTATCGCTACCAATGTCAAAACACCGTATTGTTGCCATGTTAGGAAAAATTCTGTCAGCAATTTCTCGATACCAGCCGTATTGAATCTCTTCACCGGGAATTTTTGATAATCCTGACAACAATGTTTCGGTTCTGGCTAATCCTATGCCTTCTGCACCATTAATCAAAGCTTGTTTTACATCATCAAGTCTGTCCACATTTGCAAGTAAATTGATTACTCTTTGGTCATTTGTTCTACTGTCAACTTTAACTAAACTGCCAAGTTTTAATTTGTGTTCCTCAATCTCTTCAATTCTTTTTTTATATTTTTTTAAAGTTGAGGTATCAGGATTTGCTATAATTAATCCGGTAAAGCCATCAATTATGACCTCTGAGTTATGCTTAATTAACTTAACCGCATCCTTAACACCTATTATAGCCGGCATTTCAAATGACCTGGCTAAAATACAAACATGTGATGCTATACCGCCAATTTCTGTAATTATTCCAAGTGCACCTTGCTCTTTATACTTCAACAAGTCTGTAGGAGTTAAATTTTGGGTGACGATAATTTTATCTTGTGCAAGTGAATAGTCAACCGATTTCTGATTAAGATACGAAAGAAGCCTGTTTTTGACGTTTTCAAGGTCAACACTTCTTTCTTTTAATAACTGATCTTTAGAATTCAGAAAAAGGTTTTTTTGTGAATCAAATTCTCTGCTTATTGAACTTTCTGCATCAAATCCTGATTTAATTCTTGATTTAATACTGTTAAGAATTATGTCATCGTTCAATATAAGCTGATATGATTCAATGATTTGAATTACAACACTTGACAAATGTATAGAATTTTTAACTACATCATTATAATCTGTGTTTAAATTCTCAACAGATACTATCAACTTTTGAATTTCACTGTCAATCTTATCTTCAGTGATTCGAATTTCATAATTATGGCTGTGCTCCTGCTCGATAATAATACACTTGCTTATTGAAATTCCGGACGATGCTGGAATTCCTTTCAAAAAAACTGGTATGAGCTTTGATATATTTACCGGAGGTATCTGGTGCTCAGCTAACATTAAATAGGTTCTCCAAATCCTGATTTAAAATATTCAATTAGAGAATTTAAAGCCTCTTCTGCATCAATACCTTCAGCTTTTATGTTCAAAGTGCTACCCTGCTCAGCAGCAAGAGTCATTACACCAATAATACTTTTAGCATTTATGCTGAATCCATCACGAGAAAGGTATATATCAGAGAGAAATTTAGAACACATTTTTACTAAACCAGCAGCAGGTCTAGTATGCAAACCTGCTCTATTTACAATCGTTACTTCAGCTTCTAAAACACTCATCTATAGATTATCTTCTAATATCAATTAAACCATTCACGACTTCAATTTCTACATCAGTTGTTCCAACTTTGACAGCTTTAAAATTTAACTTGCCCTTTAAATTCTTATCATTCAGGGTTTCGACAAGGAAATTACCGCTTACTATACGATAGGTATCAGTATCATTGGTAAATTGAAGTGTGCCTTTGTTGTCATCTCTGCTAAGGTCAATATCTTTGCTTGATAACCACTTAGCATCAAAAGTCATTGAAAATATATGATTAATTTTTTCTTCTGTCATAGTGAAAGTTACTAAATAATTAGGATTTTCTCCCGGAGGTAATGCAACAAAAGTGTTGGTTTTAAATTCCATTGTTTTGTCGCCGGTAATCTGCATTAATATTGCATATCCACCTGTTGGACCGGTAGTATTGTCACTATCACTTCCACAACCGATTATTGTTACAAACACAAAGATCGATAAAATTAAAAATACTTTACTCATAATAAACCTTAATATTGTTAATATATAAAATATAAATTTAATAAAAAATCATCTAATTTCAATAAATTATTTTGATTTTTTCTTAATTTTCAAGAAACATTGTATTAACATTCAAAAGATATTTGGAGTCTAAATCCCTTTTTAAATTTCTCATTGATTCTACAGCTTTGTCTCCATACATTTTCACTAAGTAATCCGTTTTAAGTTTTCCGATGCCATGCTCGGCAGATACAGTCCCACCTAATGATAGTGATAACTCGATTGTTTCATCATAAAATATTTTTGCTTTAGTATATTCTTCATCATTTTTGCAGAATATATTTGCATGTAAATGAGAATTTCCAATATGACCAAACACTACGTATTCTAAACTTAGAGCAGGACATTTGTCTAAATAATGTTGAAATAAAATATTGAATTTATCATCAGGGACTGCTGTGTCAAGACCAACTTTCTTCTGACTGTTATTTGTAAGGTTTTCGTAGACCTGGAGTGGTAATTCGTGTCGAAATTCTTTCAATCGTTCATGTTCTTTACTATTCATAGCAAACCAAGTATTATCAATAAGTGTGGTGAAATTTGAAATAAATTCGTACCAGGATTCCAGAAGAATTTCTTCATTTTCATTGGAATATTCTTGTTCGAACCAAATTGCACCAACTGCAAGATCAGGAATTTCATTATATTTGGGCTTAAGCAAATCAAGTGATTTCCTGTCAAAATACTCTATTAATCTTGAATTTATTATGGAATTATCTCCCCTGCTTAAGTTCCTTAAATTTGAAACAAATTCAAATAACTTATTGTTATCGTCGAAATATATCACGCCACCTAAAATATATTCCGGTCTAGGTAATACTTTCAAAACAATTTCATAGAATACACCTAGAGTACCTTCTGAACCTATAAATAAATCAATGACATCCATGTTTTCTCTAACATAATATCCTGAAGCATTTTTTATGTTAGGCATTTGGTAATTGGGGATATTGAAATTATAGTTATTTCCATTTGTTGAAATGATAGTTGCATTGTTATCATTAACAAAATTCTGACCTCTTGTCAGGTATAATATATCTCCATTCATAAGCACAATTGTTAATGAATGAATGTATTGTCTTATAGCACCGTATTTAAATGTTCGTGCACCAGATGCATTTGTAGCGGTGTTGCCACCAATTGAAGCATTGTATTCTGTTGGATTAGGAGGCAAAAATCTATTAAGCTGCTCAAGGTAATCTTCTAATTCTTTTAGAGTTACTGCAGATCCACATTTTACAAAATTTAAATCACTACTAATTTCAATTTGTTTATATCTTTCGGTAGAAATAATAGCGCCACCAAATGGTACTCTTGCACCTGTTATCCCTGTACCTGCTCCTGATATAGTCACTTTGATATTATTATCAAAGCAATATTTCAATGATTCACTTAGCTCATCAATACTTTTGGGTATTAATAACAAATCTGCACTTCCTCTTAGATTAGATGAATCATAGGTATATGGGTAAATAACTTCACTATCGTATTTAATATTAATCATTATAACAATTGATATGTTTTGAAAAACTTTATTGACGAATTAATGAACAATTTATAAATATTTTATTTAAATAGAAATAGCTATATGCTTACATTTTAGTATTTTTGAACTTATTTTTTAAAGTGATTTATAAAAATATATGAACATCATAATTGTAGGTGCAGGAGATATTGGATTTCACCTATGTAGCAAACTGATCCAGGATAATAATAATTGTACTATTATAGAACTAAATTCTGCCATTGCTCAAAAGGCTAGAGAGCATTTAGACTGCAATGTTATAGAAGGCAGTGCTACCAGTATCAAAATATTACAAAGAGCGAGTATAGACACAACAGACGTTTTTGTTGCAGTTACTCAAAACGATGAGTTAAATGTTGTTGCTTGTATGATTGCAAAAAAACACGGCGTTGCTACAACAATAGCGCGTATCAGAAATCAGGAATACATAAGCATTAAGAGTACAGATTATGGTGTTGATTTAATTGTCCATCCTGAAAAAGAAGCTGCAGATGCTATAGTTCATTTAGTTAGACAATCAAGTGCGACAGATTATTATGAACTTGAAGGTGGGCAAATTAAAATTGTGGGTATCAGACTTGGTGAAGAGTTTGAGTACTTTAATGTTAGTCTTTTTCAACTTGGTAGGTTGATGACTCATTTATCATTGAGAATACTTGCCATTAAAAGAAACGAAAGAACAATAATACCTAAGGGCGATGATGAAATTATTCGCGGTGACCAAATTTATATTATATGTAGTAATAATCACTTAAAAGACGCTTTAAATTTTTTTGGAAGACAAAACGCAAAAGTTGACAAAGTAATGATCTTAGGTGGTGGTCTTATAGGACAGTATGTTGCTTCCGAGCTTGAAAAGAAAATTTCTGTCAGAATTATTGAGTCCGATGAAAGAAAGGCTAATTTGTTAGCTGATAATTTAAACAAAAGTCTTGTTATTCATGGAAATGGTACAGATATAGAGCTTTTGTTAAGTGAAGACTTAACTGATATGGACGAGTTTATTGCATGCTCAGGTGATGATGAAACTAATATCATTACCAGTATGCTCGCAAGTCAAATGAATATTAAACGAAGAATAACTATGGTCAAAAACATTGATTACTTGAAAATGTCGAGTGCTGTTGGAATTGATTCAATTATATGTAAGCCATTAATTACTGTAAATACTATATTAAAATTTATCAGAAGAAAAAAGAACGCTTCGTTTGCGTCTATTTATGGGCTGGATGCTGTACTAATGGAACTGGAAGTTAAGCAAAATTCAAAAATTACTAAGAAGTCTTTAAGTGAAATACATTTACCTGAAAACCTGATTTTTGGTGCTGTTTTTAAGAGAAATAACAAATTTGAAATACCAACAGGAAGTACACAAATTGAATCTGGTGATAAAGTAGTTGTTTTCCATTTGCCGGGCAATATTAAAGAAATTGAAAAATTATTTTAGGTATAGATGAGACATTCACTGGTATTGAAGGTACTTAGCTTCTTGCTTGTTTTTATTGGTGGAGCTATATTATTGCCCTTACCTTTTAGCTTCTATTATAACGAGTCTCCTTTAGGATTCCTGTATAGTACGGGATTATGCTGGATTCTGGGATTTTCTGGTATTATTTTATTACCTAAAGTCCAAAAAGACATAAGGTCAAAGGAAGGCTTTGCAATTGTCGGATTTGGTTGGTTGGTATTTGCATTCTTTGGAAGTTTACCTTATTTATTTTCTGGTGCAACCACTAGTATGACAGATGCATTTTTCGAAACTATGTCAGGTATTACAACTACCGGGGCAACTATTTTCGTTGATATTGAAGCCTTACCCAAAGGAATTTTAATGTGGCGTTCTCTGACTCAGTGGTTTGGTGGTATGGGAATAATAGTTTTAACTATAGCGATATTGCCATTTTTAGGAGTTGGTGGATTACAGTTATTCAAAGCAGAAGTTCCTGGTCCGGTAGTTGATAAGTTGTCACCAAGAATTGCTCAAACGGCCAAAATTCTTTGGACAGTTTATGTTGTTTTTACAGCACTAGAAATAGTACTACTTATGTTTGGAGGTATGGATTTGTTTGACTCAATGTGTCACTCATTCACTACCTTGGCAACAGGGGGTTTCTCTCCCAAAAATAAAAGTGTAGGATTTTACTCAAGTGCTTACATTGATTATACTATTACAGTTTTTATGATAATCGCTGGTACAAATTTCTCGTTACTTTACTGGTTGCTCAAAGGACAAATCAAACATTTATTCAATAATGGAGAATTCAAGTTCTATGTTGCAATAATTCTGGGCTCTTCTGTAGTTATTGGATTTATTTTGTTCTCAAATAATCAATATAACCTCTTTGAAAGTTTTAGATATTCCATTTTTCAGGTTGCTTCATTGATGACAACTACCGGTTTTGGAACTGCTGATTACGAAGAATGGTCGGCAGCTTCACAGTTGATACTGTTGGCGCTTATGTTTATCGGTGGATCGTCAGGCTCGACTGGGGGTGGATTAAAAGTAGTCAGATTAATTATCATAATAAGATATATTTACACTGAATTAGTAAGATTGATGCATCCTCAAGCTATTGTACATGTAAAATTAGGTGGTGTTACAGTAGAGAAAAAAACGTTAACTAACATTGGTAGTTTTTTTATGATTTATGTCCTGATAACGGCTTCTAGTACTATAGTTATATCCTTATTTGGGCTTGATATTGTAACCTCAATTGGTGCTGTTGCAACCACAATCAATAACATTGGTCCGGGTTTTGGATTAGTTGGTCCAACAGAAAATTTTGCTTTTTTACCGGATATTGTTAAATGGATTCTTTCCCTTCTTATGATGCTGGGCAGATTAGAAATTTATACAATAGTTATCTTGTTAACCCCTGCATTTTGGAAAAAATAGTTTTTTTCCACATTTAAAATTTTATGCTCTATTATGAGTATTATTATTTTAGTCTTTTGATATTACAAATAATCTACAGATAATTTTAATATGAATTCGAATTTAAATTCCAACAATGACATTATATTAAAAGGGCTTAACGACAAACAGACTGAAGCAGTCAAAATAATAAATGGTCCTCTTTTGATAATAGCCGGTGCAGGAAGTGGAAAAACAAAGGTTCTAACTCACCGAATTGCTTATATTATTGATAATGGAACAAGACCATCCAACATATTAGCTCTTACTTTTACTAACAAAGCTGCAAACGAACTCAAAGAGCGAATTTCTAACCTGGTGGGTGAATCTAAAGCTAAATATATATGGGCTGGTACTTTTCATTCAATATTTGCAAGAATATTGAGAATTGAGGCAAAAAGTATCAATTATTCTAGTAATTTTTCTATTTACGATACTGATGATTCAGCTTCTGTAATCAGACAAATAATTAAAACGCTAAACCTGACTGAAAAAAGCCTGAATATTAATGCTGTAAGAAATAAAATTTCTTCTTTAAAAAATAAAATGATTTCATCAATGGATTATGCTCTCAAAGCTGAAACTAGCGAAGAAAAATTCGTTGCTGAAATTTATAAGAAATATGAGATCAATTTAAAGAATAATAATGCAATGGATTTTGATGATATATTGTTGAATTTTATCAATATGCTGAGAAGTGATAAAAACTTACTCACAAAATACCAGGAGCAATTTAAATATATCTTGATTGATGAGTATCAGGATACAAATAAAGCTCAATATTTAGCTATCAAACTTTTATCGAAATCACACAATAACTTGTGTGTTGTAGGAGATGATGCTCAAAGTATCTATAGGTGGAGAGGTGCTGACATATCAAATATTTTGGATTTTCAAGAGGAATTTCCGTACTGTAGGGTAGTAAGGTTGGAGCAAAATTACAGATCAACTAAAAACATCTTGAATGCAGCTCATAGCGTTATTTCCAATAATCAAAGGCAGATTCCCAAAAAACTGTGGACAGAAAATCAAGTTGGTGATAAAATTGACATTTTTCAATATGCAGATGATAGGGAAGAAGCTACTAGGGTTGCTAATTTGATTAATGACGAAATTGAAAATGGATATAATTTTAAAGATATTGCCATTCTTTATAGAACTAATGCTCAATCACTTGTTTTAGAAAACTCTCTCAGAAGCAAAAAAATTCCATATTTAATCATAGGAGGAACATCGTTTTATAAAAGAAAGGAAATAAAGGATACATTAGCTTATCTGACATTATTAGTAAATCCAAGTGACAACGAAGCTTTCAGAAGAGTAATTAATGAACCTCCGAGGGGTATAGGACTTACTTCATTAAGAAACTTGGAATTATTCGCTGAATATAATAACTTAAATTTAATTGAAGCTTGTTTTGAGGTTGATAATATTCCCGAAATAAAGGGTAAAGCTTCTAAATCAGCTATCGAATTTGCATCAAAAGTAAACGAATACAGTCGTCAATTGATTAATGAACAAAGTTATGATGTAATTTTTGACTACATTCTCGGAACTGATCTGATTTCGATGTTCAAGGAAATTGGAAGTAGTGATGCTCTTGACAGGATTACAAATATTGAACAGTTTTTGCTTGACATAAAAAATTATTTTGAAACAAATGAAAACCCATCATTGTCTGACTATTTGCAGCAAATTACACTCGTGTCCGATATAGATGACAAGGATTTAACCGGAAATAATGTATCTCTTATGACTTTACATTCTGCTAAGGGATTAGAATATCCAATCGTAATAATTACAGGTGTTGAGAAAGGTTTATTTCCTTTGGAAAGAACCAGACTAGATCAGGAAGAACTTGAGGAAGAAAGAAGGCTTTTTTATGTTGGTGTGACAAGAGCAAAAAGTAAATTATCTCTATCATATTGCATGAGAAGGGCAAAGTTCGGTGATGTAAGTGTTCAGGGACCTTCAAAATTTGTATCTGAAATACCAGTCGAGTACACAAATAGAGCGTTCTCAACCGGAGGTTCATTTGTTCCGCAAAGACAAGAATCTTACTTTAAGTCAAAACCTCAGGGCATTAACCGAGATGAATACAGCCAAATTATGCCTGACGAAAATTATTCACAGCTTCCACCAATTGCTACGAATGAACTTAAAGTAGGAGATTGGGTCAAGCACAGTAATTTTGGTAGAGGTAAAATTATCCAAAAAACCGGTTTTGGGGCACAGGAACGTGTCGTGGTCAATTTTGACGGAATTGGAAATAAGTCTTTAATGCTTCAGTTTGCTAAACTTACCAAAATGTGAATGAAATGAATCTAATTCCAAATAAAAAAATGACAACTTTTTTTATTGTCTTATTGTACTTCATAATTGGCTTTACTTATTCTTATCTAAGATATATTGAATTTGGTAAGTATGATTTCTTAGCTGATGCTAATTTTATATTAAATAAAGCATTTACTATCGTTTCAGTTTTATCGATTTCTACTTCATACATGATTTCAATTTTTTCTAAAGCAGGATTTAAATTTTTTAAAAAGAAAGTTGAATTCAAAAGATATTTTGGCTTAACAGGATTTTATTTTATTTGTTTTCATGTTTTTTTTGCTGTAAGATTGATTAAGCCCGGTTATATGCCTCAATTTTATGATTTAAACAGTGAAATTGCAGTTAGGGGACAATTAGTAATTTTGTTGGGTATAGTTGCTTTTCTTTTTATGTTGTTTCCAGCAGTATCATCTATTGGTGATATTATGAAAAAACTAGGAGCTAAAAAATGGATCAACCTACAGAGAATGGGATACTATGGTTTTTTTGTGGTAATGCTCCATTCTTCATTAATCGGATTTGATAAATGGGGTAATTTTGAGTCTTGGCAAGGTGGTATGCCTCCTATAACACTATTAATGGCAATGATAATTCTTTTTGTACTCGTTATGAGGTTATTCATAGTTGTATATCATTCCAAAAAATAGTTAAATGGAATTCTGCTTCAACTGTAATATATTTTGTGCAACGTTTCCCTCAAAAACACCTGAACCACTAACTATGATGTTAGCACCTGCATTTACAACTTGTTTAATATTATCAGCTTTGATTCCACCGTCAACTTCAATTTCAACATTAGTTAAATTGTTGTTATTGATGAAATTTGCAAGTCTTTCGCATTTTTTTATGAATGAGGAAATAAAACTCTGACCACCAAAACCGGGATTTACTGACATCAATAATACAAAATCACAGTATTCCAATGCATCATAAACGAACTCTAATGGTGTAACAGGGTTTAAAACAATTCCTGACTTAATGCCAAAACTTTTAATCAAAGATAATGACCGATGTAAGTGCTTAGTTGCTTCTACATGAACAGAAATCATATCAGCACCTGCATTTACAAAGTCTGAAATATAAAAATCAGGATTTTCTATCATTAAGTGAACATCAAATGGTAAATGAGTTACAGATCTTATACTTTTTATGATTGGAGCGCCAAAAGTAATATTGGGAACAAAGTGGCCATCCATAATATCTAGATGTATAATATCAGCACCTGCATTTTCGCACTCAAGAATCTGATCTTTGAGTATTGAAAAGTCTGCTGAAAGCAATGAGGGAGCTATTTTAATTTTGTGATTCATTTTCTTTATTTTTTCTTTTTATTTGATTAGTAGAACTTTTTTTAGTTGGTTTAATAACTTCGACATATTTTTTAATTTTTTCCTGAACGAGTCCGTAGAGGGAATTCTTAGAATAGAAACCTTTAGAGTCTGATTTTCCAGGTTGTAAGTTGAAAAGTAATTCAACACCTTCATCAATATTAGAAATTGCCCAAATATGGAATAAGCCTGATTTACAATCATTTATTATGTCATGATGAAGCATCAGGTCATTTACATTTTGAATGGGAATGATACAGCCGTTATCTTTATTGAGTCCCCTCGATTTACAAATTTCGTAAAATCCCGTGATTTTTTCGTTTACTCCTCCAATAGGTTGAATTTCACCCTTCTGGTTTACTGAACCGGTAATTGCTATACTTTGGTTAATGGGTTTTTCAGAAATTGCAGAAAGTATTGAATAAATTTCAGCAGCTGATGCACTATCACCATCAATGCCACCATAGTTCTGTTCGAATGCAATTGAGGCTGTTAATGAAAGAAGATTTGATTGCGCAAATTTTTCTCTTAAGAAACCAGAAATTATCAATACTCCTTTATTGTGAATTTTCCCACTCATATCAGCTTCTCTTTCAATGTTTATGATTCCTGAGCTACCAGCAGAGACATTAGCTGAAATACGAGCAGGTTTACCAAATGCAAAAATACCATTGTTGTATATTGTCAAACCATTTATTATTCCTATTCGAGACCCTTTAGTCTCAATTAAAATGGTTCCTTTGATTATGTCTTCTCTGATTTTTTCATCAATCATATCATTTCTATTTCTGCGCCATAGCAATGCTTTTTCGACATCTTCTCTATTAATCAATGAAGTGTTACCTTCTTTTGAATAGAACGATGCTTCGCGGAGCAAATCTGTTAGATCAGAAAATTTAAGAGATAATTTTTGTTGTGAACCTGACTGTTCGGCGCTCCATTCGAGAACACTTGCTACTCCTGATGGTGAACAATGTGTAAGGTCTTCTTCTCGAGTTACTTTACTAATAAATTTGGCATAATCCTGCAGCATTTTATTAGTGTTTTTAGTTTCATAATCAAATTGAGCATTAACTTTAAAGATTTTCTTAAACTCCTTTTCATAACTATAAAGCCATCGGTATAGTGTTTGACCACCTATAATGATGACTTTTACATTTATTTGAATTGGTTCAGGTTTAAGAGAAGTTTGTGAAATTTGAAAATATGAATCAAATGGTTGGATTTCTAATTTATCATATAACAATACCCTTTTTAAAGCTGACCATACCAATTGTTCTGAAAATAAGTCATTTGCATTAACTATTAAAAATCCTTGATCAGCTTTAAGCAAAGAACCTGCTTTGATTTTGGTAAAATCTGTTTTCCAAATTCCTCTTTGGTCTAATGTTTTTTCTATAGTTCCAAATAAATTGTTATAATTTGGAGTTGTTTCAATTACAATAGGTGTTTGGTTTGTTTCCGAATTGTCTAAAATGACGTTTATTTCAAAAAGATTGAAGTAGTCTGAGTTATCATTCTTCTCGACTGGTTCAGTTAATTGTGGCAGAGAGGCACCGGATGATACAAATAAAGTAAGATTATCAAGAATGTTATCTTTTACCTTCTGGATATATTCAAGCCATTTTGGGTCGTCGTAAGCAGAAACCAAATCGTGAATTGATGAAGATAAAACAATTTCTGCAGACATTTTATCGTGATTTTGAAGTTCTTTTCTAAATTCCTGAATCAATTTTACACTTTTTCGATTCAAACCAAATACTTCATCATGCAAAATCTTCCATGTTGCTTTAAGCCCCTGACCTTTCTTTGCAGTAATTTTTCCTGAATCTACAAGTTCATCTAGTGCGTCAATTGGAACTGCTTGATTATCAATCAGTGGAAACACCTCAGGTTGAACAAAACCTTGTTCATTTTCGAGCTGACCACGTATAAATCCCAAAGGTTTAACTTTCCGGTCAAATTCATTTAGAATCTCCCTTTCCCGCTCCTGATATTCATCAATAATTCTTTTTCTTGAAAGGTGATAACTTTCTTCCTCAAATAATTTTGGCAATCTTGAGCGTATGAATGAGATTGTTTCTTTCATCAAATTACTCAGGAATTTTGCTTTACCTTTTTGAAGCCTAAGTAATATAGGGTTATCTGGTGAGTCAAAATTGTTTACGTAGCAATAGTCATAAGTTATTGGGCATGATTTAGCGTTGTCTTCTACAATTTGCTTAACTGTGGAAGTTCTGCCTGTACCCGAAAGACCTGTAACGAAAATATTATACCCTTTTGCTTTTAACTCAGCTCCTAATTTGATTGCCTCAATGGCACGTTCTTGTCCAACAATTTGGTCAAGAGGTTCTAATTCTGATGTTGATTTGAAATTGAAAATTTCTTCAGGACAACTCCACCTAAGTTGACTGGGCATTAATTCGTATTTGCTGGGTTCGAGCTTTGCTTTCAATTTTATTGACTTTTTTTATTTGATAAGTAAGAACAAAAACAAATGTAACAAATTTATTTAAATATTTTTCAACAATGGTGAAATATATAAAAAAACTGAAATAATAGTCACAAAATTCGTCTAAATATTTTTATTGTTGTCCAAGGTCTATTAAAAATGAGAATAATTTTATTTCTTATGGGGATTTTGTTTTTTAACTTCAATTCGTTTATTTATTCACAAGACACAAAATTTGGTGATAATTTTAATAAATTTTTGATTAAATCACTCAACAGAGCTAAATACGAAGATATTGATGCAAAACAATTTGCAAAAAAACACAATTTATCAAGTTTTTTTACAAAATATGATCCGGTAAATATTTTTGGTTTTATCGGTCCTGACCTGCAAAGAATTAAAGTAAATGTTTCAAAAGTTGAACAAAGCAAAGGGGATTCCCAATTGTATTTAATTACTGGCAAAACCAAAGTGAGTAATAATATTCAATCTTTCAAAGGAGAGATGAAGTTACAAAATGTTTATTCATTCAAGGAACCCTTAACACAACATGGATTAGTTATTTGTGCTTTTAAAACGGATTTAACCGAAACTGGAAATAGCGAACATACCGGTACTTTTAAGGGCTATTATTATTTGGTACTATCGAAGGTAGTTGAAGAGATCAGGTATCCTAAGGCAATACCTAAATTTTTGCAAAATTACACTTTTGCCGGTTATTGGACTTCAAAATCAGGAATTTTGAATTATCCTGTTTTATGGGGAGAAAATTACCTTTTTGAAGAATTGGAAGATTTTTACTATGGTATATCTGGAAAAACTGCAGTTTCTCCGGAAATAATTGACAAACACTGGCAAAATTATTTTGATGCTTTTACTGATGGTACAAAAGCTGATATTAAGAATAGGGCGCTAAAATTAGAAAAAGAAGTATGGTGGAAATGATTTTTGGTGAATTTATTTTGATGATTCAATATTTATTTATTAAAATTGTATTCTTTCTAAATGCAATTTTGATAAAATAATCATGAAAAAAATCCCATTACATGTACAGATAATAATTGCCTTGATAGTTGGAGCATTTTTTGGCTCATTTTTTAGCATTGATACAAATAAGTTAGAAATTGATTATAAAAAAAATAATCAGGAGAAATCTACAATTATCAAAGATTGGTCTGACCTCGAAATTTATTACAACGAAATTACAACATCATTCGGGAAAGATGACCAATCAAAAATCGTAAGGTTATTCGAAAAAATTAAGAATGAAAATAATGTTAGTATAAGATTTATTTCCAGAGATAGAGAAATTAAAATCAAAAATGTTACTAACATTTCTAAACCTTCGACACCGGCTACAGTTATCAAACCAATTGGTGATATATTTATCAGACTTTTGAGTTTTCTTGCTATACCTTTAGTAATTGCATCATTGGTTGTAGGTGCTGCAAGCTTAGGCGATGTAAAGAAATTAGGTAGAATCGGTCTCAAAACATTTGCTTTGTATATGGCAACTACAGCAATCGCTATTACTATTGGATTGGTGGTAGCAAACATTATACAACCCGGAAATAAATTGTCATCTCAGGCTAAAAGCAAACTTCTTTCAGCTGATTTATCAACAAGCACTCCAACAGACATTACTAAGAATTTAGATGTTGATATAGTAGATTTTTTTGTTGATATTGTACCCAAAAATCCCTTCCAGGCAATATCGAGCGGCAATATGCTCCAAATTGTTTTTTTTGCTGTATTCTTTGGCATTGTACTTACCTTTATTGAAGAATCCAAAAGGAATGTGATAGTAACTTTTTTTGACGCATCATCAGATACATTAATTAAGATGGTCGATTTTGTTATGAAAATAGCTCCATATGGAGTCTTTGCTTTAATATCTGCGACCGTAGCTGATTTCGGGTTTTCAATTCTATCCACTCTGTTTTGGTATATTTTTGCTGTATTATTAGGTCTTTTACTTCATTTATGCCTTATCTATATACCAATTATAAAATTTTGGTGTAAGTTTTCAGTAAGAGAATTTTTCAAAGGAATGCAAAATGCTCAGGCTATAGCTTTTTCTACAAGTTCAAGCGCAGCTACATTACCTGTAACAATGGAATGTGTTGAAGTAAACTTAAAAGTTCCGAAAAAAATCTCAGGATTTGTGTTGCCTTTAGGAGCCACAATTAATATGGACGGAACAGCCCTGTATCAAGGAGTTGCAGCGGTCTTTATAGCGCAGGTTTATGGAATAAATTTAGGAATTACAGAACAACTGACCATAGTATTAACTGCAGTATTAGCATCTATAGGTACAGCCCCTGTGCCTGGAGTTGGAATAATAATGCTTGTTATGATTTTGCAAGCTGTTCACATACCACCCGAGGGTATAGCTTTGATAATTGGAGTTGACAGGTTGCTGGATATGGCTCGAACCATAAATAATATAACTGGCGATGCAACTGTTGCTTTAGCCGTTTCAAAAAATGAAAATTAGTTATTTTAGGTATTTTATGTACATAGTTATAATATTCTTTTTGGCAACATTTATAAGTTTTTCACAAGACAGGCTTAATTCTCTTCTAGAGGATAACTGGAGTCAGCCAGTTGATATGATTGTTGATGTTCAGCATATTAACTTAAACCTAAAAATCGAACCATACCTCCAAAAAATTGAAGGTTACCAAATTTTAACTTTTAAAACACTTAGACAAAAAACTGACTCATTAATATTTTATTCTCCTGAAATGGATTTTATCAATGTACAAATAAACAATAGACCTCAGAAGTTTTTTAAACGTGGGATTGAACATATTGTTATTGTTGAATCAGATTTAGAATATAATAAAAGTTATGAATTGGTTATTGAGTTTTATGGAAATCCTACAGAAGGATTATACTTCTCTGGTTGGGATGATACCACAAACAGACATCGCAAGCAGATTTGGGCTCATAGCCCTCAGGGGTGGATGCCTTTCATAAATCAAAAACATGATTTATTGACTTCTGAGATTAAATTAAGTTTTGATAATAAATTCAAAGTTTTTTCAAATGGTGATAGAATTCTGGAACATGATAATAAAGATGGAACCAAGACCTGGCATTACAAGATTGAAAAACCACATGTAATATATTTGGTTTGTTTGGCGATAGGAGAATATGACATAAAATATACAAAATCAGCCAAAGGCACACCCATGGAATTATGGTATTATCCCGATCAATCTGAATATTTTAACTCAACATATATTTACTCTGAGTATATGATTGACTTTTTTGAGAACGAGATCGGTATAGACTATCCATGGTCTGTATATAGACAAGCACCGATGGTTAATTATATGTATGGAGGTATGGAAACCACTACAGCTACTGTATTCGGAGATTATATGCACATTCCTCCAAGAGCTTGGTGGATGAGAAATTATGTAAATGTTAATTCACATGAATTGAATCACCAGTGGTTTGGCAATTATTTATCTCACCTAAATAATAGGCATACCTGGCTAACTGAAAGTTTTGCAACATACTATGCAAAACTATTTGAGAAAGATATTTTTGGCGAAGATTATTATCAATGGGAAAGAGAAAAAGAATTAAACCGAGTATTTAATGCTGCTAAAGTAAATAATAATCCTGTCAGTCACTCCCAAGCCGGTACTGACCGCTGGTACCCTAAAGGATCACTAGTACTTGACATGATGAGAGATGTTTTGGGGGATACCCTCTTTCATTATTCTTTCAAATATTATTCAGAAAAATATGCGCATCAAGTAGTAGAAACAAACGATTTGTTGAAATCTATCAGAGAGAAAACCGGTGTTGCTTTGGACTGGTTTTTTGACCAATGGATTTTGCGTGGTGGTGAGCCTCATTTCAAAATTGAATATAAATCCAACGCACAAAATTCTCAAAACAATCAAGTTACAATAGTAGATATTGAGCAAATACATAAAGTAGATAATTTAATTAAATACTTTAGAGTACCTGCAAACATACATATTTATTACGCTGATGGTTCTGTTGATTCTGTCAAAAAGTGGATTAGTGGGCAAAAGAGCATCATATATGTACCTAATCCAATGGGTAAAAAAATAAAATTTGTAATATTTGACCCAAATCGAAAAATAATCAAAAAAGTAAGTTACCAGCGAAATGCAGAAGAATTGCTGGCACAGGCAGAATTTGCTAAGAACATGATTGACAGATTTGATGCACTTATTGAATTAAAGAATGTTGATTTAACACAAAAAAGGGAAACTTACAAAAGAATTTTCTCTAAAGAAAAGTTTCACCTTAATAAATCTGAGATAATTAAGCAGTTGTCAAATGATTCTTTATCTTTTGATTTAATCAAACAAGCAATTAAAGATTCAGATACTTGGGTTAGAAGGGCTGTTGTTGAATCTCTAAAAGTAGTACCTAAAACGCTGAAAAATGACTATTTAGTACTACTGAAAGATACTTGTTTTATTAATGTTGAATTAGCTCTCAGGAATCTTGCCTCCTCATTTCCCAAAGATGACTTTCTTACTTTGACAAAAGATGAAATTGGTTGGAGGGGTAAAAATATAAGAATGGCTTGGCTCGAAATCTCGATGTTAAGAAATTTTAATGAGAAAGACTTTGACGAGCTGGTTGACTATACCTCAAAAAGTTATGAATTTGAAACAAGAATCAACTCTTTTGATGTGGCAAAAAATCTTAATTTTCTTGACGAAAGAATAATATCAAATGCTTTGGATGCTTATTTGCATTGGAATTTCAAACTCCGTGACGGGGCATGGGTATATTTAAAATATGTACATAGTCAATTTAGAGGTAGAATTTTGATAGATAAGATTATTAATGAAACAAGTTATTCTGTGAAACAAAAAACCAAAATTCAAAGTCTATTATCCAGACTGGAGTTGCCGTGATTGATAAAATAAGTCTGATAGAAAAGTTTAATTTAATAACAAATTATTGGCAACCTAATATAATAGCCGAATCTAATGAACAACTAGTAAAAATTGCAAAGATTCAGGGTGAATTTGTTAGACACAAGCATGAAAATGAAGATGAACTATTTTTTGTTATCAAAGGTAAATTGCAAATTGAATTTGATGACAAAAAAATAGAGCTATCCGAGAATGAAATGATCATTGTACCCAAAGGTGTGTATCACAAACCAATAGCTCATGAAGAAGTATTATTAATGTTGATTGAGCCAACGAGTACTGTAAATACCGGCGATGTTATAAATGATAAAACTATTTACAATTTGAATACTTTATAGTAATTTAAATAAACAACACTTTTTACAACATTTCGTTTTAACTAAAATAACTATTTATGAAGTCAAATAATCGGAAATTTAAATGAAATTAAGAAGTTATGCAGCAGGGAATTGGATTGAAGGAGATGGCTCAGGGACAATTCTGTACCATGCGGTCAATGGTACTCCGATTGGAGAAATTAGCAGTAAAGGTATAGATTTTAAGCAAATGCTGAATTATGCCAAAAATATAGGTGGCCCAAAATTAAGAAAAATGACTTTTCACGAAAGGGCAAGAATGCTTAAGGCTTTGGCACAGTTCTTAATGAGCAGAAAAGAACTGTTTTATGATGTTTCGAAAGCTACTGGTGCGACAAGAGTAGACTCCTGGATTGATATTGAAGGTGGTATTGGAACCTTGTTTACTTATGCGAGTAAAGGCAGAAGAGAATTGCCAAATGAGTCATTTTTACTTGAAGGCAATCCTGAAGCGTTATCAAAAAATGGTACATTCATCGGACATCATATTTGTGTTCCTTTAGAAGGTGCTGCCATTCATATTAATGCGTTTAATTTTCCAGTTTGGGGAATGCTCGAAAAACTCTCTCCAACAATATTGGCGGGAGTACCTGCAATTATAAAGCCTGCTTCATTAACCGCTTATTTGACTGAAAGTGTCGTAAAAGAGATAATTGATTCAAAAATATTGCCTGAAGGAGCATTGCAATTGATTTGTGGAAGTTCCGGTGATTTGCTCGATCATGTTGACTGTCAGGATATTGTAACTTTTACAGGCTCTGCGGGTACCGGAAAAATGTTAAAAACAAGTAAATCCATCGTTGAAAACTCTGTAAGATTTAATATGGAAGCTGACTCTTTGAATTGCTCGATTTTAGGTATTGATGTAACACCTGATAAAGAGGAATTTGATCTTTATGTCAAGGAGATTGTTAGAGAAATGACTGTTAAGGCAGGCCAGAAATGTACAGCTATTCGAAGAGCTTTAGTACCCGAAAATATGGTTGAGTCTGTGATCAATGCTGTTAAAACGAAACTTAATAAAAATACTGTTGGAAACCCTGAACTAGAGAATGTAAGGATGGGACCCTTAGCAGGTAAACCTCAGGTTGAAGAGGTTAGATCCAGAGTACTTGAATTAATGTCTTCCTGCGAATTAGTTTCAGGCTCGGTTGATGAATTTGATGTGATTGGAGCAAACAAAACTGATGGTGCATTTTTTCCAACTACATTGCTATATTGCAGTAATCCTTTTAGTTCAAATCAAGTGCATGATATTGAAGCATTTGGTCCCGTAAGCACTATCATTCCTTACAAAACTACTGCAGAAGCAATTGAATTAGCCAAAAGAGGTAAAGGATCATTAGTCGGCTCAATTTTCACAAATTCAGATGATGTTGCCAGAGAATTATTTTTTGGAACTGCATCTTATCATGGAAGGTTAATGATTATTAACAAAGATTCTGCCAAAGAGTCAACAGGTCACGGTTCACCAATGCCTCACCTTGTACATGGTGGTCCCGGAAGAGCTGGTGGAGGTGAAGAACTTGGTGGTATAAGGTCTGTAACCCATTACATGCAAAGAACTGCTATACAGGGGCATCCTACGACAATTTCTGCTATTGGCAACAAATGGTTGAAAGGTGCTGAAAAAAATGAAGATAATGTTCATCCATTCCGAAAGTATTTTGAAGAATTAAAAATTGGTGATACTTTGTCTACTCACGGTAGAACTGTAACAGAAACAGATATAGTTAATTTCACAGGAGTAAGTGGGGACAATTTCTATGCACATACAGATGTAACATCACTCGAAGGAACTTTCTTTACAAGTAGGGTTGCTCATGGATATTTTGTAATGTCAGCTGCAGCCGGTTTATTTGTTGACCCTAAAAAAGGACCTGTACTTGCAAATTATGGGATAGACGAACTTAGATTTACCCAACCTGTATATGTGGGTGATACAATCAGAGTTAACCTTACTGTTTTGGAAAAAATTGACAAGGAAGATAAAGAAGGTATGCCACCCCATGGTGTCGTAAAATGGGATGTTGAAGTTTTCAACCAAAATAAAGAGCAGGTAATGCAAGCTTCTATCCTTACTTTAGTTGCAAAGAAGAATTAATTAGCAATTATTTGAATATTTAGTAAATCCTTTGGTATAGTTAAATGTCAAAGGATTTATTTTTTATGTCCTCATATTTGAGTTGTCAGAACGATAATAGGTAAAAAATTTGTATTTTTGTAGATTATAATTATGAAATCTGGAAAAAATTAATGGGATTTTTCTCAAAATTAAAAGAGAAATTTACTGAGCAAGTAGATAAGGTACAAGAAAAAGTCAGCAGTGTTATTAGTCAGGCTGGTGAAGCCATTAAGTTTGACAAAATTAAAGATGGACTCCAAAAAACCAGAAAATCATTTATTGACAAATTTCAAGTTTTATTGGGCTCAGGACGCAAGATAGATGATAACCTTATTGACGAAATTGAAGAGATTTTGATAACAGCTGATATTGGAGTCAACACCTCTGAAGAAATAATTGAAAAGTTGCGAAAGAGAGTAAAAAAGGAAGGATTTGAAGAAGCAGAAGATTTATACCAAATTCTTAAGGAAGAGATTTACGATATATTACTTAAATCACCTTCATCGCATAACGATAGCATTTACGAAATAGATACTGCTGATTTGCCACATGTAATTATGGTTATTGGTGTTAATGGTGCTGGAAAAACTACAACAATCGGAAAATTAGCACATAACTACAAAAAAGCAGGCAAAAATGTTATCATAGGTGCTGCAGATACATTCAGAGCTGCAGCAAATGAGCAGTTAGAAGTATGGGCTCAAAGGGCTGGTGTTGATATTGTTCAGCAATTACATGGTGCTGACCCCGGTGCTGTTGTTTTTGATACACTTAAGTCTGCTGTTGCAAATAATAAAGATGTTGTGATAATTGATACTGCCGGGCGATTGCACAATAAGGTAAATTTGATGCAGGAACTTGAGAAACTCAGCAGAGTTATGAAGAAAATTAAATTAAATGCACCAAATGAAGTGTTTTTGGTTTTAGATGCAACTACTGGTCAGAACGCAATTCAACAGGCTAAAGAATTTTCGAAAGTAGCAAATATCACCGGGATTGTATTAACCAAGCTTGATGGAACTGCAAAGGGTGGCGTTGTAATCCCGATAGCGAATGAATTGAAAATTCCTGTAAGGTATATTGGTGTTGGTGAAAAAATCGATGATTTGCAAGTATTCGAACCAGGACTATTTGTAGAAGCATTGTTTGGAATTAACGAAGACGAAATCGAGGATGAATCCGCTTGATCAAGGTAGTCAAAAATATCATTGACATGCAAAAAATTTCCTTAGAGCACAAACTCAAAGGAGATAAAATTGCAGTTGTACCAACCATGGGCTTTCTGCATGAAGGTCATCTCAGTTTGATTCGAAAGGCAAGAGAATTTACAGAATCAGTAGTCACTACTTTATTTGTCAATCCATCTCAATTCGGACCAAATGAAGATTATAACAGGTATCCAAGAAACTTCGAAAGGGATTTGGATTTATGCAATCAAGCCGGTTCAAAATATCTTTTCAATCCTGAGGTGCTTGATATGTATCCAAAAGGTTTCAATACCAGTATCAAAATAAGTGGTGTTACTGATAAGTTTGAGGGTGAGTTCAGACCTGGACATTTTGATGGAGTGGCAACAGTAGTAGCAAAATTATTTAATTCTACATTGCCTGATTATGCTGTATTTGGTCAGAAAGATTATCAGCAAACTCTATTAATCAAGAAATTAACCAAAGATTTAAATTTCCCGATTGAAATTGTTATTGCACCCACTATCAGAGAAATTGACGGCCTTGCCATGAGTTCGAGAAATACTTATCTGGATATTGAAATAAGGAAAAAAGCCGGAGTTCTTTTTTATGCTTTGAATGAGGCAAGAAAGATTATTTCTGAAGGGGAAACAAACCGATTAAGAATTAATACATCTTTACATAAAGCACTCAGGACTATACCTGAAATAAAAATTGATTATGCTGCATCAGCTTTAGCCGATACTTTAGACGAACCTGAATCTTTTTTCCCGGGTGATTCGGTCGTAATTTTAATTGCAGCATATTTAGGTAAAACCAGACTTATTGACAACGAGATTGTAAAAATTCCATACAAATTAAATGAAGAGAATTTTATAATAACATAAATTATTGAAGAAAAATTTGTTAAAATAATAAAAAGAAAGAAAAAATGGCAGGTCATAGCAAATGGGCGAACATCAAGCATAGAAAAGGAAGACAAGATGCTATTCGTGGCAAAATATTTACTCGTCTTGCAAAAGAAATTACTGTATCAGCTAAAGAAGGCGGGGGAGATATTAATGCAAATCCAAGACTTAGGTTAGCTGTACAGAATGCAAAAGCTGTTAATATGCCTAATGATAACATTACCCGTGCGATTAAAAAAGGTACAGGTGAGATTGAAGGAGTTCAATACGAAGAAATTACATATGAAGGTTACGCTCCGAATGGTGTTGCAATTATACTTGAAACAGTAACTGATAAAAAAATCAGAACTGTTGCTGAGGTTAGAGCACTTTTTGGTAAAATGGGCGGTAATATGGGTGAAACAAATTCTGTTGCCTGGAATTTTGAAAGGAAAGGTGTTGTTAACATCAAAACCAATGGCAAAAGTGAAGAGGATTTGCTTGAGCATGTTCTCGAATCAGGTGCAGATGATTTGGAATGGGATGATGAAACAACAAGAATAGTTTGCGCTATGACGGAGTTTGGTAATGTGATGAAATATTTCGAAGAGAATAGTTTTGAAATTAGTGAAGGTAAATTAGAGTACATTCCTCAAAATTATGTTAAGGTTAACAATATTGATGATGCAAAAAAAATATTGAAATTTATTGATGCATTCGAAGACCACGATGATGTTCAGAACTTATATCATAACATGGAAATTGATGATTCAATTGCTGACCAAATTGATTAGTATTTGTATATTTGGGTTGCCATCTCAAAAAGGCAGCCCATTTTTATGATTATTTTAGGTATAGACCCCGGCTCTTTAGTTTGTGGTTATGGAGTAATTGAATCAAATAATAATAAACTCCAATTGATTGAGTATGGTGTAATTAAAGTTGCGCAAAAAGAAGAAGATTTTAATCTAAGGTTAAAAGAAATATATTTAAGAATAGATAGTGTAATCAAAAGGTGCAAGCCCGATGAATCATCATTCGAAACAATATTTTACGGAAAAAATGTGCAGTCAATGATGAAGTTGTCGCACGCCAGAGCTGTTGCAATTCTTGCAGCCACTTTGAATAACATTCCAATTAATGAATATGCCCCGCGCGAAATAAAAAAATCGGTTACCGGGCTCGGTAGTGCAAGCAAAGAACAGGTGAGGTTTATGGTAAAGAAAATTCTGAATATTTCGGAGAACCATAATTTTTTTGATGCTACGGATGCTTTAGCTACAGCTATTTGTCATTATTTCAGAAAAAATTCAGGCAATAAAAAAACATCTTCCTGGGAACAATACATTAAATCAAATCCTGAAAAAATAAAAATATTTCAATAGCTATTTTTTTATTCTTTTTGATAGTTTCTCTATCAGTACATTCTTTGTGTATAAGAATGCTTCGAATTTAAATATTTGTGAAATAGAGATATAAACAAATAAACTGATTAATAAGTTTGAAAAAATGTTAATCAAATATCCAAAATCAAAAAAGATTTTCACAAATAATAAATTTATTACATAAATTCCTGCGGCAAGTAATATGTATGGAGCAAGTATTTTAATTTGATGATACCAATTTATTCCTATTTGTGATTGAATTATTTTCATTGCAATTCCTGTGTAAATTATTGCTGTTATTACCTGGCCAATAATTAAAAATTCTATGCTGGAAAATGTAAGTAAAATGATAATTGTTTGAATTATTCTTTTACTTAACTCAATTTGTAAAAATGTCTTAGATTTTCCCATTGCAAGTAAATAATGCCCGGAAATTACATGAATAGGCAATAACATTACTTCAATACACAAAACTTGAAAGTATGGAACAGCCATAAGCCATTTTTCAGTATATAAAAGTACAAATAACGCTTCTCCATTGGCTGATAAAAATGATAATACACTAAAGTTTATGAAGCCTGTCATTATCAATATTTTTTTATAAACAGCTTTTAAATTGGGAATATCGTCTTGAAAATTTGATAAAACAGGAAACATAACCTTGCTGATTGTATTTGTAAATTGCATGGCAAAGATTTCAGATGTTTCCTTGGCTCTCAGGTAGTATGCCAATTGCTCGGTTTTAAAGAATTTTCCGATGAGAATTTTGTATAACTCTTTATAAATTTCATTAATTAGATTAATATATAATATATTGTTCGAAAATCTTGTAAGAGATTTTAACGATTGAAACGAGAATTTAAATCCATGGTTATAATTACCAAGTATCCAAAGCTGTAGAGTATTTAAAAAATTTATTATCAATTGAATAGCAACTAAAGCCCAAAAACCATATCCATTCCAAGCAATAACTATAGCAGTAACTCCGGCAATGAATACGCTGGTTAAATGGATTCTTGCCCATAACTTATAGTTTAGAGTTCTGGTGATTTTTGTCATGTGCACTACTCCAAATGCAGCAAAGACAAAATTCAGCGAGAATATCTTGAGTGCAATTTCAAGGATTTGCTCTGAGTAAAAATCGGCAACAAGCCCTGATAATAGAAATATTATTGCATAACAAGCAATAGAAATTATAATATTAACCCAAAAAGCTGTTGAGTAATCTTCATCTGTGGGATCTTTTTTCTGTACAATTGCTACAGAAAGACCAAAATCAACAAGCAAAGTGGAAATGGCAATAAAAAAAGTCATCATACCAATTAAGCCGTAATTATATGGCTCAATTAATCTGATAAGTACAAGACCAATAAGAAAATTAAGAAAGTAGTTGCCTCCGTTTTCGGCCATACTCCATAAAAAACCACTGATTGCTTTTTCTTTGATATTTGCTTGTTCGTTCAAGTAATAAAAGGTGTTTTTTGAAAAAAAAAATCTATATTCAACAAAAATAAGAAATTATATCACAATTAAAATCAAAATGTGGAAATCTATTTTTTGTCGTTTGAATAAATACTATTATATTGCATAGATTTATCATTCAAGTTCTTCAAAATCTTTCAAAAAAATACATAAACTAAATGCAGGAAATTGTTTACCATACTCAGTATCAACTCGAAAATTCTTACTTTTGGTTTGTTGCTAGAAATCAAATTTTAAACAAGGTTGTTAGTGAGTTTTGTAATTTAAACTCTGACTTTAACTTGCTAGATGTAGGTTGTGGAAATGGAGGTTTCTCTCATCATCTTATAAATAAATGCAACGTAATTGGCATTGACACATCAGAAACGGCGCTTGATTATGCTTCAAAAAGAGGAATCAAAAATCTCCATAATGTAATTCTTAAAGATTTCGACAAAACGCCTTACGGTCATATTAATGCAGTCACAATTTTTGATGTCATCGAGCATATTGAAGATGACAAAGAAGTTGTATCTCAAATCTACGATGTTTTAGCAAATGATTCTTATGTATTTGCAACAGTACCTGCTTATCAATGGTTATGGAGTAAACATGATGAAATTCACATGCATTACAGGCGGTACTCAATAAAGAACTTCAAAAAATTATTTCAAGATTCTGGATTTAAGATTATTTATACATCCTATTTTAACTCTTTGCTTTTTATACCTGCTGTTTTAAAGAGATTCCTTGACAAATTGACTGGACAAGACAAATCGAATGATTCTCCAATTGATGAAGTCTCACCATTGATGAATAAAATATTTACTACAATCTTTCTTTCAGAACGAAAATTAATTCCAAATGTTTCTTTACCATTTGGGTTATCAATTTTAATAATTGCCAAAAAATATTGAAAATAACGTAGAAAAAAAAATGAAAAACAAAAAAGAAGCTAATAACTTAGGCAGTAAAAATACCAACATTAAAGAATTTAGTGATTGGTTGTTTTTATCAATGTTTGCATTATTTACATTGATATTTTTTTCGGGCCAAATTTTTGGGACTTCATTTTTCTGGGAAGATTTTGTTGAATATGTTTATCCCGTTCAGTCTTATGCTGCTAAAGCTGTGCTTGATGGTTCTTTTCCTTTTTGGAATCCATATACATTTAGTGGGATGCCATTTCTTGCCGACATACAGGTAGGTTTTTTCTACCCTTTCAATAGAATACTGTCGTTATTTGTTGGTACAGATGGTCATTTATCTGTATGGTGGCTTCAATTTGTAATTATAATTCATTTTTTTATTGCACAAATGACTTTCTATTTCATGATGCGTTACAAGGGGATAACTCAAATTGGAAGTTCTATTGGTGCAATAGGATACAGCTTTTCGATGATGTTGGTCTGTCATGTGATTCATCCTATGATAGTTTACCATTTAGCTTGGTTCCCATTAATATTTATGTTCTTTGCAAAAAGTCTCGAAAAACAAAACTATAAATATGGAATTGCAGCAGGATTGATTTTAGGTATTGTAATGCTGTCCGGGCACCCCCAAACAACTTTATTTTTAGCATTATTGCTTGGCTTGTACTATTTGTGGTATTTATTTATTGGCAAAAAAGAAATTGATTCTGACTCGAAATTTCCGATTGCTTCACTCATTTCTGGGATGATTACTTTTATTATAGCACTTGGTGTTTTTCAAATTCAATTTTTAGCTTCTAGTGAGCTTGCAGAACTATCACTACGTGCTGAGATGACTGTCGAGAAAAGTGCTGAAGGTTCATTAGAGTTTTCACAAATCTTAAATTTTGTTAATCCGCATCAATTCGGTAGTATTAGTGGTAATCAGGAGATTGAATCGAAGTTCTTGCTTGAGCTTTCAGATGGCACTCCTGCTCCATATTTTTACTATTGGGAAACGGCTTTCTATTTTGGCATTATTACACTGGTTTTTGGGCTAATTGGCATTTTGTTCACTTATAGGTCCGGATTTACTCAATTCATGATTGGTATCATAGTATTTGGGTTACTGTATTCCTTAGGCTCAAATTTCTTTTTACATGGTCTTTTTTATAACTTACCTTTTTTCGGACAATTCAGAAACCCTGCAAGAATGATGATTTACGTAGTATTTGGTATTAGTATTTTATCAGGATTTGGCTTTGATTATATCATAAAAAGCTTTCTTAACATATCATTTAAGAAACTTTTTATTCCACTTGGAATTGTTGGATTATTTGTATTAATAGCAATTGTAAGTTCGAAAGCTGGAGATGTTTCTCAGAACTCCGCTTTATTGGGACTGCTATATTTTGCAGTTGCTACTTCAATTATTATACTTGTAACAAAGCAAAAGCTTAACTATGCAATTGGTGGACTTATTTTAATTCTAACTCTTTTCCTTGATCTTTATTTATCTGGGAGTAACTTTAATTCATCAAAAGATAACCCACAGAATCAATATCAACTTGAGCAAAACATGGTCGAAAAGTTTCGACCTGTATATCCAAATGATATATTCAGGGTAAATACACGCTCTTACTCACCGCCATTTATGGCTACAAAGCGTAACCAAGGTATGGTTGACAAATTTATGAATACCGAAGGATATAATCCTCTTGTTTTGCAAAGGGTCAACCCTTCTCTTAACACAAACGATGACATCTATGACTTGCTTAATGTAAAATATGTACTTAAAGTAAATCCGCAGAATAATCAGCCTTATTTCGAAGAAAACATTGATAAATTACCTCAGGCTTGGTTAGTTAATAAGTTCCGTTTATTTAACGAAAGTGAAATTGGTGATAAAATGAAATCAGGTATTTTTGATTATAGAAAAGAAGTGCTGGTCGAAGAAACACCTAAATTGAGTTATAATTCTACAACTGAAATCAGGGCTGAAGTTAAGTGCAGGGACTATAAAGCAAATTATCTACGGTACGAAATTATTAACCCTGACCAAAATATGTTTTTAGTACTTAGCGAGATTTGGTATCCTGAATGGAAAGTATTTGTTGATGGTTTACCTGCCAAACTTTACAGAGCAAATTATAGCCTAAGAGCAATAGAAATCCCCAAAGGTGCATCAAAAGTAGAGTTGCGATTTGCATCCGAACGTTTTGCTCTAGGCCAGTGGATTACTATTGTTACTTTATTATTGTCAATCCCATTTTTAGTAATTAATATTGGAAAAAGAAAGGAATGAGAAAAGCCATTCTTGCACTTGAAAATGGTTACTATGATCATGTTGAGTGTTTTTCAGGTGATGGAACTGTATTTGGAGAAGTAGTTTTTAATACTGCAATGACTGGGTACGAAGAAATATTGACTGATCCTTCCTACAAAGGTCAGATTATTAATTTTACTTATCCTTTGATTGGTAATTATGGTGTTACAAACGAAAACGCCCAATCAGATAAAATTATGACTGAAGCAGTTATTATAAGGGAGTTATCATTGATTGACTCCAATTTTGGTTCTAAATTTAGCTTTAGTGATTATTTGGATAGACAAAATATTATTGGAATTCATAAACTTGACAATCGTGCACTTACTAAGCAAATCAGACAATTTGGAGCTATAAAAGGAGGTATATCTACATTAATTTCAGACCCTGAAGAATTTGTTCAGATTGTTAAGAATTCTCCATCAATTTCTGATACTAACATTTTCGAAGAAGTAATTGGTAAAGATGTTCAGATATTTGAATCTGAGCATGATAATAATTACACTGTACTTGCTGTGGATTTTGGTATTAAGAAAAGCATTATCAATGACTTATTAAGGTATTTCAAAAAAGTAATTTTATTACCTTTTAATAATAATTTAGAAGATAATATAAGAAAATTCGAGTTTGATGGTATATTTTTATCCAATGGACCGGGTGACCCAAGAATTGTAAATCAAATAGAATTTATTAATAATTACGCAATGAATAATATTCCTGTTACAGGGATTTGTTTTGGTCATCAGTTAATTGGTAAATCATTCGGACTCAAGATAGACAAGCTAACTTTTGGCCACCATGGTGGAAATCACCCCGTAAAATATATACCAAACAGTAATGTATATATTTCATCACAAAATCATAATTATGCTATTAATTATGAAGATTTATTAAATAATGATGATTGGGAACTGACATGGTTGCATTTGTATGATAACACTGTAAGTGGGATAAAACATAAGTTCTTACCCATCCAGTCAGTACAATTCCATCCTGAAGCATCACCGGGTCCTAACGATGTTAATAAAATAGTTTTTAGTGATTTTTATAATTTAATAGATAATTATGCCAAGAAGAAATGATATCAGCAGGATTTTAGTAATTGGCTCAGGTCCAATTGTCATTGGACAAGCCGGAGAATTTGATTATTCAGGAAGTCAAGCTGTAAAAGCTCTAAAGTCACTCGACTATTATGTAGTTGTTTTAAATAGCAATCCAGCCACAATAATGACTGACCCATCTCTTTCTGACAAAGTGTATATTGAACCTATCAGCTCTGAAATCATTGAACAAATTATCCAAAAAGAAAAGATTGATTCAATTTTACCTACTGTTGGTGGTCAAACTGCTTTAAATGCTGCTTTGGATCTCTACGAAAAGGGTATTATTGAAAAATATAATATTGAATTGCTTGGAGTAAATAGGGAGTCGATAGAGAAAGCTGAAAGAAGAGAATTGTTTCGTAAAGCTATGGAGCATATTGGAATTAAGTCTCCTAAAGGTAAGACTATAAATACTTTGAAAGATGCCTTAGAATTTCAACAAGAAATTGGTTTTCCGGCTATTATCAGACCTTCGTTAACTTTAGGTGGTAGTGGTGGCGGAATAGCAACAAATATGGAAGAATTTACAAATATAATTATCAATGGTCTTTCATTATCTCCTATTGATGAGGTACTTGTTGAAGAATCCTTGTTAGGTTGGAAGGAATTTGAATTTGAAGTTATCAGAGACAACAAAGACAATGCAATTATTGTTGCAAGCATAGAAAATTTTGACCCTATGGGCGTTCATACCGGAGATAGCATCACAGTAGCTCCGGCACAAACTCTGAGTGATATTCAGTATCAACAGCTTAGAGATTATTCAATTGCTGTTATTCGTGAAATTGGTGTTGAAACAGGTGGTTCAAATATTCAATTTGCTGTTAATCCCGAAAATGGTGAGATAAGAGTCATTGAGATGAATCCTAGAGTTTCAAGAAGTTCAGCACTTGTTTCAAAAGCTACCGGTTTTCCGATTGCAAAAATAGCTGCCAAGCTTGCGGTTGGTTTTACTTTGGATGAAATAAAAAATGATATTACTATTACTACTCCTGCATCTTTTGAACCTGTAATGGACTATATTGTTGTAAAAATTCCACGTTGGGATTTTGAAAAATTTAAAGTTGAGCCAGTATTGACTACACAGATGAAATCTGTTGGTGAAGTAATGGCAATTGGTTCAAATTTTAGAGAAGCATTCCAAAAAGCTTATCGTTCGCTTGAGATTGGTGCTACAGGTTTTGAGTCAAATAAATACACAGACCTGAATCTTAATGATTTATTTATAAAATTGTCAATGCCTACTCCTGAAACTCCGTTTCTTGTAAAAGAAGCTTTTGTCAAGGGTGCCGACATCAATCAAATTTATAAAATTACAAAAATTGACAAATGGTTTTTAGCTAACATAAAGAAAATTGTTGACTTCGAATTTGAAATTGCATCAAAAGAGTCAATTTCAAACGAATATCTTAAAGAACTAAAACTAAATGGATTTTCTGATGCACAGATTGCTAAAATCAGAAATACCAAGCCAAGAGATATCCGCAACTTAAGAATATCTCAAAAAATCATTCCCACATACAAAAGCGTTGATACTTGTGCAGGTGAGTTCGAAGCTTATACGCCATACTTTTATTCAACATATTTGAAAGAAAATGAGTCAGAGAGCTCTGACAAAAAGAAAATTGCAATTTTAGGTGGTGGACCTTTTAGAATAGGGCAGGGGCTGGAATTTGATTACTGTTGCTCTCAAGCTGCAATGATACTGAAAAAATCAGGTATTGAGACTATTATGGTAAATTGTAATCCTGAAACGGTTTCTACTGATTATGACACGTCAGATAAACTGTATTTTGAACCTGTTTACATCGAAGATGTACTCAATGTACTTGATTTAGAGAAGGTTGATGGTGTTATTCTTCAGTTGGGTGGACAGACTCCACTTAAATTATCCAAACAGTTACAGGAGTATGGAGTAAAAATTTTCGGTACATCCCAGGAAAGTATTGATTTAGCAGAGGATAGAGGTAAACTGATTGAGCTTTTAGATAAAAGCAATATCAGATATCCTAAAGGAAATATTGCTGTCAATGAGTCGGAGGCACTAAATTATGCTCACGTTATTGGATATCCGGTTATAGTGAGGCCTTCTTATGTCCTTGGTGGAAGAGGTATGGCAATTGTTTACAATGATGAAGAGTTTCTGAATTATCTTAAAGAAGCTGTCAGAGTAAGTAATAATCATCCCATATTAATAGACAAATTTCTCGAGAATGCAATTGAAATTGATGTTGATGCTGTTTCTGACGGTGAATATACGATTATTGCCGGTATTATGGAACATATCGAAGAAGCTGGAGTTCATTCAGGAGATAGTTGTTCAGTATTGCCATCATTTTCGATTACACCTCAGATAAGAGACGAAATTAGAGAAACAACCTATAAGCTTGCAAAACTACTTAATGTGGTTGGATTTATGAATATTCAATACGCAGTTTTTAATAATCAGGTTTATTTAATTGAGATTAATCCACGCGCTTCAAGGACGGTACCTTTTGTATCAAAGACTACAGGGATACCAATGACAGAATTAGCAATACGTGCAATGCTTGGTGAAAAATTGAGAGATCTAAATGTTTCAAAAACTAGTATTAACGATTTCTATTCTGTTAAGACACCGGTGTTTTCATTTGGGAAATTTCCTGGTGTTGATACAGTATTAGGACCTGAAATGCGCTCTACCGGTGAAGTGATGGGGACTTCAGAGTTTTTTGGTGAAGCTTATGTGAAATCTCAAATTTCTGCCGGTAATAGCTTTCCACTTAGCGGAAATGTATTTATAAGTGTTAATGATTATGACAAAAACTCTGTAGTTCCAATAGCTCAGAAACTAAATAGTTTAGGTTACAATATTTATGCAACATTAGGAACTTATAGTATTCTTCATGTAAATGGTGTTCCAGTAAATCTTATACACAAAATTGACCAAGGACATCCAAACGTAGTAGAAATGATCCACAGTGGAAATATTCAATTGATAATTAATACACCACTTGGTCGTAAGGCATATCAGGATGATTTGTTAATCAGATCTGTAGCATTAAGCAAAAAAGTATTATGTATAACCAATCTCTCAGCGGCAAAAGCTGCTGCAGACGGAATTGATTGGTTGCAAAGACATCAGATTACAATTTCCCAACCAATTAAGATGGGCAAATTATAATAATTACTTTGTGAGTTTTTTCGAATATTTTTTGTTAAATTCAACATTGAGAAGTTGTCTGTCTAAATGAGTAGCAATAACAGAAGAAATTTCATCTTTTTTTGAGGGGTCAGATTTTATCTTACCCCTTAACATTTTATAATCTAACTTATCAAAATACTCGTTTCTGACCAATAAGGTTTTTTTGCTCTTATGGTAACACTCTTCACTGCAAAACCCAAAATGTTTCTCATATTGATCTTTAGTAGTTATGATTTGGTCATTGCATACTGAATAGCGGCAATTGTAATATTCCTCTGCAGGTTGACCTGTGTAATGGCATTTAGATATAACAGAATGAGTGTTATCGTCTCCAACCTTAGTACTTATTCTATTGTCGAAAGTGTAAAGATTCCCAACCCAATTTGTATCATTAAACCTATTAACATATTTAACAACTCCTCCATCAAGTTGATAAACACCCTGAATGCCTTCTCTTTCCAATAAAGCACCGGCTTTTTCACATCTAATACCACCGGTACAATACATTATGATTTTTTTGTTGTCAAATTGTCGTTTATAATCATCTAGTACATTTTTTAATTCTCTAAAATAGACAGTACCTGCAGGAATTGCTCCTTTAAAATGGCCTAAATCATACTCGTAATCATTGCGCATATCTAATAATACAAATTCATCCCGGTTAGTTTCCATTAACTGTTTAAATTCGTCAACACTGATTTTATGAGTTGATTGTCCGATTAGTGATGAATTGAACACCTCACCAAGAGCAACAATTTCTTTGCGATAGCGTACTATCATTTTTGGGAATTGATGTGAATCAACAATTGTTGTTTTATCATCAATGTCTGGTATATCCTTGAATTCAGGAATTGTCTCAAGAAATAATCTGTATGCTTTTATCTGACCAAAATTACCTGATAAAGTAGCATTAATACCCTCTTCACCAATAAAAATTCTTCCTCTCAGGCCAATATCATTGCAGAATGACTTATGCTCTTCAACTATTTCTTTTGGTCTTTTTAAATCAACAAATTTATAAAAAGTCAGGAGTTTATAATTAGGTTTTTTATTCATTTCAAATATTTAGTTTTTCAACAATTGACCATACCATCTTCAACAAGCTTTCCAACGATATATTGGTTCCCGGTTTCGTAACCGCAACCAATAACTAAAGAGTTTTGATATATCAGAAATTCATGCTTTATAATATCAAATCCATTTATTATCAAAAGTACTGTAAGTGATACCAAAACTAATGATTGAATATCCTGAGCATCATCTGCATAATTCTTTAACGAATTTGATATAGTTTTATATGCTTTGATTTCTGAAGTTTTACTCGAAGCATCCCATAAATCTTTTTTAAACCAGTCTTTGGGTCTTGTCTGTGGGAGATACTTTGTACCTTTTATAGTCATTTGGATCTCTCCACCAACACCTGTTGCAGCATCTTCTTTGTTGGTAGTATCAGCTAATCCAAACCATAGCGATTTTACAGAAATCGGAATTGGATCGGTTGTAATGGTCTGTACTAACCAATTTTCAAATTCAATGAGAGTTCTGTCGAAATCTAAGCCTTTCAGGGATGCAATATTATAAGCAGGAATGATTTGCTTTACTGCATCAAAAATCATTTTTTTCCCTTCCTCAATATCAGGCTTAGTATTAATTAGTTTAGCTATAAAATCATCGGTCAATTTACTTCTGTCGATCTTTTTCATTTTTCTTCACTTTTAAAATCAATTGAAACTGAGTTAATGCAGTATCTTAGTCCAGTTGGTCTTGGACCATCATCAAAAACGTGACCTAAATGCCCACCACATTTTGAACATACAACTTCTGTTCTTATCATACCATGGCTGGTATCAGTAATTTCTTTGATAGCTGATTTATTTGATACATCATAAAAACTGGGCCATCCACAATGTGAATTAAATTTGGTGTCGCTTTCGAACAATTTATTACCACAACCTTTGCAAGTATAAATTCCATCTTCGAAATGCGCATCATATTTGCCGGTAAAAGGTCTTTCAGTTCCTTTCTCTCTTAGTACTCTGAATTCTTCAGCTGAAAGTACTTTTTGCCATTCTTCCTTTGTTTTATTTACCTCAAATTCCATTGAATCAGTTTTTTGATTATCTTTAATCTTGTTTATATTTTCTGCACTACAATAACTTACAAATATAACAAAAAAGATTATCATAATTAAATTCAATATTCTCTTCATACTTCCTAACCTTTTATCATTCTATTTTATTTCGGACATTTATAACATGTATATTGTTAAAATATTTTGTTCAAGATGCAAATATTCTTAAAATAATAAGATTTTTTTTATTATTAATCAAAAAATTGTTACTTTTAATTTTAAACATTTTCGGTTAATAATTAAATAATAGTGAATATACAATCCCATAACGAAGAATCTCAAAAAAATCAAAAAGTGCACAAGCCATACAGCAAATTTAGGGAAATTGATGATAATAACTTTAAATTTAAAATATCCCTGGATGGCAGAAAGTTAGCACCCTATGGTATAGTAATATTAATATTTTTTTTAAGCTTATATTTTTTCTTTTTACTTTTTGATGGGATAATTATGCCCGCTTTGGTGCACTCTAAGGATATGACCAAAGTGCCCGATATTACAGGCAAACCAATAAATGATGCTGCCCGAATTCTTGCGAATCATAATTTAAAATACAAAGTCAATCAACAGGTTTTCAGCGAGGAATATCAGTCCCAACATATCGTTAAACAAGTCCCTTTTTCAGGCAAAAGTGTTAAACAGGGTAGAACCATCTATTTAACTTTGAGTAAAGGAAGAGAAATGGTTTCAGTACCCCAATTGATAGGATTCCCTTTGAGCAAAGCAAGAGTAGAATTAATGAAATTTGGCTTGGAAATGGGTGAAATTAATTTCGAGAATAGTGAATATATCCCTAAAGATACCATTATGTCTCAAAGTATGCCCGGGGGAAAACTTGTACCTTATGGCTCAGTGGTTGATGTTGTAGTAAGTTTAGGTTCGAATCAACAAATTGAAATGCCTAATTTAGTTGGTCTGAGATACGATGAGATTTTTGAAGTTATTAATCAATTGGGATTGGTAGTTGGAAATGTTACATATAAAGACAGCGAAACATTTACACCAAATACTGTAATATATCAAACCCCAATAGGGGGCGGACTTACAAGTAAATCCACCCCAATTGATTTGATAATTTCAAAATAATTATTTTTTTACAGGGATTTTACTTAACAGTTTCAAATCTTTTGGATTTGAGTAATCATATTGATAGAATCCATCTTCAGCTATCATAAGAAGAGTGTTGCCGAGTGGTATTACGTCGAATGCTATCATATCGCTTTTCCAATCAATTAGCTTGATATCATTTGGATTTTTAGCATCAAATACTTTTAATCCTGCAGGTCCATCACAAATAAACAAAATACCATTATCAATACCTAATCCTGCAGGTCCTTGCATTGGATACGATTTTATTAATTTGGGTGAAGTAAGATTGCTGATGTCAAGAATGTCTAGTTGATTTTGGGCTCCACCGCATCTGGTTCCAGTTCTTAATGTTACATAAGCGTAATTATCATCTGCAACAACAGGGTCACAAGCACGAGCATGTGAGAACTGGGATAATAATAGTGGGTTCCACGGTGTTGAAACATCATATATAAACATTCCTGTTGTCGAACCAATAAATAGTCTGTTTCTAAAAGGAAATATTGTTTCTATGTCCCATCCAATATTTACTTTAGACCATACTTTAGGGTCACTTACATTTTGAATGTCAAACAACTGTAAAGATGTCCTGTCAACTGAATAAAGGTAGTTATCATAAATAGTAAACCGAGCCATTGAACCCCCTTTACCTACACCGCCGGTACTGCCTGCACTTCCCTTTGCACCATCATTACTGACATCTCTGCCTGTATTGTCAAATTCTCGAGAGTCAACAGGTGATGTAACCATATCACCACAATCCCTATAAGAATATTTTATAACAGTATCCTTCTCAATGAAATCAACTAAAAGACCTTTTTCGGGATCTAAATATGCGTTGTTGTTAATTTCCAGTAAATTTGGGAATATATTATTTACCCGTTTTACCAGTGTTGGGGAAGTTGTGTTGGAAATGTCCAGTGCAACGAGATCAACATAGCTATTGGCGTAAAGAATATTATTTTTTACAGCCATATCACCATTACCCGGGATATTCACGAAAGTAATATTTCTTGGGTTTGATGGATTTGAGTTGTCAATGATGTGAATACCTTCGTTCTTTTCATTGATTAGTATGTAGTTACCATAAAAATAAATTTTACCGGTATTCATTAAATCCCTTGGTGAAGAATTTTTCAAGCCACTTCTAATCTCATTTAGATCTTTATATACCGGAACATAAGTTTTTGATTTATACTCAACATATCTGGTTGAGCAACACGAGCCTAAGAGAATAGTTATCAAGATTAAGATAACCCAAATTAATAAACTTCTATTTTTCATTTTCTTCCTCTAAAAACATTTTATATTTTAGTAATCAATATCATTCAAATTTAGCTTATTTTTTCTAATAATCAAAATAATATTTGAATTGATCTTAAATTAATACTTTATAAATTTCAATGATTTAACCATATCTGAGTTGTATATTTTTAGAATATACACACCCCTTGCTAATCCATTAGTATTGATAGTAATCAAATCACTATCTGAATATGCACGGGGTAGCTCTATTAATTTAGTTCCAAGTATATTATAAATTTCAATTTGTAAATTGGCATATTGCCTATCTGTGTATATATGCATTAAATCATCAACAGGATTTGGGGTAATTGTAAATTCGCATTGATCTAAATTATCATTTACGTTCGCAGGATTATCATCAAATGAGCATAACTCCCAACTATGAATATTGTGCTTTTGATAAGAACCGCCAGTTGCTGATGTAAATCCTACCCAGACAGAAGGGTTGATTCCAAGTTCGAGGATTTTTTTTATATCAAAATCTTCTATCTCCAAAATTGGATCATTAAGTTTGAATGGGTTTTGAGCTAAATAAATGTAAAGTTTACTAATAGTGCCGTCGTACTTAATTTTTGAGTAGTAAATACTACCATCTACATCAAAATCAAATATTTCACTTGTTGAATCTATTAGATGGGTACTTCTATGGTTTGCTGTTATTGCTGATTTACCTCCCGAAAATACGGCAATGTGATTACCATTAGGGTCTTTGATATTTGTTTCTCCATTATAATACATATCATATTCAACTGCAATTGCAGACGGAATTCCCTCATAGCCTATGCTACCACCGGCATCACCTGTAGTGGTCAGAGAATTGTTCTGAATTACAAAAGCTAAACCATCTGCACCGGGATATGGTGTATCAGTATGTCCGGCATAATCTTTTGCATCACTTATAGAGAATGAAAAAGTAGTTTCGAATCCTTTTTCTATTCCTATTTTATCAATGTACCACAACGATGATGATTGATAAGGATAATTGTTTGTCATTCTGATATAATCATCAATATAAATTGCATTACCATTAAGAAATATTTTATCTACATTGTCAAATGTTGGATACGAAATTACAGAGTTACATACATTTGCAACCGTCCCGAATATATAGCCGTCCAGCGATCCTGCGTTCTTTTCCTGAAACACACCTTTCATAGTTGGTAGATCACTGCTACCGGTATATCCTACATTTATTAAATATCCCTTGTTATCAATTAAAATGTCATAAGGTCTTTCATCACCATTTCCACCAAAATATGTAGAATACTCAAGCATACCACTATTTGTATTAAAAACAGCAAAAAATGCATCAGACCGGCTACTTTTTTTACTTTGGAATGCGTTGGATGTTACATAAAGATCAGTACTTATTGTCTTTGCTGCAACTGCGAGTTTGTTACCATTGACTGAAATACCGGCGAGTTGATACAAAATTGAATTTTCGAAACCTTCAAACTCATTACCTCCAAAATATGTTGACCATAAAGGTTTTCCATCAGAATTTAGTTTTGCAATGAATGAATCAAATGAGCCGTTATTTTTATTTTGAAATGAATTACCAATCAAAGGGATATCATAACTTGCGGTATGCCCGAATATATATATATTATTGTTTTCGTCAACAGTAATATTTGAACAAAAATCTTCTTTAGAGCCACCAAAGTAAGTTGACCATTCACTATATCCTGAAGGATTAAATTTTGTTATGAACGAATCATACTTACCAGAAAAATTCATATAATAACCTTTGTCGAAATTAGGTAAATTTTCTCCGTCTGTATAACCTACAACATATATATTGTCATTTTTATCTATTGCAATACCTTCACCGTAAGTATTTGCCGTTGTTGATAAATATGAAGAATATTTCAAATCACCGTATTTGTCAAATTTAACAATTATTCCATCATAAACTGATCCACCACCTATTTTGTCTTCAGCGTTAGTAGTAGTTGTGAAATTGCTGTTTGTCCTTCCAGTCAACCACAAATTTTCCTGAGAGTCCAGAACAGCTTCAGGTGAAGAGTCATAGTTTCCGGCTCCAAAGTAGGTAGAATAAAGTAATTCACAATTTTTTGACAATTTTGTTAAAACAATATCAGCAGAACCTCCTGCATATTGATTCTGATATGCATTAAATGAAACAGGGAAGTCGTAGGATGTTGTTTCACCTGAAAGCCAAATATAATCACTTCCAATGTTAATATCCATAAATACATCATTGCCATTACCTCCAAAGTATGAAATCCATAAAGGCTCCCAATTAGAGTTGAATTTTAATATGACTGCTTCATTGCCTGAATTGTATTGTTCGAACAAAGCTCCAGTTGTAACTGGGAAATTATCACTTCTGGAGTATCCGGTAATGTAATAATCACCATTGTAATCTTGCTTCACTGTATTGAGTATGTCTTCTCTC
Source organism: bacterium (assembly GCA_024711295.1). Classification (GTDB taxonomy): domain Bacteria; phylum Bacteroidota; class Ignavibacteria; order Kapaibacteriales; family UBA2268; genus JANJTB01. The sequence continues at coordinate 88,289 of JANJTB010000021.1, read as the reverse complement.
TCGCCTCCACAATAACTTATTAAACCAATTTCGGGGTCAATTATTAAATCTCTGTCAGTAAGAATGTTTTGATTGATTACGAATCCTAATTCATTATTAACTATATCGTAATCGGTATCGTAAAAAATAATTTGATTATTATTTCCATATTGATAAACAAGTGGTTTGGGCTTTGCATAAGTTCCAAAAGGAGTTTCTATTATCAATTCACCGGTTGATGAAATATATAATGAGTTTACACCGTCAAATTTCATTCTGATTTTTTTGTAATTATGCCCAGCTTTAATTATAAAATCATATTTGAATTTGTCTTTTACAGAGTGATATTTAATATTAATCCCCTCATAAATATCACTACAAACCAAATTCTCAAAGGACTCTGCTTCTATTCTTTTAGTACTGCTTTGAAAATAATAATGTTTATGTGGTTTTTGTTTATATGATTGAATTGAAGTATTTGGATTCGATCCTACAAAAGAAATATCATATCTATATGAGAATGTTTTTGCATTATCAATTGAAAAGAATGATCCATCTTTAATATTATTAACAATGCAGATTTTGTTGTTAGTTAAATAATAAGCAACATCATCGAAATGGCGATAAAATTGTATGTAATCATTGATTGAGCCATTTGAGTTTTTTAATTGACCATTGTTTTGAATAAATTCCTGGCTAAAATTATTCAGAGAATAAATCAAATTGACCTGTAATATTATCAGGCTAATTGTAATAATAATAGTACTATAGAAAACCTTTTTCATATTTATATCTTATTTGTTAATAATTATTTTCTTTGATAAAACATTCTTGTCTGTTTGCATTTTAATGATATAAGTGCCTGAATTTAAATAATTTGTATTAATATGTATGGATTCAATAAATTGATCGGTAGAGTTATTATTGAATTCTCTTGAATCGCAAATATTACCATTTGAATTTAATAAAATCACCTTAATGACTCCTTTGTCAACTGATTTTACTACTATATTTAACATATCTGATGTTGGGTTTGGAGATACCTGAATGGAATTAATTTTTATAAGATTGATATGCCGGATGTCTTCTGTGCAGAGTTCTTCAAACTCAATTTTTCCCAAATGTTCGGTATCAAATTCTAAACATTGATAATCAGCAATTACATCTGAAATTATTATTGATCCAAAGTCTGCTGTATCCAACAATGATAATATATTAATTTTTATAAAATCTGTAGTAGGATCTGCAGAGATCCTTTTACTGATTTGAAATGTTGAATGAAAATTACCTGTTAATTCTTCATAACGATCTACATTCGATATATTCAATATCTTCAAATTATTGAATTTTGAAGTGATTTTGAAACTTAGGTCTAATGAGTCAATGAACGGTAGTTTTTTGTTTAAATTAATGTAAATATGTCTGTCAAGATTAGAACCTATTGAAACAATTGTATCAGAATGACTAAAAGAAATGATTGGTTTAAAACAGTTTACACTAAATTCTTTCAAATGTGGATTTATAGTTATACAATCTTCAGAAATTTGAATAGATTGAAAATTTAAATTAATTGGTTTATCGCTGTTTTCAAGAAAATTAAATTTGATTGAAATGAACTGTTTATTTTCATCATAAGAATCAGTTGATTTTCTCAATTTAAAAATATTGAATCCATTAGTATTGGTTGTGCTTATAATCTGAAAATCATCAAAAGAAAGAACTTTGATAAAGTCACTAATCGAAAGAACTAACTCATTAATCGTAAAGTTAATAGCTTCATTGTTACCTTTTATTCTTTCTAGGTTGACGTCAATATTGTTAGTTCCATCATTAATGCTAAATTCACTAGGATTGATGACTAAGTTGAACTCGTGTTCATCGCAACCAATTTCTACGATACCTTTTTGTAGTGAAGATTCTATACATGGCTCGTACCATTTAACGTTCTTTATGTCAATAGTGAATGATGTTTTTTCAAAGTTATTAATTTGAAACTTTAACATGCTGATGATATTACTATTATCAATTATCTTTACATCATTAATCTTGATAAGGCATTCTTCAAATTCATTTATTTTGGTCTTCGAAAGTATTACACCATTAGTCAGACTCAATAATTCAGCATTAGCATAAGGGTAAGATATAGTAAGCACATTATTGTAATTAATAAATATTTTGTCTAAATCAAGAGTTTCAATATAAATTGGAATATCAACTTCTTTTTTTGAAGGAATTTTCATATCTTTAATTAATAATTTTGTTTTTATTGTGCTATTACAGATTGACAAAATTTCGGAATCTTTTATTATAGTATTTGAACAATCAATATTCCAGTTGAAATCTATAATTTCAATCTTAGTTTTAAAATCTGAAGGTAATTTTGAATCAAAATTTATATCGCAAATTTTAACTTTATTATTACTAACATTTATAGAATTAAACTCAAGTTCGTAAATCACATATTTATCGAAATTTGATTTACTTTTTATTATTGCTCCATTTATGGTTAAATTTGAAAAATACTTTTCATTGAATCGTAGCTTAATGTTTGCGTTACTTAAAGAGATATCATTTCCATTTGCTCCTAGCCACAATGGTATTGTATTGTTTTTAGCTGCAAGAAATACTGTATCATTTGGCATTGACAATTCTAATTCATAAAATTCATCACATTCACGAGTCCTGAATATATATGCATCAATTGCACCGGCATAATTTTTTTGATATGCATTTTCTGTAACAGGAAAATCCGAACTTTCTGTCCAGCCTACATTAACCAAATAACCCTGATTATCAATTACTACATCATAACCTCTGTCATTATTTGAACCGCCCAGAAAAGATGAGTAAATCAATTTTCCATTCACATCAAATTTTGCAATAAATGCATCTGTTTTTCCTTTCAAGTTACTTTGAAATGCATCAGCAGTAGTTGGGAAATCTGAACTTGAGGTTTGTCCCGAAACTAATATGTTTCCATATTTATCCGACTTAACTCCGCCTATTTGATATAGAATACTCTCTCCGATACCTTCAAGATTTGTACCACCAAAATAGGATACCCATTGGAATTCACCATCATTATTGAATTTCGCGATGTATGAGTCAAACTGTCCTTTTATATTTTTTTGATAAACATTTTCATTCGTCGGTAAATCTGTACTGTTTGTAAATCCAAATATAAAGAAATTGCCATAAGGGTCAACAGTTAAATTCGAACCATAATCCTGGGCATTTCCTCCAAAATAAGTACACCAAATTAATTTGCCGTTGTTATTAAATTTTGCTAAATAGGCATCATATTGGTTATTTTTTGAATTTTGGTAGGCATTATTTGTTACAGGAAGATTCTGACTTAAGGTATAGCCTGTAACACACACATTATCGTTTGAATCTATTGCAATCCCTTCTCCAAAAATATCCTGATCAGCAGGGAAAAAACTAGAATATCTTAAATTCCCATTTTTGTCTAAACACACCATAAATGCATCGTAAAAATTACCTTTAAAAGGGTATTGAGCATTTGCAGTTGTAGGGAAGTTTGTACTGAAAGTTCTACCAATGAGCCAAACATTATGCTTGCTGTCAACAGCTAAATCAGGTGATGAATCATAAGCACTTCCTCCATGATAAGTTGCGTGCATTATATGCCCCTTATTGTCTAGACGCATCATCAATATATCAGCCGACCCACCTCCATTACTCTTTTGATGTGCATTAGCGGTAATCGGGAAATCGTTACTGAGAGACTCACCTGAAACCCAGATTATATCATCCCTTTTGAAAATATTTATTGCTCTGTCCGCTTGACTTCCTCCTGCGTATGTACACCAGTCAATTTTAGAATCTTTATCTAGTTTTACAATAATTGCATCTTCACTACCCTTCTTTTGTGGTTGGAAAGAGCCAACAGTTGTAGGAATATCAGCGCTGTTTGTTAACCCACAGAGCAACAAATCAGAATTTTCGTCAGCATGAATACAATACAAATGGTCAAAACTTGATCCTCCCAAATATGTTATCCATGTTAGATTTTTATTTTGGAACTGCTCTTTTGTTATGCTTTTAAAAGACTCTGAATTAAAATTAACTTTGCTTTTGTCTGACAAAATTATCGACTTTGAATTTTGATTATCAAGTTTAAAAATTAGGTTGCCTGAAATAGTGCTAATAAATAACTCATTATTTAGTATTTCACTTGATTTTATACCATCAAATTCAAGTTGAAGTTTATTTAAATTGCTCAACTTTCCTTCAAAATTATAGATAAGCTCACTTTTATTATATCTAAAACTTAAATTGATCCCTTCAACAATATTTTCATATATAATTTCTTCGAATGTTGGAACATCAATCAGACCACCCGGGTAATCAGGATTATAATAATTTAACCTTGTTTTTGAATTTTTAAGAGCTTTTATGGTAGAAATTGAGGTGTTAAACTTAAGATCAAATCTGTAACTACCGGACTCTTGGGCAAAATCATTTAAACTTGATTTAATTAATTGATATGAAATTCGATCCTTGAGAAAGTAGATATTCAGATTTTTTGAGGTAAGATAATATAATACTTCATCATTTTGAATCTGTCCATTATTTTTGATAAAATATTGATTGCCTGAGATTGAAATCTCTTCTTTGGAAATTGAAAAAGATAGCAAATAAAATATTAAAAGAAATGTTGTTACAATAAATTTCATAATCCCTGCTCCACTTTTTTATCAAAATTAATTAAAATGTGATAAATAAACAAGGAAAAAAGTATTTTTGTAACAAAAATAAAAATAATGCGTTTTTTTAATACATTAAGGATATTGGGGAAAAAAAGATGTTAAACAAAATTCCATTTATGGTAATACTGATTCTGATGTTCTGTGCATCAAAAATCTTTGCTCAGACAAAGACAGAAGAAACAAAGAGAACGGTTGACTCTACAACAGGAGTTGTGACGGTAACAAAAAGTGAAATAATATCAAAATCAGAAGATATTACACCGATTAACAACATGTTTATCATTAATCCACTCAAGTTTTTTCTATTTTACAACATCTCATATTATGGCAAAATTAGTGATGTTTCAGTAATTGGATTCGGAATTCAAACACCTACAATTTCTGATGTTGGTGGGATAGGAGTAAATGCAGAAATTAGATTACATCCATCGAGTAAGGCACCTAGAGGATTTTATTTTGCACCTAATGTGTCATTTAATCAAGTAACCGCATATAATCCTGATTACGACTCAAAAGTTTCAGTTTTTTCGATCGGTGCTTTAGTCGGTTGGCAATGGTTTCCTTCTGATGATTTTGCAATAGGCTTGGGTATTGGTATTGACCAGTATTTCATGTCAGGTTCTGGAAGTGATGTTGGAATTTTCTCCAGCTATAATGGCACATCACCCGCAATAAGATTTGATATTGGTTACGCTTGGTAATAAAATACATTATTGCATTTATTAAGTTATGTTTATTTTAGTATTTGTTTAATAAACAATATTCTTAATTTTTGTATGAAAAAAATAATTCTATTTCTTATACTATTGATTGTAGTATCACATAATATTTTAGCTCAAAGCTACAACATCTCTGATAAGCCATATACACGATATTGGTGGTTCGCTTCAAAAATCAGCGAGGATGATGTCAGATATAACTTAAATTGGTTAAGAGATCATGGATTTGGAGGAGTTGAGCTTGCTTGGGTTTATCCTATGAATAGATTTAACCCGGGTGACACAAATTACACTCCCAGACAAGAATGGCTTAGTCCAGAATGGAGCAAAATAGTTCATTTTACTGCTAAGTATGCAGATTCAATAGGGTTGGGATGTGATATGACTTTTGGTACCTTATGGCCCTTTGGAGATACTAAAGTGAAGTATGAGGAAGCTACACAAAAATTTGGTGATCCCACGTGGAGGCAACAAATTAAACTTTCCTGGGAATACCCGAAAGTAGGCTATGTTATAGATCATTTAACTCCAAAAAATTACTTGCCTTATTTTAACCGACTATTGAAAGCTTTTCCAAGACCAAAATCAAAACTAGACAGATCATTTTTTATTGACAGTTGGGAAGTAGAAACCGAAAAATTATGGTGCGACAACTTTGATAAGGATTTTGTCAAAAAATATGGTTATGATATCACAAAATTCATGGATTCTATCTACAGACCTGCTTACAAAATGCAACTTTTTGATTATATGAGTCTCGTATCAGAAAAAGTTGTTCGATTTTATAAAGATTTTGATTCTGCCCTTAACTCAGCTGGAGTGTTATCGAGAGGACAAGTATCAGGAGCACCCTGTGACTTAATATCAGGTTATTCAATACTTGATATTCCAGAAGGAGAGTCAATGTTATTCGAGCCTGAGTTTTGCGCCATTCCATCATCTGCTGCAGCCTTGAGCGGCAAAAGTATAGTTTCAAGTGAGACATTTACTTGTATTTATGGTTGGCCTCGTGATTACTTAAGAGAAGAACAAGCTGCCGACTTGAAACTGGTAGCAGATGCTTTGTTTGCTAACGGAATAAATCACATTATTTGGCATGGCAAACCACACAACAAAGCTAATTCAGATTCAACAAACTTTTATGCTACTACCCACATTGGAACTAATTCTTTTTTAAATAAAGAAATTAAACAGTTTAATTTTTACCTTGAAAAAGTCCAGACAAATATGCGATTAGGAAATCCTTATTTCAATATTGCTGTGTACTTACCAACCGAGGATGCTTGGATAAAAGGAGTTATGCCAAAAGAACTGCAATTTAAATGGGCTTGGGGATACTACGAAATGAGGTATGTTTATTTCCCTGATGAACTGAAAGGGTTTAACAATTGTTGGGTAAATAATGATTTTTTAACAAAATCAAAAGTAATAAATGGTAAAATACATATCGGAAGTAATATATTTGAAGCCGTATACATCAATTCTGATTATGTAAGCAACTCAACTATTAAGGAATTGCTTAGAATTGCAAATGAAGGAGGGAGTATTATCCTCAAGAAAATTCCAAGTCATCCGGGTTATGTAAGTGCAAAGGAGTATAAGGAAATATTAGAGAAGCTTCTCGATAATAGTAATGTGCATAGGCAAGTACCAATTTTTGTAAAACCTTTTATAGTTTCAGAAAATAAACTAAAATTTTATACTCGAAAAGATAAAGATACTTACTACATATTTTTTGCAAATCCACTTTCAAATAGCATAAAATTTCCGATGGAATATGGGCAATCATTTAATAACAGCACTTATAGTTTTTATGTGGGAGTTAATATTGAAGGACGGTTAACTGAGCTTAGCCTTAGATTTAAACCATATCAATCATTATTGTATAAAATAAAAGATGGCGTTGCAGAACAAATAAATATTGAATTCATTCCATCAACGCCAACTGTTAAAAAGAGACCTTCGAGCTATTTAGCACCTTGGCTTGTAAAATAATTATTTTCTACGCGACCTTTTCCTGTCGTTATCTTTTTCGTTACTCTTAGATGGTGCATTGTCTATTTTTAGCACCAATTGTCTGTCATCGAACATCATGCCGGACATACTCTTAATTATCTGACCGGCATTAGCTGAGTCTATTTCAAAAATAGTATGTTTCTTATAAAGTTCAATTTTTCCAATTTGGAATTTTAGTCTTCTATTTGTTTTGTTAAGCATTTCAATAAGTAAGCCCGGATAAAATTCATCAGCTTTACCCAAATTTATAAAAATCTTAACAAAATCAGAATTTTCAAATTTACTTGAAGATTTTTTGTCCGATTTTGATTTGTCTTTCTTGAATGAACTTTCCTTTTCATTAAGGTCAACAGCGTCTTTGTAGAATTGCAAAAATCTGTTGAATTCAACTGATACAAGTCTTTTTATTAAATCTTCCTTGTCAAGCCAGCCAAGTTTCTTATTTATTATAGGCAAATAAGGATTTATCTCTTCGTGTTCAATTTCAATGTGTTCAATTCTTTCGATTAAGTGGAATAATTGCTTTTCGCAAACTTCTTTGCCCGAAGGTACATTCGATTGAATAAACTGCTTACCAATTTTACCTTCAATTTGCTTGATTCGATATTTTTCTTTTAAATTTGTAATGGCAATCGAAACACCTGCTTTACCTGCTCTGCCTGTACGTCCGCTTCTGTGTGTATAAGCATCAATATCGTCAGGCAAGTTGTAATTAAAGATGTGCGTCAAGTCATCAACATCAATACCGCGTGCAGCAATATCAGTTGCAACGAGTAGTTTAATAGTTTTGCTCCTGAACTTCGACATTACTATATCTCTTTGCTGTTGCGACAAATCTCCATGTAAAGGTTCTGAGTTGAATCCATCAGCAATCAGTCTGTCTGCGATTTCCTGTGTTTCAGCCCTTGTTCTGCAAAAGATAATACCGTAAGTTTCCGGATAATAATCAATAAGTCTTTTTAAAGTTTCATATTTGTCTTTTGCATGTACAGTATAACAATAATGTTTTACGTTATCAGCACCTGAGTTTTTTGTTCCTACGGTTAATTCAACAGGGTTAACCATATATTTTTTTGCAATTTTGCTGATCTCCGGTGGCATTGTTGCTGAGAAGAGCAAATTAGTTCTCTCTTCACTAAGTTTTCCCATTATAGTATTTATACTTTCCGAGAATCCCATATTCAACATCTCGTCGGCTTCATCCAAAACTAAATACTTGATGGTTTCCAACTTTGCTACTTTCCTATCAATCAAATCTACTAACCTACCTGGAGTGGCAACAATAATTTGCACACCCTGCTTTAGAGCTCTTATTTGAGTTTCAATACTTGATCCACCATAAACAGGAGCTATCTTTAGATTGTCAAGGTACTTTGAATAATCAATCAAATCGTTTGAAATTTGAATACAAAGTTCTCTGGTTGGGCATAGTACCAAAGCCTGAGGTTTGTGGTTCTTTACGTCTATGTGTTGTAAAATAGGAAGCCCGTATGCTGCTGTCTTTCCGGTTCCGGTTTGTGATAATGCAATGATATCCCTGTTATATTGCAAAATTTGAGATATTACTTTTTCCTGAATAGGGGTGGGATTAATGAAACCAAGTTCACTCACTGACTTGATTATTTCGGACGATAAGCCCGTTTCCTGAAATGTCATTTAAAGAATCTTTTATGAAAAATGTAAAAAATATAACTTCAAATATAACTATAATTTAACTAATTTAAAGTATTTAAACTAAATTTCAATCAATTAAGTTTAATTCGTCTCTTATAATTTATAATTCTTTTATATGAAATTTGAACGAATTCTTGATTATTTGATGTTTAGAGAAGGAAGTGAAGAGGATAATTTAAGTGATAATCCGACTGTTACCACCGGCTCTATAGTATGGGGCGTAATATTGCGTAGTTCGATCGTAATAATTCTGACACTATTTTTAGTTCGACGATTTGACTTTTATGAATATTGGTGGTATTCATTTTTCGCCATATGGTTTTTTGTTGGATTTCCAGCATATAGACAATATCAAAAATTTCAGGACAGAATGAAGGAACTCTCTGAAGAAACTCTATGTGGTAAATGCAGACATTTTAATTCTGGAGCTCAAACATGCCAAATTTATGATGTACATGTAAGTAAAAACCATATTCCTTGCGAAGGTATGCAATGGGAGCCAAGAGATTTTGACTAATTTATTTAAAATAAACATTCATTTTTTTCATCATTATAATATTTTTTAAAATCAAACTGAACTTAGGATTAAAGGATGACTTCTCAAGAAATAAGACAATCATTTTTAGACTTTTTTAAAGAAAAAGAGCATAGAATAGTAACAAGTGCTCCAGTAATACCACATGGCGACCCAACATTGCTTTTTACTAACGCAGGTATGAATCAATTTAAAGATGTTTTCCTTGGTATCGGGAATAGAGATTACGTTCGTGCTGCCGATACTCAGAAATGTATCAGGGTTAGTGGTAAACACAACGATTTGGAAGAGGTAGGTGTTGATACTTATCACCATACTTTTTTTGAGATGTTAGGTAATTGGAGTTTTGGTGACTACTACAAAAATGAAGCTATTGCATGGGCTTGGGAATTACTGACAAAAATTTGGAAACTGCCCGAAGAAAGACTACATGCTACAGTTTACAAAACTGATGATGAAGCATTCGAAATTTGGAAGAATTATCTTCCTGAATCCAGAATTCATAGATTTGCCGAAAAAGATAATTTTTGGGAGATGGGTGAGACCGGTCCTTGTGGACCCTGTAGTGAAATTCATTTTGACAGAACACCTGACTTGTCTGGTGGAAGTATGGTGAATGCAGGTGTTCCAGAAGTCATTGAAATATGGAATTTAGTTTTTATTCAGTACAATAGAAAGACTAATGGTGAATTAGAGCCTTTAAAGAATACTCATGTTGATACAGGTATGGGATTCGAAAGAATTTGCGCTGTAATTCAGGGTAAAAACTCTAACTATGATACCGATGTATTTATGCCATTAATAAACAAAATTGTTGAACTTAGCGGTATAGATTATGATGGTAAATTGGATTCTAAAAACTCAATATCTATGAGAGTTATTGCCGATCACATTCGTACATTATCATTTGCTATTGCAGATGGCGCCTTACCTGGTAATGAAGGTAGGGGCTATGTTCTCAGAAGAATTTTGCGTCGTGGGTGTCGATTTGCACGTAACTTAGGATTTACAGAGCCGGTTATTTATAAGCTTTTACCTGTTTTGATAGACACAATGGGAGATACATTTCCTGAACTTAAATCACAGGCTATCACCATTGAAAGGATTATTAGAGGTGAAGAAGAGAGTTTCTTGCAAACCTTAGAAAGAGGTATCGAAATATTTGAAGTGAAATCGTCATTAATGATTGATTCCGGAAGTAATGTACTATCAGGTGAAGATGCTTTCTTACTTTATGATACTTATGGATTTCCCTACGACTTAACAGAATTACTTGCGCGTGAAAAAGGTCTTAGCATTGACAAGAATTTGTTTGACAACTTGATGCAACAGCAGAAGGAACGTTCAAGAGCAGCAAGAAAATCAACCAGCCACGAAACAGAATTACCTGCAATTGATATCAAATCAATTTTTGTTGGGTATGATAATTTAGAGTATGAATCTGAAGTGTTATTTGTTGATTCGAATTTGGTTGTAACTGCTGAAACACCTTTTTATACTGAGAGTGGTGGTCAAGTTTCGGATACAGGTACTATAACTTTGGCAGGTGAAGTTTATAATGTTATAGACATGAAGAAACAGGGCAATTCAATATTTCACATTTGTGACAGAGATGTAGAACAGATTGTAGGTACTAAAGCTATCATGAAAGTTGATTCTGTTAGAAGAATGAATATTATGAGAAATCACTCTGCTACACATTTACTTCACGAAGCACTTCGGACTGTATTAGGTAATCATGTTCAGCAAGCAGGATCATTAGTTGCACCTGATTATCTGAGATTTGATTTCAATCATTTTCAAAAAGTAAATCATGACGAAATTATTCAAATTGAAAACATGGTTAACGAAAAAATCCTTGAAGGAATTGATGTAAATATTGATGAAAAAATGCTTGATGATGCAAAGAAGAACCCAAAAATTAAGATGTTTTTTGGTGATAAATATGGTGACAAAGTTAGGGTAATTACTATGGACCCAAAATATTCAATTGAACTTTGTGGTGGTACACACGTAAGCAAAACTACTGACATAGCATTGTTTAAAATTGTTTCCGAAAGCTCAGTAGCTGCAGGAGTGCGAAGAATTGAAGCTGTTACCGGTAAAGGAGTTTTAGATTATATTACTAAATTAAATACAAAATTTATCGAGAAAGAAAATAATATAGAAGATTTGCACAGACAAATAAAATCCCTTGAAAAATCAATTACCGAAGCAAAAGTAAGCAATCTATCAAGCGAATTAGAAAGTTTGATAAAAAGTCCAAAAATTATAAACGGTATTAATGTAATAAGTGGTCAACTCAATATATCTTCACTAGATGAGCTAAGAAACCTTGGAGATAATTTCAGAGATATGCTGGATAAGTCATCAATTGGCTTGTTAGCTACTGTAATTGAAGATAAAGCACAAATAATCTGTGTCGTCACTGACGACATAAAAGATAATTATCCTGCGGGGAAATTGGTAGGTTTAGCTGCTAAACAAATTGGTGGAGGCGGTGGTGGAAAAAATCATTTGGCTACTGCAGGTGGCAAGGAAATTGATAAGTTAAAATCATTGTTAGATACTTTTTATGAAATCGTTAAAAATTATAACTAATTTTTATGTCAGAAATTTCTGAAAAAAATATTTTACTTTTTTTTGCAGCAGTATTAATATTTTACCTGCTTAGTCTTCTTTCTACGATCCTATTACCTTTGGTTTTAGCATTGTTAATGACGGTATTGGTACAACCCTTTATTAACTTCACTTTGCGTAAAGGGTTGCCTAAATGGCTGGTTTTGCCAACATTTTCTATCCTTTCATTAGCCGTTCTATTCGGAATCGGATTGATTATATCCAACACAGTGTCTCAAATTGTTGACGAACAAAGTTATCTCTTGTCAAGGTTATTGCTCAAGGTAGATGCAGCTTTAATTTGGATTAATCATATATTTGGAGCCAAGCTCGATTCGACCTTACTCGTCAGTCAGCTTTACTCATATTTGGGAGAGGGAGGAGTACCTGAGGCAATATCAGGATTTGCATCAGGATTAGGTTCTTTTTTTAGCTCATTTCTATTCTTTTCTTTATATTATGTTATGCTACTTGCTGGAATAGCTAATTCAGAAGATTATTTAGCCTATGTCGGTGGTGATAGAAAAGCAGGATTGATTAAAGAATACCAAAACATTACAAAATCTATATTTTCTTACATGTGGATTAAGGTTATTATAAGCTTAATAACTGGTCTTTTGACTTACTTTTTCTGTTTAATCTTTGAAATTAAATTCGGTATTTTTTGGGGATTTTTAGCATTCATTCTTAACTTTATTCCAAACGTTGGCTCAATATTCGGAACAATATTGCCAATTTTGATGTCAATAATTCAATTGGACCAATTTAAAGATATATTTATATTTTCTTTTTTACTGATAGTAATGCAGTTTTTGATGGGCAATCTTATAGAGCCGATAATCATGGGTAACAGATTAAGAATCAATACTCTTACAGTACTTTTTGGTTTGGTCTTTTGGGGTTATATTTGGGGAATTCCTGGAATGATTTTGTCAGTCCCTCTTCTCGTAATTATGAAAATATTGCTTGAGCGCTCACCTGAGTTTAGTGTTATTGCAAGAATGATGGGGTTCCCGGACAAAGCCAAATGAGAAATTATATTATTTTGATTTCATTACTAATATTAAATGTCGCTAATGCTGATGATTATCACCAATTGAGAGTGCAGGGTGATGCAATTCTAATTACACAGTATCATGATATATTAAAATCATTTTCGGGTAATTACAGACAGATTTTCTTTGCTACGCCCCACGAAGGTAAGCAAGAAAGAGGTTCTGGAAAGTCAGAGAATAAAATTATATTGAATGAAAGGTATTTGGAAATCAATTCTAATTTATCTTTCCAAAATGAATCTGTCCATAAGAAAATAATCATAGGATTTGACGGAATCAAAAAAAAATATACATACAATGAATTTACAGGAGTAGAAACTTTCTCGCTTACTGCAGAAGGAGTTTTTTCTTTTGACGAAAAGTCAATAATTTTCGAAGGCATATACCCTCACAAAATTCTCAACGAAAATCGATTTAAAATTGTTTTCAAATTTATTGATTCTAATACATTCACGAATACTCTTTATGAGTATGAGGGAGGTAAAGAATTCAAAATAATTGAGACATTTAACTATAAGTTAGATTAAATTTTGTAATTCATAAAGTTGAGCAAAATTTGCAAAAAAAAAATGATTATTTTCTCACAATAAATAGCAAAAAAGAAGCCCTACTTATTTAGTAAAAAAGTAGGGCTTCTTCAATAGATAGAATTAAATTAATCTTCTACTTTAGCTCTGAGTGTATCCCAGATAAAGTATGCTATCAGAATTATAAATGCTATTAAAGCTACTATTTCGGATCCAATTGCACCTTCTTCCCAAATATTCATATTTAAATTTATTGATGCCCATCCCATATTGTTAATAAATAGCAGTAAAGCTCCAAATACCCCAAACAAAGCAGCACCAGCAATAAATCCAGAGGCAATCAAGGTACCTCTTTGACTTCTTGCATTAGCAAGTTTTGCATCTTTCGAACTCTTGCCTATGTAATGCGATAAAAGTCCACCTATCAATAATGGAGTATTAAGGTCTAATGGGATAAACATACCAAGTGCAAACGCAAGTGGTGAAATACCAAGCCAAAATACCAGCAATGAAATTATAGCTCCTACAACAAAAAGCATCCAATGAATTTCTGCACCGGGTAACATTAAAGGCTCGATGACTGCAGCCATTGCATTAGCCTGTGGAGCAACCAAAGGGTCGGGATACATATCGGATTTTACAAAGCCATAAGCTTGGCTTAAAATGTAAATTACTATGCCCACTGTTGCAGCAGAAACTAATGTTCCTAGGAATTTCCAGGATTCCTGCTTTTGTGGTGATGAGCCTAACCAGTAACCTACTTTTAGGTCAGTAATAAATCCACCTGCCATAGATAGTGCTGTACAAACAATACCACCAATAATTAGTGCACTTACCATACCTTGAGGACCTTGTAATCCTGCTTGTACCAGGACTATGGAAGAGATAATTAACGTCATTAGCGTCATACCTGATACTGGATTTGTTCCAACTATTGCAATTGCATTTGCAGCTACTGTAGTGAACAAAAATGAAATTATCACTAAAGTAGCCAAAGCAATTAATGCCTGATTGAGTGTTATTTCAACACCTGTAAGAAGGAAAATAAAAACTAAAATAACAGTTAAAACAGAAAGAATAATAACAAAGGACATTTTTAAATCTTTTTGAGTACGAACTTCTTCTTCAGCAGCACCCGAAGATTTTCCGAAAATTCCTGAAACTGCTAATTTGAAAGCTTTGCCTATGACACCAGATGACCTGATAATTCCAATTATTCCTGCCATTGCAATTGCTCCGATGCCTATTGGTCTAACATAAGAGCGAAATATCTCTTCAGGGCTCATTGCTGCAAAAAAGTTAGTACCACCCGCCCCTGCAATAATACCACCTATTGCATTCAATAACGGAATAAACACGAGCCAGGAAAGCAATGAACCAACAACAATAATTGTAGAAAATTTAAGACCAACTAAATATCCAAAGCTGAAAATTAATGCACTGACATTCATTTTCAGAACAATTTTTGATTTTTCTGCTAAAGCAGCACCAATTGGAAGCATTTTAGAAGTAATTACTTCTGCCCATAATTTCAGTGTGCCAAACATAAAATCAAACAATCCGCCGATTAAGCCACTTGTGATAAGAATACCGGCTTGTGATCCGCCTTTTTCACCAGTGATTAATATTTCTGTTGTTGCTGTGGCTTCAGGAAAAGGAAATTTTCCATGCATATCTTTTACGAAATACTTACGAAACGGTATTAAAAATAAAATTCCTAGAAATCCACCAAGTAATGACGAGAAAAATATTTGAAAAAAGCTTACTTGTATTTCAGGGTATTTATATTGCAAAATGTAAAGTCCGGGTATAGTGAATATTGCACCTGCAACAATAACCCCTGATGAAGCTCCTATAGATTGAATAATTATATTCTGCCCTAAAGGATTTTTTACTTTGAAAAATGTTGAAGCACCTACTGCTATGATTGATATTGGTATTGCAGCTTCGAAAACCTGTCCAATTTTTAATCCCGAAAAAGCAGCAGCAGCTGAAAAAATTACAGCCATAATCAAACCCATACCCACAGACCAGGGTGTAACCTCAGGAAAGACTTTATTTGCAGGCATTACCGGTGTGTACTCTTCGCCGGGGTTTAACTCCCGGTAAGCATTTTCCGGTAATCCACTTTTATCGATTGAGCTATGTTCCATTCAAACTCCGTATTATTGTAATCAAAATTTTATATTATCTTTTTTTTTCAACCCAAATTTGAGCAAGATTAATAATTGTCTCAACTGATTTTGTCAATGCATCAATAGAGCACCATTCTGTTTTGCTGTGGAAATTTTGTCCACCAGTATAAATATTTGGTGTAGGAAGTCCCATTGCTGTAAGCCTGCTTCCATCAGTTCCGCCTCTTATAGGATTCCAATAAGGTTCGACACCTGATCTTGTTGCTGCCTCCCATAAATAATCAAGGCCATGAGGTTGAGCTTCCAAAAGGTCCAGCATATTTCTGTAATATTCAATCACTTCTATTTCAAATCTTACTTTAGGATGATTTTCCTGTACTTTTGCAACTATGTCTTCAATCATCTGTTTTTGTACGTCTAGTCCTTCAGTTTTAAAATCTCTGAATAGCATCTGAACTTCAGAATAATCTACTGTTCCGCTTAGTTTATGTGGATGGATATATGGTTCATAACCTTCAGTAGTTTCAGGCGCCATATCTCTTGGAGTCATTGCAATGACGTCAGCAATAGCTCTTAGTGAATTTACCATTATATTTTTGCCAAATCCAGGATGAATGTCACGACCATAAGCCCTAACAATACATGCATTAGCACTAAAGGTTTCCTTGTTTATTTCACCTGGCATTTCACCATCAATAGTGTAGGCATATTCACAATTGAATTTTGTTACATCAAAGAAATTTGCGCCTTTACCAATTTCTTCATCGGGAGTAAATCCGATTCTGATATCTCCATGAATTATTTGAGGATTATTAATTAGATACTCCACAGCAGTCATGATTGCTGCTACACCTGATTTGTCGTCAGAACCTAAAAGAGTTGTACCGTCGGTAGTAATTAGAGTATGTCCTATGCATTTATTAAGTGAAGGACATTCAGATACTTTAATAACTACATTATTATCAGCAGGAAGAACAATGTCTCCACCTTGGTAATTCTGAATTATTTGAGGCTTAACATCAGTTCCTGTTGTATCAGGAGATGTATCAACATGTGCTATAAATCCTACAGCTGGTACTTTCCCAAATGCTGTATCATCAGATGGTATGTTTGATGGTAGTGTTGCATAAACATAGCATTTTTCATCAATTTCAACATTTTTGATGCCCATTGCTCTTAATTCATCAACCAACAAATTTGCCAAATCAAATTGTTTTTGTGTACTTGGGGTTTCATTACTTGTTGGGTCTGATTGAGTATCAATTTTAACATATCTTAAGAGTTTCTCTTGAACTGTTTGTTTAATCATTTTAAAAACCTATTTATTTTTGGTAATAAAAAAAATTCCAAATTAACTTTTAAAAAATTAATTGACAAATTTTAAATTGTTTTTTTAGATTTTATCTAAAAAATCATTTATTTTTTTTATATACTTCTGCAAGGGAGAAAAATATCTATTGAAGTACCTTTATCTGTTTCACTAATAATGTTGAATGTTCCATCATGCAATTCCGTTAATTTCTTCGCTATCGAAAGACCTAAACCAACTCCTTGTTGCTCGTAAACTTTCCTGTCAAATTGCATATATGCACCAATTTTGTTTATCTGAACATTTGTCAATCCTCGTCCTTTGTCGGTCACCGAAACTTTTAGACTTTGATTTACAAGCTCAGTGTTAATTGTCACTTCAGTTCCAATTTCAGAAAATCTGAATGCATTATCAAGTACTTCTTTTAGTATTTTATCAAAATTTTCTGCTGAAATAGATATTGTAATGTTGTTTACAATTTTATTAATTATTAAGTCTTCACTTCTTGAGTAATCAGCAGAGATTTTTTGAGCCAAGTCAATCAAAATCGAGCATGGCTCTTTATTTTCGAAACTTTTTAACTGCTCAGTTGATACTTTATTTTTTTCAAATGTGGCAATTTGTGCATAAACCAAATAATTCTCAGATATTTTCAACAGTCTTTTAGCTGATTGATATATGTCGTCGGAGATTTCAGATATTTCTGTTTGAGTCAAACTATTTGATGATGACTTTAAAAGCCCTGAATTGCCAATTATTTGATTTAATACTGTTCTGAATTCATGAGGTAAAGCTGTAGTTATATTTTTGCAAAGTTCATCAATTTTGTCTTGGTAATGCTCATTGATAATATTGTTTTTTTTGAACTGTGCTTCAATAGCTGCTAAAAGCTCATCTCTGGTAAATGGTTTGAATAAATAATCATCAGCACCTCTTTCCATGCCGGCACGCATATTTGTTTTATCTGTAAATGCAGTTAAAAATATAAATGGTATAGTCTTTGTTTTTTCATTCTTTCTAATTTCTTCCAAAACTTCGTAGCCATCCATACCCGGCATAGATATATCACAAACAATCATGTCAGGAATTTCATTGATTGCCTTTTCCACGCCATCAAACCCATTGTCAGAGGTTAAAGTTTCAAATCCTTCGAAACCTAGAAGTGTGGAGGTACTTTCCAATATATATTGTGCATCATCAATTACAAGAATTTTTTTCATTATTTATTTATATATTCTTCTACCAAAACATTTGCAAAGATAATTATAGATTAACATTTAACAATAGATTTTTTTGATTTGATTTATTTAACATTCCTTATAAATAATTATTTTCATTCAATAGTTAATGAGTAATTTCGTAAATTTGTAATATAACAATGAGATAATTATTTCTTTTTTTGAAAGGGATTCTTTGGGACATATTTCATCTCAAATTGCAAAATTTTTTATGGGTATATTTTTATCCTTAATATTTTTTTCTTTGCAAGAGACCTATTCAGCGGAAGTGTTTTCTTTTGGGGTTAAAACAAAAAATTACCCTATAGTAAGTATCGAAACTTTGTTGACTGAAAACCATAAATACCAAGATTTATCAAATTTTCCCTTCGAAATAATTGAAAATAATCAAAAAATAAATGAATTTAACGTTGAAGAATTATTGAACAAATTCTATAGCAATAACTTGCTTATTATATTTAATGGCAGTTCATTATTCAGAGGCAAATTTGATAAATTTATAAAACCATCCATAATAACTCTGATTGAAAATAATTCATTCGGAGATTTGAGCATAGCCTTAGCAACATTTAATGAAAACTTGTTTTTAATTAATGATTTTACTGAAAATTATAATGAAATTAAGAATAATCTAAATAACCCAATTTTCTCTGGGAAAGCTGATCTAAATTCTTTATTTAATGAAAATCAATTTAACCTAAGAAAAATTATTGGCAATAAACTTTGTAATATTATCTTAATTACTGATGGTACTGAATCAGGAGAAATATCTTATATTAAATCTGAAAAAAGTAAAATAAGTGCAAATTTCCATTCAATTATTATTAATTCCAGACCATCCAAATTAGTTAGTGAATTTATCGACGATGGTATGTCATTTTATTCGAACAATGAATTTCATTTACTTAACAAGCTAGGAGCTTTTGTAAAGAACTTTCAATATGAAAAGATTAGTAATATTGTTTATAAGTCAACAACTTGTTCAGATTTCAAAGAAGTATTACTTGATTTTACTAGCTTGAGTTTGAAAGATTCATCCACTTATGAAATAAATTTTACGGCGTTGCCAAGTTTAATTGTGGAGAAAGATTTTCATTACTACGGTCTTATTCAACCGCCATTTAACTCAACACAACTTTTTCGTCTTAGTGCTAAAAATGATGATATTGTAATTTCAAATGTCAGTAATTCAAGTAGATTTAAAATTATTGAACCTGATTTGCCCATTCAAATAAATGAGGGTGAAACAGTCAACATCCGAGTTCAATACAATCCTCTTGACACAAATTATGTTTATGAAGAGATAGTATTTGAAGGAAGTTTTTGCGATGAAAAGAAACTGAGATTGTCCGGTGGCTCTTTAAGAAATAATTCTATCCCCAAAACATTAAGAATTATTTCTCCAAATGGTGGAGAACAACTTGTGGTAGGTACAAATTACCTTATAGAGTGGGATGGAGTGTTACCTACTGATACAGTAAGTATTGATTTCTCAACTGATAATGGGAATAATTGGACAAATATTACTAATAATGCATCAGGTTTGAAGTATCTTTGGACTTCAATTCCATTTACTCCTAATTCAAATTGCTTATTAAGGATAAAACATTTATCTTTATTTGATTTAAGTAAAAATATTATTTCATTAAAGGGTATACAGGGAAGAATATTAAATTTAATATGGAGACACAACAATAATGAAATATATACAGCAAGCACCGATGGTTTTATCAGACTTTGGAATACTCAAAACGGAGAGCCTGTAAAAACGATCTCAGGTAATATTCCAGATTTGCTTAATTTTGATTTTAACATTGATTTTTCAAGATATGCTATCATTGTAAATAATTCAAATAAAATTATAATTAAAAATCCTGACAATGAGTTTGAAGAATTCGAAATTTCAATTGGTAACAATAATCTTGAGCTCCTGGATTGGAATCCTGTAAATAATTTAATTGCATTAGCAAGCAATGAGGGTAATTTATATATATATGACAATTTAACACGTGAGATTATAAGTGAAATTAAGGAAGAATCACCAATTACCAATATTTTATGGAATAAGATAGGTGATGAATTAATAATCAGTCTTTCTAACGGTTGGGTTAAGATCTACAACCACGGATTAAATTTAGTCAAAAGTTTCAAAGTCAGTGACCAAAAGGTCACATCATTAGACTTTAATCCTACTTCAAAATTCATTGTTACATCATCAATGAATGAGTACATTAATATATGGGATATTAATTCACTGTCTAACATTACTTCGTTTAACAACTTTTTGAAACCTGTAAATGTAGTTTCTTGGGACCCCGGCGCTAAACACATAACATCTTCTTCTGCAGACTCATCTATAACTCTTTGGCAACCTGGAACAGGTTCAAAATATTATGTATTTAGGGGTCACAACAACCTAGTAAATAAAATTGCCTGGCGGGCTGATGGCTCCAAAGTTGCTTCCTCGACTATCCAGGGTGAGGTTTTTGTATGGTCTCCTGAAGATATTCCATTTAATAAACCTACTTTACAGGAGGATTTATCTGATAATATCTGGAGCATCATTAATCCAAATGTGACTCTTAAAAGTGTTGTATTTGGAAATGTTATGATAGGGTCAATCAAGGACTCTCTTATAAATCAAATTTTTGCAAATAATACAAACACAGCCATAAGTATTGACACAATATATATCAGGGGAGCTAGTAAATCATTTTTCATACTAGACAACAGTTTAAGATTTCCATATGAAGTTGATGCTCAGGACTGGTTGAACTTAACAATAAGGTTTTCGCCAACCACATTTTCAAATAAATTGGATACGCTAGTTTTTGTTACCGGAATGCGTGAATTTAGATGTCAGCTAATTGGTTTTACAAGTAATAGATTACTTCAAGTATCTCCACCTTATTATGATTTCGGTATTGTTAAAATTGGTTCTGAAAACTCAGTCAAAGAAATTACATTAACCAACCTAAGCACCGAATCTCTATTTGTTGAAAATATTGTTAATTTAAACAAATCTGATAATAATTTTGAAATTATAGGTTTTCAACCTACCTTTATTGATCCACTTCAGGAATTTAAGTTCAATATTAAATTCAAGCCGGATAAGTATGATCTGACAAGTGCTATGTTTGATATTTTGTATGATGGAAAGCAAGACTATGATCTAATTCAACTTATTGGTAGAGGAGCAGGTCCTCAAATTCAGGTTGATGAGATTATTGATTTTGGAGCATTCACTTGCGAAACCGGAGGCAAAAATGACATAATTATCTACAATATAGGAAATGATGACTTATTGATAAATAATGTGATATTTGCTGCTGAACAGGACAAATTTAGCTTAGATTTGTCAAATACTTCAATGAGATTAGTCCCCGGCGATAGTACTACAATTAAGCTAATATTTGAATCCGTAGAAAAAGGTAATTTTACATCAGAATTAATAATCAAAACAAATGTTAATACGGATAAAAGCTCAGAAAAAATAATCAAATTAAACGCATCAAAAAGAGAATTTAATTATGAATTATCTAAAAACAGCATAATATTTAATCTGTTTGAAGTTAATAAATCTGAAGAAAAACGTTTCTGGATTGTAAACAAAGGTGATGCAAAACTTTTTTGGGAGTTTCCTGTAAATTATGAGTATTTTACTATTGAATCCATTTATCCTCAAACAACTTTGCCTGGAGATTCTTCAGAAGTTTTAGTGATTTTCAAAGGTGCTGATTCTTTTGGTACTTACAACTTGGAACATATTTTTGAAGATACATGCGGTATTAATAAAAAGCTTAATATTGTTGCTTATGTTGGCCCAAATCTATCACAGATTGATTTCTCCAATATGAATGATTTCCCTGTCGTTTACTGTGATGAAATTTCCAAATCTTCTTTGTTCATCAAAAATACCGGTAAAACAAATCTAATCCTTTCCGATGTTCAAATTCAAAGCAACATCGGAAGTTTTGTTTTAGATGATTTATCTCAGAATATCATCATCATACCTGATGATTCAGTTGAAATTAAAATACAGTTTGATCCCCAAAACTTTGGAAATAATTATGATACATTGATTATTTCTTCAAATGCTTTAAATTCAATAGATGGAGTTACAAAATATCCTTTAGCTGCATTCTTTGCAAATAGTGCATTTAGTGTTAAACCTGAGATATTTGAATCCTCAAATTTGTTCCAACATGAGAAGTTAAAATTTTCTGTTAATATTCAAAACACTGGTAACTCAATTCTTCAATGGTCTGAGTTACCTCATTCAAATTTAGTTGTTATTGATTCTATAGTGCCAGCGATAATCCAGCCGGGTGAAATTTCCAAGTGTTATATTACATTTAATGGTGGAGAATTTAATCAAATTTACTTCGAGCAATTGATTTTTGAAAATTCATGTAACTCAAGTGATACAGTTAATGTTAAATTTGTTATTGATGGAACTGCTTCTGTAGGGCTAAAAATTCCTCATATAATTTCTAAGCCAGGTGAGATAATTAACTTACCTATTTATTTGATTAATTATGGAGATAAACCTTTACCTGATGCAACCGGATATATTACTACAATCAGTTTTAATTCAACTACATTAGTGCCAATTGATAATATCGATACTTATGTTAAAAACGGTAAGAGATATATTCAGCTTGAACTTAATCCTGCACCTTTTACCGATAGTACTCTTACTTCTTTGAAAATGCTCGTTACTCTTGGCAACGAAGACTCTACTTCAATTGAGTTAAGTAATTCTAAAATTTTGGGTATTTCAGAGAACACCAGAATTATGGAAATAAATGGAATGATAGTTTTAGATAGTAAAAGTACAGAAAATGGGTTGAGGTTGGTTGGTAATTCAGGTAGATTGAGGCTTCAGCAAAATACACCTAATCCCGTTGTTGACAAATCACAAATTAAATTTTCGAGTATTGAGAATGGATTTCATGAGATTATTATATATAACTTAGCCGGAAATGTTGCAAAAACAGTATTTTCAGGTTTCATAAAAGCCGGTGATTATGAAGTTGATTTTGACACAAGTTTCTTAAGTTCCGGGAATTACATTTATCAATTAAAAACACCATCAACTACAGTTTCAAAAAAGTTAACAATTCTAAAATAAAATTGAAAGTTACAAAAATATTTGATTTAAATTCCGATTTAATAGTTCCTTATAAATCTATGAAAGATAATTTGGTAGATAGATACAACAATGCACTGTTCATATCTGAAGGAGAAAAAGTTGTAATTAAACTACTAAAAAGTAATTTGAAAATTATTTCAATTCTAGCAAAAGAGTCATTTTTTCAAGAATACAAAACAATTATTGAGTATCGTTCTGATATTACATTGATAACAGCAGATAAAGAAGTACTTACTGAAATAATTGGATTTCGAATGCATACCGGTGTTATGGCTTTGGCTTATAAGCCGGAAAATTTATCAATAAATGATTTGAATGATAAAATTGTTTTGATGAATAGTATAATTGACTCAGAAAATGTAGGTTCAATTGTCAGAAATTGTGGAGCATTTGGTATTCAATCCATAATTTGTGATAATGGATGCAGTTCGCCATATCTAAGAAGAGCAGTAAGAGTATCAATGGGTACAATTTTTAATATCTCTTATTATAAAAGTACAAATGTTGTATTTGATTTGTTACTTTTAAAGAGTTATGGATATAAGATTATTGCATCTGAAATACATAACCAATCCCAGAATATTAGTCAATTTGTGTTCCCTGATAAATTTGTAATCATCTTTGGAAATGAATCTCAAGGTGTAAATCAGGAATTGTTGCAGATTTCGGATCATATTGTTCATATCCCTATTAGCAAAAATATTGAATCTCTTAATGTAGCTGTCAGTAGTGGAATAATTTTATCAAGAATTTTTTAGTAAATAATTAAAAAATTAGTATATATTTGTATATTAAATTGTTTACTAAAAAATAATAATTTAAAATGAATAAATTTCCAAATAAATGGACCTTACAAGAGGTCATCAAATTATCCTTAATCAAAGGATTAAGTGCTTCGAAAGCTAAAGAAGTTGTAGATAAATATTCTGATTTTACTACTTTTATTAAGTCTGATGCAGCCAAAAAGATTCAACAACTTCAAGGTGATTTATTCAATATTAATGACGAAATCGTTAAGCAGGCTGATACATTAATCAGTAAATGTGAGTTGAGTAAAACAAGTATAATTAGTATTTGGGATGATGAATATCCTAAGTTATTAAAGCAAATAACTTATCCGCCAAACTATATTTTCGTAAAAGGTAAATTACAGGAAAACGATTCTGTTTGCATTGGAATAGTAGGAACCCGTAATGCAACTGTATATGGAAAATTGGCTACAGAGCGTTTTGCAGAATATTTTGCAGCAAATGATATAGTTGTTGTAAGTGGTCTTGCTCACGGAGTTGATACATTTGCTCACCACGCAACACTTCGTGCACAAGGGGTCACTTATGCTGTTCTTGCTTCAGGTTTAGATACAATTAGTCCGAATGTGTCAAGAAAAAATGCAGAAAAAATAGTCGAGAATGGAGGTGCTTTGATAAGTGAATACAGATGTGGATATTTAGCCAACTTAGGCTCTTTCCCCCAAAGGAATAGAATAATAGCCGGTATATCAAAAGCTATAGTTGTAATTGAAAGTGGGGCAAAAGGTGGTTCCTTAATAACTGCAAGATTAGCTGCTAATGAGTCAAGGGATGTATTTGCTGTCCCAGGGAATATCACATCTGAAAAAAGTGAAGGCACCAATAATCTCATCAGAAGCAATTCGGCCATTTTAGTTAATTCACCCTCTCAGGTACTTGAAGACTTAGGACTTTCAGGGTTAGACCTGGTTAAAAACGGTTCATTTCAACGAGACATAACTTTCAATCATCCTCATGAAGAAAACATATACAATCTTTTGACTTATGAACCTATTCATATAGATAAAATACTTGATGATAGTGGAGTTGAAATTTCAGATGGATTGGTCCGACTGCTTGAACTTGAATTTCGGGGTTTGGTAAAACAACTTCCCGGTAAGTATTACGTCAAATGCTAATTATTTATAAGTGATATAAAAATATGGATTTTAAAACTCAATACTCATTTTTTTTACAGCAAATAGAAAATAGAATTCTGGAAGTTATTCCTCAAAGTGCACCTAATGAATTATATGAACCCTTTCGTTATATTATGAAAGAGGGTGGTAAAAGGCTAAGGCCTGTTATTACATTGATAGGTTGCGGAATTTCGGGTGAGGATCCGCTGAAAGCATTAGATTCTGCGGTAGCTATCGAAATTTTACATAACTTTACATTAGTTCACGATGATATTATGGATAACTCACCTCTAAGAAGAGGGCGGCAAACAATCCACGAAAAATGGAACTCTGCAATTGCTATACTGACCGGTGATGTAATGATTGGATATGCTTATAAATTATTACCAAGTTCGACTAATCATTCCAGAGCTGATGAAATATTAAGCATATTTTCTAAAGAATTAATTGAGGTCTGTGAGGGGCAGGTTTTTGACATGGTGTTCAATGAAAAGAAAGATGTAACAATCGCTGACTATATTAATATGATTGACAAAAAAACAGCGCGCCTTATTGAAACATCAGCTGTGATTGGAGCTCATATTGGATTTGGTGACAGCATTGAAATTGATGCTATGAAAAATATTGCTCACAATATTGGCCTAGCTTTTCAAATTCAGGATGATTTACTCGACATGACTGCCAATCAGGCTGATTTTGGAAAAAAAATCGGCAAAGATGTAGTTGAGGGGAAAAAAACTTATCTTATACTAAAAGCCGTAGAATTAGTTAATGATACCCTTGATAGGCAACTGATTGATAAATTTATGAATAACAATGGCTTGGATGAATGCGAAGTCATTGATATGGATAATTTATTCCGAAAATACAGAATTTACGAAACAGCTCAATGCGAGATTGATAAATATTTTGCCACAGCTGAGTCGTTTTATCCAAAATTAAAGAAAAATATGTACACTGATATGCTAAAATGGTTGGTATCTTCGATAAATAAAAGAATTATATAAATATGTAAATTATTCTATAATAATTTGACTTTATTAAGTATTTTTGCAATATATAATTAAGCAAATTTCAATTTATTTTTTTATACATAATTAAGGAAATTATTCTTATGGGCAATTCTTTGTCTGAACAACTAAATTTTAGTAAACTTGGCATTAATGATGTACAGGAAATATTTTATAATCTTTCTTATGAAGAACTATATCAACATGAAACTAATTCTTCACTTGAAGGATTCGAACGTGGTTACGTAACCAACTTAGGTTCGGTAGCTGTTGATACTGGTATTTTTACCGGCAGGTCACCCAAAGATAAGTACATTGTTAGAGATGAAACTACAGAAAACACAGTTTGGTGGGCAAATCCTACACCAGGGAAAAAAAGTTCAGACAATAAACCTATTTCTACTGATGTATGGAATCATTTGAAATCATTATCCGTTAATCAATTGTCCAATAAGAAATTATACGTTATTGATGGTTTTGCAGGTGCTAATCCAGACACAAGACTTTCAGTAAGATTTGTTATGGAAGTTGCTTGGCAAGCCCATTTTGTAAAGAATATGTTTATAAGGCCAACAGAAGAAGAACTAGAATCATTTGAGCCGGATTTTGTGGTATTAAATGCCTCAAAAACAGTTAATCCTGATTGGAAAGAACAGGGATTAAACAGTGAGGTATTTGTTGCTTTTAATTTACACGAAAGAATGGCAGTTATTGGTGGTACATGGTACGGTGGAGAAATGAAAAAAGGAATTTTCTCAATCATGAATTACTATCTTCCATTGAAAGGTATTGCATCAATGCACTGCTCTGCTAATATGGGTAAGTCCGGTGATACAGCTGTTTTCTTCGGGCTGTCAGGTACAGGAAAAACTACGTTGTCTACTGACCCTCATCGTATGCTTATTGGTGATGACGAACATGGATGGGATGACCACGGAGTATTCAATTTCGAAGGTGGATGTTATGCTAAATGTATCAATCTTGATCCAATAAAAGAGCCGGATATTTATGGTGCTATTCGACGTGATGCTTTGCTTGAGAACGTTGTTTTCGACAAAGAAACCGGAGTGATTGATTTTTCAAGCTCATCAAAAACAGAAAACACACGTGTTTCATATCCATTATATCATATTGAAAACATTGTTAAGCCGGTTTCAAAAGGTGGGCATCCTGATAAGGTAATATTTTTGACGGCTGATGCATTCGGAGTTCTGCCACCTGTTTCCAGATTAACAAAAGAGCAAACTGAGTATCATTTCTTGAGTGGTTATACTGCTAAACTTGCAGGTACTGAGCGCGGAGTAACAGAACCCACTCCTTCATTCTCTTCATGTTTCGGTAATGCTTTTTTGATGTTGCACCCAACAATCTACGCCCGAGAATTAACCAAGAAAATGGAACAGAATAATTCAAGAGCATATCTGGTCAATACCGGATGGATAGGTGGTCCTGCAGGTGTTGGACGAAGAATAGATATTCCTTCTACTCGTGCAATTATTGATGCTATTTTAGATGGAAGTATCGAAAATTCAGAATTCGAAGATTTACCTATTTTTGGATTGATGATTCCAAAAACTCTACATGATGTAGAATCGAGATTACTCAATCCAAGAAATTTATGGGAAAATCCAACTGATTGGGATGCACAAGCCAGAAAATTGGCAGAAAAATTTGTAAAGAATTTTGAGAACTTTACTGATAATGAACACGGCTTAAGTCTTGTAGCTGCCGGTCCAAAATTATAATCTGAATTATTATGATAAATGGCACTAACTTTAATAACTAGGTTAGTGCTTTTTTTATTTTTCCAAATTCAATAATAAAATTTAATTTAAACTAAATCGTTCTTTAGGTTGTTATTAAGTACTTAATTTTATTTTTTAAATGGAGAAAAAAAATGGCATTCAATCTTAAAGATTTACCTTATGCAAAAAATGCTTTAGCACCTTACATTTCTGAAGAAACAATGGATTTTCATCATAGTAAGCATGTTCAAGCCTATGTAAACAATACCAATAATTTAATTGCTGGTACAGAGTTCGAGAATATGTCTCTTGAGGAAATTATCAAAAAATCTTCAGGACCAGTTTTCAATAATTCCGCTCAGATATGGAATCATGAGTTCTTTTGGGAAGTAATGACTCCAAATGGTGGTGGTAAACCTACAGGTGATTTATTAAATTTACTCGAAAGCAATTTTGGTACGTTTGATGGTTTTAAAGATAAGTTTGTTAAGGCGGCAACTTCTTTGTTTGGTTCTGGTTGGACCTGGCTTGTAAAGAATTCTGATGGCAAACTTGATATAGTTTCGTATAGCAATGCCGGTAATCCATTAACTGAAGGTAAAACAGCTTTGCTTGGAATTGATGTTTGGGAACATGCATATTACATTGACTATCGTAATGCCAGACCAAAATATGTAGAAGCTTTCTTTGATGTAATAAACTGGAATACAGTAGCTAAAAATCTTTAAAACAAAGAGAATTATTTAAAAATAAAAAGCCGGTTACTCAATATTTTGAATAACCGGTTTTTTTTACTTCTGATAGGGATTCCCCTTAATTTTTATTATGGTTGTACTACCATCAAAGTCTTCATCTGACAACTCTTCAATGGAATTAATAAATTCAACGCTCAGATCAAATGTTTTTTCTGGTCCTGTTATAGAAATATTATTGGGAAATTCAATTTTTTTCTTTTCCAGTTTGTTCTTGATCAATAAAGGGTCTTTGTTTATTAACGGCGGCAAGTATGGTGCAATATCATTTACATAGGTTTCTTTAAGCTTTGGTTCGTGAAAATATAAATTTGCAAAATCAGTAGGTGATACGCTCGGTTCTTCATTTATTAGGAACTCTTGTTTAAGAGCTTTTAACAAACTATTTTTTTCATCTGAATCTCCAACATAGGAACGAATAAAATTGTCTGTACTCTTAAAAAATTTCAAACTTTGTACTTTTGGAAGTGAGTCTAATGTAAAGCCAAGAAAATCTTTGTAGAAATACTCAGCCGGTTTAGAATCAATCGTAAATTGTTCATCGAAAAAGTAAGCTCCAAACAGGTTATTCGGATAAGGAATCTCCATGTTTATTTCATCCTTTTCAAAAATGGCACCCACCTTGAAATTTTTTGAATTACTGTCTAAAAATACATCATCAAGAAGTTTAATAAATGATCGCTGATTGTGCACTTCATATCTTAGTGCTTTGTTCCATTCAGCTTTGATAGCAATATACCATGTCTTGAATGTTGGACTAAGAGCCTCAATAAAAATCAAAGATCCACCAGGAATGGTGTTTTTTGTTTGTGACCTTGCTAGCAACATAGCAACATCAGTTGAGCTGCTAATGAATTTAGAGTTGGATTTTTCCTTCAAGGTCTCACAGAATGAAAAGAATGTACCACCATGATAGTCCAGTATTTCCGGTTCGAATGCTTTGGAAACCTTAGAACAAGACTTAGCTAGCCTTTCTTTGATGGTATTTGTAACATCATCATTGAGGTCAAATAAATTTTCGTCAGGCACAAGTGTTGCATGCTCGATGCCATCTGATTTTGCAACAATTTGGTGCAAAACCACTCTTTTAAATTCAAGATTATAAAAATTTATCATTTTATCTTTTTTTGTATTTGTTCATTAAATATTTTCTTTAATCTTTTTTCGTACTCAATTGCCTTAGTTCTTAGACCAATTTTAATATAAGTATCATATAAATAATTGAGAATTATAGCATTATCAGGATCAAGCTCGAGGCCTAATTTCATAACTTTGACTACTGACGGATTATCAGGTTCTTGGTAATAAATTTTTGACCAATTATCAATCAACTTAAGAGCCCGAATAATGTCATCATTTGTTGTAAAACTCGCTAGAGCAAAAGGTCTTGCATCCTCAAAAAGCTTAGCTTCCAAATATATGTTAAGAAGGTCCCATTTGGCATCAGGGTATTTTGAAGGATTGTAAGCAAGTGGTTTCAGCAAATCAATAGCTTTAGAATAATTTTTTAATTGGAAATACGAATTTATTAATAGATTTTTTGCATTGACATTGTTAGAATCAGATTTAACCGCTTTGTCGAAATAATAAACAGAATTATTATAATCAAACATTGAGTAATAATAATCTCCGATTGCAATCCAGGACTTTGCTAAATTCTTTGATTCCTTAACATTACTTAATATACTCTCAGCATTTTTGATATTTCTGTTTTGAACATTAATTTCTACAAGCTTATTTATTATGTCATCGTTTACATTATGCTGGAATGCGTATGTATAGAATTTCTCTTTATTCTCAAAAATCCTTGAACCAAAAAATGTTGAAAAAGACAATATACCTAAAATTACTACATAAAAAATGGATACTAACTTTGCATTTGATTTAAGTAATTTTGAAATAAATGGGATAATAGTAAAAGTAATAGAAATTAATACAAATAATATTCCGTTTCCAGATAGATGAATTAAATTATTTGGTTGAAAATTTAATACATTTGAGATGAGAAACAGAGAAAATGAGATCAATGATGCTAATGCATACTTTGAGTGAAAATCAATTTTTAAGTATATCAGGACTAACATTATTGAATATAATAATGAAAGTAAAATTCTAATAGGATTAAATATTTCTGCATTATTTGTAGCAAATGGGAAAATGGCAGAACCAAATATGTTTAGAGATTTTTGTAATAATAAAATCAAGTCAATGTTTGAAAATAGTCCTGGAAAATATAAATAAATGATAACTAAATTGAAAATAACTCCAAAAGTAATGAAACTGATTACGAAACCTTGATTATCCTTCGTTTCTTCTTTGAAAAATATTAGAATTACAACAATCAAAAATGCAATGTAAAAAATAAAATCAAATGATGATAAAACTCCTAAAAATATACAGATGAAACCATAGATTGCTGAATTTCTATCTCTATAATTTAATTGTTTTATTGTGAAATAAAGTGCCATTGATGCGAATAAAGCGCTTAGCAATATTTCTCTACCGGGAATCCATGCAACATAATATAGTAAGACAGGGTTTGTTGCAATAAGAATTGTTATTAATGACGAAGTGTCATTTTCAAAATGTAGGGATTTTAATATTTTTACAAAAAAAAATGATAAAAATAATAGAATTATCAGGTTAGTTAATTGGAATGTGTATAAACTCTGTCCTGAAATTATACTGTTAAAAATATAGGTCAAACCTGTTAGTGGTAAGATTTTTGATTCGTCCTCTGAATTAAGTTGATTAACTGGTAATATCAAACTAATATCAAAACCACTTTTATAGTTATCTAAAAGAGTATCATCAATATAATATGACAAATCAAAAGTAAATACTTGCAGATACACAATCGAGATTATTATAAACAGAGATAATTTATAATGCTTAGCAATATTTTTTGTTAATTCCATAAAATAATTTGATTTTTTAATTAATTCAAACTACAAAGATACGTCAATACAGCAATATTTTTTAATTTTTTAATTCTTAGTAATTACTTTTTTTACAATTATCAAACTTGAGCTTCATTTATGTATAAACTTGAAACAATTATTTCTTTAGCAAAGAGAAGAGGATTTGTATTTCAGTCTTCAGAAATTTATGGCGGTCTAAATGGTTGTTGGGATTTTGGTCCTTTAGGTGTGGAATTATTATTAAACATCAAAGAAGCATGGTGGAAAGCGATGACCTACCGCGATGATATCGAAGGTATTGACGCTTCCATACTTATGCATCCACGTACTTGGGATGCCAGCGGACACACAAAACAATTCAGCGATCCAATGATAGATAATAAAACCAGTAAATCAAGACACAGAGCTGATAATTTGATTGAAGAACACATCGAAAAACTTCGCAAAAAAAATAAAAATGATGAAGCCGATAAAATTCAGATTAAATTAGATTCTGTAAAGGAAAATTCTGATTATTATGATATAATTACAGAGCATGAAATTAAAGACCCGATTTCGGGCTCAATGGATTGGACTGAGGTTAGAAATTTTAACTTGATGTTCAAAACATTTGTTGGTCCAATTGAAGATTCAAGTAGCATTGTTTATCTTCGTCCCGAATCAGCTCAAGGGATTTTTGTGAATTTTAAAAATGTAATGGAAACAGGCCGTCAAAAGCCTCCATTTGGTATTGCGCAAATCGGTAAGGCATTCAGAAATGAGATTAATACAAAAAACTTTCTGTTTCGTACTCGTGAATTTGAGCAAATGGAAATGCAGTATTTTGTAAAACCCGGCTCCGAAAAAGATTGGTTCGAATATTGGAAAGAACAAAGATGGAATTGGTACTTGTCATTAGGCATGAAGCCTGAAAAGATGAAGTGGAAAAACCATGAAAAGTTAGCACATTATGCGAATATGGCTGTAGATATAGAATTCGAGTTCCCATTTGGTTTTGGTGAAATTGAGGGTATTCACTCAAGAACAGATTTTGACCTCAAATCACATCAGGAATTTTCAGGTAAAAAGATGGAGTATGTTGACACAGTCAACCAGGATAGATATATACCTTACGTCATAGAAACATCAGGTGGAGTATCTAGAGGTTTGATGGCATTTCTGTGTAATGCCTATGAGGAAGAACAAGTTTCTGATGAAAAG
This sequence comes from bacterium, assembly GCA_024711295.1. GTDB lineage: Bacteria > Bacteroidota > Ignavibacteria > Kapaibacteriales > UBA2268 > JANJTB01. The sequence continues at coordinate 55,040 of JANJTB010000021.1, read as the reverse complement.
GGAGGGAGTGAAACCAGAGTAGTCATGAGATTCAACAAAAAGTTAGCCCCTGTCACAGCAGCAGTATTCCCATTAGTCAACAAAGACGGAATGCCTGAATTGGCTCATAAAATCTATAAGGATTTACAAAAGAATTTTAAATCTCAATATGATGTATCAGGTGCTATAGGAAGAAGATACAGACGTCAAGATGAAATTGGTACTCCTTATTGTGTTACTGTTGATGGCACATCACTCGAAGATGGCACCGTTACAATCAGAGAGCGTGACTCTATGCAGCAAATTAGAATCTCAATTGATAAGATAAAGAATTATATCCAAGATGGTATAGAATAGTGAAAAAGAAATTATATGTATTTATTATTGTATTTATTGCTTCTATTGTAATTTTAGGGTTTAGTCAGGATTATTACTTCAAAATTAACAAATCCTTCGACTTAATAGGAGCAATATTCCGTGAGATTAATTCAAATTATGTCATAGAAACTGATCCTGAGATTTTAGCTCGTGGTGCAATTGAAGGAATGATTAGTACTTTAGATCCATATACCGAGTATTATGATAGTTCAAACCAAAATGATTTTGATATTCTTACAACAGGTTCCTATACAGGTTTTGGTTTTATTCTTAGAAATATTGACAGTGTAATAACTGTAATTGAAGTTGCTGATAAGCAACCTGCAAAAGAAGCAGGAATCCAGGTAGGAGATAAAATCATCAGCATTGATGGTACAAAATTGCCTATTGATCTGGATAAGGATTTTCAGGATGTTTTTAGAGGAGAATTAGGTTCAAAATCTGTTATTAAATTGGTTAAATTTGTAACTAAAGATACCATTGAACTAACCCTTACGAGAAAAAATATCCAAATTGACAATATTTTTCAGTCAGAATTACTTGACTCAAACATAGCTTTTATCAAATTAGATGTTTTTAAACAAAATACAGCTTTTGAGTTTAAAACTGTTTTGAATGAATTGAAACGAAAAGCAAATGGAAAATTAAACGGGCTTATTATTGATTTAAGAAATAATGGGGGTGGATTGATGAGATCTGCAACCAACATCCTGGAAATGTTTTTACCCTATGGAAGTGAATTATTAACAACAAAAGGAAGAAATCCTGAAGACATGAGTGTTGAAAAGTCAACATCAATACCTTCAGAACCAGACCTTCCGCTTTGTATTTTGATAAATGAAAATACAGCTTCGGCTAGTGAAATACTAGCAGGAGCATTACAGGAATACGACAGAGCTGTTGTTGTAGGGAGTAGGTCTTTCGGCAAAGCGCTCGTGCAAAGAGTTTTGCCATTACCCTACAAAACTAATCTAAAAATAACAACATCAAGATATTATACCCCATTAGGAAGGCATATACAAAAGCAAAATTTCGGTAATAATTACAAATATATTATGGATACTACAATTAAAGCAGATACTGTAACTTTCTTTACCAAAAATGGAAGAAAATTGTATCAGTTAAATGGTATCGAGCCAGATACAAATGCCAACAATAGTATTTATTCCTATATCATTTATGATTTGTACGAAAAGGACATGTTCCTGAAGTTTGCTGAGCATTATTTTATTAGTATTAAATCTAAACCCAAAAATGTTGTTATTGATGATAAAATTTTTGAGCAGTTTAATAAGTGGTTAATATCAAATTCATATAGTTATAAGTCAGAGTCTGATGAATTATTAGAAAGATTGAATGAAATATCTCTTGAATCAAACTACTCAAAAGCAGTACAAAAGCAAATTAATAATTTACAAAAAGAAGTAAGTAAAATTAGTTTAGCCGAGCTCAGAAAAAACAAGAAAGATGTAATGATGGAGCTTGATTACATTTTCAAACTTATTAATAATGATATAGGTTACAAACGTGCATTTTTGAACAAAGATAATAATTTAAATTTATCTATTTCTTTGCTTAAGAACAACATTTACAAGAGAATATTAAATTCAAATTAATTATAGATTATTGCAATCAAATATTCACACTAAATTATCGTTAATTGTATTTTTATAACAAAGTGTTTCATTTTAGGTTATTAAATGAGAATAACTAAACAATATACTAATCGAGAAAGTCAGTCGCTTGATAAATATCTTCAGGAGATTGGAAGAGTTGAACTTTTAACTCCGGAAGATGAGGTAGATTTAGCACAAGCAATTAAAAGAGGCAGTGGTGAGGGTATCAGAGCCCTTGAACGCTTGGTTAAAGCAAACCTCAGGTTTGTTGTTTCTGTTGCTAAGCAATACCAAAACCAAGGTTTGTCTTTGGGCGATTTAATAAATGAAGGCAATTTAGGATTGATAAAAGCTGCAAAACGTTTCGATGAAACTAGGGGATTTAAGTTCATCTCTTATGCAGTTTGGTGGATTAGACAATCAATTCTTCAGGCATTGGCTGAGCAATCAAGAATAGTAAGATTACCACTCAACAGAGTAGGTGCACTGAATAAAATTGGAAAAAAATTCTCTGAACTTGAGCAAGAGTTTGAAAGAGAGCCTACAGCTGCAGAATTGGCTGAGCAATTGAACATGAGTATTTCAGAAATTTCTGAAACAATTAAAATTTCTGGTCGCCATTTGTCAGTTGATGCTCCGTTTGTTCAGGGTGAAGACAACAGACTTTTGGACGTTTTACCTAATGAAATGCAGCCGCCTCCTGATTCTGAATTAATCAGAGAATCATTAAGAGTTGAAGTTCAGCAAGTTTTGACAACATTATCACAAAGAGAAGCCGAGGTAATAAAGCTTTACTTTGGACTTGATGGTACTACCCTCACTCTTGAGGAAATTGGAGAAAAATTTAATTTGACCAGAGAACGAGTTCGTCAAATTAAGGAAAAGGCAATTAGAAGACTAAGACATGCATCAAGGTCAAAGTCATTAAGAGCTTATCTTGGTTAACAGTATTAATAATTTTGGTAAATAATGCAAAGTACAGCCTATAGTTCGAACACTACAGACGTTATTGAAATTAATAAAGAATTTAAACCTCACAATAAGAAAGCTAAAAGAAACAATCCGGAACTGAAGACTACAAAAGGTCAAAGGCCGTATTGGCTAAAAGTAAAAGCACCTGCCGGCGAAAGCTACATAAATATCCAAAAGCTTATGCGTTCAAAATCATTGCATACTGTTTGTGAGGAAGCGCACTGTCCTAATATTGGTGAATGTTGGGCTCATGGCACTGCAACCTTCATGATTTTGGGTGATACTTGTACCCGCTCATGTAGCTTTTGTGCAGTAAAAACAGGAATACCTGATTACCTTAACAAAAATGAACCTATGGATGTTGCTATGGCCATTAAAAAAATGGCATTAAAACATGCCGTAATTACATCTGTGAATAGAGATGAACTCAAAGACCAAGGCTCAACTATTTGGGCAGATACTATTCTTAGAGCTAAGGAACTTAACCCTGGCCTTACCGTAGAAGTTTTAATACCTGACTTCAAAGGTGATACAATTTGTCTAGACAGAGTTATTCATGCAAAACCTGACATCCTAAACCATAATGTAGAAACTGTTCCAAGACTCTATAAAAAAATTAGGCCTCAGGCAAAGTATCAAAGATCTCTTGATGTACTTGAGTATTCAAAATCCCGTGGTATGAAAACTAAATCCGGAATTATGGTTGGTATAGGTGAAAATGATGATGAAGTATTTGAATTGATGGAAGATTTCGTTAAAATTAAGCTCGATGTAATGACTATAGGACAGTATCTACAACCATCTGTAAATCATTCACCTGTTGACAGGTTTGTTACACCTGAGCAATTTAAGTTATTTAAGAGAATTGGTGAACAAATGGGAATACCACATGTTGAGTCGGGTCCTTTAGTCAGAAGTTCTTACCATGCACATGAGCATTTAAAAGTAAATGCAAACAGTTAAGTTTACTCTTTTAGGTACCGGCACATCTTCGGGTGTGCCACTGATTGCCTGCAACTGTGATACTTGCATATCAACCGACATAAAAGATAAAAGATTAAGATGCTCATTGCTGATTGAATCCCCAAAATCTACAATTCTTGTTGATACTTCACTTGATTTTAGACAGCAGATGTTGCTATATCAAGTTAAGAATATTGATGCCATAATTTTTACCCACCATCATTTTGATCATATTGGAGGATTCGATGATATCAGAGCTTTCAATTTTATCAATAATAAACCGATTGATATTTATGCTAATCAAACGACTATGAAAAATTTGAATAGAGTGTATGAGTATGCATTTAGTACGCCTGAGCAAATGGGTGGTGGAGTTCCAATGATAAATCCATACATAATTCACAACGATGAACTTGTTATAAATGATTTGGTCATTCAATTAATAAAAATGAAACACGGTAAGTTAGATGTTTTGGGATTGAGGGTTGTAGATTTTGCTTATCTAACAGATACTAATTATATACCTGATGAATCATTACAAAAACTTATGGGTTTAGAAGTATTAGTGATTGATGCTCTTAGGTTCGACCAACATCCAACTCATTTCAATGTGTCTCAGGCACTGGAAGTAATTGATTTGCTAAAGCCAAATAAATCATATCTTACACATATTGCTCATCAACTAAAACACAAAGAAACTGAAAATATTTTACCTCCTAATGTGTTTCTTTCGTTTGATGGCATAAATTTTGAGTTACCTTTTTAATATTTATTAATTAAAAAAATAATGTAGAATGGTACAAATTGATATTGAATATATTGGTGATTTACATTGTAAGATTACTCATACTCCTTCCGGGCAGTCATTTATTACTGATGCTCCTGTTGATAATAATGGGAAGGGTGAATTTATATCACCAACTGATTTGACAGCTGCATCTATCGGTTCATGTATTGCCACAATTATGGCTATAAGGGCTCGAAATTCAGGATTTGAAATCGAAGGTTTGAGAATTTCTGTGGTCAAGCACATGAAAAATGAACCGATTCGTCATATAAATAAGTTTGAATTAAGAATTTACTTGCCTTTTAAGTATTCGGAAAAGGAATTTGCAATATTACAAAATGTCGTTAAGACATGCCCTGTTTCGAGAAGTTTGGCAGATTTTGTAGAGTTTGATACAAAGTTTTTTGTGGAGGAAAAAGAAGTTGAAAATAATATTTTGGCATAGTATATTTTTTATATTAATCACTTATCAGAATTCAATATCTGCAGTTTCAGATTCTCTTTATAACATAGCAGTTGATAAATACAATTCAGGTAAATTTGATGAAGCACTTAAAATTACAGATGAAATTCTTAGCTCAACATATTTGAGAGATGAAATTCACAATTTAAGAGGGGTGATATTTTATCAAAAAGAAGATTTTAAGTCTGCCCTTGAAGAATTTAATATTTATATCAAAAAAAATGCTAAAAATCATGATGTATTTGTGAATCGGGCAAATACTTATACAAAGCTAAAAAACTTCGATAAAGCACTATCTGATTACAAGAAAGCTTTAGAAATCAAACCGGAAGATAAGCATGTTTATTTTAACAGGGGCGTGTTTTATACTGAATTTGGTAAAATGATTGAGGCACTCAAAGACTTCAACAAAGCTGTAGAGCTTGACAGTGAAAATTATAATTATTTGCTTAGCAGGGCTAATGTGTTATATAACATTAATAACTTTGACGATGCTTTGATTGATCTAAATAAATTAATTAAGTTAAATCCTGATAAAATTGAACCATATAGGTTAAGAGGACCTATTCTTCAAAAAACCGGAGATTATTTTGGTTCGATAACAGATTATAATTTGATTTTGACCAAGCATCCTGACGCTACACTTGAATTACTTAACAGAGGTATGTCTTATCAGGAATTAAAAAACTACGACAGTGCAATTTCTGATTTCAGCAATGTAATTAGAATTGAACCAAATAATAAACTTGCATATTTCAATAGAGGTTTAGTTTATTTCGAGTTGGGCGAATTCGAAAAGTCCATTGCTGATTATGATATTGTAATTAACCTTGATTCGGGCGATTATGATGCAATGCACAATAGAGCAATGTTACATTATTCGTTAAAAAATTACGAAAAAGCGATTGCAGACCTCAACAGTCTGATTGATAAACGAAAAGATGAAGCGGATTACTATCTAAATCGAGGTAATTGTTATTTCAATTTAAATTCATTTGAGAATGCTTTGAATGATTATAACATGGCATTAAAACTAATACCCGAGTCTGTCCAAATATATTTCAACAGAGGAAAAGTTTACAGGATGTTAGGTAAACATGATGACGCGATAAAGGATTTTAATAAATTTATCAAATTAGCTCAAAATAATGAAACATACTCTCAATATATTGAAAGTATAAAAAAGGAGATTGAACATATCAAAACACTATCCAAGCCATAACATTATTTAAGGATTTCTAAGTCATAGCTATCAAATGCAGGATAGTTTAAATAGGTTCCTTTGAAAATTGTTTCAATCTTGATTTTTACTTTATCATCTATAATTGTTAAAGACTTAAGCGGTATATTTAAAGTGAAAAATGTTTCTGTTTTTTTAAGTTCAAAATTAATATAATTAATATCTTGACTATCGTATTTGATGATTATTTGTTTGTTATCAGAAACGAACATAAGTTTGAATTCGTAGTAAAAATCGAGCTTACTTAAGTAGTCAACCCTCAGGACAAGATACTCATCATCGTTATTATAAGTTAAAGAATCTGCAAAATCTCCAATTTGGTGCATGGAGCTCATTTCAGGAACTAATTCAATTAATCCGTCATTCTCATTAATATAATTTTCAGACATCAAATTATAGCGGTTAGTAATCTTAGATTTTGGGACGGTAAAATTGCTTAGACTGCTTATATTATAAATTGGTATTTCTAATTCATCAGGAATTCTACAATTCATAGAAAAGTAAGCATTTTTGATGTAATGGCGGAATAATCTGTCAAAATCGGGTTTATTGGGAGTTGAATGTTCAGGTCCATACCACCAGAACCAGTCAGATCCTTCAGCTATCAATAAATGGTTTAATGCAGAATTATATGCTTCATTACTGATAGTATTTTTTAGGCTGTCAAGCTGATGCCTTGCTTTTGATAATAAGCTCCATGCGTTTATATCTTCATGGTGGCCAATCCAAATATCAAAATTTCCATTGATCCACGAACCTGCCTGAATATGGTTGAGTTCGGGCATATAATCTGAATGACCATTTATAATTGCTTCTGTGCAAGTAACGGTGACGAATTCATCACTTTTTTCAAGCTTGGTGAAAAGTGCCCTTAAAAAAGGAATTCCATTTTCTTTATAATATTCCCAACAATTTTCACCATCAAGAATAACAGATATACATGCATGTTCGAGAGATTCTTCGCCATGATTTTTAGCAATCTCGTTTTTAATATTTCTTAAGTGTCCGATGAAATCATTTGCTGCATCGTGCTCATTCCATTTTGAATACTCAAAACCGATCCTGTCAGAGAGAAAATGGTCACGGAACAGAATAGATATATATCCTGAGTTATTTTTAAATTTGTGAGGGAAAAACTTCAGCGTATCAATATAATCATTGTTTTTTGAGTTTTTCAGAATTTGTTCATCAGTTGCAACCCACTTAATGCCATTCTTTATCATTAATTCTAAGGTGTCATCAGATATCGAACCCTCAGATGGCCACATTCCAATGGGCACTTCGCCAAAAACCGATTCAAAATATTGGATACCTTTTGATATTTGAAGTTGAGCATCATCGGAAAAATTAAATATTGGATTTGGCAATTTGTTGTTTGGTCTGCTTTCCCTTGCAGATGCAGAGTTTATTAATAAGGGCAATATTGGATGAAACATAGGAGAACATGAAATATCTATTTGACCTAATTCCTTAAGCTTTTTGTACTGAAAGTTTATCCTTTTCAATACTTCCATTTGATAATCCAGTAATGAATACTTATCAGCCTCAGTAAAATCTCTGCCTTTTTGGTATAATCTTTTTATAATACCACTCTGACTACTAAAGTATCCAAACCAAACCAGATTATACCATACCTGCAAATCACGCCAATCATTTTCAGAAAAATGATTAAGCTCAAAATCAGAATTATTTTTAATATTAAATAATTCCAAATAGCGTTGATTTGCTTCTATCATGTTCTGATAATTAGCATGAAAGAATAATTTAATAATCTCAGTCTTGTCATCAAAACTAAGCATAGCTGCAGGCTTAGCTGTCAAACTTTGTACTTTGTCCTTGGTTTTACCTGAAATATACTCATCTATTTGAAGACTTAGAGAAGGTGCAAAATTAAAAGTTTGCTTTATGTCTGGAAACTCATACAATACTTCGGGTATATCAAAATAGTCCTTAGTACCATGAAGTAATACCCATGGAAGTATGAATTCGTTATCTATTCTATAGTAAGGTTGATGTTGATGCCATAGGAATGATATTTTTAATTTTTTCATGACTATTTAATAATGTTTTTTGCTTTACTAACTATACTAGAACTGAACTTGAACCCAATCTTATCAGCTGTAATTTGGTTTAGCGTTATAAAAGATGTAGGAAATCTCTTGATAATTATACTCGATGGGATAATGCCTAATAAAACATTTTTAACGGTTTTCCCTGTTGCATCAGCTAATAAATCATAATCTACTGAAATTGAAGCAAGTGCACCATCCTGAGCATTCTCATACGAATCTCCTATTAGATAACTACCGTCATTAATACATTTATTTGCAAGTTGTTTCATAACAATATTCAAGGTATTGTCTGCAGCAATGAGTATAGTTTTAATTCCCTGATTTTTTAATTCATTATAAGCAGGTACTATACTTTCGATATCATTAATGCTCTTGCTGTATAAATCAATTTCGTACTTTGGTGTCAAATTTATGAATTGTTCCTGCGAAAAAGCCGAATTTGGCTCGTTTGGATTATAAATTCTACCTGCTTCATTTATTTCAGGCAATAATTCCTTGACAAAACTTAGGTAATCATCAAAATTTGTAGCATCGGACAAGCCTGTAACAAGTTCACCGGCATTCGTTAATCCTGCAAATTCTGGAGAAGTAACATAGGTATAAACAATTGGTATATCTTTTATTATATTTATTGCTGACTTTGAAGCTGGAGTAGAAACAGGTACTACTATATCAAGTTGATTTTTTTGAAGCTGATTAATCAAGGTAGGTAATTTTGTCGCATCTCCACCGGCATCAACTTCATAGTAGATTGTGTTTACATTTTCCTTAAATCCATATGAATTGAGCTGATCTTTAAAATTTGCGATAATGTTTTCAACTAATTGTGAAGAATTGAATTTAATAATTCCAATATTGACAATAGCTTTTTCAATCTCAATTTTTGTTCCTGATTTTGTAGAATATTTTGATGCAAAACTTGCATAATTTATTGCAAGTTCTAACCGTCCTCTGGAATTAATCAAACAAATGTTTTCACCGACTTCAACATTTGAATATGTATCTCCAAACTTAATGAATAAACTTCTATTGTTGATTTTTATACGTAGAATTTCACCTTTTTCAAATCCATTCATTAAATTATAGTCAATATTAGTTTCACAATTTCCAAAATTATCACTAATTAAGACTTCACCATATACTCTTCCATTGTCTGTCTTTGGATTTGTTATTTCTATATTAATCGGGTTATTGCATATACTTCCAAAATTTTCGGACGGGGTGTCATTGAGCATTTTAATGATAGCTTCAGTATAAAACTCTTCATAAGGAATATCCTTGATTTGTTTATATTTGTTATCAAAAATTGATAAATTATCTATAAAGAAAATTTTGTCAGGATTATGTCTTAATCTAAGTCTGGTGTTTACTCCATTATTTGGTGCAAGCACACTCTTTCCGGCTACTTTATAAATTATTCTGTCAGAGTTGCTCCCAGGGTCAACAATTATTGCAAAATAAACTTTACCCTTGAATGAGATATCTGCTAATTCAGCTAAATATGATGCTTCATTAACATCAAAGTCTTTGGACTTAAAATATTGAATATCTGTATCTGGATGAGACTCTCTGATACTTCCAATAATTTTTATAACCTGCTCTGAGCTTTTCTCAAAGTCTGTAATCAAAACTAAAGTACGGTTGTAACCGATTAAATTGGTAACATTGTCAGAGCAAGCTAATAAACTCAGAACCAAAGCAAAAAGTATATATTTTAGAATTATCATTATTTTCCTAAGGAATTGTAAATCAATATTTCTTCAAAAGTATAAAAAAATAAATTAATAATTTTATATAGTTTTAAAATTATTTTGTTACGAAATGATATATTGTACTCATTTTAATTGCAAAAAAATCACAATAATTTGTTCATCCGGTTAAATTTTATTAATTTTGAATATAACTAAATTACTTATTTTGAAAATGAGAGATAAAATAATGAGACCATTTAAAGTATTAGGAATTCAGCAAATAGCAGTTGGCGGATTGAATAAGTCAAAATTGGCAAATTTTTGGGTTGACATAATGGGTTTAACAAAGGTCAATACATTCCAGAGTGTATCAGAAAATGTAGATGAGGATATTCTAAGAATTGGCAAAGGACCATTTTCCGTCGAAGTTGATATCATGCAACCATTAGATCCTGATAAAAAACCTAAAGTACATGAACCTCAACTAAATCATATTGGTTTGTGGATTGACGATCTTAAATCTTGTGTAGAATGGCTTACATCACAAGGAGTTAGATTTACACCAGGCGGAATAAGAAAAGGTGCAGCAGGATACGATGTGTGCTTTATTCACCCAAAAGGAAATGATGAGTTCCCTTTGTGCTCGGAAGGTGTTTTGGTTGAGCTTGTGCAAGCACCTGAAGATGTCATTAAAGCTTTGAGTTGATAAACAGAATAATTTTTAATTTTGTGCTTAAGTAGATAAAAAATCTCTACTTTTGTACTATTGACTTTTACGAACTAAAAAATCCTATTTATTTGGAGATTATAGATGAACTTTAGAAAAATAGTTCCTGCACATAAGACAGAGAACGTTAAATATGCAATAAGAGATATTATAGTTTTGGCAAATGAAGTTGCTAAGAGTGGCAGACAGATGTATTACCTCAACATAGGTGATCCAAACATTTTCGATCACGCTACCCCTGCTACTGTTGTTGATGCCACATGTAAAGCAATAAAAGAAAATCAAAATGGTTATGCACCCTCTAGTGGTATAAAGCAAGCAACTGATGCTATTGCACGTGATGCAGAGAAAAAGGGAATTACAAATATTCTTGATATTTTTGTTACAACAGGTGCAAGTGAAGCTATTGAAATATGTTTAACTGCTTTACTAAATCGTGGCGAGAATTTCTTGATGCCTACTCCGGGGTATCCATTATATACTGCTGTTCAGAGTAAGCTTGAATTAGAGTCTAATCCTTACTATCTAGATGAGAAAAATGGCTGGCAACCTGATATTGAAGATATCAAGTCGAAAATAAATGATAAGACAAGAGCAATAGTTTTGATTAATCCAAATAATCCTACAGGATCAGTTTGCAAAAAGGAAACTTTATTAAAAATTATTGATTTAGCACTTGAGCATAATTTGGTCATATTTGCTGATGAGATTTATGACAAACTGATTTTTGATGGTAAAGAACTTACTTCAATCGCAGCATTAAACAAAGATGTATCTTGTATTACATTCTCTGGTTTATCCAAAAACTTTATTGCTCCCGGCTTTAGAATAGGGTGGGGTGTGGTTAGCGGTAGACAAGATGTCATGTCTGATTATATAGAAGCTATCAACAAACTCTTAAGAGCAAGAGTATCTGCAAATCATCCGGAGCAATTTGCTGTTCAGCCAGCTCTCGAAGGCGACCAGTCTCACTTACATCTAATGATTAAAAAACTTGAAGACAGAAGGAAAATCATGATTGATGCTTTTGAGAAAATTAACGGTATTGATTTAGTCAGCCCTGAAGGTGCATTCTATGCATTCCCTTCTATTGATGTAGAAGATGATGCTCACTTCTGTTCAGAATTGATTAAAAATACAGGTGTTATTGTTGTACCGGGTTCAGGCTTTGGACAAAAACCCGGCTCACATCATTTCAGAATTGTAACTTTGCCACAAGAAGAAATTCTAAGAAAAGCTTTTGAGTTAATTGGAGAATTCTATCTTTCATACAGAAAGTAGAATAGGTTTCTATAAAAAAAAAGTCCGATTCAATTTTAATCGGACTTTTTTATTTATTCGTATCTTAGTGCATCTATGGGATCCAGATTAGCTGCCTTCCAGGCTGGATAAGCACCAAATAACACTCCTAAAATTGTGCAAATCAGAATGCTGTAAATAATCCAATCTATCGGAAGTGCTATAGTTAGCCCCATTACAGATCCGAAAAATGAAGCTAATCCAAGACCTAATGTAATCCCAATAAGACCGCCAATTTGACTTAGAGTTACAGTTTCAGTAATAAATTGAGTCATTATGTATGATTTTCTAGCTCCAATTGCCTTTCTGATTCCAATTTCACGAGTTCTTTCTTTAATAGTGACAAGCATGATATTCATAATACCTATACCGGCAGCGAGAAGTGCTATTATTCCCGAGGCAAATCCGAAAATTGAAAGAAACCCTGTAATACTTTGAAATTGCTCTGAAAGTGATTCGTTTGTTTCAACTTCGAAACTATTCATTTCCCATGGCTGTACATTCCTTATGCCCCGCATGATACCAATAGCTTCGTCCATAGCAATCGGTATCATAGATTTGTTTGCTACTTTAATTTGTAAATCAAGAGATTCTTCCCATCTTTCAGAGTAGTATTTCAAAAATTGAGTAAGAGGAATTATTACTAGATTGTCCTGACTATTGCCAAGAATCGCTCCTTTGGTTTCCAACAATCCAACTATTGTAAACTTCTGCTTTCCGATTGTAATTTCTTTATTGATTGGATCTGAACCAGGAAAAAGTAAAACAGCAATATCATTACCAATTACAGCAATATTTCGATTCAAATCAATATCACTTGAATAAAATGCCCTTCCTGATACAACATTCATATTTGAAGTTTGGAAGTATTCAGCATCTGTTCCAACCAGAAGAACATCAGGGTTTGTTTCATTATCGTAATATTTTACTGTTTGGCCAGCAGATTTCGAACTTGCACTAATTGCAGAAGCAGTAGTCATTGCTTTCTTAAAGTCTTCAACTTGCCTGAAATTAATTATCTTACGGCTTCTATACATTCTCCATGCATTTCCACCGAATTGAATCTTTGGTACTCTGAAAATGTAAAAAGTATTTTCACCCAAGGAAGAGAGTTGAGAATCAACAGTACTATCTATTGACCTGACTAAACTCATTGCAATAACAATTGCAAATACACCTATGGAGATACTCAGCAATGTAAGTGAAGCTCGTAGTTTATTTACTCGTATCGAATCTAATGCAATTAATATACTTTCTCTAAAATTCATTATTAAACCACCTATTCAAATCTAAGGGCTTCGACAGGATCTAGTCTTGCTGCTCTCAGTGCCGGTAGTAATCCTGCTAAAACACCAACAAATAAAGATACCAACGATGCAATAATTAATAATTCCATTGGCAAATACGGTTTTAGAAACTCAGCTTGCGGAACAAATTTTGGCAATATTGTTGCAACTGAATATGCGATTGCAGAGCAAATGAACAGTGATATAAGTGCTCCCACTATGCATAATGCTGTAGCTTCGGATATGACCTGAAATAGTATCGAGCGACTTTTTGCACCGATTGCTTTTCTGATACCTATCTCTTTAGTACGTTCAGTTACAGATACAAACATAATGTTCATAATGCCAATAATACCAACAATAAAGGATAAAACAGTCATGCCGATACCAACACCCCAAACATAGAGTTTGATTTGGGCCGTTTGACTCTCGAATGCTTTTGTTTCATTAATTGAGAAATCATCTTCCTCGCTTGGATGTAAATTCCGGATTGTTCTCATTATTCCACGCGATTCTTCTCTTATAACATCAAGTTTTTCTTCTCCGCCTGCTTTTACACCTATAGAAACTGACCTTCCGTTTTTACCAAATACTTTTATAAACGATCCAAGCGGTAAAAATACCTGATTATCAATAAAGTCAAGCATCATTGTGCCTTGTTTTTTAATAACCCCTACAATCATGAATTTATGCCCTTGAATTTTAATATCTTTACCTAATGCATCATTATTCGGGAATATACTGCTAGCAACTTTTGATCCTATCACGACAACATTCGCTTTAGAATCTTCTTCGAATGGTGTAAAGTATCTACCCTGAGACGTTTCGCCCGCCGGTGTAAGACCATGATGATGTGTAGTTCCTAGTATTGATATCCCTTTATAATTATTATTTTCATATTTAATTGTACCAGCCCAGTCTCTTATGGTTGGGAAAGCTGTCTCGGCAGTTTGAATCAGGCTCATGAAATCATCAGCTTGCTCTAGAGTGATGTCTTTTCTGTTTCGTGTTTCTTTCCACTTTTTACCACCTGCCCAATCGTATTTATCAATATAAATCACATCAACACCGATTATTTTGAAAGTGTCATCCATGGCAGATTGCAGACCAGAGAGTATCCAACCCATAAGAATAACTGTTGATATTCCAATTACTACTCCCAATGATGCCAAAAATGACCTCACTTTATTAGATCTCATCGAATCATAAGCAAGTTTGATGTTTTCTATGATTTCAGAAAATGTCATAATTAATCGTATTTAACCTGTTTATGATTGATGTAATCACTTTCAATAAGTCCATCTCTTAGTCTGATAATTCTTCCTGCGTGTAAAGCTATATCTTCTTCATGTGTAACTAGAATTATTGTATTTCCTTTTTTCCATAAGTCGTTAAAAAGCTTCATAATTTCTTCACCTGTCTTAGAGTCTAAATTACCTGTAGGTTCGTCAGCAAGTATGATAGAAGGGGTAGTAACCAAAGCCCTGGCTATTGCTACTCTTTGACGCTGGCCTCCTGATAATTCGTTTGGTTTGTGCTCAGCTCTATCGGCTAAACCTACGTTTTCAAGGGTTTTTAAAGCTCTTTCAAGTCTATCAGCTGATGGCATACCGGAATAAACAAGCGGTAGCTCAACATTCTTTGTAGCAGTAGCCCTTGGCAACAAATTAAATGTTTGAAATACAAACCCAATTTCTTTATTTCGAATTTCTGCAAGATCATTATCATCCATTGCCGAAACATCATTTTCATTAAACATATAGTGTCCGGCAGTAGGCGTATCCAAACAACCGAGAATATTCATCAAAGTTGATTTTCCTGAGCCTGATGGACCCATTATTGCTACATATTCATTCTTACAAATATTAAGTGAAACATCTCTGAGTGCAAAAACTTTTTCTTCACCCATCTGATAAATTTTTGAGATATTCTTAATATCAATTATTATTTTATTTTCCATTTTAATTATTTTTTCATTTGAATGTTTTTGATTGAAGTAGTATCAATTTTAATTTTAGAACCATCAGATAATTCTTTGCTGACAGCTAAATAAGAACCAACAATAATCTCATCATCATTATTGAGCCCTGAAATAATTTCTATAAATCCTTTATCACTAATACCGGTTTCTACATTTAGCATTTTGGCTTTTGAGCCATCTTTCAAAAATACCACTGATGGTGGGCGTTCTTTTTTAATTTCTTTTTCCTCTTCCTTACCATCTGTGCTCATATCCAAGTCAGGCCTGGCTTCAAGCTTACTATCTCTGACAGTCACAGCTTGCAATGGAACACTTAATACATTATATCTTGTTTCTGTCATGATATCAGTATTGCAGCTCATACCGGGCCTTAATTTTGTATTAGGATTAATCAGTCTAATTTTGACCTCAAAATTGGTGATTTGATCCTGGGTCCCAAGTTGGCTTTGTTTAGCAGAGTGGCCAATTTCAATTACCTGACCAATAAAAGACAAATTCTGCAATGCATCTACTTCTATGTTTGCTGTATCTCCTTTTTTGACCATAATAATATCATTTTCGTCAACATCAACAAGAGCATTCATGACAGATAAGTCTGCTACTCTCATTAATTCAGTACCTGCCATCATATCTGTTCCAACAACTTTTTCACCAAGTTCAACTGACAACATAGTAATTACTCCATCTATAGGAGAAAAAATTGATGTACGTTCTTGTTCCCGTTCAATTTGATTAAGTTGAGCTAAAGATTGTTGATATCTTGACATTGCTGATTGGTATGTTCCTAATGCACGTGATGCTGTTGCTTTTGCTGCTTCAAACTCTTGTTTAGAAATGAATTCTTTCTTGTAAAGTTCTGCAATTCTTTTCAAATCTAATTCAGCTCTTTCTTTTTCAGCTTCAGCAACAGTGATATCCATTTTTGAAGCTTCTGATGCTGCAATCATTTGTTTCAATCTTGGCTCGATAATATCAGGTTTGATTCGTACAAGCAGCTGACCTTTTTTTACAGTATCACCTTCTTTTACTCCCAGAAATATAATCTCTCCGGATGCTTGTGAACTGATTTTGACTTCTGTTTCAGGTTGAATTTTACCAATTGCTGATACAGTCTGTGTAATTGTTCTTTTTGCAACTTTTCCTGTTGTAACATTAATTGCATCATTTTTACTACCTGATAAAAATATGCCTGCTCCAACTATAACTATTATTAAGATACCGATTGTAATCCACAACCCTTTACGTTTTTTCTTTTTTGCCATTTTATTTATAATTCCTGATTATTATTATTCTCGATTAATTCATTTGAATAAAATACTGCCGTTGTGCTAAGCATATCATGAAAAGACTGACGTCGTGCACTAAGAGTAAAGAAAAATCCTATATAGATGATTATTTGCAAAAAATCACCAAAGAAATCAAATATGAGTGTTGAGAATACAAAACTTACCAAGCTAAGTACTATAGCAACGTTTTTAATAATGAACCTTACCAAAAGCTTGACAAATGGTGCTGCATAGCGGTCATCGTTGCCAATTCTTAAGCCAAGCATCAACTTGCCTAAGGATGCACCAAAGAAAAGCTCACTCGAAAAATACAATAGCGTAATGACACCAACCATAGGTACTAACTTGCTGACTGTTTCATTTATCATTTCATCATCAAAGGACTTTCCTAAATGAACTAATGCGTCAAATATTTCAGTCATTTGACCTGTTGCAAACATTGCTATCAGAATCAATAATGATACAATAAGTTGGTCAATTATGTACGCTCCCAACCTTCTTCCAAAACCTACTCTAAATTCGTATGGGTCCGGCTCTACATAATAATTTGGAAGGAAGTCTGTGTAATTTCGATTTTCATTGTTTTCACTCATGTCAATTGCTCCTTTATTTTAATATTCCTGTTGCGAATTCAACTTCTTTTTGTGCTGAAATATAATTATAAACGGCTGTTATTCTGTTTATACGTGAAGTAATAAGCTGCGAGTTTGCTAATGTAAAGTCGGTAATATTGGCAGCCCCTTGTCTGAAACGTTCAGAAATTGCTTCAAAATTCTTTGAAGATGCTTTCAAAGCTCTGTCAGAAACTTCCAACTGCTTTTCAGCTGCTTCGAGTTTCAGGATAGCATTTTGTACAGCTTGTTTAATTTGTAAGTCTAATCTTTGCAGTTGGATTTCAGCTTGATTTACCTGCAATTTTGCATTTTGAATCTGTAAATTTGTTCTAAAATTATCGAAAACTGGAAGACTAAGATTTAATCCTGCAAATGCTCTACCATAATCAGAAAAACTTGAAAATTCAGAATGATTCCATCTCCAACCACCCTGAGCAGTAATATTTGGCATATAACCTGCAGTTGCAACAGTGATTTGGTTCTTAGCTGCTTCCAGACTTGTTGTGCCCGATTTATAATCACTTCTGTTCTGTATAGCATTTTTCATTGCAAGTTGAATTGTTCCTGTTTTTCTTCTGAAATTTTCTACATCACTTGCTTCAATGTTCGAAGATATATCAGTTTCAATAAAGTCGGCTTCTTGATCAGGGGATAATCCCATTGTAGTTAATAATGCTGTTTTAGATAAATTAAGTCTGTTTTCAGCTTCAATTATTTCCATCTCTCGATTACCAAGTTCGGCTTCCTGCGAATATACCACATTAATTGGAATAAATCCTGCTTCGTATTGTGCCTGTATTCTCTCAAGTTCTTTTTTCCCCTGATTGAAATTCTCTATTCTTGTCTTGACTAGTTGACTATTCCTGATTATTTCAATATACTGGCTTATTACATTAAATTTAACATTTACAAGTGTTTGGTCTAAATTTAACTGGTTTGAAATCAATTGTGATTGTGCTCTTGAGTAATTTGCTTCTCTTGAAAAACCATCAAAAATACTCATACCAGCACTTGCGCTCATAAAATAAGAATTTGGATTTGTTCCCGGAGTCTGAATTATTACACCACCGACATTAACAGAGCGTTGGCCCTCAGGGTTCAAAATTCGCTGGTATCCAAGATTGAAGTCAACCTGAGGTAGATATGCTCCAAATGCCTGGGTAATATCTGCACCGGAAGTTCTTACTTGCGCTTCACTTAAAACGACATCAGGATTCTTAGTTGCAGCGATATCAATACATTCTTGCAATGTATAGACTTTCTTACTTCCAATTTGTGAGTAACCGGTAACAACTGTTACCATCAATAATATTAGTATTAAAATAGAATTCTTCATCATTTTTCCGATTTCAGTTCAAATTCATACAATTTAGATTACGTCTGATTAGCTAGTATGTTTCATAGAAAAAAGAAAATACAATATTTTTATATAAAATCAATAATCCGGCCAAATAAGCCGGATTATTTTAAATAAAAAATTGTAATTTTTTTAAAAAAAATCAGAATCGAAATCAATCTTTCAACTTTTTATATTTAATTCTATGGGGACCGGTATCGCCAAGACGTTTTTTCTTGTTTTCTTCGTAATCGCTGTAAGAACCTTCAAAGAAATACACCTGAGAATCACCTTCAAATGCAAGGATATGCGTTGCTACTCTATCAAGAAACCATCTATCATGTGAAATAATTACTGCACAACCGGCAAAGTTTTCCAAACCTTCCTCAAGTGCTCTTAAAGTATTAATATCAATATCGTTGGTAGGCTCATCAAGTAATATTACATTACCCTCTGATTTAAGAGTTTCCGCAAGTTGTAATCTATTGCGTTCACCACCTGATAGAATACCACATTTTTTTTGCTGATCTGCACCAGAAAAATTAAACTTGGCAACATAAGCTCGCGAATTAATAGTCCTTCCTCCAAGAGTTATGGTATCATTACCGCCTGTAACCTGCTCGAATACTGTTTTTTCCTTATCAATACTGGAATGCATCTGATCAACATAAGCAATTTTGACAGTATCTCCAACTTCAAAATCTCCTGATTCAGTAGTTTCGAGTCCCATAATTAATCTAAAAAGTGTAGTCTTACCTGCACCATTTGGGCCAATAATACCTACAATGCCGGCAGGAGGAAGGGAAAAACTGAGATTTTCGAATAGAATCCTTTCCCCGTAAGATTTTGTTATATTGTTAGCTTCGATGACCTTCGAGCCTAATCTCGGACCATTTGGGATAAAAATTTCCAGTTTTTCTTCTTTTTGCTTTATGTCCTCACTTAACATTCTTTCATAAGCAGACAGCCTTGCTTTGGATTTAGCCTGTCTTGCTTTTGGCGACATTCTAACCCACTCAAGTTCTCGTTCGAGTGTTTTCTTCCTTTTTTCATCTTGTTTTCCTTCTTCTTCCAAACGTTTGGATTTTTGGTCTAACCATGAAGAATAATTACCCTTCCACGGAATTCCTTCACCTCTATCTAGTTCAAGAATCCAGCCTGCAACGTTATCTAAGAAATATCTGTCATGTGTTATTGCAATTACAGTTCCTTTATATTGTCTAAGATGTTCTTCGAGCCATTGTATTGATTCAGCATCCAAATGGTTAGTAGGCTCATCAAGTAATAAAATATCCGGTTCGCTAAGCAACAGTCTGCATAGTGCAACTCTTCTTCTTTCGCCTCCTGAAAGGATATTAATTGGAGTATCACCATCAGGACACCTAAGTGCGTCCATTGCTCTTTCTAACTTATTATCCAATTCCCAGCCATCATATCTGTCAATCAGGTCAGTCAACTCACCCTGTCTGTTAATTACTCTCTGCATTTCATCATCATCCATAGGTTCGGCAAATTTTGCAGAAATTTCCTCATATTCCTTCATTAAGTCAACAATCTCCTGAACACCTTGCGAAACTATGTCCTTAACAGTAAGACTATCGTCAAGCTCGGGCTCTTGAGATAAGTAACCAACTTTGTATCCAGGAGAGAACACAACATTACCTTCATAGGATTGTTCTATCCCTGCAATTATCTTCAATAAAGTAGATTTACCTGAACCATTCAAACCAATAATACCAATTTTGGCTCCGTAAAAAAAGGATAAGTAAATGTTGTTCAGAACTCGTTTATTGGGTGGGAATACTTTCCCTACCCCAACCATCGAAAAAATAATTTTATTATCATCAGCCATTTTTATTTCCTAAATTATTATAAATAATTGTCTAATAATGTAATATTATGATAATTATTGTTTTTTATAAGCTAGTAATAAATTAGTAGCAATAATTATCAATGGATTAATTGCATTATTTGACAAAAAAATAAACATAACGAATAAAACTAATTGCGTTTCTAATTTTGCTTAGTTTGATGAATATGATTATCAATGCACAAATTTATTTTTAAAATCGTTTATATTTTAAAATTAAGGGAATTAAGCATTTTGCAAGATTACAGAAAATATTTACAGCCCCAAACTGCTGCTCAAATTGGTAATATTGAACTTATTGCACGACTTGTTGTTGAAGGGTTTATTACAGGATTGCATCGCTCTCCGTACCACGGTTTTAGTGTTGAATTTGCAGAACATCGTCAATACAGACACGGTGATGAAACAAAAAACATTGATTGGAAAGTTTATGCCCGAACAAATAAATTTTATGTTAAGCAGTATGAGGAGGAAACGAACCTCAGAGCAATGATTGCAATTGATTCCAGTGCATCTATGGGGTATGCCTCAAAAGGTAATATTTCAAAATTTGACTATTCCTGCTATCTTACTGCAGCTTTGGCTACCCTTATGATTAATCAAAGAGATGCAGTAGGTATTGCACTTTATGATGAAGACATCAGTAAGATTTTACCTCCAAGGTCAAAGCCATCATATATTTCAGAAATCCTAAAAACACTTTCAAACGTTCAACCATCAAATGCAACTCATACAGCTGAATCATTGGACAAACTTGCTGAAAGAATAAAAAGAAGGGGACTAGTGATAATATTTAGTGATTTTTTTGACGATAAACAATCTGTACTTCAAGCCTTAAAGCATTTCAGACACCGTAATCACGAGGTTCTGGTATTTCACATTCTTGATCCTCGTGAGATAGATTTCAAGTTGGGTGAAGGTGCCAACTTCAAAGATCTTGAATCAGGCGAAGAATTGGTCACTGTGCCTTATCATTTGCAGGTTTCTTATTCAAAAGCTGTATCAGAATTTATTAATGAAATAAAGAAAGAATGTTACAACCATAATATTGATTATAACTTAATTGATACATCAAAACCATTTGACAAGGCATTGAGAGATTATTTAACAAAAAGAAGAAAAATTTAACTATCTAACACCTGACATAATTGCTGTTTCGTAGTGTGTATGTGTTAGCTTGATATCTTTAAACCAAGCTTCTCTTAACATAATCCAAATATCTGTTTCAGTGTAAACTTCTCCAGAAGTTGTGTTTAACAACATATTCAATGAGAATAAAGTGTGATTTAGAGGTTTTGTTCTATTGTCATTAATTATCATATCAGAAATAATTATTTGCCCTTCATGGTTTAAAGCGTCATAACACTTTTGCAATAATGCGACATTTTCCCAAATAGACCTGAAGCTAATAACGTTACCAAGATAAATCATATCGTAACCTTTTCCAATGTCATCTTTCATAAAGTCACCTGAAATTATGTTTACTCTATCTCTGACGCCGCTTACAGATAAATAATCTTCAGTGAACTTTGTGATTTGAGGTAAATCAAAAAGGGATATTGTTGCACTAGGCAATTGTTTTGCCAAATGGAAAGTAAATGCCCCTTTGCCGCCGCCTAAATCAAGTACTCTTTTAACACCCTTTAAATTTAGGTGTGAAATAATCTCAGGTGCTTCAAGATTTGCTCTCCAATGCATTGAATTAACAAAAGAATCAAGCCATTCATCACTTTTTTCGGTCAATTCCTGATAAATAACTGGTTTTCCGGTTTTTATTGTGTTGGTTAGTGAAGACCAGGATTCCCATAAGTCTGCAAGATGATCAATAGTACCAATGTAATCAGCACTTCCTTTTATCAGGTGCTTTATAGACTCTTCAGAATTTGTGTATAACAAGTCTTTTTTTTCAAGAAGGTCTAATCCAACCAGAGCATTTAATAGTCTGTCTGTTGCCTTTAGATCGAGGTTAAGAATTTCTGCGACATCTTTGGCACTTAAAGATCTATAACCTATTGTTTCAAAAATATTGAGCTCGCTTGCAGAAAGTAATACTCTGCT
Source organism: bacterium (assembly GCA_024711295.1). Classification (GTDB taxonomy): domain Bacteria; phylum Bacteroidota; class Ignavibacteria; order Kapaibacteriales; family UBA2268; genus JANJTB01. The sequence goes on along the minus strand of JANJTB010000021.1, from coordinate 32,422 downwards.
TTTTTTGAAAGCAAATGCAATATCTTCAATAAAATCTTCGCTGGTTTCAAATTTTCTGGTAAAGTGCTTATTTAGCATCTTGCCTCCTGTAACAAAAATAATTTTTAATTAATCACCAAAAAATATTTTCCAAATTACAAAACAAATTTGATAAATTCAATTATTTTTTTTAATTACTATAAAAATAATGCACTTTTTTGTATAAAAATCCTTAAATAATTAGGGTAAAACGAATCCATCTAATACATCAACTACACTTTTAATCCTTCCGAATGGTGCAGATATTTGTACACCGTTGATCATATTTTTCATCCTTTCGAGTGTCTCTCTAGCAATTTCGATTCCTTCTTTGATTGAATTCTCTTTGGATTCTTCAACATTTCTGAGTCGTTCCATAATATCGTCTGGTACATTGCACCCGGGAATTTCGTTATTCATAAACTCGGCATTTCTAATTGAAGTCAAGGGCCAAAGACCTGCAATTATGGGGATTTTAATGTGTTCAATTTTCTCAAGAAAATTCTCAAAAATATTCAAATCAAAAACCGGTTGTGTTACGATATATTCAGCACCTGCTTCGACCTTCCAGTCAAGTCTTCTAATTTCTTCATCGAGATTTACGGCTCCCGGGTTTGCACCTACCCCAATAAGATATCCTGTTGGAGTTCCGATTGGATTTCCAGCAATATCAAGGCCATGATTAAGTCGGTTTATAATGTTTACCAATCCTATTGAATCTACATCAAATACGGCTGTTGCATCAGGATAGTTGCCTAACTTTGGTGGATCTCCAGTTATTGCTAAAATATTTTTGAGCCCAAGTGCATAAGCACCCAACAAATCTGATTGAATTCCAATTACGTTACGGTCTCTGCAAACGTAATGCAGAACTGTTTCAATTCCTACTTTATTCTGAATTTGAATTGCCATTGATAATGCCGACATTCTTGCGCTTGCTCTTGGTCCGTCAGGGATGTTGATTACATCAATTCCTTCGTAAAACATTTCCTTTGCCTTTTCAATTACAGGTTCTGATATTAATCCATGAGGCGGCAATAGTTCGACGAAAGTAACGAAATGACCGGCTGATAATCTCCTTGCTAACCTTGATTTATGTTCGGGTTCTATTGGTTTAATGTTTTCCGGAACAACAAGTGAAACTTTTTCAAATTCATATTTCCTTTCATCTTGTTTAATCGCATTTATCATGTTTCTCATTCTGCGTATGTGCTCCGGTCCTGTACCCAGACAACCGCCAATGATGTTAGCACCTGCCTGTACAAAATGTTTGGCATATTCACCCATATATTCTGGCGAAGTAAGGTAAATATTTCTGCCATCAATATTTCTTGGTTTGCCAGCACTAGGCATTATGGAAATTGGTTTACTTGTTAGATGTCTTACGCGCTCTAACCACCTCAACATTACCTGAGGTCCTACAGTAGAGTTTATACCAATGACATCAGCTTTTGAATTGTCTAGAATTCTTATAAAATGTTCCGGTTCGGCTCCTGTAAGAGAAGTACAATCTTCATCAATAGTCATTTGAGCAATAATTGGAAGGTTGCAAATATCTTTTGCTGTATTAACTGCGACGACTAATTCTTCTGGATAAATAAATGTCTCAAAAATCAACAAGTCAACACCACCTTTAATCAAAGCTTCAATCTGCTCTGCAAATGCTTCTTTTGCTTCATCAATTGAAGTCTTACCTAGGGGTTCAATCTTTATACCAAGAGGACCAATTGCACCAGCAACTAAGGCATTTTTACCTGCAGTTTCCTTTGCTAATGATGCACCTGAATGGTTGATTGAATAAACCTTGTCCGATAACTGATATTTTGATAGTTTGTATCTATTTGCACCAAAGGTATTGGTTTCGATTACGTCGGCACCAGCTTTTAAATACTCTTCATGTATCTGTTTGACTAAATTAGGGTTAGAAATGTTGACTTCATCAAAACAACGGTTAATGAAAATGCCTCTATTATATAGTTCTGTTCCGAATCCACCATCAAAAAGAATTACACCACTTTTTAATTTATCAAAGAATTTATTGATTTTGCTCATAGATATTAAAAAAAATGACAATGATTAATATGCTTATAACGTTCAAAAACTTTGATATTATATTAAATCTAAGTATCTTTGAAAATGATTTTGTTGCAATTTATAAAATTATGTCAAAAATACTCCTTCTAGTAATATTATTGTATCTCACCTCTTTGTATCTCCATTCACAGGATGGCAAATATGTCACTTACAAAGCTGTTAGTGGTGATGGTATAACAATAGTCTTAAATAAATTTAGCTTGTCTGTTGATAAATTTAATGTTGATTTCTTTAATGAAACTAATAAAGAAAGAATAATAAATGGCGGTCTTATAGCAGGTAAAGAATATGTTTTACCAATTAGTATTATTAATTATAATGGTAAATCTTTGAAACAATCCATTGCTGTGAATGATAAGAATTATATCAACAAAATAAAAAAATATAATAATAGAGTTGTCAGAAAGAGGTTGAAATTACCTTACACAAAAGATTTAACAATTTGGATTCCATTGTCTCTCAAACAAGCAGATATTCAGGAATTTTCAAAGCAAACATCTTCAAAAATTGAAATGCCCAAAATTTCAAGTGTTATGGTTGAGCCATTATTTGGAGAAAGGCATAAATCGGTAACCATATCGAGCAATTCACTGAGTGGTTGTATTTTTTATATAATAAGTGGTCATGGAGGTTCTGATCCTGGGGCGGTTGGGTACAAAGATGGAAATGAACTACATGAAGATGAATATGCTTATGATGTGTCACTAAGATTAGCAAAGAGACTCATGGAGGTTGGAGCAGAAGTATATATTATAGTTCAAGATCCAAATGATGGTATCAGAGATGAGAAATATTTAAAAAATTCTTATAACGAATATCATATCAATAACCATGCAATACCCCAATCTCAAAATGAAAGATTGTCGTCGAGAGTATCTATTGTAAACGATTTATATGCAAAGAACAAATCTAAGAAAAAGCAACAGTATTGTATTGAAACACATGTAGATTCTAGATATACAGGGAAAAAAGTTGATATTTTCTTTTATTACAAAGACGGAAACTCAGAAGGAAGAAGAATGGCAAATACCTTAATGAAAACTATAAAAAATAAATACAATAAAGCGCAACCTGGAAGGGGATATGAGGGTTCTGTCAGTTCGAGAGGACTTTATATGATTCGCAAACTTCAGCCTACTACAATTTTCATTGAAATTGGTAATATTCAAAACCCACGCGACCAAATCAGAATCATTGAGTCTAACAATAGACAAGCTATTGCTAATTGGTTGACAGATGGAATAATAAATTCAATTACGGGAAATTAATAACAATAATTTCATATATTTTAGTATTATTAGTAATTTTTGTGTTATATTTGCAATGAAATTTGTTTCAATTTTGTCAATAATAATGGTAATTATATGAATATTTTAGTTATCAATTGCGGTAGTTCTTCATTAAAGTTTCAAATTGTACAAACAGATTTAGAACTAATCGAAAAGAATGCAGATAAACAACTTGCTAAGGGATTAATAGAAAGAATTGGCAGTCAGGCTCTTGTTTCATACAAAGCTGAAGGTCAATCAGCCTTCAAAACAACTGCGCCTATCAGAGACCACAAAGCGGCTATCAGTCACATTATACAGTGGATTACATCTGATGAATCACAAATACCAGGGATTAAAAGTCTGGAAGATATACATGCAGTAGGCCACAGAACAGTTCATGGCGGTGAAACATTCAGTCAATCCGTAAGAATTGATAATGATGTAATAAAATGTCTTGAAGATAATATTGACCTTGCTCCTCTGCATAATCCTGCCAATATTAAAGGTATCAGAGCTGCCCGTGAAGTTTTTGGGCCCAGCATACCACAAGTTGGTATATTTGACACATCATTCCATCAAACTATGCCTGAAGAAAATTATCTATACGCAATTCCTTATCAATATTATAGAAGATACAAAATTCGTAAATATGGATTTCATGGTACATCACACAGATATGTTTCATACAGGTATAGTGTTTTGGAAAATATCCCCAAAGATAAAACTAATATAATAACCTTACACTTAGGAAATGGTGCATCAGCCTGTGCTATCAAAGGCGGAAAGTCTATTGATACGTCAATGGGTTTTACTCCTCTTGAAGGATTAATTATGGGAACACGTTGTGGTGACATTGACCCGTCAATCGTTGAATTTATATCACACAAAGAAGCATCTTCAATGGATGAAGTATTCAATATGCTCAACAAAAGATCAGGTATAATGGGTATATCCGGGCTAACCAACGACATGAGAGATCTTCTTGAGGAAGAAGCTGAACACCAGGATAGAAGAGCTATTTTAGCTGTGAAAATGTTCAGTGCCAGAATCAAAAAATACATAGGTGCATATTTATCTGCTATGAATGGGGCTGACGCCATTTGCTTTACAGGTGGTATCGGTGAAAATGCTGTAGAAATCAGACAACGAGTTTGTGAAGGGCTTGATTGGTTCGGAATTGAAATTGATAATAAGAAAAATGCTGCAACAGTTGGTGGAAAAGAAGGTATTATTAGCAAAAAAGACGGAAAAGTTAAAGTTTACGTAATACCAACAAATGAAGAATTAATAATGGCAAGGGATACTTGCCGTGTTGTTATGAATGCACCATTAAGTTAATAAAGGAATTAAATATTATGTCACAAAATCCATTTATAACTAAAATGAGAGAAAAAGCTAAAGCTGTTAACGCTTTAGTTGCATTTCCTGATGCTGATGATATCAGAACTCTCGAGTGCTCAATTTTTTTGAAGAATGAAAAGATTGCACAGCCAGTATTAGTTGGCAATCCTGAAAAAATAGTAAAAGTTGCCAATGATAATAACCTGAATATAGAAGGCATAACAATTTATAACCCTGATGATAGTAATTTGACCAGCGAATTTACTGAATTGTTATTTAACAAGAGAAAGTCAAAAGGGATGAGCTTGGAACAGGCTGCTGAAACTATCAAAGACCCGTTGTATTTTGCAGGTTTATTGCTAGAAACAAATAGAGTTGAAGTTGTTGTTGGGGGCAATGTATCTTCTACAGGTAATGTAATGCGGGCCGCCATACATACAGTCGGTGTTGCTGAAGGTATTTCAATAGTAAGCTCATTCTTTATAATGACATTCCCTGATAAGTTGTACTGCTATGCGGATTGCGCTGTTAATCCTGACCCAAATCCTGCTCAATTGTGTGATATTGCTATTAGCTCTGCTACAAACTTCGAAGCAATCACTGGCGTTTCACCCAAAGTAGCTATGCTCTCATTTTCAACTAACGGCTCTGCTGAACATGATTTGGTCGAAAAAGTTCGATTAGCAACTTCGATGCTTAAAGAAAAAGCCCCTCATATACCAAGTGATGGTGAGATGCAATTTGATGCAGCAATTATTCCTTCTATCGGAAAAAGAAAATTTCCTGATAGTGAAGTAGCAGGGCAGGCAAATGTTCTTGTTTTTCCTGATTTGAATGCCGGTAATATTGGCTATAAAATTACTGAAAGATTAGCTGGAGCAGAAGCCGTAGGACCTATAGTGCAAGGATTGAAAAAGCCTTATTGTGATTTATCTAGAGGTTGTAGTACCGATGATATGATAACAGTATCAGCAATTTGCTCCTTGATGGCTTAGACTTTTTTTTTTGAATGAAAAATTTTCCACAGTTCAATTTTTTGAACTGTGGTTTTTTTTGTAAATAAGTGGATAATGTAATTTTATTTCACTTTTATATATGTTAATATTTGTATTTTTACGTCTTACTAAAGATAATTTTTTAGATTACAATTTAAAGGTACAGGTATGATTTTTGACCTAGATATGATTAAAACTATCTATTCAAATTTTGCAAACAAGGTTGATTCACTCCGAAGCACTATCAACAGACCTCTCACTTTGACCGAAAAAATATTGTACAATCATCTTGATTCAGAAATGGTGATTAAAGAATATTCACGTGGAAAAGATTATGTTAATTTTAGGCCTGACAGAGTTGCAATGCAAGATGCAACAGCCCAAATGGCATTGCTACAGTTTATGCAAGCAGGACGACCTAAAACTGCTGTTCCATCTACTGTTCATTGTGACCACTTAATTTTAGCAAAAGATGGTGCTGAAAAAGATTTAAACAGCTCAAAAGATTTAAATAAAGAGGTTTTCGACTTTTTATCTTCTGTATCGAATAAATATGGTATTGGATTTTGGAAACCCGGTGCAGGTATTATCCATCAAGTAATTCTCGAAAATTATGCTTTTCCTGGTGGTATGATGATAGGTACTGATTCACACACAGTGAATGCAGGTGGCTTGGGAATGATTGCAATCGGTGTGGGTGGGGCAGATGCCGTTGATGTTATGGCAGGTTTTTCATGGGAGCTTAAATTCCCTAAACTTATTGGAGTCAAACTTACAGGGAAATTAAATCCTTGGGCTTCAGCCAAGGATGTAATTCTTAAAGTTGCAGGGATTCTGACTGTCAAGGGTGGAACGGGGGCAATCCTTGAGTATTTTGGAGATGGTGCTGAGTCATTGTCATGCACAGGAAAAGGAACAATTTGTAATATGGGTGCTGAAATTGGAGCCACTACTTCAATTTTCGGGTATGATGAGTCAATGAGTAGGTACTTAAAATCTACGGGAAGAACTGAAGTTGCTGAAATGGCAAATAAAATATCAAATTATTTAACCGGTGACAGAGAAGTATATGATAATCCTGAAAAATATTTTGACCAGGTAATTGAAATCAATTTATCTGAGCTTGAGCCACATGTCAATGGTCCGTTTACACCTGATTTGGCTACACCTATATCCAAATTAAAAGAAGCAGTAGAGCAAAATGGTTGGCCGGATAAAATCGAAGTAGGTTTGATTGGTTCTTGTACAAATTCTTCATACGAAGATATTTCCAGGGCAGCTTCATTAGCAAAACAAGCAGTGAATAAAAATCTAAAAGTTAAGTCTGAATATACAATCACACCTGGCTCTGAAATGGTTAGATATACAATTGAAAGAGATGGTTTTATAAATGATTTTGAAAAAATTGGTGGTGTAGTACTTGCAAATGCTTGTGGTCCTTGTATTGGGCAATGGGCAAGACATGGTGCAGACAAACAGGAAAAAAATACTATTATAACATCCTTCAATCGTAATTTTGCTAAAAGAAACGATGGCAACCCAAATACTCATGGATTTGTAGCTTCACCCGAAATGGTAACAGCGTTAACTATAGCAGGAAGTTTGTCATTTAATCCTTTGACAGATTACTTGACCAACGAAAATGGAGAAAAAGTTAAATTAGATCCACCTAGTGGAGACGAATTACCAAATAAAGGCTTTGATGTTTTGGATAATGGATATCAAGCTCCTGCAGCAGATGGTTCAGGGGTTCAAATTGTAGTTTCACCTGATTCAAACAGATTGCAACTGCTTGAATCATTCCCTGAGTGGGATGGAAATGATATTCAGGGATTGAAGTTGCTTATTAAAGCAAAAGGAAAATGCACAACTGACCATATCTCGATGGCGGGACCATGGCTAAGATTTAGAGGCCACTTAGATAATATTGCAAATAATACTCTTACAGGTGCAGTTAATTACTTCAATGAAAAGACAAATTCTGTCAAAAACCAAATCACAGGCGAATTTGGAGAAGTGCCTGCTGTTCAGAGGGATTACAAGAAAAATGGAATTGGTAGTATTGTAGTAGGTGATGAAAACTACGGTGAAGGTTCTTCAAGAGAACATGCTGCTATGCAGCCACGTCATTTGGGGGTAAAAGCAATTCTTGTTAAATCCTTTGCCAGAATTCATGAAACAAATCTAAAAAAACAAGGTATGCTGGCTTTAACATTTGCCAATAAAGAAGATTACAACAAAATTCTTGAAGATGATTCAATTGATATTATTGGTTTAACTGATTTTCAGCCTGAAAAACAACTTACTGTTGTCTGCAACCATAAAGATGGCACTAAAGATAGTTTTTTTGTAAATCACACTTATAATACACAGCAAATTGAATGGTTTAAAGCCGGTGCTGCTTTGAACATTATTAAAAAGCAGTTTGCGAAATAAATTAAAATTACTCAATAATTATCAGCCGATACAATATTTTTGTTGTATCGGCTATTTTATTTAAAATAATATTTGCATTATACTCAAAAATTTACTATTTTAAACTATGAAATTTATATTATTAACAATATTAATTTATTTTTCGTTCACAGTTGTTTCAAATTCTGATGATGCAACTAAAAAGGAGAGAAAAAGAAATTTTAAATCTTTAATTTTCATTTCGGCAGGAATGCCTTTCAGTACCGGTTCACCAAATTTTTTCTCAATTTATAATAATGAATTTGCAGGTTTCAAGAAAGATATAAAAACTGAACCTGCTATAGGAGGAGGAACAAAAATCAGATTTGAAGGCAATTATAGAATTGGTGCTCAATTCAGATATATTCATAGTACACTGAAAGATTATTACGACCAGGAAGTGAAAACCAAGGATGTAACCGGATACAGGAACCTTGGACAATCAATATCCATTAGTGATATACCAATAATAGGAACTATTGAATATATGCCTTTCATAGGTCAATTTAGAACATATACAGGGGCTGGCGTTGGTTTCTTAATGAGAAAAATAGAATGGCTAGAAAGTGTCAGAACAAGTATTCCTTTAGATTATAGAGTAGGTGGGCAGCATTATAATGATACACAAATATATCCTGCATTCAGCATTTATACAGGTGTCGAGCTTGGATTTGATAAAATGAATGAACTGACTTTTTTAGGTAGTTTGGTTATTGAAGCTTCGTATAATTACAATGCAGCTCAGACAGATCTTTTCAGAACTGTAAAAAGACAATTCGTTCCGGAAAATGCAAAGTTAAATGAGACAGTTAATATTTTACCAGGATACTTTATGCTATCATTAGGAATTACTTTCAATTTTAATCAATAAATCAAAAACAATTTTTATGAAGAAACGTTTGAATATTTAGAGAAAGATTATATTGTACAGGCTGATAATCAGTGTGCAATTATTATAACTTAATTTTATATAACATTATAATTAGATGAGGTTAGTATGAAAACCCAAGTAACTTTCAGACATGTGAATTCATCACATCCACACTTACAAGATGAAGCAGTAAGTGTCGCTCAGGGATTTTCTAAGTATGCCGATAGCATAACATCTGCTAATGTGGAATTTATTAATGAGGTAAATAAAACTGTCGAGATTACTATTCATCTGCAGGGAGCTACTCTTGTTGCAAAAGAGCACTCAGATGATTTCCATAAAAGTCTTCATGATGCATCAGAGAAAATTATCCGTCAAATTCAAAAGCACAAAACTAAGCAAATTGCAGGTCGAACAAAAGACATTGCATAATATATATTTGAATCACATTTATGAGGACTGCCTTTAACGGCAGTCTTTTTTATTAAAATTAAATTGCTGATTGATTCACTTAAATGCTACATCATCGTCTATATCTTTTTGTTTAATTATATGATTTTTTAATAATATGAACCTAGATTTGATTTTTAACAGATTGTGGGAAATTTACTCAACCCAAAACCCATCTGCTCAAAAAGTATATGATTTGTTTAAGTCTCATGGTGAGGAAGTGCTTAATGACCATATTGCATTCCGTACATTCAATCATCCAAAAGTAAATATTGATGTAATTTCAAAAGTTTTTTTGGAAAATGGCTACAAATACATACAATCATATAATTTTGAAGCAAAAAAACTAAATGCTAAACATTTTGAACACGAAAATAACAAAAACGCTCCTCGTGTTTTTATAAGTGAATTGAAGGTCGAGGAATTTAGTGATTTTCTTCAAAATACGATTCATTCAATCACTGATAAAATTCCATCAGAACTAATAAAATCTCAAAATTTAATTTTTTCAGGAAATGTTTGGGGAACACCTTCTTACTCAACCTATGAACTGCTGAGAAATGAATCAGAATATGCTGCATGGGTATATTATAATGGTTTTTGCGCAAACCATTTTACTGTGTCAGTAAACCATCTAAAGAAATATAACGCAATACAAAAAGTGAATTCTTTGCTTAAAGAAAATGGGTTTTTACTCAATGATTCAGGTGGTGAAATAAAAGGTACTCCTGATGAATTACTGGAGCAATCAAGTATAAAAGCAGACATTATTAATGGTGAGTTTGTTGACGGTAATCATGAAATAACCGGTTGTTACTATGAATTCGCTAAGAGATATGCAGATTCAACGGGAAAATTATACTCTGGCTTTATTGCTAAGAGTGCTGATAAAATATTTGAAAGCACAGATAAATATAGCAAATAAACGTTGATAATTTTGAAGAAAATAAGGGCTTCACTTTGTGAAGCCCTTATTTATTTTTTTTGAAATAATACTTAAAGCTAATGTATAATAAATAAATATTCAATATTAGAATTAAACCACCCCATATCCAGTGTGGAAGAAACAAGTTTTGTGAAATTACACCTGTATCACTCAGCATTTCCTGTCCACCAACAACAGCTCCTGATGTAAATAAATAATCAATACTCATATAGACACTAATAAAAGCTTGTACAGCCAAGAATTGCAGCGTTAGAACTTTTGTATTGTCACTTGATTTGTATGCAATAAATGATATGACTGCTGAGAAAATCAAAATCACAAGGAATCCAATACTTATAACAGGTCGAACCCAAAGAATTGATGATATTATAAGTAGAAAACTAAGGACAAATAGCATTATTTTTGTAGATTTTATTTTTGCGGAACTAACTACAAATATTGCACCTGCTAAACTCGGACCAACAGGACCAGCTGCAGCTACAATTGATTTACCGAAATTACCAAATAATAACGATGAATAGGAAAATTGCGCATAGCCCGATCCATCATCTTGTATAACTAATTTGTGGAAATCTCCACCTAACAATATTGCCATCAATCCATGAGCCAACTCATGAAACCATGTGCCTAACAAAGTAAATGGATACAAAATAAGATGTCCGCCCGGAATATTCCATACTATTAATGTCGATACGGCAAATAAAGCAATTCCATATTGATATTTCTTTACAGGCTTTTTTGTAGTTAAATCAAAATTCATTTAATTATCTGAAAATTAACATAAACTGATTAAATCAAAAATTATTTAATTATAAATTTATTCTTTTTGGAATTATGATTTTTACACTTACAAAAAAAAATTGACGTCTTATTATAATTATTCAAGTATCTAATTTAATGTATGCTGAGATTCGAATATTTTGAATATCTATATGGTCTTGCAGGTGTTTCCATATTAATGATAATTTATTATTATTATAGGTTGTGGCGCCGACGCAAAATTAATTCTATTGGTGATAGGGACCTTGTTATTAAACTCATGCCTGATGTTTCTGGTTTTAAACATTTATTGAAGTTTATTTTTTTGTTGATAGTATATATTTTTATTATTATTGCCTTGGCTCGTCCACAACTTGGAAGTAAACTTGAAGAAGTAAAGAGGATGGGTGTTGAGATTATTTTAGCAGTTGATGTTTCGAACAGTATGTTGTCTGAAGATATAAAACCAAGCAGATTGGAAAGGTCTAAGCAAGCCATATTGAGGCTTATTGATAAGCTTGAAGATGATAAAATAGGATTAATAGTATTCGCCGGAAAGTCATATCTTCAATTACCTTTAACAACTGATTATTCAGCTGCGAAATTAATTACTTCAACATTGAGTCCAGAAATGGTTTCTACACAGGGTACCGCAATAGGAGCTGCTATTGAACTTGCTGTTGAAACCTTTTCTAAGGATGAAACCAAAAGCAAAGCTTTAATAATTATCACCGATGGTGAAAATCACGAAGATGACGCTGTTGCTGCAGCACAAAAGTCTGCAGATGCAGGTATTACAATTCATACTATAGGAATGGGTAGTAGTGGAGGTGGACCAATACCCATATACGAAAATGGAAGATTATCCGGATACAGAAAAGACAACCAGGGAAATGTAATATTAACTAAATTAGACCATGAAACTCTTCAAAAAATAGCCTCTGTTTCAAATGGTGAGTTTGTAATGGCAGAGTTAGCAGATGTAAATCTGACGGACTTGATAAATAAATTATCAACCATGGAAAAACAAGAGTTCGGCACTAAAAAGTTTACTCAATTTGATGACAAATTTCAATTTTTTTTATTAATTGCTGTTATATTTATCTCACTAGAGTTTTTTATTTCTAAAAGAAAACGTTCTTCAATATCTAATTTCATTAACTTCTTAGGAATAAATAAATGAAATTATTAATTTTGCTTATATTTTTTTTGATATCGAATACCCTCAGCTCATATAGTGATGAGAAGAAATCTTTGCTTCGAGATGGTAATAAATTGTATAAAAATGAAAAATTTAATGAAGCAGAAATAAAGTACAGAAAAGCTCAAGAGATTGAGTACAATAATCATTCAGTATTCAATTTAGGAGACGCTCTTTATAAACAAGGTAATTATGAAGAATCTGCACAGAAATTCCAGGAAGTTGCATCACAAAATTTAGACAAAATGACTCTCGCAGCTGCAAATCATAATCTTGGCAATGCACTGTTTAAATCTGGTAAATATGAAGAAAGCATAAAAGCTTACAAAAATGCCCTCAAGCAAAATCCAAAAGACAATGACACTAGATATAACCTGGAGTTAGCACGTAAATACCTTAAAGATCAGAAGGATAAAGAGAAGCAACAACAACAGAATAAGGATCAAAATCAGGAAAACAAAAACCAAGAGCAACAGCAAGACCAAAATTCTGGCAATAATCAAAATAAAAATCAGGAACAAAACAAAAATCAGGAACAATCCGGTAATTCAAAAGATGAAGATAAAAAAAGTAATGAGAATGAAAATTCAAATGATAAAAATCAGCAGTCTCAAGAAAAACTAAGTGATAATCAGAAAAATGACGGTAAACCAAAACCACAACAAATATCAAAAGAGAATGCTGAAAGACTTTTGAATGCTCTGCAAAAAGACGAGAAAGATTTACATAAAAAATTACGAAAGCAAAAAGGTGAAAGAGCTAAAATTGAACGTAATTGGTAAATCTGTATATTTTATAACAATGAATGAGACTTTATAATGAAGAAATTTACTTTATATTTATTCCTATTCTTACTAATAAATTGTGTCGTTTTCTCACAGGAATTCAGCGCATCCTTAAGCAGGAATCCTGTCACAGTTGGCGAGAGATTTCAGGTCACTTTTACTCTGAATGGTGAAGGAAGCAATTTTAAAGCACCGGATTTCAAAGGCTTATCAGTATTAAGCGGTCCTAATCAGTCTCAGAATATTCAAATTATTAATGGAGCAATGAGCAGGTCACTTTCATTTGCTTTCATTTTGTCAGCTGACAAAACCGGCGAATTTAGCATTGGTTCAGCAACTATTTCATCAAATGGCTCGTTAGTCAAGTCTTCACCCATTACAGTAAAAGTACTACCTGAAACTGATGCACAAAAAGAAAGAAGAAAGCAGGAAGCTGATCAGGAAAAGTCACTCGGAGATCAGGCATTACAAGTATTAAAAGAAAATATTTTTGTAAAACTCAACATATCTAAAAGGGACGTTTACGTCGGTGAACAGATTACGGCAATTTATAAATTATATATCCATCCAGAAATAAACATAGTACAGCTAAACCCTAGTAAAATTCCTTCATTTAACGGTTTTTGGGCACAGGAGCTTGGCAATGAGCAAACGAAATGGACCCGTGAAGTAATAAATGGCGTACCATTTAACTCAGCTGTTATAAAACAAGTAGTTTTATTCCCCCAAAGATCCGGAAAGCTTATTATTGACCCTTATGAATTTGATGTAATAGCCAGGTTAAAAGTTCAATCAAGACGCAGGTCTAATGACCCTTTTAGCTCTTTTTTTGATGACCCTTTCTTTGGTGGAAGTTATAGAGATTTCCCATACAAACCACGCTCAGAATCATATACTGTAAATGTAAAAGCATTGCCTCAGCCCGAGCCTGATAATTTTTCAGGTGCCGTTGGCTCTCTTAACATGGATGCCTGGCTTGATAAATCTTCTTGCAAAGCCGGTGAGCCTATAACACTTAAGGTTAAGATTTCAGGTCGTGGAAATCTGAAGTTGATTGAACCAATAAAAATTAATTTCCCCCCTGATTTTGAAGTCTATGACCCCAAAATTGTGGATAATATTTCTGTTAGTGCCGGTGGTGTAACAGGAAATTTCATTTACGAATATCTGTTTATTCCTAGAAATTCTGGTACTTACAAAATTGAACCTGTTTTATTTACTTATTATGACTTGACTAAAAACTCATATCAAAGCATCAAGTCACTTGAGTTTGAGATTAATGTTGATAAAAATGATAATCAAAATGTGGTTAATAACATTATCAGTGGAGTGAGAAAGGAAGAAGTTCAGCTTATCGGCAAGGATATTAGATATATTAAACTTAATGCCAGAAATTTTGAGAAAAACAGACATAGTTTTATCTTTTCAAATATTTTCTGGTTTTTGATTTTTCTGATAATAGCACTTTTCTTCATAATGATATATTGGTTGAAAAAGCGAAGAAATCTTCATGCAGATATTTCCTTATTCAAAAATAAAAAAGCTACAAAATTTGCAAACAAAAGATTATCAATTGCAAAGAAATATATGAATAAATCAGAGCATGACAAGTTTTATGAAGAAATTAATAAGGCTTTGTGGGGCTATCTGAGTGATAAGTTTAACATGCCATATTCAGATCTGACAAAGGATAAAGCAAGGGAAACTTTGATAAGTCTTGGGGTTGATGATTTATTGATTAATGAATTTTTGGGAACGCTTGATAGTGCTGAATTTGCAAGATATGCTCCTATTGAACAAACGACCGGCATGGATAAAATTTATAAGTCTGCTGCAAGAGTAATAACTGATTTAGAAGGAGTTTTGAAATGATTAAAGTCTGGTATATAATTTTATTATTCTTTTTTGTATCTGTAAATTCATTTTCTAAATTAAATGATTTTAATAAGGCAAATGAATTGTTCAATGCAGGAGAATACAAGGCTTCTGCTGATATTTATGAAGCACTTATAGATGAAGGGTACAAAGAAAGTGAAGTTTATTACAACTTAGGGAATTCTTATTTTAGACTTAATAACATACCTAAAGCTATATTGAATTATGAGCGTGCAAAGAAGCTAAATCCAAGTGATGACGACATTGATTTTAATCTTCAGATTGCCAATCTAAAAATTGTTGATAAATTTGAACCAATACCGAAATTATTCCTTATAGAATGGTACGAAACTTTAATTACTCTCCTGTACTCAGGAGACTGGGGCTATGTGATTGTTTCTTCGGTCTGGTTATTTTTTATTTTACTCTTTTTGATATTTTTCGGTTTCTTCCCCGGTATTCGTAAATATTTAGTTCTATTGTTGTTTATTTCATTCACAATAGTTTTAATTTCATCTTTCTTCGGATACAAAGCTTACAAAAATGAAAATACTCAAAACTATGGAATTATTTACCAGCCAAGTGTTTATGTAAAAAGCGCACCTGACCCTGGTTCTACAGATCTCTTCATTTTGCATGAAGGAACAAAAATCCTGATTATGGAAGGAATCGATAATTGGATTCAGATAAAACTGGAAAATGGCGATATTGGGTGGATTGATAAATCAACCATAGAGATTATTTAGTTTCCATAGAATCTAATTTTATTTGTAATTTTCCAATATCATCTCTTAAAGATGCTGCACGTTCGAAATCCAAATCACGAGCAGCATTTTTCATTTCAATATACATCTGGTCAATCAATTGCTTAAGCTCTTTACTGCTCATATATTCAATAACCGGCTCTGCTGCAACATTAACTTTAGTAATTTTGTACTCTTCACGTTTTCTGTTTAATGAATTGCTAATATCCGCAACCGAGGTACTATTTAATATATCTTCAATTGATTTATATACTGTTACTGGATTGATACCATTTTCAGAGTTATATTTTGATTGAATTTCTCTTCTTCGGTTTGTTTCCTGAATGAGTACATTCATAGAATTTGTAATTTTATCCGCATACAAGATAACCAGTCCTTCAGAATTTCTAGCTGTTCGCCCTGCAATCTGAAGTAATGACCTTTCACTTCGCAAAAATCCTTCTTTGTCAGCATCAAGGACAGCAACTAATGAAACTTCAGGTAGGTCTAATCCTTCTCTTAACAGGTTTACACCTACCAAAACATCATATTCTCCAAGCCTTAAGTCTCTGATAATTTCAACTCTCTCCAAAGAGTCAATATCAGAGTGAATATAAGAAACTTTGATATTGAGATTGCTGAAATAATCTGATAAATCTTCTGCCATTCTTTTAGTAAGAGTAGTAACCAATACTCTTTGCTTTTTCTTAATTCTTATCAATATTTCATTTAATAAATCATCTATTTGGTTACGAACTGGTCTGACACTTATTAGTGGATCAAGTAATCCGGTTGGTCTGATTACTTGCTCTACAACTACCCCTTCACATTTTTCTAATTCATAAGGTCCGGGTGTAGCACTTACAAAAATGACCTGATTTAGTAGAGATTCAAATTCTTCAAATTTTAATGGTCTGTTTTCTAAAGCTGAGGGTAATCTGAATCCATGCTCAACTAAACTTGTCTTTCTTGATTTATCACCGTTATACATAGCCCTAAGCTGTGGGACAGTAGCGTGGCTTTCATCTACAATTATAAGGTAGTCTTCAGGGAAAAAATCAAAAATACAGTGAGGTCGTTCACCAAATGTCCTTCCTGTCAGGTGCATTGAGTAATTCTCAACACCTGAGCAATAACCTACTTCTCTCATCATCTCAAGGTCAAAAAGTGTACGTTGCTCTAATCTTTGTGCTTCCAAAAGTTTTTCTTCGCTTCTCAGTACCTGTAATCTCTGAATCATCTCTTCTCTGATATCTGACATAGCTTTTTGTAATCTGTCTTCCGGCGTTACAAAAAGCTTTGCAGGATGTATGATTACATTTTTGACAACTTCGATATTATTTCCTGTAATTGCATCAATTATTGTAATTTTGTCAACTTCATCACCAAAAAGCTCAATTCTGATACCGGTTTTATCTTCATAAGCAGGAATAACATCAACAACGTCTCCACGGACTCTAAATGTTCCTCTTTTGAATTCATAATCATTTCGCTCGTAATGCATGTCCAATAATTTATAAAGTATTTGTTGTCTGCTAAGCTGTTGGCCTACTTCTATCGGAAATAAAAATGATGCAAAATCATCTTTTCGTCCAATTGAATAAATGCATGATACCGAAGCAACGATTATAACATCTCTTCTTCCTTCAACAAGTGCGCTTGTTGCTTTGAGCCTGAGTCTGTCTATTTCATCATTGATTGAGAAGTCTTTCTCGATATATGTATCGGATTTTACGATATAAGCTTCAGGTTGGTAGTAATCATAATATGAAATGAAAAACTCAACTCTATTGTTTGGAAAAAAGGACTTAAACTCTGCATATAATTGGGCAGCAAGAGTTTTGTTATGAGAAATGATTAAGGTTGGCTTTTGAACATTCTTAATAACATTTGAAATTGTAAAAGTTTTACCACTACCGGTTACACCAAGAAGTGTCTGAAATTTTTCGCCATTATTAACTCCTCCTGTAAGCTCATCAATAGCTCTTGGCTGGTCTCCGGCAGGTTTGTAGCTTGATACTAATTCAAATTTATTCATAAAAAAGGTTATAAAATATTTAATATTGTTTGATTAACTAAATATAGACGGTTACATAATTATTATCTTTAAAATGTTTTGGGGTATAGAAATCGAGAGGCTAACTATCAAAATATTTGTATTCTAAATATTTAATGTTTATTTTAGTGAATCTGATTTTCTAATTTAATTATATTTTTACGAAGTAATGAATATACAAATGAAACTTAGCGCTTGTGTCGTAGTATATAATTACCAAGGACAAATTGATGAAATCGTTCATAATATTAATACTTATATTGAATATATTGACATTCTTTATGTAGTAGATAATTCAGAGGATGATTATGGACATCTATTTGAATTTTGTGACAAAATTGAATATTTGCCAAATTACGAAAACTTAGGTGTCGCTCATGCTTTTAATATTGCTTGTAATAAGGCAATCGCAGATGGTTACAAATTTATTTTAACAATGGACCAGGATAGTTCTTTTAGTTCACTTTGTATCCAAAATTATATATATAATGTAAGTATGAATATTGAAAAAAGCAATATCGGATTATATTCTTTAAACTATACGGATAACAAAAAATGCAATATACTTAGTGAAGTTAAGCTAAAATTCAAATTAACGACAATTTCTTCAGGGGCTATTGTTAACCTTGATATTTTTAAACAAATAGGTGGTTTTAATTCAACACTATTTATTGATGAGGTAGATAACGACTATTGTTTGAGATTAAATCAATATGGATATAATATCGCATATTTTGATAATATATTTTTAAATCATAATTTAGGAATACCTGAGAAATTAATTTTTAATATATATCACAAAACACATCCACCTGTCAGAATTTATTATATGACAAGGAACAATCTTTACATCTGGACTACATATTACAAAAACATTTCCTTTATATGTTTTTAATGTAATAAGGCTGTTTATATCAAAAATGATAGTGATTATTATATTCGAAAAAGAGAAAAAGCAAAAACTCTTTCATTTCAAAAGGGGAGTCATGGATTATTTTAATTCAAACTTTGGCAGGTTTAAACATTAATTTATGTTCGATATACTTATTTCTACATATAATGGCGAAAAATATTTAGCTGAACAATTAGATTCAATTATTAATCAAAGTTATTCAAATTGGAAAGTTATAATCAGAGATGACGGGTCTAATGACGCAACTTTATCAATAATAAAAAATTACATTCAAAACTATCCTAATAGAATTGAGTTAATAGAATCAAATGATAATTTGGGACCAATGTTGAGTTTTGGGGAATTGATGAAAATTTCTAAAAGCAAATATATTGCTCTTTGTGATCAAGATGATGTTTGGCTGTGCAACAAATTAGAACTTTTTTATAACAAAATTACTGATGTAGAAAAAAAATATCCAGATAAACCAATTTTAATTCATTCAGATATTTATGTAACAGATCAAAAATTAAATATTGTTTCGCCATCATTTTGGAAGAAGTTGGGATTAAATCCAAAAGTTAAATCTACATTATATTATCTGACTTCAAACAATGTTACAGGTTGTTCGATTGTTCTAAATAAAGAATTGAAAGATTTGATCTTGCCTATACCCAAAGAAGCATCAATGCATGATTGGTGGATTAGCCTTAATGCTTCATATTTCGGAATTATAGACTACTTCGATACTAAAACAATGTATTACAGACAGCATTATGGGAATGTTGTCGGTGCTAGAAATATAATTTTCAGAATTCCAAAATTTTTCTACTTTTTACACAAGATTAAAGTTCAATCGGATCACTTCGCAAAAGTCAATTCATTAAGAAGTATCTCCTTTTTGGAAATTATCATTTTAAAAGTATTTTTTTTAATTAAATCTATTATAATGAGATAATATGAAAATATCAATACTGACACCATCATTTAATCAAGCAAAATTTCTTACTATGTGTATCAATAGTATTCATGAACAAAAAATAAATTTTCACGAACTTGAGCATATCATTATTGATGGAGGTTCAAATGATGATACAATTAAAGTTTTAATAAACAGCAAACATAATTTAACCTGGATATCTGAAAAGGACGAGGGGCAATCAGATGCTCTAATAAAAGGATTAAATTTAGCTACTGGAGAAATTATCGGTTGGTTAAACTCAGATGATTACTATCTTGATGGTACCTTGATAAAGGTAATGAGTATCTTTGAAAAACAACCTGAGGTAGAATGGATAGTTGGATATTGCAAAATTGTAGATGAGAATAATAAGGAAATCAAAAAATGGTTGACAAAATACAAAAATTTCTTTTTAAATTACTTTAATTTCAACTTTTTCTTGTTTGAGGATTATATTTCGCAACCTGCTGTATTTATGCGAAAATCTTTGATTAAAGAATGTGGCTGGATTGATAAAGAATTACATTATGCTATGGATTATGATCTTTGGTTGAGATTTGCCATGAAAAGTAAACCATTTGTTGTAAGGGAATATTTATCTGGTTTCAGAAGACATGATACTTCAAAAAGTGAAACTTCATTTGATATCCAGTTCAAAGAAGCTGATTTTGTTACAGACAGGTACACCAACAATTTGTTGATTAAATTTTTAAAAAAAATGAACATGAAAAAAAATATACTTCTTTATAAGATTTTAATGAAATAATTCCGAATCTTGAGCAAAAATTTCCTATTAATTACATTGTTCTAACAAAAAAGAATAGCAAAATAGAATAGTAATGGTATAAATACTTTCCATAAATTATTTTTTAGAAAGAAATAAAAATGAAACAAATTTTATTAAACGATTCCGCTTATGTAACTATCGTAAAACTGCAGCTGTTTTGTTTTGACAACTCTCACTAATTACTTTGTAATTCTTATCTGTTTTAGAGTAATAATTTGAATATTAATCAGAAAATGTTAGTAATTAATGTCAAGAAAGGATTGTAAGTCTTTACAAATAAAAATAAATAGTCGGTGTGACAGGATTTGAACCTGCGACCCCTTCGTCCCGAACGAAGTACGCTACCGGGCTGCGCTACACACCGAGTCAATGCAAAAATAACACAATTACTTTTATTTTCACATCATAAAATTAAAATATTATTAGCAATTTAAGCACTAGTAAAATATATCATAATGATAAAAATATAACATAATATATGTATAAAAAATAAAATAAAGATAAATTAGTAATATAATTTGGATATATTGTAGCATAATATTATATTAGTAATGAAAAATAAACAAATTTTTCAAATAAATTTTATGATTTTTCACATTAAACAACGGTGATATTTTATGCCTCATACCAAAGAGCTTGTCGAAAAGTTGGTTGATACTTATGGAAGAAGTCGAGAGTCTATGCTACCTATTCTTCAAGACATCCAACGAACAGAGCATTATGTATCAGATGATGCAATGGTAGAAATAGCAAAGCAACTTGATATTTCTACAGCTGATGTATATGGGAAAGCAACCTTTTACTCATTCATTGATACCGTCCCACGTGGTAAATATGTAATACGTGTATGCAAAACCATAGTTTGTGAAATGCACAATAAATCAGGTATCATCGAAACACTGGAAAATTTGTTGAAGATTAAAATAGGGGAGACAACTTTAAACAGAAAGTTTTCTTTGCTTTATACAAATTGTTTGGGGTGGTGCCACATGGGTCCTGCGATGCTTATTAATGATGAAGTATTTACCGATCTGACACCTGAAAGAGTCAGGGAAATTATAGCTATTTACAAAAATAAAAATTAGGAGCTTATTATGTCAGATAGATTAAAAAGGGTAGATGTCATTCTAGGCAATTATCACCCTGAAAAATACAAAATATTAGCAGGTGCTATGGAACGTCCTAATAAAGACATTATTCAGGACTTAATTGATTCAGGATTGAAAGGTAGAGGTGGAGCAGGATTCTTAACCGGACTTAAATGGAAATTCGCTGCTCAGGTACCCTCGGAAGAAAAGTATGTTATATGTAATGCAGATGAAGGCGAACCCGGGACTTTCAAAGATAGGGAAATACTAACTAAGGTTCCCAGAAAAGTCTTATCAGGTATGGGTATTTGCGCTAAAGTAATTGGAGCAAAAAAAGGTTATATTTATCTCAGAGGTGAATATAAATTTCTTGTTGCACAATTAAATGATCAAATTGATGAGTTCCATACATATTGCGATAAATTAGGATTAGATTTTAGAGTAGAAATTTTCTTAGGTAGCGGTGCTTATGTATGTGGTGAAGAGACTGCCTTGCTTAACTCCATTGAAGGTAAAAGGGGAGAGCCTCGCAACAAGCCACCATTTCCAACAAATGAAGGGTTATTTGGCAAGCCAACTGTTGTAAATAATGTAGAAACTTTAGTATCTGCAATGATGGTTTGTAAGATTGGGCCCGACCAGTTTAAGAAATTAGGTATTCAGGACTCTCATGGATCTAAGCTCTTCTCAGTATCAGGTGATACACCAAGAGCAGGAATTTATGACTTAGAGTTTGGTTTGTCATTGGAAGAATTCGTAAAAGAATTTGGTGATGGCGATACTAAGGCAGTGCAAGTAGGAGGGGCCTCCGGATTTTGTGTCCCACGTAAAAAATTTAGTCAGACAACAATTGGTTACAAAGCCGGTTTAGATGGAGATAACTTGCCAACCGGTGGGTCAATGATGCTGTTTAATTCTTCAAGGTCAATGTACCATGTGTTAGAGAATTATCTAGAATTTTTCGAAGAAGAATCATGTGGGCAGTGTACACCTTGTCGAATCGGCTGCCAGCAGTTGAAAAAAGGCATAGATGCAGTTAAGAGGGGTATCAGGCCACCTGAGTATCTTGACCAGTTATTAAAGCTTACTGAAACCATGAAAATCACTGCTAAATGTGGTCTGGGACAATCAGTTGCAAATTCTTTCTCATCAATAGTTGAGAATTTCCGTGAAGAGATGATTTACTAATTTGTAAATATTAATAAAGAATAAAATTATGGAAAATATAATCAGTTTGACAATTAACGGTATAGATGTCAGTGTAGATAGGGGTACTTCAATATTAGAAGCTGCAAAGAAAATTAATATTAGAATACCTACTCTTTGCTATCATGAAGACCTTTGTGTTGCAGGTAATTGCAGAGTTTGTGTTGTTGAAGCAGAGGGTTACAGGACACTTATTGCCAGTTGTGCAACTCCTTGCGAACAGGGTATGAAAATCAAAACTAATACTCCAAAGGTAAGAAATGCTAGACGAGACCTTATTGCACTATTAGTATCTGAGCATAATACCCAGTGTACTACTTGCTATAGAAGTACTAATTGTGAGCTACAGGCATTGGCCTCGGAGTATAACATTGATAATGATATATATATGAGTATTCTCAAACCTGAGCATTTAAGAATAGATAAGTCATCATGGTCTATCGAGAAAGATGACAGCAAGTGTGTAAGGTGCCAGAGATGCGTCAGAACTTGCTCCGAGCTTCAGCATGTTAACGCAATTACAGTTGCACATAAAGGCAAGGATATGAAAATCTCTACATTCATGGATTTGCCTATGAATGAGGTTGTATGTGTTAATTGCGGACAGTGCGTTATCCATTGTCCTACAGGTGCATTGACTGAGAGAAGATATTATGATGACATTTGGAATGCAATAGGTGACGAGAAAAAGAAGGTAATTATTAATACAGCTCCTTCTGTTAGGGTTGCGATTGGTGAAATGCTTGGTTATGGGCCCGGTGCCAGTGTAACTGGCAAAATGGTTTCAGCACTTAAGCAAATTGGATTTAATATGGTTCTCGATACCAATTACACTGCTGACCTTACAATTATTGAAGAAGGTAATGAACTGCTAATGAGACTGAAAAAAGCACTAGTTAACAAGGAAGAAGTAGCTCTGCCGATGATAACATCATGCTCTCCGGGTTGGGTGAAGTTCATTGAGCACATGTACCCTGATAAGCTTGCTCATCTATCAACTTGTAAATCACCACAACAAATGTTTGGTGCTCTATCAAAAACATATTTAGCTGAAAAAATGGGTATTGAGCCTGAAAACATTGTCAGCGTTGCTGCGATGCCTTGTGCTGCTAAGAAATTCGAAGCAAACAGACCTGAGATGAAATCAAGCGGATATCAGGATATAGATGCAGGGCTAACAACAAGAGAAATTGGACACATGATAAAACAAGCAGGTGTTGATTTCAAAGAATTGATAGATTCAGATTTTGACTCACTAATGGGTGATTCAACCGGTGCTGCTGTGATATTTGGTGCTACAGGTGGTGTAATGGAAGCTGCCCTTAGAACAGCTTATGAAATAATTACTGGAAGAGATGTTCCGTTCGAAAAACTTAATATAACTCCTGTCAGAGGCTTAGAAGGAATTAAGGAAGCTGGAATTCTCATTGATAATTGTCTGCCTGAATGGAATTTCCTCGAAGGTGTAGAACTGAAAGTGGCTGTAGCTCATGGGCTAAAAAATGCAAGAATCATCATGGAGCAAATCGAAGCAGGTACTTCACCATACCACTTTATTGAGGTTATGGCATGTCCTGGTGGTTGTATAGGTGGCGGAGGCCAGCCCATACCCACAAATGACGACGTAAGAAAGAAAAGAATTAAGGCAATTTATGATGAGGATGCAGGCAAACCAATCCGCAAATCTCATGAGAATCCGGAAATCAAGAAAATATATGAAGAATTTTTGGTTGACGGACCTCTGGGTCACATGTCACATAAATTATTGCATACACACTATACAAAGCGCAACAGATACTAAAACTTGAATATTCTCTAATATAAGTATGCCCGTTATTCAATTGGTAATGGGCATTTTTTTTAAGTTATTCTGTGTATTCGGGGTAATCAATATATCCTCTTTCGTCGCCACCGTAAAAGGTCTTTTTGTCCGGTTGGGTAAGTGGGTATGAATTTCTGAATCTATTTACCAAGTCAGGATTAGAAATAAACAATGAACCAAATGAAATCAAATCTGCTTTATTACTGTTAATGAATGATTCGCCACTCTCAAAACTATGCCCTGCATTACTTATTATCGTGCCTTTGTAGATAGGTCTGAAATATTCAGCCACATTGGTAACATATCCATTTAACTCACTTACATCTGTTTGAGGTTCCATAAGGTGCAGGTAAGCCAACTTATAATCATTAAGCTTATCAATCAGGTAAAAAAAGTTTTCTTTTGGGTTATCATCTTGCATATCATTAAATCTATTAGAAGGAGATAATTTAATACCTACTTTGTAATCACCCCACACTTCTAATACACTTTCAATTAATTCTAGCAAAAATCTACTTCTGTTTTGAATGTTACCCCCATACTCATCAGTTCGAATATTTGTTCCGGTCTGAATAAACTGGTCAATCAAATATCCAAAAGCTCCGTGTAAGTCAACACCATCAAATCCAGCTTCTCTAGCATTATTTGCAGCTTTTCTGAAATCATCAATAGTTTGTTTTATATCTTGTCTAGTCATCATTTTAGGTTCTGCAAGATCCTGCCATCCATTTTGAGTAAATGTCTTACCCAAAGCTTTTATTGATGATGGAGCCATAGGTTGCATACCACCTAGTAAGTCTGGATGAGAAATTCTTCCGACGTGCCATAGCTGTAAAAATATTTTACCCTCAGCATCATGAACTTCATTTACAATTTTCTCCCAGGCTTTAATTTGCTCTCTGGTATAGATACCCGGTGTCCAAAGGTACCCAATTCCTTGCGGAGATACTTGGGTACCCTCAGTAATTATAAGCCCGGCACTTGCTCTTTGTTTGTAATACAGCGACGCCTTTTCGTGCGGTATATTCTCTGTAAAAGCCCTGCTTCTTGTCATGGGCGCCATTACAACTCTATTCTTTAACTCAATATTTCCTAGCTTAAACTTACTTAAAAGTGCAGATTCTTGACTCATCTTTCCACCAAATAAATTTTTAAAATTACTTTGAATTAGCTACAAGCTTTAATTCAAATTTGATATCATCATAAATCATTTTATCTCCAAGGTTGTCAAAAAAGCTTCCAGAGCCGTATCTGATATCCCATTTTGCTCTGTTGATTGTAAAATTAGCATCAGCTTTGAAGCTTTTGTTATCAAATTTTACTTCAGCAGGAAAACTAATTTCATTTGTAATCCCTTTGATTGTTAAATCACCTGTTACAAGGTGTTTGCCTTTTTCACCCTTTTTAGGGCTATAATCTTTGATACTCTTTAATTTGAATGTAGCTATAGCAAACTTTTCAACTGAAAAGAAATCATCTGACTTCAGGTGACCAAGCAACTTTGCATTTGTACCGGCATCTTTCAAATCATCAATTTTTATACTATTCATATCAATATTGAAAATGCCGCTAAAACCTGCAACTTCTTTTTTGAAACTACCATCTTTGATGTTGATTGTTCCAAAGTGTTTGCCTGTGACTTTTTCCCCTGTCCATTTCAAAGTACTGCCTTTTAAATCTACATTATATTCTTGAGAAAAAAGACCAATTGATAAAGTTGCAATTGCAACTACGATTAAAGCAAAAAATCTAACCATAATAAATACTCCTTAAAATAAAAATATAAAAAAAATTAATTTCTAAGTTTGTCAAGTAAATCATTCAAAACAAAAGCTTCATCAACCGAAAATTTTTCAAACTCTTTTTCTTTGTTTGCCATAATTACATCAATTTTCTGTAGAATTTCTAGTCCTTTGTCCGTAATGTTAACTTTTACCTGCCTTCTGTTCTTTTCATCAATTGTTCTTAAAACATATCCTTTAACACGCAATTTTTCGACTAATCTCGAAGCATTCGACATTTTATCCAACATCCTTTCCTGTAGAGTAGTCATTGAGGCACACTTTGGATGTTGCCCCCTCAGAATTCTTAGAATATTAAACTGTTGGTTTGATATCCCAAATGGCTTTAGAACAACTGCATTTTGTTCTTCAATCCACTTCGAAGTATAAAGAATATTGATTACCATCTTGTGGTACTCGCTTTTGAACTTCGTTTGCTGTATTGCGTCTTCAATTTTCATGTATGTTTTAACAAATAATGTATATACAACAATTGTATAAACGATAATTGTTTTAACATATTTTAAATCATTGAATTTTTTTTTATTTTTTTTAAAAATTATTTAAAAAACTTGATTAATGAAGTTTTGAATTACTGATGGGACAAGTATTATCACAATTATGATACCTGTGATCGCACCCCAAAAATGTGCTTCATGATTTATCATATCATGTGACTTTTTGGAGGCATAATAGCTCCAAACGAGATATAGAACACCATATATATAGGCAGGAATTGGGAATGGTATTGGCATTATATAAAGGCTAGATGTGGGATTTATTAGGGCATAAGCAAATACAATACCTGATATAGCACCGCTTGCACCCAAACTTGCGTAAGAATAGTCATTTTTTTTCTTAATAATTGTTGATACCGAACTTAATATCAGCGATGCAACATAAATAATTAGAAAAAATAATGTTCCTAAAACAGATTCCAGGTAGAAAGCAAAAAAGTAAAAAGTGAACATATTAAACAGGAGATGCATCAAATCAGCATGAAGAAAACCTGAGGTTATAATTTGGTAATACTGCTTTTCGTTCCAAAAGCTATATGGACGCAGCATTAATTTATATAATAATTGCTGGTCTCTGAATAAAGTATAAAGGCTGATGCCGATAGTCAGCAAAAAAATAATCATAGCTGCAGGTGTTGATAACAAATTCATAACTTTTTGTGTATTACTTCGTTTTTAAAGTAATATGAAACAGCATTTGACATTATTTATTTTATTTTTGGATAATATGTATTTACAACATTCTTTATGAGATATATTTATACAGTAATATTTATCTTGCTTTCAATCATATATTATTCAAATTCCGAAGAGAAAATTGAATATAATATTGATGATAATTTGCTTACTGTAAACATAAATAATTTGAGTACAAATTGCTGCTCAGGATATCTGGTAGAATATTACATAAACAATTCAAATAATACTATTACATTCAACATCATTGATACTACTGCCCAGAAGTGTAAATGCAACTGCAATATTGATTTAAAAATGAGTCTGGGTCCAATTGCGCAGGGTAAATATAATATAAACATTATTAAAGAAGAGCTGGTCAGATATGGCTACCCAAAAGACAGAAAAATCAACTTGTCGAAGAGGGAAATGTATGTTTACGATCCACATCCTAAGTCTCCGCTGATTTTGGAATTTCAACAGTCAGCTTGCAAAAATACTAATGAAAACCAAAATGATGATTTATTGAAATCCGGTGTTGAGATTTTCCCGAACCCTGCTTCCAGCTCTGTTAGTGTAAGATTCGCTATCAAAGAGCAAAGTAATATAACGATCAAAATTCTAAATTTTCTGGGTAAAGAAATAAACGAATATAAATTTAAGAACCTCAGAGCAGGAACTAATACTTTACACTTGGACCTGAGTGATTTGCAACCAGGTATATATATAGGAAAAATTATTGGTAATAGCGGGCAAAACTTAAATTTTAAACTTTCGTGGTCGAAGTAAAAACTAAAATTTAGCAAATATCTTTTCGTTACTGTTTTTTTAATAATTAATAATGAGCAAATTTATATGAAAAAGATTTTATTCACAATAATGTTTTTGACGCTGAACTTATCACTTTTTGCAAAACAAGACGACAGATTAGATGATTATTCATTTGATTCAAGCGAATTAGAGCAAGTTAATCCGCCTTATTTTGCAATAGCCGGAGGATTAACTTACACTTTTCACTTTGCAAACTTCGATGCTGTCAATTTAAGACTTTCAAGTGAACAGGGTGGATTTGATGTAGACAGTTTCAGCGGACAGCTCGCTATGTGGGGTGGTGAAGGCTTTACCGGAGTTGTTTATGTACCGAATATGAGAGTTGGATTTTTTAGTTATGGTGGATCAAGTTTGTTGAGTTCAACATTCGAATCAGGAGTAAAACGAGAAGTCGAATACAGAGTAGGTCTGACAGGTATTTCGCTTGAGTATGCAATCGTTCCTGTTAAGTCATTCGCTGTTGTACCAGGTATTTCATTTGGAAGAGGCGACATTAGTATAAGCACCTACGAAGGACCTGGAGCAGCTGATTGGGGTGATTACAAGCCTAATCCGGGCAATAATAATTATATGAATGTTGCTTCAACTGACTTTTGGTCAGTAAAACCAAATCTGCACCTTGAATATGCACTTACAAATTTCTTAATGTTTCGTGGTAGTGTATCATACAATTTGACTTTTGGTAACTCATGGAAACAAAACAATATAGCTGAATTACAGAATGTGCCTGATGACATTAATGCCAATGCTTTTCAAATTCAAGCGGGAATTTTTGTAGGATTATTTAACTATTAGTAAAATATTTTTTTCATATTCACAAAAAAGTGTTATTTTTGTTGTTCGTATTGTGAACATTTGAAAAATAATGTAGGGCCTGTAGCTCAGTTGGTTAGAGCAGCGGACTCATAATCCGCTGGCCGGGGGTTCAAGTCCCTCCGGGCCCACATACACATTCATTAAAGCCCTTGTAATTAAATAAGTTGCAAGGGCTTTGTTGTTTTTTTACGATTAGCGATTGGCGCAGTGTCTGAATACTAAGCACTTCACTGGCAAGTTATAACTACTTTTGATAAGGTCTGAAAAGCCAGAATACGCACTTCACCTGCAATTTACTATACCTCTTGCTGTTAGCAGTGTTATTATTTTTTCCATCTATAATCCGGAATTGATTTATATCGTCCCCAAAATTTATAATGTGTCAATGATGTATAGGAAATCAACTTCCCGAAGAACCTATTTCTGAGTAATAAATGATGAAGTTTATAGAAAACCCATAATAAAGCAAAGAATACAACCGAAAATAATAAAAACCTTATAAATCCTGATTGTATGCTTAATTTTAGAATATTATTGAGTAAAATCGTAATCGTTATTGAACTTAATAGACTAATTGCGATAAATAGTCCATGTGCTGTTTCAATCGCTTTTTTAGGACACGAATTTATACATTTCATACAGCTTTCACATTTAAAAGTCCAGTAAGGTCGTTCATTGATTGTTTTGATTGCATCTGACAGTAAAGATTGGCGAACTGTAGGGTGGTACTTGGTAATGTCATTATTTGCAACCACCCAAACTTATACCAGGCAGTAAAAACAGATCATTATCAATAGAGACTTTGTAAGGAATTGTTTTGTAGATTCTTAGCCAAACCGCATAACTTTATTCTGAAATTTTCGCATCTATTAATGATAATTCTACCTGAAAATCATTAAAATCATAGAATAAATATACAAATCCGTATTTTTCGTGAAAATAGTATTTTGATTTGTAAGAACCAATTACACTTTCAGCATGCGCTTCTAGTACCCAACACAAATCACTAAAAACCGGATTATTGAATAATATTCTATCAATGATCTTTATTTCCCCTATGATTGTAATACCCTCAAATTCACCCCACCCAGATTTAGGTGTTAAGCTCCAAGGTATTATTTGGCCTTGTTCAATCGGAAAAATGATTTTGGGAAACGGAACTAATTCAGTCATTCTTAAGTATACATTCCTTGGAGGATGTAACCATATTTGTGAAGGAAAAAAAATGTTAAAGGGAAATGAATAATTCTTATCTACAATTCCAGTCATTTCTGTAATATTTGTTTTCGATCCCAAAGAATCAATAATTGGGGAATATCTCCATATACATTTAATTTGAAATACATTCCAACTGTCGTTAGTAACAAACAAAATTAAAGTATCATTTTTATTTTGTTTTGTATTTTTAATCAGAAATGTAAAACTGCTATTAGGTTTGTAAACAATTGGATTGCTACAAGATATAGTAATAAAAAACAATAACAAACCTAATAATAGTTTCATAAAACAGAATCCTTAAAATACAATTGGACTGTCTAACAAATCAATTATTTTAAAATATAAAATTTAAAAACTAATTTTTAAGACAGCCCATCATGCTATGTTGTTATGGAAGTGATGACTAAATTACCAAGATTATAGCCAGTAATTTGCAAAGCAGCGATTGTCATTATTTTATCTGTATGGATTGCAGATATAGTTTCAGAATATTTTATTCCCCATTCATCAACCACATAGGACTGTCCATTAACAAATACCTCAATGGGAGTAGGATCAGTTTTCTTAGTTGTTTCAACAGTTTTTGAACCATCAGGATGTACAGTCTCTTTTATTGTCGTTTCTTCAGTACCAGCGATTAATTCATAAACTGCTACTGCTGCGGTTACTGCTGCTGCTATTGCAGCTAGTGCTGCCCAAAAGCACGGTTGTGGGTCTTGTGGTGGCGGATCTTCATTATATGGATTATCCATTGGTATATCAAAGACTTGATTCCCATTTAGATTGCCAATAATGCTATAATTGACTCCTCGCTGACAACATCGGTTTCATCTACCTCTTTCATAGCTGCTAACATTCCAATATCTTCAATAACTTCAATAACTAATTCTTTAAAAAAGTCTCTATGGTTATTCATCATATCAACAATTGCTGACTTAAGCATAGATTCCGAAACAATATTTTCTGTTACATTCAACATTATATACTCTTCATTAAATTAATACACTTAATTAAATACGAAAATATTTTAAATATCTTATATTACTTCCAATTTCGTTCTCAAATTCAATTCTCAAACTCACGCACTCCGGTATGATTATATTTATAGCCATAATTCCAGTTGTCATAACTGTATGAATCATATTTATTATTTGTTCAGAATATATCTCAATTACCAATCAGTCTTAGGAATACTTATATTAATTCCCATCTTGCTTAAT
Organism: bacterium; assembly: GCA_024711295.1. Taxonomy (GTDB): domain Bacteria; phylum Bacteroidota; class Ignavibacteria; order Kapaibacteriales; family UBA2268; genus JANJTB01. The sequence goes on along the minus strand of JANJTB010000021.1, from coordinate 748 downwards.
TTTTATAGTTCATCTATTGTAAACATATCATGACTAATAATCGAACTTACTTATTAAACTTCTTCATCCATTTTTTCCTTTTTTGAAATTCCACGTTCTAATATGGGTTAAACGATTGTCCACAGAAATATATGAATAATAATCCGGAAATGTTCAAAATTAAAGCAATCAATGGATGTTTTATTCTTTTATAAAAAATAATATTTAATATCAAATTTAGAAATAATATGATAAATATATAACCAATAACTGACCAAACATTATCAACAAATGGTCTTCTATTTCCAAACAAGAAATAGTTATCTAAAATGTATGCAAATATTAAAAAAAATGATAGAATAAAACTAATTTGGAAAGTAATCCATTTGATTATTTTTTCCATTTTTTGAAATTCCATTGTATACCTTGTAAGTCTTCAAAATAAATTGGACAAAATCTTTAACCATCACTCGGCATTTGCAATTATCTTATTCTTAAATCACTTATCTACGAATTCTCGATAAATGGATTTACAAAATTAGTGAATATTATCCTGACTGCAAAGAGAAAAGCTAAACTGATGCTCGTTTGCACTGATAGTTTTGGATCCGGAAACAGCGAGTCCATAATATTCAAAAAATCACCTTGCTTCTGTGAACCAAGCAGGCAATTCGGGCTTTTTGATTTTAGGTGCTTCATTTATTTTGTTCCCCTGGTTAAATTTTTGTAAAAATATATCATAATACATCACTCCGTCTTTGGATTTGTT
>JANJTB010000014.1 GCA_024711295.1 bacterium | reverse complement strand
GGCACTGGGGTGGTTCTTATAAAATTTCAAAATCACTTTTGGTAAATCAAATTGACCATTTCAGGCATTGGGAAAATTGGGGCTTTACTTTTAATGATTTGGATAGCGGTTATAGAATATTTCTGAAACCGGAAGAATACTCACATGGAGTTGGACCTGAAATCTTAAATGCAAGAGGTATTCAGTTTGAACCAACTTTAAGGTTAGCACAAAACAATCCGAATAAATTAGTTATACGGGCAGGAGATACTACAAGACCTGTATTTGGTTTTTCTTATATTCGTGGATTAATTCCTACAAATCCAAACGACCCAAACTTTAACAGATTAATAATCAATAGAGATAGTTCGCATTTAGTCGGTCAGGTTATACTTGATAAACCATGGCCCCCGCACCAGTTTACAAGACAGGGTTGGGATTATGCAAAAGGTGATACAGCTCAAAAAGTTAGAGACTCATTCCTATTAGACAAAATGTATTTATCAATTAATTTGCGTCGTTCTACTCTTGGTTACTCAGGTGATACAATTCTTAAAATAGAACTTCCATTTACCGTGAAAAAAGAAACAGGTGGTTATTTAAGATTTGCTACAGTACCATCAAATACGATTACGGATACTCTGGAATTAGACAGAGGTTGTTATAGAAAAGATGTAACAGCTCCAAATACTAATACAAGAGCAATTTACATTACCAAAAATATGATACCTCCTGGTAATAAGGATATTACAATTTCCGCTCTTTTATTATTCAATGATTCAATTGGTGCTTTTCAAATTGGCAATAAACAACTAAACAAACACCACCCCAACGAGGAAATCTGTGATTCAAGTTATATTGACAGTATTGGTATCAGAATTACATATCTGTCAGATAATCCGGTAATGATTGACTGGATTCGACTTGAAAGTCCTCATTGCAGAGAATTTATGAAGGGTTCATTTGATAGCATTATAGCCACACATGTACAAGAAGATTTGAATAAATATTTGCATCCGGACTATGTCAATAAGGATATAAGGTTATTTAGATATAACACAATTGTCGAGGGAGGTTTATTTAATTGGGGTGCAGAAAAATACTTTAATAAGTTAATAGGAAATATCGGAACTAACGAAGTCGGAGTTTTTTATCCTGCTCATTACCAGTATTATGTAAATGCACCTGACAGATGGATTGGTTCGTATCAGATAGCTCCAAATATATCGGTTCCTTTTAGTAGAAAAAGTTATGGAATAGACAGCATAATTACACCTCGAATATTAGGATTGATGAACGGTTATAATGGAATTCATGATTCTCTTCCAAATAAATCATCTTATGAAACTTTTTTGCAATTCTACTCAAAAGGAAGTGGGTTAATTGTTTTTCCAATAACTCATTTTCTTGATAACGTAGATTTGGTAAAATACGAAGGGGCAATAATTGGTTCAAACGGTTGGAGAGCATCAGCATTGGGTTTTTGGGAAGGACAGTTATATAAAAATTATTTTAGTCCTTCGTCACAAGGAATGATATTTTCAAATATCCATTGGTGGTCTCAAAACTTTTTATTAATTGGGCTTAAAGAAGGTGTCCAATCAAATAATTATTTTCATGTTTTGCGTCCCCAAACATCTGAGGAATTACGGCTTGCCTGCTGGACAAATATAGCAATTGGATGTAAAGGATTGCTTTATGATGGTCCTGATACAGATATCAACTTTCATTATTTCATCAGATTATTCGATGATAACAATCTGCCAACAACAGTAAGAGATTCTTTAAAAACACTTTCAGATATGGATTTTTTACGCTCTGATATTACAGGTAGCGATTGGATAAGAGAAGTGGGTGAAGTCAATAATCTTAATAGTTATATTTTACCCTTAGACACAATTGCCAGTTATCTTGAAAGGCCGGTGGATAAGATTTATATGGGAAGAAGATCAAACAGACTTGAATTAAGAAAAGTTCATGAACTTTATAGGAATATCCAAGACACAATAATGAATCTTCGACTACAATGTTGGTGGGCAAAAGGTTTTAAAAAGTGGTATTTACAAGATACAAACTTAAATTACAATCTAATAAGTCAATATATTGATACCAATAGAATCAGAACTAAAGAAATAAATAATTCTTTACCGGAAGGTTCTGAATCTTACAATTATATGGATAGTTCGTTTTATGATATTACAATTTTGAAAAACAATTCCAGTTCCTTATTCCCTAACTCAGAATTTTATATGGGAGTTGTGAACCGTAGAACATCGCCTTTAATACTGGAAGAAGATACACTTAGATTTTATAGTGGTGCCGAATTTGATGATTTTATGGATTATGGAGGTAATTCATTAGCTTGGAATGGAGCCAGCCATATATATCGAACAGCAGAAGAATGGAGAGAATTTTATTGGCAACAATTAGGGCAAAGAATTATTGAAATCCCAACAAAAGTTATTGACCCAACTAAGCAAATTTACTTTCATTTTGAAGAGCTTACAGACAATACCCAATATGCTGAAAGTTTACCTTGGTGGAAAAAAGAACAAATCCGAAATCGTGTTAAAATATCATTACCACAAGGTCAATCTTTTTCTACTAAATATCTCCCTGGTGAAGGGAAAATGTTCAAAGTAACAATTATTACAGATGATACTCCGAATTTACATGGTGAACTGGCATATAGTAATCAAACAAAAATGATTGCCTATCCTGTAAATCAAACAAATAATTATAATTTTATAAAAGTCAATGATACGCTGAGATTTTTTAAAGATGATTCAATGTACTATCACGTTGTCTATGACAGAACTGATTCAATTACTAATAAATCTCGTGTTTATTATCGCCGCAGTGTAAATCCGTATAATAGAAATATTAATACTAAAATAATTTCTTGGGGTCCCGAAATATTGATTTCAGATACTATTGTATTTACAAAAATTGACCATTTACCTCTTATGCCACCTCCTTTGGATAGTATAATTTCAGTTGCTGGAGTTAATATTTCTTGCAAGTATCCGGCAATAGTTGTTAGGTATGATGAAATTGATTCAATTGCTAAAGCCTATATTGTTTTCGGTTGTACAAGTCCTGAGACACCAGATGCTCCAAGAGTTTTTATGGTTGAAAGTGTTTTACCGCATAATCAAATATTCTTCCCCGGGTTTTATAAAGGACCAAATCGCTTAAAACCAATAACGTTCGGTCTTGTTAATAATATTAATGATAGTACTGTACTTGATACTTGGGGTGCACCATCAATTAATGCAAGCTTTAATGGAAATTATTATGCTTGGAGCGATTCAATTCTTGGAGTAGGTGTAGGTTTTAAAACACCAAATGACAGGGGTATGATAACTAATAAGTTGTATTTAAAGCATAGTGTAGATGCGAGATGTATTCAACCATCCTTAAATACCTATTCCCGCATTGATATAAATGAAGAAAATTGTGCTTTGGTATATAATGAAAGGTATCAGAATTTTAATAGTATTGTTTATACCAGAATCCGACTTAACGGTGGTCAAATTGAGAATTATGTACCACAGCAATATTGTGATAGTGACCCGCTGAATAGAATAGGTACTTATTTTCCAACAAGTAAAGCTGTAATTATAAGTAATAATTACGGATTAAATGGAAGCAATAACTATAATTATCCTGTAGTACATCGTCCGGTGGATTTCGCTCGTCGTCCGGGCTTTGAATATGTTGATTCTATGCATTATGTAGGTGCATGTTGGGACAGAGTTTATTGGGTGGGTGATTTAGCATACAACCCCAATCACAAATGCATATTGCAAAAAAATATTGATATTGACGATAATAATAACTGTTGGTATCTATTACCCAAAATAAATTTATATTCAAACGACATAAGTTTATCTCAACCATCTCCGAGTTCCGGTGCCCCTTCGAGTAAAATTGATGGGTCATTTAGCGAATTTGCTCTTGCAGATAGTTCATTTGTTTTGAATTTTATCTCACACCCATTAAGCACAACACCTACAACCCAAAACTCTACAGTTCATCAGCTTAATTTTAATGCATGGATAAACTATTATGCTCTTTGGGCTCCTTTAACTCCAAATTCTGGTCAAATAGATGTAAGTCAGGGTTTATCAAATCTGGGTAATGGTATTTATCCGCATCCAACTATGACCCCAGTGATTACGATTAATCAGGATTGGTTTATGCACAATAGGGTATTTCAATCAACAGGCAATATTATTAAAACATCAGCTTTATTGTTTTTGAAAGGCAATACTGATGAAAAAGCAATTTATCCCTTATTGAGCATTTCTGATTCGACTAGTAAAAATAATACTTTGATTTCACAAATTTACGCTCTTGGTAATTCCATTGAAGACAGATACAAATCAATTGGATTAAAAGCTTTTGAATTTTCAGATAAGGGAAGGATTAAATTATCAGATACTATTGTTAGTGACTGGTTCAGAATTAATACAATAAAAGAATTGGCTTTTTATACTACCATAGCCGATACATCCTTATTTACGCTTACTCTCGAAGACTATCAAAATGGTAAATCACTGACTATGCCACTAATGAAAGATTTTGATTCAAAAATGAACGCCAGAAAAATTACGCTACTAAATGGGAAAAATATGCTTTACCGTGTTAAATTGACTAAAAAGCATAAAGATGTTAAGACTTGGGTTGATTTGGTTCTTGATGAAAAGAAGGATTTATTAGATGAATACAGTGAATTAGGTTCTAAAGATTTGAAGAAAGGAAATTCAAATGTGATAGGATCTAATCACCAGATTTATGATTTATCACAAGGGGAATTAAGCTCAAATCAAACAATAGATTTGCGAATCTACCCCAATCCTGCAGATGAATATATTTATGTAAATTGTGAACTATTTGCGAACAAATCGCAAGGAGAGTTAATCCAATATACATTATATAATTCAAGTGGCATGAAAGTATATAGTTCGATAAATCCGGCATCAGACCCAATAATGATTTCTACAGATAACTTGACAACAGGTGCATATTTTCTAAAAGCAGAGCAATTACAGTTTGACAACATACTCGAAACAAAGCCAACAATTACAAAATCAATAATTATCCAAAGATAAAGTGTCCTATTACACAATAGCCCTCTTCGGAGGGTTTTTTATTAGAAAGTGAGTCCTGTTCTTATTTTTTACTGGTTATTTTAATTGTATATTTACTGAATATAGCCAAAAAAGATCTCAATATACCAACTAAACTGTCAACCATTCCGAAACTTTGATATAAGTACAAAGCTCAAAATTTTACATATCATAACGACTGGCGTAAAAAGTGTGTTAGTGCTGTGCTTCTCATTTGTTTGTCATTGTTTGTTTGATTTTTCTATAATTTGTCGAACTGCAAGGTTTTTAAATTACGTCATTTTTTTATCATTTACTTAAATAAGTAAAAGTCCAGACAATTCATTTTGATAAACAATTATTGTACTAGAGTTATTGGCAAGTCATTTATACTTTTATAATAAAATTTTTAAATAATTAATAGTTTGATGAATATATTTTTAAATATTTAAAATATAAATAAATATTAATGGTAGAAAATTTACTTTCAATATAGTTCTAAATTGTTTTTTATTCAAAATTATTTTAATTTATTTTTAATTACTTAAATTTATTTAAAAATATTTTGTTTTTTTTAAAATTATCATCGAATGTTTCTAAAATACTTATAAACAAAATAAAAATATTGATTTTGCAGTGAAAGTTTTTTTCGGAATTGGAAATTGTTAAAAAATAAGGAATTTAACTAGAAAAATCACCCATAATTATGATGAAAATGCTTAGAAAGTCAAAATGTTCTCCAAATGTGGAATTAATTTTTGCATTAGTACATTCCAAATAAGCTTTTTTACATAATTTTAAGTTGAAATATCAATTTAAAGAAATTGGTGCAGTCCTGTCCCCAAAAAGTAAACATTTTGTTAAGCTTATCCTTTAAATTCCATTCAAAACCTGTGGATTGTCTTACTGAGTTTACACAGGTATATACCATACCGTTTCGATAACGATAACAGTATGCTTTGCGATAGCTTGGATGAAGCCAACGATCCTCGCTTGACTTTGCAAATCTGGGCATGATGTTAAACTTTTTGTTAAATTGAATGGTACAAAATTAAGAAAAAACTTCAATATTTTTAACTCAAGATTTTATGAAATTCACTTTTATTATGTAATTTTCTCATGAATTAGACTTTATATGAGTAGACTATTAAATAAATATTTGAAATATGCATAATCGGGAATATTCACTAGAGGATTTGAGGGCACAGGAATAGGCCTTACGATAGCCAAGGAAGCCATTACACTTTTGGGTGGTAGTATCAGGGTAGAGAGTGAACCGGGTAAAGGCAGTACGTTCTATTGCAGGGTAAAACTATGAGAAAAGCAGATGTTCCAGACCTAAATCAGTAAATGTAATGTTATTGATATAGAAATATCCTGACTCATATCTTAGATACTCAATTTCAATTAACCCTGCTTCAACAAATTCATCGTATATGTAACCAGGGATATCTTTATCACCTGCTTTTATTTTCTTGAGGTATTCTTTTGTAGTTAGCTTTTTCATTATTCAAATATTGGTTTCAGAATTTCATTACAAAAGTATGGAAAAAACACTAATCACAAAATATAGGATTTCATTCAAACACTTTTTTTTCCATTTCTAACCCTCACCGCACACGGTAAATTGGGTTATTTCTGTATCATTTTCCCTGTTTAAAATTAATTCTACTCATTTTTTACTTAGTGGGTATATTAATATCTTTTTTTTGCTATATTTGTAATATTGAAATCACAAAAAAATGTGATTTTTTACTGTATGGATTGGCTCTGTGCTAAGTTATAAAAATGGGGAAAATTTATTCAATATAACTTTGAATTTTAATATTATATGTATATATTTTATTTTTTTTAAAGACTTCATTTGTTGATAGGTTAACAATAAACAATGGGAATTATATATGAGATTGTATTTCAAATTATCACCAACAAAGCAAATTGTTCCTTTTAATTATCAGTACTACCTTTTAGGGAAATTGCATCATTGGCTTGGTCAAAATGAATATCACGATAAACTAAGTTTATACTCATTTGGATGGCTATCAGGCGGAGAGCCCGGCGGTGGTGGTCTCAAATTTAAATCTAATTCAAACTGGTTTGTAAGCTTTTGGGATGAGGAAATGGGTAAGCAATTACTTTATGCTTCGATGAAAGATCCGTCATTTATTTTTGGAATGAATGTTATTGACATAACAATTAATGAAACAACTCAATTTACAAATCATGAAACATTTACTTTGTCAAGCCCAATATTGATTAGAAATTATAATGATAATAAATCAGCAAGCCATTTAACCTTTCGTGATTTATTATCAGATGAACTAATGACAGCAACAATGAAAAGAAAACTTAGTACCGCAAATATTGATACAGATATATCAATTAAGTTTGACAGGAATTATCATAATGCACGAACTAAGTTGGTAACAATAAATGGGATAGAAAACAGAGCTAATATGTGCCCAATTATTGTTGATGGAAATCCTGAATCAATTAAATTTGCTTGGAATGTAGGAGTTGGTCACAGTACCGGTTCTGGTTTTGGTGCAATTAATTAGGGTAAAAATAAATGTATTATGTAGTTAAATATTCTGGTCAATTTGGTTATATTAAACCGTGGACAGCCGTTAGAGATAGCGAAACTTTCAGCCAACAGTTTCTGACACCTTCAATAATCGAGGGAATTGAAAAGAAACTATTTCCTGAATTACTAAATGAAAAAGGCATAAAAAAAATATTAAGACATAGACTATCATACTCGCATTTAGATTTTCAAAAAGAAGTTACTTGGTCTAAGGGTCTTAAACAAAAATCAAATCCTTATCAGAAAAATAAAAGCATAATTACCAGAGGTGTTATGATAAGTCCTTTACTTTATCTAGCTTTTCAAAATAAAACCGATGCCGAAAGAGCTTACACTCAGACTATTTGTTTGATAAGGAATGAAGACCTGATATACCCTGAGAGTATTTTTGAATTATCAATACAAGAGTTTGACCAAATTGGTGGTTTTGAGTTATTGTTTACAGATGAAACTGAAGGTGTCAAAGTAGGTTATAACCGATTTGTTGAAAATGACATGTATGGTGTATTGAAAGTATTTGGCAATGATTCAAAAAATTCAAATGGCTGAACTTAAGAATATTTTAGCGAAGAGTATTGAATATGGTTCAGTTACACTTTTGGATCATACGATTCAAGTTGTAAATGCTGCAATACATTTTGCTAAAGAATTTGAATATGACTTTGACATTAAAACAGTAACTTATGGAGCTATAATCCACGATTTAGGCAAAGCACATCCGTATTTCCAAAAGTCAATTTTTAAAGATGAAAATGATGACTTTGATTTTTCAGAATACAAACATCGTCACGAAATTTCTTCTTTAGCTTTTTTACCTGCAATTCAAAATCATTATTGGGATAGTGTTATTGATATGGTTGTTGCTCATCACAAACCTATTGAAGATGACATTAGAAAAAGGGGAATTCTTGATATAAAAACTAATGACAGATATTTTATTGATAATCATTTGCAAGATTGGGATAATTGGAAAAAGTACGGAATTGAAATTCTGAACCACTTTGGATTAGTAATCATTGATATTAGCTATGAAGAAGCAAAAAAATCAATAAATTACTCCGTTAATTATTGCCAGAATAAAAAGAACTCTCCATCTTATTATCGTGGATTGCTAAAAGCGGCTGACCATTTTGCTTCAGCTTTTTCCTTTAGCACTAAGCAATATCTGAATAATACTTTTTACAAACCATCTTTAAATAAGTATTTTGATGATAAAAGAAAGTCGGAACTTTTCCCTTTATCCGTTGTTGATGTGAGTGATAATCGAAAGCATACTTTGGTAGTAGCACCAACAGGAGCGGGCAAAACAGATTTTCTAATGAAGAGAACACAGGGTAGAGTTTTTTATACTTTACCTTTTCAGGCTTCAATTAATGCTATGTGGCAAAGGTTCAAAGAATTTGACCCTGATAATCCTGATATAAGATTGTTACATTCTACATCTAAAGTTATTTCCGGTAATACAGTTGAAGAACAAATTCTGCAACCATTGGTAGGTTCATCAATTAAGGTATTAACACCGCATCAATTAGCGGCAATCATATTTGGGACATCCGGTTATGAGACTGTTATGCTTGATTTAAAAGGAAGTGATGTCATTCTGGATGAGATACATACTTATTCAGATGTTAGCCGTTCGATGGTTATTGAAATTGTGAAAATGCTTAAATTACTAGAATGCAGAATTCATATTGGCACTGCTACAATGCCTTCAGCTCTTTATTCTCATCTACTTGAGTTACTTGGCGGTAAAGAAAATGTCTTTGAGTATAGTTTAGACAATAATAAACTTGAAACTTTCAATAGACACTTAATTTCAAAGTATAAAGATAAAGAGATAACAAATAGTATTATTGAACAATCTGTTAATTTTAAAGAAAAATTACTGATTGTTGTCAATACAGTAAATGAAGCACAAAATTTATTCAAGGATATTGACAAAAAATTTCCTGGTATTCCCAAAATGCTTATTCACAGTAGATTTAGGCGAAAAGACCGTGAATATTTAGAGAAGGAACTTAAAGATAAGTTTGACGGTGGTTACAACTTCGATGGACTGAAACCTTGTATTGTCGTGTCTACTCAAGTAGTTGAAGTAAGTTTAGATATTAGTTTTGACAGAATGATTACTCAAGCCGCCCCAATTGACAGCTTAATTCAGAGGTTCGGAAGGATAAACAGACGAAGGAATTATTCAGTACTTAGTGAAATTACAAGAACTTATAAGCCAATCCATATTTTCCTTGACGAAGAATCAACGTTACCATATAACAAAGAAATTGTATTAAGAAGTTATGAAGTTCTTCCTGATAATTTTTCCATTTTAAAAGAGGCTGATATCCAAGGCATGATAGATAATGTTTACGATGATATCGAAATAAAAAAAATTGATTTACACCTAATTTACAAAAATGGAAATTTTGTGTTAAAAGAGCTGACAGATAATAAAAAGTCAATCTTAATTGATTTGCTTGAAATAGATGGGGCAGTATGTATTCTCGAAGATGACCGTGAAAAATACTATAATGCGAATCACTTCGATAAAATTAAGTATGAAATTCCGGTAAGTTTGAAAAGTGTTTTATACAGCAAAAACAAATATGAGCAACTTAAAGTTGGTTCTTATCCTTTTGTCATACCCCAGACTGAGGAAGAACATCTTAAGTTTGGATTAGAGATTAAAGAGACAAGTAATATAATTTGAGAGGAATCATTTATGTACACAAGTTATATTGGGAAGAAATTCCTTAATTTTTATAAAGAAGAATTTTCTTTGCCGATGGATTATGCAGCAGAAACGTTTTTTGAAGAAGTGATGTATCCTATTTTTTTTAATGATGATAGTCATTTAATGCACGTCGGGAATTCTCCTTTTTTTCAAAAAGTATCAGAAGCAGATTTCAACTTGTTCGGCTCACGGACCAAAGCACAATTCGAAAGATTCAAGAAGAAAATTGAATCTGAAGATTTTGGAGGAGATATTTTGGTTGGTTACGGATCAAGTGATTTATCTGCAACGACATCAGGGCAAGTAAGTGGAATAAATTATAACTATAAATCTGAGGAAGCATACCTATCATGGATTGGTCAGGCATTAGCTGTGAGTGTAAAAGGTGGAATTTCAATTTTATTTGACAAAAAGGAAATTCTTTTAAAATTGTTTAATGGATGGAAGTTATATAGAGAGTTTTTATCACAAACACCTTCACTAAAAGATAAACAAATCGAAACTTGGAATGGCAATTATTTAAAGCAAATGCTAAATTCGGATAGGATTGATTTTAATTTTAGTTCAATTCATGTTGATATTACATTGACAAAATTAGCAATACAAACTGTACAATGGACTGAATTGATTTTTGAATTAGCCAAAAAATACCAGAACACAACCCTTTACACATATGCTTACTTACTTTCCCAGACAAATATAACTGTTGGCATAATTCCATTGTTTCTTAAAGAAATATATGAAATGTATGAACTTCGTGATTTGATTTTTATTGATGAAAAAGATACTGTCTTAAGTGACAATCAGATTGAAAGACTGATTCCTTTTTATTCATTTAAACAAGCTTGTATGCAGAGTACAATCGGACTAAAGTCAATAGAACCAAGAGGCCTAAGAGATTATTTGCCTAAAGGTACTTTTGATTTTTCAAAAGGTAATGAGCTGAATAATCAAAAAAATGATAACCTATCTATTTATAAATTATGGATTATAGCTATGTTAAACAAAAAAGAACTTCTTGATTTATCAAGAGAATTTGCACAACTTCTTTACAATTCAGTATCGAAAAGGCAAAATGCTGAGGGCAGGGCTAAGTCAACTCAGAAGCAATTTGTGAAGGATATTTTTGATAGTAAAACATCTAAACAGTTTGTTGAAAATATTACAAATCTTGTTGAAGATGAAGTTATTGACTCATCAATATTACGTAGAATGGCAGAAGAAGCAATACTCATGCCTAGGGATAATTTCCCGCTGTTTATTACATTAATCAAATTTGAATATTCAATTTTAAACAAATAAGGAGATGTTATTATGAAGAGAAATCCATATCTTTACATTCGTGGTCTCAGAAAAGTTGACCATACTGTTTTTGCTGTCAATGACGGACAAAAATTTTATTACGACCCGCAATTTGGATATAAACAAGCATATTCAAGCGGTCAACAGGTCAAACGTTCAATTCTGGATGCTTTAAATCTACCATTTGCAGCTATAACTTTCAATTGGGAAATTAACAAGAAAGGTGTGGCTGAAATGAAAGAACCACATTCACCTTGCGACCCTTCGTTTGCTGACCAACTTTTAGGTGGATATATGAAAGCAGAATCAGGTACTTATACAGTGAAGAGGAGAAGTCCTTTGTCAATTTCTGCTATGAGACCACTTCATAGTTTGCTTGGCGGATTGGAAAGTGATAAAGAGGCTGAACCTACATCTTTTGACCGGTCAAACTATGGACAACATCATATTGTAAAAGTTTTTAGGGTTGATGAAAATAAAAGAGTTGAAATCCCACAAAATGAATTAGAACAATGGCTATTAGATAACAAAAGAACTTTGGGAGCTAAGTATTTTAATCCTTCAAAGCAAAATAGGGCTACTGGTTTATTTGTTTATGATATTGCTATTGATTTACGTACACTTTTCTGCGTATCAACAAACAAATATGAACCTGAGTTATTTCCAGAGATTGAAGAAAAATTAAAAGGAGCAGGCTGGCTTGAAACAAGTAATGTGTTCGGCAAATGCCTGTTATGTCCTGAAGACAAAAGGAAAGAAATTATCGAATCACTTGCTCACGCTATAATTAACTGGAGGATAACTTCCAATCAGGCAAGAACATTTTCTTTGATGGAAACAATTGCAATTGCTATGAGCGATAACGCCAATAAAGTTGCATTTTCAATTCGTGGCGAGCTAAGTGACACTACAGAGAGGCCTACGGCAAATCCAGTTATTGATGAAAATTCAGGTGCAATAATATTTCAGACACCGCTTGTTTCTTCGATTATTCCAGGATTTTCCGGTAGTTTTGATGCACTTGACAAAGCTGAACATTACATTATTGATTATTTGAACTCTTACGATTATGTCAATCAAAGATACTTGTAACAGTTATTTGAAGTGCTGTAATATGTATCCATTTAGTCAAATATATGACAAATGAATTTCACATAACTGGTACCCAATTAAGCTACTTTTTTGTATGCAAAAGAAAGTTGTGGTTTTTTACAAACAATATTCAATGCGAGCAGGAATCCGATCTTGTATTGCAGGGTCGGATTATGCATGAAAATTCTTTTGCAGATGAAAAAAAAGAATATGATTTTGAGGGTATTAAAGTTGATTGGCTCGACTTGAATAATAAGATTATCCACGAAGTTAAGAAGTCTGATAAAGTGGAAGATACTCATATTTGGCAACTGAAATATTATTTGTATTATTTTCGGAAAAATAGTATTGGTGATTTTACTGGAGAGATTAATTACCCTAAATTAAGAAAAAAAGAAACTGTAAAATTGAATGACGACGATATTATTTATATTGAGAATATTGTTAAAGAGATTGAAGAAATTAAGAGCTTAGAATTTGCTCCTAAATTGGATCAGCAGATGAAGATATGTAAAAAATGTTCATATAACGACTTATGTTGGATTTAATATGAAAAGAATGTACTATATTTTTACACCTGGTAAACTTAAAAGAAAGGACAATACTATATTTTTTGTTCCATTCAAGAATCCTGAATTACAAGATGACGAAAATTTACAGAACGATATACTGTTATCAATTGATTCTGATATGGACGAAACTGTTCCAACGAATAAAATAGTCATTCCAATTCAAGATATAAGTAGTTTTTATATTATGACAGAGGTATCTTTTAATACTAAATTTTTAGATTTTTGCTCTAAAAACAATATTCCAATTCACTTTTTCAATTATTATGGATTTTATTCTGGTTCATTCTATCCTAAGGAGTATTTAATAAGTGGTTCTTTGTTGGTAAAGCAAGTTAAACATTATTCAAATAATACCAAGAGATTAACTATTGCAAAGAAATTTATAGAAGGTGCTGCTTTTAATTTAAACAAGAATTTGAAATATTACAATACCAGAAATAAGGACTTACAGGCACAGATAGATACAATTGAATCTTTTATGCCAGATATACCTATTGCTGCATCAATAGAAGAACTAATGGGTATTGAGGGTAATATTAGGAAAATCTATTATACAGCTTTTGGGGAAATACTTGGGAATGAATTTGAACTGATTTCAAGAAAATACAACCCACCGTCAAATCCTCTGAATGCCATAATTTCGTTTGCAAATTCATTGGTTTATACAACAGTATTATCTGAAATTTATAGAACTCAGTTAAATCCAACTATATCTTTTTTACACGAACCAGGTGATAGAAGATTTTCTCTTGCACTGGATATTTCCGAAATTTTTAAACCTTTATTTGCAGACAGAATAATATTTAAACTAATTAATAATAAGCAAATTCAGACCAAAGATTTCGAGAAACAGTTAAACGGTTATTATTTAAAAGAAAATGGACGAAAAACATTTATTCAAGAGTATGATGAAAAGTTGAAAACAACTATCAAACACCGTAAATTAGAACGTGATGTTTCTTACAGAAGGATTGTAAGGTTAGAGTGTTATAAGTTAATTAAACATTTGATTGGGGATTCAGAGTATGAACCTTTTAAGATATGGTGGTGAAGATGTACTGTATTTTAGTATATGATGTTGGAGAAAAGAGAGTTGGTAAAATGTTAAAACATTTCAGGCAATATTTGAACTGGATTCAGAATTCTGTATTTGAAGGTGAATTGACAAAAGGTCAAATTGAAGAAATGCTTGGAGGTGCAAAAAGATTAATGAAGAAGGAAGAGGACTCAATAATTTTGTATAGTATGCAAAACGACAAATACCTTGAAAAGAAAATTTACGGAGTTGATAAATCGGAATTAACTTCAAATTTTATATAAAGATAGATTATAATTTAGTCGTCGTGATAGTGAATTTAATAAATAATTTCAAATGGTTTTGTATCTTAAATTGTTCTTTGACAACTAGAAATATAGATGATAACAACGGTCGTCAACTTAGCCTATTATGATGTTAATTAGAGGTTGACGACTTTTTAACCGAAAAAACATAAAATTACACTTGTTTTTATGCGGTTTTTGTCCTATTTTTAAGAGACTTTTAATCGTACTATATTAGAATTGAAATAAAGTAATGAGTGAGCCTGTTGGTGCGTAGTTGTTGCTTTTAATCGTACTATATTAGAATTGAAATACAAAAATACGGTTTGTCACATACGGTTACTTATGCCTTTTAATCGTACTATATTAGAATTGAAATCTTTGTAGAAAAGAATATAAAGGTGGTGCGTTGGATCTTTTAATCGTACTATATTAGAATTGAAATTACAATAAGATTTACAAGGATGAGGCGTGGGAATTATACTTTTAATCGTACTATATTAGAATTGAAATTTGACTTCGCTAAACGAATAGGTGCAAAAACCTTTGCTTTTAATCGTACTATATTAGAATTGAAATCTCAAACCGTAATAATATTTATCATTGCCTGTTATACTTTTAATCGTACTATATTAGAATTGAAATACTCTTCGGCATTGTAATATTCTTGAGTGTCAATGACTTTTAATCGTACTATATTAGAATTGAAATCGTGTTAGCGGTTATATTGAGGTAACTCTTTACGTCTGCTTTTAATCGTACTATATTAGAATTGAAATGGAGAACGTTGTATGAGTATTTATTCAATTTGCGAACTTTTAATCGTACTATATTAGAATTGAAATTTTATATCTGTGATAGTTTGGTCACCTATTGTTTGCCTTTTAATCGTACTATATTAGAATTGAAATGAGTTATAACCAGCACCCTCGACATTCTCACCCGTCTTTTAATCGTACTATATTAGAATTGAAATGTATTTGAAATTTTACAAGACACAAAGGATTATTTCTCTTTTAATCGTACTATATTAGAATTGAAATAACTCAGCACGTTATCGTGAATTAACAATCATTAAAACTTTTAATCGTACTATATTAGAATTGAAATAGCTATGGAGGCAGCCGTGCAGGATTACAGGTGCACTTTTAATCGTACTATATTAGAATTGAAATTGTTACAACCAAAAAATAAACCTGCCAGGGTATTAGCTTTTAATCGTACTATATTAGAATTGAAATCTCAATGACGGTGTTCGTAGTACTCAAGTCGGCATACTTTTAATCGTACTATATTAGAATTGAAATGACCCTGCTCAATCTTTTTTATTGAGTCGGTGAGCGCTTTTAATCGTACTATATTAGAATTGAAATGGAATCAACGTGGACAAATAACATCCGTAATTGGTGCAGCTTTTAATCGTACTATATTAGAATTGAAATATAAATAAAGATTATTTATTTTTAGAATTTGAATATCTTTTAATCGTACTATATTAGAATTGAAATCAAATAAAAAACTTTGGTATTATCGTGACGAAGATTTCTTTTAATCGTACTATATTAGAATTGAAATGATAATGAGAGCATTAAGCCGGTAGCAAAAAGAATTGCTTTTAATCGTACTATATTAGAATTGAAATTCGGCATACACCACATATTCGTTCTTATCTACAAAGCTTTTAATCGTACTATATTAGAATTGAAATCTTAGATACTGACCCCCGACCGCTAAAAGCCCGTAACTTTTAATCGTACTATATTAGAATTGAAATAACGGTTCATTATATCGTAATGCAAAATTGATTTACTTTTAATCGTACTATATTAGAATTGAAATAACGCCGATTATGGTGGTGAACTTATTTACCAAACCCTTTTAATCGTACTATATTAGAATTGAAATTTAACTCTCATTATGATTATTCTAAACAGACAAAGTTCTTATAAAACCAACACGTTAAAAGTTGATCCTTTCAAAAAAAAAACGCCCCCGACATCCCGGCATTGACCAACGTTTATCAGGGGCTTTTTCCATGTTAGGTTATTTTACGTCTGAATGCAAAAAATACAATTGAATTTTTATAGGGTGATCCATAATAAATAAATGTTGGCTCATGGAATTGTATATCATCGAGTATTTGTGTAAACGGATATAATAAATTTGTTGGTGATATTGACATTAAAGTTAATGATACATGATCAGTATATCTTGTAAATGTTGCATTATAAAAGCAATATTCGTAATCATTATATTCAGGAAATACAACTTTTGTTTTATACATTTCGCCCATTTTTTGACTTAATTGATTATCTTCAATGAATTTTACTTGTCTTGTAGTCAGACTTTGAATGTAAGTAAGCGTTGAATCCTTCATAAATTTTTCCGTAAAATCGGTTTCGGGCTGTACCGGATCGCTCCCGCACGATGCGAGCAAAATTATTGCAAAAATGCTCAGTAACAATGTTTTCATTTTTTCTCCACGTATTGTTTTAACATATCTTCTAAAATTTCGGTTTTTATTTCGTACCGAAGTATAGTTTTTTCGATTTCTGACGGCTCATATTTTGCTTGTGGCTCAGAAGTAACATAACTTTCGCCTAACAGCAAATAATTATAATCAATTCTATCACGTAGTTTTTCGACTATCAAACCAATATCAATACTGTTACGATTCTTCCAACTTGAGATGGTAGAGCTTGCTATATCTAACTCTTTCGCCATATCAATTTCGGTCTGATAGTTTAATTTATACTTCAATCTTTTAATGACTTCTTCGGCATTAAAAAATTTATCCTTATTCTTCAAATTATTTGACATTGCTTTTCCTTGTTATTATTTATATATTAAGTTTAAATCAGTCTTTGATAAAGTTAAAGATAAATGAATCACCTTTAACAAAATACGCTCCTGCAGGAAATCCACTCACATCAAGCTGTGATGATGAGTAGTTGCCCATCAGCATTCCAAATGAATTATAAACCTCGTAATTATCAAAAGGGACGTTAATGATGTCCGTTGCAGGATTTGGATAAATCAGCATCCCACTATCAACATTGTCAAAGAATTTTGAATCTGCTTTCAAAGCATCATTAATACCACCAATAAATGCATTCATTACCGATTCGTGTGTCTCTCCACTAGAAATTGCATTGTCTTGAACAGTCGTAGGCACATCTAAAATTCCTCTTGATGTTGGTTTATGAGTAGTATAATTGTAATTTATTCCCTCTACAAAACCAGTTATTCCAATTCGTAACGATACACCATGATAAGTTTTGCTTGCTCCTGTTCTGCTTCCACTACTTTCACCAAATCTTGTTTTGAATGCTTCTTTGAAATCCATTATATAAGACTTATATTGCATCATTGCCACTCTACCATTCTCATATTGAATTTCATTCCAAACGTTATAGTCTCCTTCCCAATCTAACTCAATATTCAACAACTTCTCTCTATCCCTTTCTTTCTCCGGTGCTAAGCCGCTGGGGTCACTCCATATCATTGGGGAGTTATAAGCATAGTGGTAGGGAGTATGCGACGGAAAGGCACTCCACAGCAAGTCTGGTGTGGTAAATCTGCCTGTTTCGGTGTCGTATATTCGGAAGCCCATCATTTGTAATTCGGATTCGGGATCGAAAATACTACCCTCCAATCCTTCACGTAAGTGAGAGCCGTCACTTGACCAATACAGCTCACCAAATGGTTTGTAGTCGTATTTTTTAATATTGTTGTTACTGTCTATCACAACACGAACATTTCCGTTGTTATCTGTAAAATAAACTTCTTTTATGCCATCACGACGGATGTGTAAGTCGCTCGTTGCATTAAATTTATTCACGGATAAATACACCCGCCTACCTATGTCGCCATCACTTTCCTTGACTGTCTGAAAGCCGGTATATTGTATTAATTCAACTCCAAAAGCACCGTTCATATAATATTCCCAGTTATGAGCAAATATATAGGCTTTATGTAATGCAATAAAATTTAAAGTGGTAATATAAATAATAAATTTTTCAAATTGTTACACTACAGATTTCACCTAAAATAACTTTATC
>JANJTB010000036.1 GCA_024711295.1 bacterium | reverse complement strand
TGGAAAAATTTTTGAAGATGTAAAAAAGTAGTCCGAAATCCATCCACCCCGCCTGCTAAGGCAGGCACCCCTCAAGAGGAGAATTGAGAGTTGTCCGAAATCCATCCACCTCGTCCAAAGAAAAAATCTGAACTATGATTTATATGACTTATTTGATTAATATGATTCTAAAAAATCAGGATAATCACAAAAATCAAGGTTCTGACAAGTTAAGAAAGTATGAAAATAACATATTATTGCAGATGTGTAGAAATCCATCCACCCCGCCTGCTACGGCAGGCACCCCTCAAGAGGGGAATTGAGAGTTGTCCGAAATCCATCCACCCCGCCTGCTACGGCAGGCACAAATCAGGCGGGGAATTGAAGATATATCTTGCTTTCGGTCTTAGAAATTGATAACTTTGTCGCTTTCGTAAACCCATGCAGTATATTCGGCCATATTGCTACGCTCTACCCCCTCGATAAGAGGTGCATTAAAAACTCCGCGAGCCACCCCGCATGTACCGCATGCTTTGATTTTACCGCCTTTGGCAAGAATACTTTTTATCATTCTTTCGATGTTGTAATAGCCATTTGGGGTTTCGGTATCAGCTATTGCACAGAATGCTGCATCTGCCATCAGAAATATTCGAATTTCAACGTCTGTGTAGTCTTTTTGGAGTTGCATAGCCAACCTCAAGGCATTATATGCTTTCTCGTTGCCATAAGGTGCATCATTAATAACTAATGTAAAAATCATGTTGTATTGTAAAAAATATTAAAAAATTCAATTTTTTTACAAAAATAAACTTTTTTTTAAAAAAAAATTGATTTAATTTGTCACAAAAATAAATTCATTGTGTAATAGATTTAGTTTCCGAAAACTGTTGAGAAAAAATAAATATTAATAAATAAATTAAGGAGTTTTATGATGAGAAGAGTAAAAGATTCATTAACACTGATGCTTGCAATGATGCTACTGATGCTGGCAGGTATCGAGCTGAAATCACAGCAACAAACAGCAACACCCGAGGAGGTATTTGCTTATTACAGTATGCAGGATAGATCTATGTATTTAGAGTGGATTATCCGTGGAGATTATGATGAGATAGAATCATTTTATGCAACAATTTCGCAGATAACCGAAGATGGTACTATAATCGAAATGCCGGGCATCAAAATAGATGCAAAAGATCCTATGTTGAAAATGTATCTCGAGAAAGGCTTTGCGTATTATGGATTTTATTATCCAAATTATGAATTGAGAAATGGTACTTATGTACTCAATATGGTTGCTTATTCAAAATATGGCGAGAGTGCTCCGTCTGCGGATTCATATTTTATTGTTGAGGATGGAAATAACGAATATGCTTTGTATATTAGTGAATATCCCGAAATGACTGCTACTGTAGGCAAAAAGTTTTCATCAAAAATCAAAGCTGAGAGAATTGATGGCGAGCCTGTTACAGTAAATTATTCCATACAAAAAGGTCCTGAAGGAATGACTATCGGCAAGGAGAGCGGTTTAATCGAATTTACACCTCAGGCATCAGGATATGTTGATTACTGGATTACAGCCGTAAATGCCGAGAATGCAGAAGAATTCGTTGATTTCTATGGTTTTATACAGGTACTTGAGTGCGAAAACCCTGGTATTATCAAGGGTGGTATAACTTACAGCGACAAGTTAGAGAAAAAAGCGGGTATGGTTCATGCCTATAAGTTTGATGCAAACGGCAATATGATTTACGGTGCATCATCAGATGTTTTTGAAACAGGTGATTTTGAGCTAAGTGTTGATAAAGGTACATATTATCTATATTTTGTAACTTACGACCAGGTAGATGATTATATTGATATGGGTGAATGGTACAAAGACGCTGTAAATATCGAACAAGCTACTACCATCGAAGTAAATTGCGGTCAAACAGTACAGGTTGAATGGACTGTCGGCGAGTCATCTTCCTATACTAAATACGAGGTCAAAGGTAGTGTGAAAATGGAAGATGGTACTCCATTAGCATATTCAACGGTAATTTTTGAATCGGCAATCGAAGCAGATTCTATCAATGTGAGATATTATACAAAAGCGACAAGCACCGACGAGAACGGTAATTATTCAATACTACTGCCTGATTTGTTCAAATACAGAGCATTTTGCTATGCAGGAACTGAGAATAAGCCGGGTAATTACAGACCAAAATACTGGGATAACACTTTTAATCCGCTCGAAGCTACAATAATCGAATTGAAATCTGATATCAGCGGTATAAACTTTGTATTTAAGAAAGAAGATTTTGAGATTCCTGACGGCAGTATCTCGGGCAAAGTTCTTAATACTTCGAATGTTCCGATAGAGTCAGCATTTGTTATTGCTTTCAAAGTTAAATCACTTGACGGAAAGGATTATGAAGACTTATATCAGGGATATGCCGCGATTACTGACGAAAATGGAGCATATAAGTTCGATTATATGAATTATGGTGAATATGTGTTGTTTGCATTCCCAAATGATATGAATTATGCTCCTGGATTCTACCGCGAAGATGACATAGCAGCTCTTACCTGGGAAGATGCATCTGTGATATTACACGACGGTTTTAATCCTACAAAAGAAAGAAATATCGTTCTTCCATTGATGGATATTGCTTATGGCTCCGGTAAAATCGAAGGTATAGTAACATCGCACGGAGGAGGTATCAAAAACGAAGAGCGTGGAACAGAAATTTCGGGTGCCTCAATATTTCTTGTCAATCAACAGGGCGTTACTAATAAATACAACAAGAGTGCAAATAATGGAGAATACAAACTCAATAGTGTTGCTCCGGGCAGATATGAGTTTATTGTTGACAAGGTTGGATACCGCACACACAGGGAATTTGTTGAAGTTGGCGAAGATGGTGTTATCAGCGGTCATAATATTGAACTTATTCCTGAAAATGTTACATCTGTTGATGATATAATCACATCAGAAGGTGTAAGTCTGTACCCAAATCCTGCTACTGACAACATAAATGTGTCATTTGCAGCTGATGCAGGTAATTCGCTTATCGAAGTGTACGACATTCTTGGAAGCAAATTATACAGCACAGATATGAATACTGTAAGCGGCGACAATTTCAAGAATATAAGTCTTGAATCACTCCCTGCAGGCCAGTATATAGTAAAGATTTATAATGGCAAATCAGTGAAGTTCAGCAGATTTGTAATTAACAAATAAAATTATTCTCAACGGGATTCAGAGGAAATAGCTCGGAGTAAACTAGATTTGCTCCGGGCTTTTTTTATTTTTTAATAATCCGGTTGGTCAATATATTTATCGAGAGATGAATTGGAATTACTTTTGCCGTAATTCGTAAAATTCTCAATATATTTCCCGATTATATCAAATTCTAAATTTACTTCGCTGCCATTGCTTAACTCTGCTAATGTTGTATTTTTCCAGGTATGTGGTATAACCGATACCATAAGCATACTTCCGCTTAGTCTTGCTATGGTCAGACTAACTCCATCAATACAGATTGAGCCGTGCTCTACTACATATTTACGATAATTTACAGGAAATTCAACCCACAACAAGATACCTGTCAGCTGCTTTTCAATTGATTTCACATATCCGGTAATATCTGTATGCCCCTGAACAATATGACCGCCGAGTCTTGCACCAACCATAGCCGCCCGTTCGAGATTAACTTTTTTGCCGGTTCGCAGCGTCTTGAAGGTTGTTTTGCGAAGTGTTTCTTCTACAGCCTCTACTTCGAAGGTATTAGAAGAAATATGAACTACTGTCTGACAAACTCCATTTATTGATACTGAATCATCTATTTTCAGGTCGTCCAAAATCTTGTATGCCTCAACGCTGATTCTCTTTCCACCGCCGAGATTTTTAATTTGCTTGATTACTCCAATTTCTTCTATTAAGCCGGTAAACATTTTTTTCCTGTACGATAATTTACCAAATATATCCAAAAAGTGCATCTATTATAAGAATAGCCGCTGCAGAGAGAGTGAACGAACGAACCGTACTCCTGCCAACACCCTCGGCACCGCCTGTGGTTGAAAATCCGACATGTACACCTATTAATGCCGTAACGCCACCAAATACAAGTGACTTAGTCAAGCCGAGCATTATTTCGGGTATGGCAAAGAACCTCTGAACCGAATCAAAGAAAATAAAAAAGCTGAAGTCGAACTTTACAGATGTAAGTATATATCCTCCGATGAGAGCTACAACGTTGGAGAAGACCGCAAGTACCGGCATCATCACCAATGTTGCAATGGCGCGAGGCATACCGAGGTATCTGTTTTTGTCAATAGCCATCATCTCGAGGGCATCAATTTGCTCTGTTACCTGCATAGTACCAAGCTGTGCAGCCATCGAGGCACCTACCCTGCCTGCAATTACAAGAGCTGTGAGTACAGGTGTCAGCTCGGTGAATACTACTGTAGCAATCGAAGAGCCGATGAAGGGCTTTGCTATAGCTACGAGATTGAATTTATCGAATAGATTGGTTGCTTGGAGTGCCGCTATTGCACCGGTAAATGAACCAATCAGAATTACCAGAGGCAGCGAGTCCGAGCCCACTATTGCCATCTGGTCTATTACCAATCTATGGTCTTTGACTGCACGAGGGAAATATCGGGTTACTCGTACCAAAAGAATTACTATCTGACCAAATTCTCTGAAAAAATTTGTTACTTTTCGTCCTATTGCAGCTATGAGATTGAGCATTATTTTTGGATTTCTTTCCTAAAAATTACATTATACAATCACAGACTGCTTTTATTTTAAATTTATTTTATTTCTCTGGTGTTAATATATGTAAATTTTCTTTGTTAGCAGGTAGAGGGCTCACTCATTAAAAATGATTTCCAAATTTATATTTATTGTAATTATCAGCCACAGCACAAAATATCGGAAATAATCGTTAATAGTGTGTTACGAATTATTAATATTTTGACGGAATAATGAGATGAAGAATGTACTGATAGTTGGTGCAGGTAAGGGAATAGGGCTAAGAGTGGCAGAGCTGTTGCACAAAGATTATAATGTATATACAATCACACGCAACATCACGCCTGAGTTGGGAAAACTTGATACAAATATTTTATTACTTGATGCTGTAAGCGGTGATTTAGCCTTACTCGGTGAGCTCCCAGAGGTCATTGACGGATTGCTCTACTGCCCGGGTTCCATCCTTTTGCGACCTTTCAACAGGTTGAGTGAAGAGGATTTTATTAGGGATTATAAGCAAAATGTAACAGGAGCCGTAAGGATTATCCAAAAGGTATTGCCAAATCTGAAGAAATCGGGCAACGCTTCAGTGGTGCTTATGAGTACTGTTGCAGCTAAAACAGGTATGCCGTTTCATGCTTCGATAGCTTCTGCAAAATCTGCAGTCGAAGGTTTGGTGCGTAGTCTGGCAGCAGAGTATGCTGCATCAGGTATCAGATTCAATGCTATTGCTCCTTCGCTTACAGACACACCTCTTGCATCGGCATTACTCAGTACACCCGAAAAACGGGAAGCCGCAGCTCAGCGCCACCCTCTGAAGAGAATAGGTACACCCGACGATATTGCAAAAGCTGTTGAATTTCTCTTAAGTGATGGCAGTTCTTGGATTACAGGTCAGATTATCGGTGTTGATGGTGGTCTTTCGACATTGAAAGTGTGAAATGAAATTTAAAAGCATATTTTCGTCTTATTTATCGTTAAATATCTAAAGGTAAATAAATGATTATTAACTTCTCTTTGCTGAATGAGTTCTTTCGCGGCTTTCATATCCAAAGGTGGAACGACAGAATTCGTCCCATGGACCTCATCGAGATGGATAAGCACGCTCACAAGATGATGATTGCATTTACTCTGGGTAAATACGAAGAGTCGAGAGGAAACGCGATAAACTGGCAAAATATTATCAGAAATGGTATTTATGAATTGCTGCGAAGGATAGTAATATCTGATATCAAATCTCCGATTTATGCCGAAATCAAAAAGAACAAAACTGTGTTTAAGGAGTTAAATAATTATGTGTTTAAGCAGTTAGAACCAAAAATAGAAAGTGAGCTGCTTCGAAACGAGCTCGAAGATTTCCTTTTTAATGATACCGACAAAGAAGACCTAAGTAACAGAATTCTTGAAGCAGCACATATTTACTCAAGTTATTGGGAATTCCAGATTATCAGGCAAAGCAATCCATTCAGCTATCAGAATATACGCCTCGAAACCGATCTACTCAACAGGATTGATAATTTCAAAGATTTACTTGGCATCCAGAAACTTACTAACAGGCATACCATTGCAAATTTTGTTGACCTCTGCGGTCAATTAAGATTTCAGGTTCGTTGGGCTCAGGTTCCGAGGGTTCCCGCTACAGCAGTTCTGGGGCACACACTTTTGGTAGCGATAATTTCGTATTTCTTTGCAAGAGAGAATAATGCCTGCGAAAAGCGACTTTACAACAACTTTTTCGGAGGTTTGTTTCACGACCTGCCCGAAGCTGTTACCCGTGATATTATCTCGCCAATAAAGAGGTCATCAAGTGAGTTCGACAAGCTGATTAAGAATATTGAGGAAGAACTTGCCGAAAACGAGATATTCCCACTTATTGAGCAAGAGTGGACAGAAGAAATCAAGTATTTTATCATTGATGAATTCGACAACAAAATTATTGATGATAGCAAAATTGTCAGCAATGGTATTTCCATTGACGACCTTAACAATAAGTATAACCAAAATCGGTATAATCCTATTGATGGTGAGGCAATCAGAGCAGCAGACCATCTGGCGGCATTTCTCGAAGCGTGGCACTCATGCAGTGTCGGCATCAAGACCGAAGAGCTTGTGATTGCTGCACAAAAAATCAAGGATAGCTACAGTGACAAACGCGTCGGTAATGTAAACATCAAAAATCTTTACTCCAATTTCCGAAATGTGTTTTAGAGAATGAGTTACAAAAAAAGGATTACTCCATAGGAGCAATCCTTTTTATAACTTATTAGAGCAATCCTGAAGATTACTTTTTGGGAGCAGACTTTGTAGCTTTGGTATCGCAACAGTCCTTATCAGTTACTTTTTTGTCTGTACAGCAGGATTTTTTTGAATCGGCTGTAGTCTTCATAACTTCTGTAGTATAACCCATTTTTGAAATTGCGGCGCTGATTTTGCTTTCATCAGTTTTGTCCGCGTCGTATTTGATAGTTACTACTTTCGAGCTTACATCAGCTTTGCTGGTGATAATGCCTGAAGTCTTTTTAAGTCCTTTTTCAATCTTGGCTGCACAGGAGCCACAGTGAAGATTAGTCTGAATGCTTACTTCTTTGTTGTTTGCAGCTGTTGCCACGAATGTAACCACAAATAAAGCAGCGATTACGAGTTTGATAATTTTGCCTGTCATAATTTTTCACCTATTTAAAAAAAATGTTAATAATTTATTGATTTTTAATAATTTCAAAAGCTTTTTCAATCAGAGAATCATACTTTGCACCTTTTGACGGGAGCTCGTACTCATAGCTAATGTTAGGTACCACAGGATTATTGAAGAGTCGCTTTCTATCCGGTGAATAAACATTCAAGCCCGAAATTGAAGCGCTATATCCACCGAATAATCGTACCGGATAAACCTCAGAGGCATTCCCGGAGCTGGGACTTCCGATAATTTCACCAATTTGATTATGCTTAACAATCGAAATAATCGCTTCGGAATAACCTGTCGTACGCTCATCAATCATAAAGACGTATTTCTTGCCTGCAAGTTTCCCTTTGGGTAAAATTATTTCACCACCAAATTCAAGTTTTGAGCTTTGGGATTTATCCGGAGTGGTATAAACCGGAATTTCCCACAGGGCATTTTTCAACTCTTTCTCTGATAACAGTCCTAAGAAATGTTCGCTGATACCTGTCATCCCGCGTAAGTCGAAAATAAATGCTTCTCTTTGGGCAAGTGCCTCGATAAATTCTTTCAGGCGGCCGTCGGTCATATCGGTAAGGTCAATATAAACAATACCCTCTTCAATCTCGTAAACTGCGAGTGGCTTAGGTTCGTAAACACTCTGAAGCATATATTTTCTTTCAGTTTTTACACGATGCTCCGAGCCGTCTTTTTTTCTGAACAATACTTCTGCCTGAGTGCCCTTGCTTCCTGCCCGCAATTCTGCAAGTGCTTTGGTAATCTTGAATTTGTCGTTGCTGCCGGGTATTTCGTTCAATCTTTTATTTACATATTCATTAACCGAAATGTTGTTGATGGATAATACCTCGTCGCCCTGTGAAATATTTAATGTTGAATCCACAATTGTACTTACGAGATATTTTTCTTTTACATTTCTGATTATAAATGGTAAAGTGTAGTCGTTATCAATATCGGTATGCCATACCCTTGCTCTGAAATCACCGGTGAGTTTGAGGAGCTGTTCGAGGGTTTGCTCTGTATTTTCTTCACTTGCAGATACATTTTTGAGTGCTGTTGAAAGGTATTCATCAAGAATTTTACTATCCTGCTGATCAGGTGAGAAATGCTTGATTATCCCCCAAAGTTTGATTACTGATGCCATTCTTGTAAGTCTGTCTTTCGAATGTGGGTTGTAACCATCGGGCTTACCTGCAAAGTTGAATCCTTGTGGTAGCTTAGCTGTAGGCAATACACCATTTTCATCACCATAATATGCGTGAGGTATATGTAGATAGTATCCATTACCGATATTGTATGTATATATTTTGCCGATTACCGGAAAATTGATTCTGTTTCTTTGCTCAGACTCCATTGCAAGTGAGTAGCGTCCCTTGGTGGAGTTCGCAGAATCGACATAAAGCATATAACCGGCATGTATTACAGCCTGTTCGTACTCCCAGGCAAGAAGTAATCCGCTGCCGGAAAGTTGCTCGAATCCTGCGTTTGTAACAGGAATTTCTTCAATTTTATTTTTCTTGTCGAAAACTTCAATTTTGACATCGTCGAAATTTGCCTTTCCTTCACCTATAAATATCAATGCTAACTTGATTGTATAGACATCATTAGGCAATTCGATGCTAGTTTCGTACCTTTTCCATGACTTAGACATTGCGGGTGTTTCGACAGTCGTTGCAACGATATTTTCCTTAGAGCCTATTTTATCGGCACGCACCCATATTTGAGCGTTAGCACCTGGTGAAGCCTGCTCTACTCTTATCGAGCTGCTGATTTTAAGTGTTTTGCCCTTATATTTCAGAACTTCGATATTCTGAGTAAACGAACATTCCCTCTTTCGAGTAGATGCAAAAACATTTACATTGCTCGATGAGAAAAGGTCATCAGGTCTATCTACAGGTCCGCCATTAATTTGACGGGTAAATGCCAGATATTCGACAGCTTTCGACGGTTTGTTGTAATTAATTTCAGTATTACTGTTTCGACTTACCTGTGCAACAGGTGAAAGTATTTTGGCGTAAGTATTAATCACGTTGAGAAAATCATTTTCAGTCTTAGCATTTTCAATTTCCTTGATTGTCTTGAGAGTAAGAATCTCATTTTGCGCCGAGTTGAGTGTATTTGCCGCATTAAAGAAATTTAAGTATGCATACGCTGATGTAAAAGTTTTCAGATTGTTGAGTTCTTTTTCGTTAAGTTGTCTGATTGGTTCATCTATAGCTCCGTGGGGTTGCAAAATTTCAATTCTAAAGTTGTCGGCATAGAGCTTTCCATCACCCTTTAGTAATATTCCAAATCGCAGTTCATTTGTTTCTGCGGGAATATCAATCGTAATTTCAAAGTTTTGCCAATTATCTTTCAGCACCGGATTATTATCCAAATACTTACTGACAGTTATTTTTTCTTTTGTTGACCTTCCGATAAGCCATAACTCACCTCTCGACATTAAGTTTGAGGAAACAAGTCTTGCATTTGCCGAAAGTCTAATTTTTTTTCCTCTGTAGATATAACTATCTACTGCCTGATATACAGGTACAGCACTATTCTCGTCAATAACGGTAGTTTTGTTGGGATTAGTAAGCAATAAACAGAATTCGCCTTCGAATGGTGCATCTTTACTGAGTTCGGCAGTAACACCGCTTTCTTCTATCTTGCGGGGTAATGTCCACGAAGGTGGCTTGATACCTGCTATACCTTTTTCAAAGTTTAAATTGGCTGGTTGATAGTATGATTGTGCAAATAAACCATAATCATTAGATAAAACTGTAAGAATCATCAGAATAATAAGTCTTTTCATAAATTCAATCAATTCTGTTTAAATTAACATACTAAATACATTTTAATCGAAAAAATAAAGACGTATTAATTAGCAGATTGATATATAATCAGTAAATGATTAATGAAATGAAAAATGAAATGATTACTTGTTTATGCCCTTTAGTGCAGCATTAAATACTTCGTAGCCGTGATGAATTTCTCCCTGCATATCAATTATGAACAACTTCCCAAGGTCTGTCTTAAGTCGGATCCAGGGTGCATTAACACGGGGCGCTCCTGTAAAATTTGACTGTCCTGCAAAATATGTTGAACTTATTATTCTATTAACAGAGAATGTGTGTATCCTGTAACCAAATATTCCCCAGCACTTAACCGAAATGTTGTTCCCGGGATTAACGATGATGCTGATTGCATACTTACCGCTCATCCAAATCATAACTACCAAAAGAATGTTGCCGGCAATTACAAAGAATATTTGGAATGCTACAAAAGAAAGTAAGGAGCTATACTCCATCAACTCTTTGTCAATATCCATAGTTAGAAGTGTAATATTAATGGATACTGAAAGAAAAAAACTCAATACTGTTACAAACCAAAGCATTTTAGTCCTTTTCGAACTGAAAATTAAAACTGAATGTTCCTGATTGAACAAATTCCCCGGTTTGATTTTTTGATTTTGTGATGGCATAATGTTTGGAAAGAAAATTTTATTATCGTCTGAATAATTCTAAAAATATTGTAATCAAAGTATAAATAGTTTTACTTAAAGCAAAAATTAATTTTAAAAAAATAATAAATTCTAAGTTACGTTAATAAATATGGTTATATCATTTTTAATATTTTTATGCTAATCAACCTTTTAAAAAATAATGTATCAAAATCACTGCTTTACATTCTGATATTTGCAGGCATACTGAAATTATCGGGTATGTTGCTGACGTGGTTTTGGAATGACTATTTAACAGTACAATTCGGGTTTGAGTATATTACTTTTCTCGAATCAGTAGGTATGATTGCATTTTTCTATTTAGTATATTCTGGCATCAGGTTTGGCTTTAATACCATTACATCACAGCTTAGTAACAGCGAAAGTCACACTCCTGGCAGTCTGCCTGAGTGTAAATATTGCGAAAAGAATTCAACGGGTAATATCCAAAAATTGAAAGAAATGTCTGCTGATGAAAAAGAACGGCTCAAGCAGGCAATCGCCAAATGTTGCGGAATCAACCATATACCATCAAAAATTGAAATTAATTCAAAGATAAAAATCCATCCCAGCCAAAAGTCAACGCAAAACTTTTAGAATTTAATCCACAACAATTAATCACATTATCACTAAGCAGCACTGTTATCAAGGCGTACAGCAACCACTTTTGATACTCCGTCTTCCTGCATGGTTACGCCATAAAGTGTTTCTGCACTCTCCATAGTCTTTTTATTGTGAGATACAATTAGGAATTGTGTATCAATGCTGAAGTCCTTGATTAATGATACAAACTTGTCGATGTTTGCATCATCCAATGGTGCATCTACCTCATCAAGAATACAAAACGGGCTGGGCTTAACCAAATATATGGCAAATAATAAGGCTATTGCTGTCAGTGTTTTCTCTCCACCCGATAACATTTCAATTGAGTGAGGTCGCTTGTTTGGTGGTTTGGCAGTAATCACTATATCGCTCTCAAGTAAGTCGTCGCTCTCTAAGTGGAGGTCACATTCACCATCGGGACCGAACAATTTTTTGAACAGCATAATGAAATTATTTCTTATACTGTCGAATGTATTTCTGAAATTCTTCTCAGCGGTGGAGTTTATTTCTTCTATTGTTTCGAGAAGTGTTTTTTCTGCTTCAGTCAAATCGTTCATCTGTTTTTCGTAAAATTCAAGTCGCTCATTCTGAATTTCATATTCTTCGAGTGCCATAAAATTTACATTACCAAGCTGACTGAGTTTTTCCTTAATCTCATGTATCTGGTTTCGAGATATTTTGATGTCGTAGTCAGGGTTCTCGTCAACCTGAATAGTTTGAATCTCGACATTATACTGCTCAATAACCCTTTCGGTGATGTTGTTGATATTTGAATTTACTTCTGTTTCCTGAATCTGAACCTGATGCAAACCATCTTTGACCTTTTCGAATTCTTTTTGTAATTGTTCGTATTCGGATTCGAAAAGTTCTAGTTTTTCACTAAGATTTTGTTTGTTTACAGATTTGGTTTCTCTTTCAGCCTTGACATTTTCGAGTTCTCCATTCAAATTTTCCAATTTTAGGTTGTCTGATTCAAGAGAGTCAAGAATAGCATCTTTTTGCCCGTCAAAATCCTCAGACTCTTTAGACATTCTGTGAATTTTTTCTATTATCCTGTTCAACTCACTTGAGGTTCGGTCAAGGTCGCTCTTCATGGATTTAATGTTGTTTTCGCTATTAATAACGTCAATTTCTGCATTACGGAAAATTTCCTGTTTTGCATTGTATTGACCTCTCATCTCTTCTAACTGTCTCACAAGCTGATTGAGAGAATTATTCTTAGTGGCAAGTGTTTCATTTATTGAGCTGATTTCGTCATTCATACCTGAGTCGTCAGATTGAATTTCATTAATTTCATCGTGAAGTCTGTCGGTATTCTCTTCAATCATGCTGATATTAGTAGAGATAGATTCAGATTTAATATCCATCTGGTCGGCAAGTTTTCTATTTTCCTGTATTCTAAGTTCGAGATTTCCAATTTCTCTGCGTATAGAATTGATATCTATGGATTGAAGTTCCAGACTAAGTTCTGAAAGCATCTTTTCGGTGGTGTCAATCTCTTTTCCGAGATTTTCGATTTCTTCTTTTAGCTTGATTATTTTCTCTTTCTTACCAACCCATTGGCCCTCCTGTTTCGAAACACTGCCACCGAATACAAAGCCATTCTTGTCAACGAAAATTCCATCAAGAGTTACGCAGCCATCTGCCTGGGATGTCTTTATAAGATTCATAGCAACATCAGTATTACTGACTATCAATGTTTTGCCAAGTACTCCTCTGAGCATGTTTCGAATATTATCATCTACTCTGATTAATTCAGTCAGCCAACCGTGTACACCATCAATTTCAGGCAAATCTCCTGGTGGGTCAAACTTTCTGAACTGCTTGCTGGTAACAAAACCTGATTTACCTTTAGATGCCGATCTGAGCAGATTAATACCATCCAAAGCATTATCATGTGAATCTACCACAAAGCTATGTGCCTTGTCGGATAAAGCTGCGAGAATGGCAATTCTGTATTCGTCATCTGTACCTATTGCCTCTCCGAGTATTAGTTTTTCGGAACTACCGTACCAATTATTATTTCCACTCAAAAACTTTACGGATTCACTATTATCAACTAATGAGTTCAAAAAATCAAGTGATGCTTTCTTGCTTCCTGAGAGATTTTTTAACTCTGATATTTTAAGTTTGAGCTTTTCTATTTCGTTTTCGAGTGAGGCTTTTTTCTCTAACTCGGTATTTAGTTTTTTCTCTGCTTCGGATAATTCTTCTCTTAGCAAGGGGTATTGCTTGTCAACAGACCTTTTATCGTCCTCCAGATCTTCCTGCTGTTTCATTAATTTCAGCTTATCTTCAGCAAGAATCTGTATCTTTCTTTCGATGTTGGACTTCTTGTCCTTGCTTCTTAGCAACAAATTATTAATGGAGTCAATTCTGTTTTTGAGCTGGATTATCTCATTTCGCAGGTTATTTACATTTCTTTCCTGTTCGTTTGCCAATGTCAATGAATTATCTCTATCCTGTTTTAATTCAAGCAACTTGGCTCTGATACTGCTTAGTTCACTGATGCCGGATTCGTAATCAGATTTTAGTTTACCTGACTCAGCCTCGAGTAGTTGTTGTACTCTTTTAGATTCTCCAATTTCGGAGCTGATTCTCTCTTTTGTTTTATCGAATGAAATAATTTTTTCTGAATTAACAGCTATTTGCCTTTTGATATCAGCGATATCCGAAATAAGTTTTTTTTCTTTTTCAATTAAAGTGTTATACTCAGCTTCTATGTTTCTAAGATTTTCTTTTTTGCGTGTAATATCATTTTGCCTGTCGCTAAGATTAATCTCGTAATTAATTATGCTCTTTTCGATATTTTCTCTGCTTTTTTCGAGATTAACTTTTATATTATGAAAGTGAATGTATTCTCTTGCATAAAGCTCGGTTTCGAGTGTTTTTAGTTCAGATAAATACTGGTTATATCTTTTGGTTTTTGCTGCCTGCCGCGATAAGGAATTTACATTTTTCCTGACTTCCTGCAAAATATCCTGGATTCTCTCCATATCTTGCCTGACGTTATCGAGTTTTTTCAATGATTCTTTTCTGCGTGCTTTGTATTTTTTTATGCCTGCAGCTTCTTCGAACATTGCTCTGCGGTCGTCAACCTTGCCGCTGAGGATTGCATCAACCATTTTCAGCTCAATAACAGAATATGAATCCGAACCGATCCCGGTATCCATGAACAAATCCAAAATGTCTTTAAGTCTGCAATGTGCTTTATTCAAAAGATATTCGCTCTCGCCATTCCTGTAAAGACGCCTTGTCACAACAATTTCGTTGTAGTCGGATGGTAAGACTTTCTTTGTGTTGTCGAAAGTAATCGAAACCTCAGCCATACTAAGTGGCTTGCGGTCTTTTGTGCCGTTAAAAATCACATTTTCCATTACATCCGAACGTAATGTCGAAGCTTTTTTTTCGCCAAGAACCCATCTGATAGCATCAACAACGTTTGTTTTGCCACATCCGTTAGGACCAACAACTGCTGACAAACCCTGTGCGAATTTCAATTTAGTCTTTTGCGCAAAGGATTTAAAACCAACTATTTCTAACTCTGATAAATACATTAATTTCTATTTTGTGTTTGAGTATTTTTTCGAACCTCGAATATATTAAATATATTTTGTTTTTTATAAACAATGTATTAACATATTAATTTCGAAAATGTTTATAAGTGTAGTTCAGCAAAAAATAATAAACGACCTAATCTGTTGAAGATTAAGCCGTTAATAAATAAATTTGTTGTATAAGGTATTTTTAGTTCTCTTGCTTATGCAAATTTTTGAGTAATGAGTCAGCCGACATTTTCTTGCTCATTTTGTCAACTGTCCTGTCGCATACGCAGCCATCGAGATCCTCAGGTGATTCGTTCGGCATCAGATAGATTTCTTTAGAATCCCCGCAGGTATTACAGGTGTGTGTATATGTATTCATAATTATTTCCTTAAAAAGCACTAATAAATTAATTAGAAAGAACTAATTTAATTATTAACGAGTTAATAATTAAATTATTTAAAAATATTGAAAATAATTGCAAATAAAATCATAATTTTGGATTCTGTAAAACTGAAAAAATAAAAATTTATGATACAAGAACTTATTGAATTAACCAAAGATGAAAAGGACTTCATTACCAACGCCTCTAATTTCTCGGCATTGATTTTTAATTCTCTAAGTGAATTAAATTGGGTTGGTTTCTACATGATATCCAAAGGGAATTTGCTACTCGGACCTTTTCAGGGGAAACCTGCCTGCATACATATAAGTATGGGTAAAGGTGTATGTGGCACTTCAGCAAAAATGCGCCAAACTATTATTGTTGATGATGTCCATGAATTCCCGGGGCATATCGCATGCGATTCAGCATCAAATTCTGAAATTGTAATCCCAATTATCAAGAATGATAAACTTTACGGAGTTTTGGATATAGACAGTCCTGTAAAATCTAGATTTAGCAAGCTTGAGCAGGAGCTTTTCGAAAAAATGCTGGAAATTTTGATCGAAAACTCCGACATGGAGAAAATTTATGAGTATTACAACTAGAAGTTTAAAGTTACTTTTATTAATAATTTTTGCAAGCTTATTTAATCTAAAAGCTGAACTATTTATTAATGAAATTATGCCTGTTCCGATTGATGGTGAGCCTGAGTGGATTGAGCTGTATTATTCCGGTACAATCCAACGAGAGTACGTATCGCTTACAATATCAGATGCTGCAACAACAAAGAAAATCCCAAGTTTTACGGCTATGCCTGATTCTTATATTATTTTAGTAAAAGACAGTACTTCTCTGAAATCTATTCGAGATGTTCCACATGATGCAATTTTTGTAATAGTTACACCACCTACTATGAATAATACAAGCGACATACTTATGCTTAAAGATAGTCTGGGTAATGTAACAGACTCCGTATATTATGATATGAAGTGGGGCGAACAAGGGCTCTCGCTTGAGCGAATTACTATTCATCTCCCAGCTGTTGATTATAATAACTGGAGCAAGTCAGCTGATAAAAGCGGTGCTACTCCAGGTGCAATCAACAGCAATGTGAATGTTGATTATGATATTGCCTGCGAAACTATTAAGCTTAATGAAAGCTACTCGAAAGTTATGGTTTACGTTAAGGATTACGGTATTTTGCCTACTGATAAATTTGCTGTGAATATCTATTGTGATGTTGATAATAACGATAGTTTTGATGATGATCTGCTTTTTACTTCACTTAACGACATTATGATTGAAGACAAAGAGGCCACAATAGAGTTCCCCTTAAGCATATTTAGTGAAAAAGTACCCAAAAACGGAGTTTATGAACTTACAGCAATTACTAGTTCGGTAAATGACAGAAAACCTGTCAACGACACTTGCAGGGGTGAGTTCTATTTTCGTGTTGAAACTCCTATAATCAAAATCAACGAAATAATGTATGATGTTAACAGTGAAAGGAGTGAATTTATCGAGCTTTGGAACGGAGGCAATGATACTTTGCTGCTTGACAATTTCTATATTTGGGATGCTGCAGGTAACATCAGCAAGGGTAATATTCAGGTTAAATCTTCTAACTTCAAAATTCCTCCTCATGGTTATGGTATTGTTTGCTGGGATTCATTATATTTTGAAAATTATCCCGAACATAAGAATAATCCTGCCGTTTATTACTACAAAAGCAGTTTCAACCTCAATCAAACAGGTGATTTGATTGTTGTTGCAGATTTTAACGGTAAAATTTATGATTCGCTTACTTACAGCAATAAGTGGCACAATCAGGCACTTGTTGTTACCAAAAATCGCTCTTTAGAGAAAGTAAATGAAGAGTTGGAGTCATCTGAGCAATCTTACTGGACAAGCTCCAGGGACATAAGCGGTGCAACTCCTTTGGCTGCCAACAGTACCAGCCGCGAAATCATTAAGAATACAGCGCTGAGTATTAATCCAAATCCTTTTGCACCAAATTCAATGGGCAATGATGCAAACGCATTGATATATTTTGAGTTGCCATACGAAACGGCATTTGTTAATGCATATATTTACGATATTTCCGGTTTTGAAGTGACAAGACTTGCTAATAATAAATTTACAACAGCAAAATCTTCTCTGATATGGGATGGTAAAAATAAGGATTCCAATACCGTTCAGGTCGGACAGTATGTATTTCTGCT
Source organism: bacterium (assembly GCA_024711295.1). GTDB lineage: Bacteria > Bacteroidota > Ignavibacteria > Kapaibacteriales > UBA2268 > JANJTB01. Next base: position 49,038 of record JANJTB010000036.1, on the reverse strand, counting down.
CGAAGCCACCGATACACAGTCAGGAAGTGTATTTACAAGCAAGAGTATTATAGTGGTCGGAAACTGACATTTAAGTATTATTAACTGTTTGTAACTTTTCCTGATTTTCTGTGTATTATGATTATGAATTTGTAACAATTTGGAGATTTTATGCGTTATGCAGCATTTTTTACGGTGTTATTGATATTAACAATAAATGTTTATTCAGATAATTTAAGCGATGCTAAAAGCAAAGCAAAACAAAGATTTTCAGAGTTTAAAGGTAAAGATTTTATATCCATCCAGCCCGGCAAACAAATCCCAGATGAGAAAAAACATCTCTATATTGATGCTTATAATAAATTAATTGAGCAAAATAAAGTACAGCCCAAACTTCAGTCAAGCCCCAACCAGTTAAATGAGCTTCCTCAAAATTTCCGTACACCCGGAGAGTTCGAAGAAGTTCAGGCAGTATTAATTTCATGGCCTTCGTATGCTTTTGATGAAAATGGAGATTATCTCGAACCGTTTACCCCGGGTGTAGGTCTCAGATGGTTTCAGTTGGAGAATGGAGAGTGGGATTATAAATATGTTGATATTGCGGGATATGTTTTGGACCTTTACGACGAAAGTCCATATCCGTATATTTGGTCGCAACTTGCCGACGCTATATCTAAAGAAGCTAAAGTATGGATAAGGGTTGCAGCGCCTGACGATACTACTGCACTCAAGACATGGGCAGCTGAAAAAGGCTATCCGTTAAAAAATTATGAATTCAAACTGGATGAAGATGGTGAAAATGCTTTCTGGATGCGTGACTTTGGCCCTTTTGGCGTTTATTACGGTGATAAGGATAGTCTTATGTTTGTAATTGCCGAATACTATCCGGGACGCCCTATTGATGACAACTATCCTGTAAAGTTAGCTCAGGAACTTGGTTATAACTATTATAAATCAAAGGTTGAACTCGAAGGTGGAAATTTTATGACTGATGGTCACGGCATGGGATTTTACAGTAATGTAATTTACTCCAATAATAGTGACAATTTAGGTCCTGCATATACAGAAAAAGTTCCGATGGGATCAAATGATGTAAACAATGAAATGGCTAAAATCTTTAATCTTTCGAAAAATGTAATTCTGCCACAGCTGAGATGTGACGGTGGTACAGGTCATATTGACATTTATACAAAAATGGCTAATGATGAAGAAATATTAGTTACAAAATACCCCGAGGATTTCAACAAGTTTACATTTCCGGACTATAATACTGTAAAAAATAACAGAGAATTAATCCTTGCTTTGCAGACACAATTCGGCAATAAGTACAGATTTCTAGAAGTGCCGTTACCAACAGATGATGATGGTAAATACAACCGAACTACTTGTAATTCATTTAATCAGGATGCAAGAACATATATCAATGGGCTTACCATAAACAAGACATTCATTGTGCCAATTTATTCTAATCAAGGATCGGGAAATACTGCCGGCGACAACGAAGCGCTTGATGTGATTAAAAAACATATGCCCGGATATAATGTTGTAGGTATTGACTCAAGAGTTTTGACAGTAGGTGGTGGTGCAATTCATTGTATTACGATGCAAATACCGGCTGAAAATCCCGTTTATGTAAAACACTCCCAACTAAAAGGTGTTCAAAACCAGGATCAGATATTGGACGAGAATAATCAAATAGCTATCAAAGGTATTGCACGTAATCATTCAGGATTTAAGAGCGGTACTTTGAACTACAGATGTGCTGATGACTTGACCGGAAAATGGGAAACTGCTGCTTTGGAGTTTACTCCGGCAAGCATAACTGCGCCCGAGTATAATTTCATTGCTAATATTGATTATCAGAAAATTAATTGCGGTTATGGCAAAAATATTGATTATTACTTAACATTCGAGACCAATAACGGCAAAAATGCAAGTAAACCGATTGTTGCACCTGAAGGTTACTATACATTCAATATTGGCGACCCTACCTCAGTTCAAGATTTTAAGGATAACTCTCTGACTGTATTCCCAAATCCTGCAGACGAATATATCACAATTGCATACCCATCAGCTAAGAGTGATATGACGTCAGAGGTACAGATATTCAATATGCTTGGTTTGGAAGTCTTTCCTTCTACGCAGACTTCTCTAAACGAAGGAAATCTGATATTAGACATCTCCGGTTTGCCCGCAGGTGTTTACTATGTAAGAGTAACAGGTATTGCCGGTAAAACTTCAATTATTGAGAAATTTGTGAAAATGTAGAGCGAAAAGCTATGAATTAATATATAATTGATTCTTCGCTACGTTCAGAATGATGATTATTACACCATATTGAGCGTAGCGAAAAATCCTTTTTCTTGGGATTATTATCTTTGATCAATTTATTACATATTTATAAAAATGTTTAATATATCAAATTACTAAATTAATTAAATATATTATTCAACCTTTCTTTCAGTTCCAATAAATAATTGCCATTATATAAGTATTGATGATCAAATAATTGTGTTTTTTGGTTCTTTATTAAAATTATCGAGGGAGATCCTTTAATTGTATATTCAAATAAATGAATAGGCATATTAAAATCATTTTTTTGTTCCTCAATGAAAATCAAATCATCAAAATCAATTTTATGTTTATAATATTTCTTATTTTCTAATACAGATATTTTACTTTTTGTTGCCTTAACCAGTAAGATTGTTTTATAATCCTCAGACCATAAATCTTGATATTTAATTAATTGATCAAAACACTCTTTACAATAAGGAGTGTTCAAAATGATAATAATACAGTTATCAAAGCTACTTAATTTGACTTCTTCAAGCTTAATAGAGAATATAGACTGGTACAGTACAAATATTGAACTAATAGTCAAAGGGATTAAATTTGTAAACATGATATTTTTCATCATCTTCATTTAATTGTATCGAAAAAATATTATTAAATAATATTCTATAACTTTGATTGATAGAAAGTTCCTTGTTGGAGTTTAGTAAAAATTTGTCTTTATGCTCATTTTTGATGTACCATTTATTATCATAGTATTTCCAAATATCATAATAAAATGAATATAATTGACCTCCCTTTTTCTCATTCTCAATGCCTGAATAACAAACTAATATTGTACTATCATTAACAAAGCTTGCCCTATGTATAAGACAATTTGTCTCTGATTCTTTTTGAAGAGTTTCAGCAATCTGAACCGGATGAATACCACTAAATTTGGTGTTACTAAAAGTATTAGATCGCCAATCAGGTAAATCTCTTTTGATTGTGTCAATAATTCCTTTACTGAAATTATGGATGTAAATTTCATACTCTGTAACATTTGTATATAAGAATTTACCATTCGTGAAGTCAATTATGTTCCTTGGTTGAAACAAAGTCCAGTAGAAACCTTTTGGTAAATCCAATTCAATAAATTCTCTGATATTTAAATTATTCAAATCTACTTTATAATAATACAAATTATTGGAGCTATTTTTTGAATTATACAAATCATTCCAACCATACAGGTAAGGGTATTCAAGAAATATCTTTGTCCCATAATATAAAATTGGCTTTTTGAAAATTTCCTCTAAATTAATGACTTCAATAAGATCGAATTTATCACCAACAGTATCGAAATAATATTTCAAAACTTTATCAGAAGTAACAAATAATAATGTATCTTTAATTGATTGAATGTTCGATATAAGAATTTTGTTGCAAGTTTTGAATTTACTAAATTCAGGATCAAGCTCAAGCACATATTCTTTGTTTTGATCATTTAAATTCTTTAAAAATATTTTACAGTCTTTGGATATAATAGTTTCGTACAAGTAAATGTCATCATTTATACTGATATAATCAATATGTAAGGTATTGAAATATTTATCATCACTTTCAATTATATACTCTTGGTAGTTTACTAAAAAAGCAAAAAAAAGAATAAAAATGTTATGCATATATTATCTGTTTTCTAAGGGGAAAGAGCCGAAACTCTTTCCCTAAATTATTAATTACCATCAGTCACAGTTATATCGATAAAGGATTTCATGCTATTCATATCTATTGACCAGTTGACATTACGATAAATAGTAATACCTAATGGTATAATATAAATATTATTAGTATAGGTTCCATTATATGTACCTATAGCAATTTGATTTTTTGCATAATTAAAAAGTTCACTACTATTTGTGTTGTCATAAATAGCCCATGAATCTTCGCAATCGTGGCAAGTTGTGGCAAATTCCCAGTCACATTCGTACGAAACACCAGGTTGATAGCACACTAATTCACATCTATCAGGTAAACAATAAATATGAACAGTCTCATAATAACTACCAAAATTTGGAGTTCCATCGCCTCTTTCTTCCATATCAATTGTAGAATTAAATGTTTGAATATATGAGAATGAATTTGAAATTTGCAATAGGAAAAAGAATAAAAGTACTCTATTTAGTTTTTGCATACAAAAACTCCTTAAAAAAATGATTAAATTTATCAAGAAAAAACAATCAACTTTTCAAATAACAATATTAAGTTGTAATAAGTGTTTCCAACGATTATTCAAAATGATGATTATTACACCATATTGAGCGTAGCGAAAAATCCTTTTTCTTGGGATTCAACTTCCTAAAAATGTTAAGTTAAACAATTGCCTTTATTTAAGTTTTAATTTTCATCTGGTAATACTATCTGTTTCCTGATTTACAAAAAAACAGCAATGGGCTATTAATTAATTATATTAACAATTTTATTATAGTTTTGTTCAGGATTACCAGGTTTTAAGTTTATAAGTTTATTGTCAGTAGTAATTATAGTTAAGAAATGTTCATTAGTTGCATTTAGTTGTTGTAACAAATTTCCATCATTTCTTAACAAGCCAAATTTCCATTTTTGGCTTTTTGAAAATATCTTTAATTCGATATCTCTATCACACAAAACAGAAGCAACGATTTTACATTTCTTAGTATGTTTATTTCGTTCAAGATTTGAAATTATCTCATTTGGTTCAATATAGCACTTTACACATCCAGTTATATTAAAATGGAAAATCAACAAAATCTCGCTTTTGGATGTATTAGTCGCAGTCCTCAATGAATCAGCAATGTTGCCATAAAGGATGTTTGAACATAATAAAAATGTTAAATATATAGTAATACCTCTTACTTTCATTACTTCCATTCTCTTTTTTCTAAAGTCCAGCCGAATTTACTTTTTCTTACGATACACATATAATTATTATGTTTGTCATATACAAAATTTCTGATTTGATTTTCAGGCTCATCATATATTTTTGAATGAGATAATAAATTTCCCTTGGTATCATATTCTTGGACTAAATAATAAAAACCGATATTCTCACTTTCATCAAATACTAAAATTATTATTGTTAGATTTCCATTAGTGTTGAATGAGTTTATAATTGAAAAAGGTAATAGTCTTCCAATTTCCTTACTGTTAGGAGTTCTTTGTTGAAGGCGGGCTAACCTATAGTAATTATATAAATAAACTAATCCTGAGTCGTTAGAAAATGGAATATTTTGTAGAGTAAATCTAATTTTTTGACCAGGTCCATAGACATCTTTTGTTCTTGGATATAAAATAAATAAACTATCGTTTATTGAAGTAATTAAGGGCTTCCAATGCTCTTCGTAAGCCAGATTATTATTTGTGTATATATCGGGTAAATATCCAATATTTCCAAGAAAATTACCTGTTGAATCATATTTGGCTACTGTAACAATCGAGTCCATTATATCTTTTTCTTTGTACGAAAAATTGCTTGTTGTTCCGATTATTTCGCCATTGCTTAAAAATTCATAATTATCATACAAGAAATATGAGCTTAGCAGAACTTCAGGAACAATCATTTTTTCAAAATTCAGTTCACTATCAAATAAACAAAACCCTGATCGGTTATCAATACTATTATGTTTTACTTTGTCTGATACAGCAAAAATGTACATTAGGTTTGATATAACAAGTTTGCCATTAACACACTTAGGAATAAAATAATGCATTCTGACTAAATCGAGCGACTCATCAGTCAATCCATACTTTAAATAGTCAGTAATCGGAATATATTTAAGGTCATTTCTAATCAATTGATTTGGAATTGGATTGCACATCAAAAAATCATCAACCCATTTGAAATTCATTTTTTTTGAGTCAACAGATTTTAGAATTTTGCCGTTTTTGCTGTCAATAAGCAAAATAAATCTGTTTGCATCATCTGTTAGAACAATTTTTTTCCCATTACTACAAAACTCAATACCAGCTATACGATTTATTATAATGCTGTCATTTTCCTCAAAACTAATTGTATTTATCAGTTTAAGTTGTTTGGGCGCAATATATTCCTCAATTGATATTTTCTTTGCTTTATAGTTTTGTGCGTCTTTTGTTTTCAAGGTGCATTGATTTGACATCAACATTATACTAAAAAATATTATTATTAACTTTGACATATTATTAATTATATAGTAAAAAAATCAGTTCTGTAGCCTAATTAAAGACTACAGAACCTTTCTTATTTAATTTCTAAATACTCCATGTGAAATACCTCCTGTTCCGATTCCTTCTTCAATGATCAATGTATTACCAATAATCATAAAGCAAGTTCCGGTGCCAACACAGTAAAATGTATACCCATTACCAACATCAGTAATATTGATGGCTTTACCTTTAGCAGAAGTACCTGAAGCTGATGTCCAGCCAGTGTCACTATAAGCTATTAAGGAATATAATAATGATGAAGTTATTATCAATAAAATCATTATGATTGCTAATAATTTAATTTTCATTATTCAATGTTCCTTGATGAATATTATTAAAAGTATAATACATATAAATTCTTGTGAGTTTGCCTGAATAACTTGTAAATTTAAATATTGAAATTCTATCAAGTTAAATTTGATTGTTTTTTATTATCTGATTGCTGCAACAAGGATTACTCGTAACTTATTAATCCCTTTGCAACAGTAGCTTGATTCCCGGTATTTTGATTTCCTCAAAAAATAAAAATAATTTTGTGGTATAAATAAATAATTGTATTCTTTGAGATTTCTTTGAGATTAGTAAATTATTTAGTGGAAGATGACGGAACTTGGTGTGTAACATTAATATAAATAATGCAATTAAGTGCTGATATTGAGAAAATATTATATTACTCAATATTGTTGTTTTTCTATATGTAATTTTCTGATACATAATTATTTGAAAATAACACAATACACTATTACCAATTTAAGAAAAATATATTAAACTGCAAAATATTTTTGATAATTAAAATTTAAATGATTGATTTGCAGCATAAGTTGCTTCCTGCTCTTTCTCTTTTCTAGCATAGAAAAACCCCAAAAGTTTTTTGTCTAACTTTTGGGGCTCAATACAACATAGCTCCTTTTTGTTTGGAATCTAGTATTCACTTATTACCAGATTACTGCTCTTTTGTCGGCAGTATAATACATTTTGGTACCTTCTTTAATCCCGAATGCATTATAGAATTCAGGAATATTGGGCAAAGTACCGTTAACTCTGTAATTACCCGGTGAGTGAACGTCTTCTTTGAGTCGTCTGATTATTTCTTCATCTCTGATATTCTGTCTCCATACCTGTGCATAAGAAATAAAGAATCGTTGAAGTGGGCTGAATCCATCAATTTTTGGTGTTTCAATGCTATTGTTAGATGCTTTTCTCAAAGCAGTCAATGCTACTGTAACCCCACCAAAGTCGGCAATGTTTTCGCCAAGTGTCAACTCGCCGTTTACAGTCATATCGTTAATGATTATGTAAGCATTTGCCTGATTAATTAATGGCTTAACCTTTTCGTTAAACTTAGTGGCATCTTCAGGTGTCCACCATTCAGACAAATTACCGTCAGCATCAAACATTCTGCCCTGATCGTCGAATCCATGAGTCATCTCATGTCCGATTACCACACCGATTGCACCGTAATTTACAGCATCGTCAGCATCAGGATAGAAGAAAGGTGGCTGAAGAATAGCTGCCGGGAATACTATTTCGTTCATATTCGGACTGTAATATGCATTAACAGTTTGGGGTGTCATGTGCCATTCAGATTTGTCAACGGGTTTACCAATCTTTGCCAGATTTTCGGCCATCTCAAATTTACCCGAATTGAGAACGTTTATTATATATGAATCTCTTGTGACTTTGAGTGATGAGTAGTCTCTCCATTTATCTGGGTAACCGATTTTAACATTCATTTTTTCTAATTTTGCAAGAGCTTTTTCTTTTGTTTCACTACCCATCCAGTCGAGATTGCGTATGTGCTCGTTAAGTGATATTTTCAGATTACTTACGAGTTTCAGCATTTTATCCTTCGAGCTTGAAGGGAAATATTTCTCGCAATAAATTTTGCCTACAGCTTCGCCAAGCGAACCACTAGTAGAATTCAACACACGTTTCCATCTGTCTTGAATTTTTTTGCTTCCTGATAGAGTTTTTCCGTAGAATTCGAAATTCTGATTGACAAAATCGCTGCTAAGGTATGGTGCTGCTTCGTGCAGTATTTTCCATTTCAGGAATAATTTCCAGTCTTCGATAGCAACTTTTTTGATTAATTCCGAAACTTTTTCAAAAAATTTAGGTTGTCCGACATTGAAATCAGCAGGTTGGTTTATACCTAAACTTTTAAAAAATACAGCCCAATCGAAATCAGCAGTTCTTTTGGCAAAGTCGGTCACAAGATATTTGTTGTAATTTTTGACTGGGTCGCGCAGTTCTAATCTTGTAGATGATGCCCCAGCGAGTTCAGTCTCAATTCTGAGTACTTTTTCGGCTGCTGATAAGGCGTCGTTTTCGTTCATTCCATAAAGCACAAACATTTTTTTCAGGTGCAATTTATATTCAGCTAATATTTTTTCTGAACGCTCATCTTTTGGGAAATAATAGTCTCTATCCGGCAGTCCTAAGCCACCCTGATACAGATTTGCAATCATCATTGAGCTGTTTTTATCATCAGCTCCGGCATAAAGATAGAAAAATGGATTTGCACCCATCGAAGCAAATTCACCTGCCAAAGCCACTAATTCCTGCTTACCGGCAATGCTTTCAATCTTGTCGAAATATGGCTTTAATGGTTTGATACCATCAGATTCGATCTTGCTTGTGTCCATACCGGATGCATAAAAGTCTCCAATTTGTTTCCAGTAACTTTCGCTGTGCTTTCCACTTTGTGCTTCTTCCAGTAGTGTGAGCAATTTTTTCTGGTTCTCTAAATTCAAAACGTTAAAAGCGCTCCATCTGGATTCTTCGTCAGGTATAGGATTATTCTTCATCCAATTACCATTTACAAATCTGAAGAAGTCATCGGTAGGGTTGACCGTAAAATCAAAATTTGCAGAGTCAATTGCTTTTTCAACTGCTGCTTCCGGTTCTTTTACATCATTCTTGTTGCTGCACGCTGTCATCAATATCATTGGTGTAATAAGCAATAAACTAAATACCTTAAATGAATTTAACATAAATAATAAATCCTGAAAATAATTAAATTAAAATTTATTAACAAAAATAATCAAAGTTGTAACAACTCAATAAAATATTAAAAAAAATATTCACTTTTATATAAATAAATACGATAAAGTTTGGAATTTGTTCGAAAATTTTATAATTTAACTTTTGTAAATGGTATAAATCTAAAAAAGATATTTTTATGATGAGAACAATAATTACCCTATGTGTTCTGTTAATTTGCAGAATGACCTTGTTTGCAGAAGATCCGAAACTGCAATCAGATGAAAAAAATCTTATATATAATGGCAATTTTAGCTTAGGTAACGAAGGTTTTCAAACTGATTACACATACTCAACAAGTTCTTTCGCACAAGGATATTACACAATATCAAAAAATCCACAGTCAATTCATCCTGGTTTTGCTCGTTGTACTGACCATACCGGAGATGCCGCTGGATTAATGATGATATTTGATTCATATACAATACCTGATAAACTAGTTTGGGGGCAGAAAATAAATGCCGTAAAAGGTAATAATTACAGATTTAAAATGTGGGCAACTAAACTTGTATATTATGAAGACTCATACCTTGATATAAAAATAAATAATAAATCAATATTAAACAAGCTTTTTCGTGTGAGTAAAGCATCATGTACTTGGTCATACTTGGAAATCGATTGGATTTCCGATGTAAATGGTCCAATAGACTTGCAGATTTATAATACTACTTTGCATGCAGACGGCAATGATTTAGCCATTGATGATATTGAGTTTTTAGATTTAACACCTTATGTTGATTGTGGAGATCAATTTAAAGTTGACATTGGGGATAAATACACAATTTGTAGTGGTGAAGAGGTTGTACTTGGCAATCAAAATGGGAAAATACCAACTTACAAATATGAATGGACACCTAATGACTTTCTATCGAATCCTAATATTGGTAATCCTGTTTGCAAAGCATTAAATAGTATGAAATATTCTGTCAAAATCATGAATACTGAAACAAAGTGCCTTACATATGATACTATTTATGTAATAGTTAATAAGCCTCCTTTTATTGAAATTTCAAAATCTTCTAATAACATTTGTAATTCGGCGGTAAAGCTAACTGCAACCTCGGGCTTTGTAGAATATGAATGGTCAGACGGTCAACGCGGAGAGTCAATTCTTGTATATAGTGAGGGTTTTTATAAAGTTAAAGTAATTGACAGTAATGGATGTAATTCCGAACAGAGCATTTTACTGGAAAGAAGTAATATTAACTTATCCTATCCAAGATCTATTGAAGTTGTTAATAAATGTGTAGGTGAAAATTCATTAATTGAAATTCCTCTTCTTAATTTAGGTCAAGAAATTAAAATTTCAAATTTTATCACTTTATCAAATGATATTGAGATAACTAATGCTGATTATGAACAGAAAAAGTTATCTTTTGGACAATCTCATAATTTTAAAATTAAATTGAATCATACAAAAAGTGGGCATTTTTCGGACACTGTTAGAATTATTATTGATGATCCTTGCTTTTATATATGTGAATTAATTATTAACTCTGTTATAAATGACAATATGATTACTATTACTGTGCCTGACTCTCTGGTTGTAATAGGTGAAGAATATTGTATTCCAATCTATGCATATACTCAATGTGACAATATTATTAGCAATATAAATTATAGAATCAATCTATCAATTGACAAGGATATATTTTATCCTCAAAAAACACAATATGGCAATTTTAGAATTATTGAGAATAAAAATAACAATTTGATAATTGAAGTATTGGATAATAATTCAAATTGCTCAATAAGTCAAACACCTTCAATAATTAACTTTCTTTGTGGTAAAGTATTATTAAGTGACTTGAAATTTAGTCCAATCACAGTTAGTGATTTTTGGAATGAATTAGGTATAAGTTATAAATCCAAAAATGGCTCACTTAATATTGATAATTGCGCATTTAGTGTTAGACATATCCAATTGATAAAAGAAACAACTCTTAACCTAATCAATAATCTTAACTCTGATTTGTGCAGTATTATTGTTAAATCAAAGGAACGGGGTGAGTTTAAAATAGAAATCATTGATATTACTGGTTCAGTTATATTTTCTGAAACTTGGTCAAATTATTCCGGAATTGAGTATGAAAAGCCCATTTTGGTTAACTTAAATAATTTTAATAGTGGAGTATATTTTGTTATATTGAAAAGTCCATGGAGTGTAATAAGTAATAAATTAATTAATATTAAATAATGCAAATCTATGGTGTTTTAAAATTATTTAACAATCAAAACTAATAATCATATTTATACAAATTGATACAGAGCTTTTTGATAATTTATACAAATGTAAATTTTATCTTATGATTTAATATCAATTATTATTACTTTTGTATAAGTTTAATTTATTGATACGGGGTATTAATTTGAAATTGTTTAATTTTACCCCCGTCAATGATGTACTTATTGCAAGAGGACCTGTAAGAGAGGAGTTAAAGAACAAGGTTTCGAAAAGATTGATAAAGCTTACAAAAGCTTATAAGAACGGGAAGATTGGGATTACTACAGACTACATCAAAGAATACGGGGAGTTATCAAAAAAAGGCTGCAATGTGTTGGTTGTGCTTTATCAAACTACCACAATGCCCAACGCATTAAACCTGGAAAGTTACCTAATTTACAGGTATTCCAAGCTTTTGAATCAATTCAGCACATCGGATACAAATAAAATTCCGATCGGAGCACAAAAATACTATCTGTACTTTTGCTCCTAGGCGGGTTATCGTTCAGGTAATTTTATTATTTGTTTACGGTTGTAAATGAGGTTTTCCAAATATTATAAATAATGAAAGTGGATTTGATAGTTAGAAATATAATATTAATCAGTAGTTAATTATTTTTTGTATGATTATTATTCAATTGTTGTTAATTATGAGCATGATGTCTTTTTTGAGTGTGTCATTCGAAACAGAAAAAAGGAGTTTTGCAGAACCCCTGAATACTGCTGTATTGACCACTAAGTTTGTTGTCAGAGACAATCATGACATAACTTTTGTAAGTCATGATTCTGACGATGGAGCATGGCAGTTTCACAGTAATGACCAAATAGATAACTTCGAAGATGTTGCTATGGTAGTGTCACTAAAAGAAATCATAGCAATTGATTCTTCTGTACTGGAGATTGCTGAGCTCCCCCTTGGATTTGAAGCCACCAGAAAAGATAGAAAAAGCAAGTGGGGAATATCAAAATCTGAGTAGCTGTTTCATTTATAAATATTTTATCTATGTAAATATTGCTGATTTGCAAAAATTAAGTAATTTTGCATTGTGCTGAGTGTACGTAAGCATATTTTTATTGCATGCTTGTTGATAATATTGATAAAGTGAAGCAAGTCGAATATCATTTCAGATTGCCTGCAGAATGACCAAAGAGAAGTTGCCGGGTTTGAATGGCTTAAGGGCAATCAGCATACTTTTTGTAATTTTCAGCCATACCAAATCACAGTTGGCTGAAATTCCTATCATCAAAAATATTATAAATATCTTTCCATTTCTTGTTGATGGTCAGTTAGGTGTAAATGTATTTTTTGTTATTTCCGGATTTTTGATTACAAGTCTATTAATTAAGGAGCAGGAAGCAAAAAACACAATATCTTTGAAAAACTTCTATATCAGACGAACACTAAGAATATTTCCTGCCTACTATTTAATGCTTTTGGTTTATTTTATTTTACAGCTTACAGGCACATTATACTTATCTCCTGAATCCTGGCTTACATCAATTACTTACACTAAGTATTTCAACTGGAGACTTGATGTTCTTACTGCCCATGCCTGGTCATTGAGTATTGAGGAACACTTTTATTTGTTCTGGCCTTTGCTTTTTAGTTCAAGAAAGATTAACTACAATATAATTTTGATAGGTATCCTGATTATCTGCCCTATATTCAGAATTTACGGACTATTCCACCAAATTAACTTTCTTGACAATCTGACAATTTTTCAAAGACTCGACTCTATTGTAATCGGTTGTTTGGTTGCACTTAATATCAACAAAGTCAAGGAAATTATTGCAAAGCACAAGTTTTTGATTTATCTGTCATTTATCTGGATACTTGCTTATCCTTACCTCACTGATTTAACACTTCATTTTAATATCAGCAAGGCATATTTTGTAAGTCCACTCACAGGTTCATCCGGGTCTATTACAAGTGTAGCAGTTTCTATTTTGGTTGTTTTTTCAGTATTTCACAGAGAGAATATCTGGTTCAGGATGCTAAACTTAAAAGCTATGGAGCAAATTGGCTTGATATCATATAGTTTGTATCTGTGGCAGCAGATATTTACCTCTGAGTTACCCTTCGGAAAGAATTTGTTCCCGTGGAATTACCTACTGATTTTTTCTGTTGCATTTTTATCCTTTTATGCTGTAGAGCGACCATTTATCAAACTTAAAGATAAATTTACAGTCAAATAACTATCGTTGATTTAGAAAAAATAGTCTTTTTGTTACTAAATTATTTAATATACGTTTACAGTCTAATTATTAATTATCAAAAATATTTAAATCAGTTATGAATAAAATTATTTTTTTGATTATTTTAGTTTGTACATCATATTTAAATGCACAGGATTATATATCTGCCGATAAAGCAAGGTGGGAACCATACTACAGGGATTCCCCCATTACAGCCAAAGTTTCAGACTGGTATATGCCCTTTAAAACCACCGACCGCACAAATATAAAAAGCATATCGGTTATAAGTACTTTTGGCTCAGCACGAAACTCTTTCCGAAAAGGACATTATCACACAGGTCTTGACCTTATGCCCCGAAATTATAAAGAGCCTGTAAATGTTTATTCAATTGCTGATGGTGTAGTGGTTTCAGTTCATCTGGGTGATCCACATCAAACTGTTGTAGTAAAGCATTTGTCAGAAGAAGGAGAAATTATTTACAGCGTATATAAACATATTACGGAAATAAAGGTTAAGAATGGTGACCGGCTCACTGAAGATTCTCAAATAGCTCGTGTACTGACTAAGGCAGAGGGCAAAAAATTTGGAGGATCATACGACCATTTACATCTGGAAATCCGCAAAAAATTTGATGATTTTGGATGTGCCAGCTGGCTCACTATGACAAAAGAAGAGCTGAACATGAGGTTCATTGACCCGCTTAAGTTTTTAAAGGAAAAAACTGTTAAGTAGTATAGAACTCCATTTTTTTTCTTACTTAAACGTCACTTTTTTGGTAGCAATAATAAATATTATTGGCAGGTAAAGTAGTGATTTATTTAGTAATGATTTAGGTAAGGAGATATTTGAAATGAGTGATGAGTTAAAATGTCCTGTAACCGGTGCTATAGGTAAAGCCCCGGCCGGAAAAGGCACAACAAACCGTGATTGGTGGCCCAAACAAATAAATTTGAGCATATTACACCAACACACATCTGCATCAAATCCTATGGATAAGGATTTTGACTATAAAGAAGAATTTGCCAAACTTGATTATTTCGCACTTAAAGATGACCTAAAAAAACTGATGACTGATTCTCAGGATTGGTGGCCTGCTGACTGGGGGCATTATGGAGGACTTTTCATCAGGATGGCATGGCATAGTGCAGGAACATACAGAACTGCCGACGGTCGTGGAGGTGGTGGAACCGGCAATCAAAGATTTGCTCCTGTAAACAGCTGGCCTGATAATGGTAACCTCGACAAAGCCAGAAGATTACTTTGGCCCATTAAACAGAAATACGGGAATAAAATTTCCTGGGCTGACCTGATGATTTTGGCAGGAAACGTTGCACTTGAATCCATGGGATTCAAAACTTTCGGATTTGGTGGCGGCAGAAAAGATATCTGGCATCCTGAAGAAGATATATACTGGGGTATGGAAGATACCTGGTTGGGTGATAAACGATACAGTGGTGACCGCGAGTTAGAAAATCCTTTGGCTGCAGTTCAGATGGGTCTTATTTATGTTAATCCAGAAGGTCCTAACGGTATCCCCGATCCTGTTGCATCTGGAAAAGATGTCAGAGATACATTTGCACGAATGGGTATGAATGATGAAGAAACTGTTGCACTTGTTGCCGGTGGACATACATTCGGTAAAGCTCATGGTGCAGGTGACCCTGCTTTGGTAGGTCCCGAGCCCGAAGCTGCACCTCTCGAAGAGCAAGGTTTGGGATGGATTAACAAATTTGGCACAGGTAAGGGCGAGCATACCACAACAAGCGGAATTGAAGGTGCATGGAAACCAAATCCTACTGCCTGGGACAACGGTTACTTTGATATGCTTTTCGGATATGAATGGGAGCTTGTAAAAAGTCCAGCCGGTGCGCATCAGTGGCAAGCAAAAAACTGCAGAGAAGAGCATTTAATTCTAGATGCTCATAACCCTAATAAGAAAAGCCCGCCAATGATGACTACTGCAGATTTATCTCTTAGATTCGACCCGATTTATGAACCGATTTCTCGTAAATTTCATCAAAATCCTGAACTTTTTGCAGATGCATTTTCGAGAGCATGGTTCAAATTAACACACAGAGATATGGGTCCAATATCACGCTATATTGGTCCGGAAGTCCCCAAAGAAGAATTAATTTGGCAAGACCCTGTACCGGTATTGAACCACACAACAGTAGATATTAATGATATTACTGAGTTGAAGAAAAGTATCATAAATTCCGGATTAAGTATTTCTGAGCTTGTCAAAACTGCGTGGGCTTCAGCCTCTACTTTTAGAGGTTCGGATAAGCGAGGCGGAGCTAACGGAGCCAGAATCAGATTAGCGCCTCAAAAAAATTGGGAAGTAAATGAGCCGGGATTATTAGAAAATGTTCTTGCTAAACTGTCGGATATTCAGTCCAAATTTAATGCTGCACAATCAGGCGATAAGAAAATTTCGATGGCTGATATAATTGTTCTTGGTGGCTGTGCCGCCATTGAGAAAGCAGCGGCTAATGCCGGACATAGTATAATTGTACCTTTTATTCCCGGAAGAATGGATGCTTCGCAAGAGCAAACAGATATTGAGTCATTTGCTGTTCTGGAGCCAGTAGCTGATGGGTTCCGGAATTATCAGAAAAATAAATATAGTTTGACAGAAGAAGAACTGCTCGTTGACAAAGCTCAGCTGCTTTCACTTACAGCTCCCGAAATGACGGTATTGATAGGTGGCCTAAGAGTACTAAATGCTAATTTCAAAAATTCTAAGCTGGGTGTTCTAACCAACCGTCCTGAATCCTTAAGTAATGATTTCTTTGTCAATCTATTAGATATGAGTACTAAATGGTTCCCCGTTGATAATGGAACATTTGAGGGTAAAGACCGAAATTCAGGTAATCTGAAATGGACTGCCTCAAGAGTAGATTTGGTATTCGGCTCCAATTCTCAATTACGTGCAATTTCAGAAGTATATGCTCAATCAGATTCAAATGAAAAATTTGTCAATGACTTTGTAGCAGCCTGGAACAAAGTAATGAATGCCGACAGATTCGAACTGCTTTAATAATTCATATTTGCTTAGCTCTAAAGCCCCATATTTTTTGTATGGGGTTTTTTTGTATCAGGACAATCAAAACATATTGTAAGGTATTATTCAAATATTTCCTAGTCGGTAATTAGAAAATTGGATTTATGAAAGTGAAATTATTTTTCTACTGTATCAAAAAACAGGACTAGCGAATGTAATCAAAAAATAAATTGATAAATATTTTATAAATAGCTGAATAATAAAATATTTATGTGTATTTTTGCAATATTAATCTTAAAATTATCTTAAAAAAAAATAAGAAATTTTAAATAATTTGTAACTTTTCGAGGTACTCCGTTGTCTTTTGTATAAGAGTAAATGACAAAATCGAAAAATATATTAACGAGCGATGATTTTTAAGAAGCAAATAACGAACAGCAAGTTGAATGAAGAAGACGCAGTGATGGTTCTCCAGCAAGGCAGTGCCGAAGCATTCAGCTTACTTTATAATTCGTACGCTCCAAAAATATACAGATTTTGTTTGAGGATGCTCGGAGATGAACAAAAAGCAGCGGACGCATTTCAGGAAACTTTTATGCGTGTTTACGAAAGCAGAACTGCATTCAATGGACAGAATTTTGGTGCATGGGTTTTTAAGATAGCCCACAATAATTGCCTGAACCTGATACGCCTTGAGAAAAAGGAACTCCTTCAGTTTGATGAAGAAATTCATTTAGGCAAAACTGACCGTAATATCGAAGAGGTTGGTCTTAAGGAACAGCTCGAAAAAGCTATTGCACTATTACCCATGCCATTGAGAGAAGCATTACTGCTGAGAGAATATGAAGATTTCAGCTATCAGGAGATAGCAGATACTCTTAATATTGAGCTTTCGCTTGCTAAAGTCAGAGTCCACCGGGCAAGACTATTTTTACGTAACCTTCTGAAACCAATTGTCCAGGAATTAAATGAGTCTTGAATATCTTATATCGAAGTACATTGACGGCGAATTAACATCTAACGATGATAAAAATCTGAGGGAGATGATTAAGGATAATTCGTACGCAAAAGAAAAATTTGACAGGTCTGTCGAGCTTCATTTAGATTTGAAAGAAGATAGAGATTCTATAAAAGTACCTTCTAAACTTCTTCGCCAAACTGAAGAAGCAGTATTAATGAAAATAATGGCTCAGACACCTGCTACAGCCATGACTAAGGTAAATGTCAGCCCAAAAGCTGGTTTGATTTACAGAATCAGCTCTTTTGCTGCTGTTGTCACTTTCTTTGCTTTGGCTACATTATTCTATACTACTGATAGTGTAAATGAAAGATTTATCGGATTTACCAACAATTCAGAAAGTGCTATTCAAAGTAATGATTTGCCAAAGTCTTCGCTTAATAATACTGCTGTCAGTAAAAATACAAGCAGAACAACAATAAATGAAGCATCCGGAAATTCTGAAATCGAAGATATCGCCGGAGTAGCATCAGCAATTGTAATAGCTGAGGAAAATTCTGCTGTTGAAAAAGCTATTATCGATGTTGCAGAAATATCATTAAGCAATTCGGCAAATGATTCTAAAATTATCGTTAACGAAAGTGTCAAAACTGAAGCTACCAAGATTGAATCACCGATTTCGATGCAAAGAAATCTACCTGTTGATAATTCCATCAATCAGCAAACATCGGTGACAAATGCTTTATCGCTCGGGAATACTCAAATTGCAAGTTTATCATCAATGAGCGATAAGCTGACATCTGTGCAATTTAATACAATAATTTCAAGAGATTTTGCCAGATTAGGATTGAATACATCAAAGAATACTCCTATCATAAGTGTTTCACAAAGCATTGGTTACAATGTCGGTGAGCACTCAACTTTTGGTATGGAGTTCGGAATGATGGATTTGCAGTATGACTATACCAAAAATATACCTCTCAGCGGTAAAATTGAAACAGGCAGCAACAATGGTATGGGTGTTAACGAGCCGATAGTCGGCGGAGACGGTACGACTTTGTTTATACCTGTTACACTCGACAGACAGGAACAGCTGGTATGGGGTATGGCATTTTACGAAACAAGATTATTTACTGCCGGCGATTTAAGCCTGACCGGAAGGTTAGGTATAGGGGCAACCACCGGCGGACCGCTTGCTCTAAGCAGAATGACAGCACGCTATTCTTTCTACAGAGGAGTATCGCTGACATTAGGAGCCGAAGGCAGAATGTTCATGTTCAGAACACCACAATTAATTAATCCGGTTTCTACTGTTAGCAACTTTGGATTAGTATATGGTATTCAATTTAATTTGTAAATATTAATAAAAAATAACTAATATTTGAAAAATTCTTATTATATTTGAGTTTGTCAATATTCGAATTATTTAACGTAAAATTAATATAAACTTAAACATAGGAGTATTATAGAGAATTGCTACACATTTTAAGAGTTTGACCGGCACCAAAATCTATGCTTGCCAAGGCAAAAACAAAAGATGCCACAGCCAAAATCATTATGTATGCATTTTAATTATAATACGAAAAAAGTATGTTTAGGTTTCATTAAAAAATAAATAAATTACGATAATTATAAAAAACAGGTAATAGTTCATTAAAAGGAGTTGCCAAATGCGTAAATTTTTTGTACTGATTTTAATAGGGCTCATTTGCTCTTCAGTTATCAGTTTTGCACAAGTGTACGGAACACTCAAAGGCAAAGTAACTGACGAAGAAGGCAAAGGTCTGAGAGGTGCCTCGGTATTTGTCGAAGGTACTCAAAAGGGTGCTGCCGTTCGCGAGAACGACGGTAGCTATGTAATAACCGGTATTACAGCCGGCGAATATACCGTAAGATACTCTTTTACGGGTAAGGGAACTGTTCGTAAACAGCTCAGAATTTCTGCGAGCCAAACTACAACTGCTGATGTTGTACTACGTGACGAGTCTGTAAAGACTGAAGAACTGATAGTAACAGCCGAAAAGATTGTTCAGCACGACAAGCAAGGCTCTATGGACAAAAAAACCAACGAAGACATTATTAATACTGCCCGCGAAGGTTTAGGAGCAGTAATCAGTTTAAGTGCCGGTGTATTAACATCCGGTTCGGGTTTCTCTATCCGTGGTGGTCGTGATTCCGAAACTGACGTACGTGTTGACGGTGTATCAATCGGTAACGCCTTTAGCGGTGGCTTCGGTGTATCGGGTGCTGCATATTATCCTATGGTTTCATCATTCGCTACTGAAGAAGTTCAGGTATTAAAGGGTGGATTTTCTGCTGAATACGGTGATGTAACATCTGGTGTTGTAAACTCGATTGTGCAAACAGGCCGCGATAACCGTTACGATGGTTGGGTACGCTGGAGAACAGACGTTCCAGCTTTGTGGGGCAGCCAATCAACAGGTACAAGAATTGAAAGAGACGGTTCCAGATTCAAAGCTGTCGAAACAGGCGAAGGTGCTCAACTTCAAGGAACTAATGAGCATACTTTCGAGTTTGGAACAGGTGGTCCACTTCCTTTCTTACCCAGAGGTAATACATTTTATTTAACAGGAAGATATTTTTACGAAAATAATCGTAATGCAAGTTATGAAATTTACGACCCATGGGGCAATAATATCGGTCAAAGACCTGAAAATGGCTCTTGGGTTAGAAATATTACAGGTAGATTAAAATTTGCTTTAGCCGAAGGTCTTTCACTTACATTAGGTGGAAGTTTTGGTCTGTCAAGTTTTGAATTTGCTAATTGGTCATGGCTCTACGCAACCCGCGAGGGCTATTTGTATAACCAAGACCCTGTAACCAAAGAATTTTCATTGCAAACAGATGGAAATGGTAATCCTTTGACTAACGGTATGTCAGAGAGATTATTCAAACAAAATGTTTTGGATAACTACGTTATAAACTATTTTGCTTTGATTACTCACTCACTCAGTCCAACAAGTTTTTATGAAGTGAGAATATCACAATCAACAAATAATGACTATTCTGCAAGAAGAACAAGCACAGCTGGTCCAAGTTTCTTTGGTGGCTGGGATATGGAAATGCCTGCAGATGAATATACTATATTAAACAATAAATTGGTTGCCGGCAAAGATAAAGTTGTTGACCAATACACACCGATTATCGAAACATCAATGACATCAGACGGTTATTTGCGTCTTAACCTTCCACAAAGAAATCCTATAACAGGATATTACGAAGGTAATGCAAATGCTTCAGGCACAAACAATCCTTGGGGTATTCCAAACTTGTTTGCCACTTCCGGCTCGGGTGGGTTCAGCTATCGTGACGGTAGTAACTGGACAGTAGATGGATCGTTCAACCAATATTTCAAGACCGGTGATTTTGAACATAACTTCAAAGCAGGTTTCCAGGGACAGATTTTTGAGATGTACAAACACTCAAACGGTAATCCTTACGACGGTATCCCATTCTTTGATGTGTATGATGATGGTAGATTTGGCGGTAACTTGTATGCCGATAATGATGATGTAAGAGAAAAAACAAACAAACCTTTCAGACCAATTAAATTTGGTATGTATGTACAAGACCAAGTTCAATACAAAGGTATCATTTTCAGCCCAGGTTTGAGATTTGACTTCTTCGATCCAAATGCTCAATATCGTACTCAAACTATTCCTTTCGTATCTATACGTGCCGACTCTGGATTTGGTGATGCAACAGTAAAGGTACAGGTAAGTCCACGTATCAACGTTGCATATCCTATCACCGAAACTTCTAATATTCGTTTATCTTACGGTATGTATTTCCAGATGCCTATGCTTCAGTACTTGTATGACAACTTTGCTGTTGACCTTCTTCGCGGTTCATCCATTCTTGGTGACCCGAATATGGATGCTCAAAGAACAAACCAATACGAGATTGAGTACAACTTAGGCCTTACTGACGACTTGGTATTTTCTACAACTGCTTACTACAAAGATATTTACAATCAGTTAGGTATGCTTTATGTACCTGCTGTACCAGATCCATACTGGCAATATACCGTTGCTGAATATGGTTCGTCGCGAGGTATCGAAATCAATTTCCGTAAGCAACCATTACCAACTCAGAATTTCTCTTTTGACTTAAACTACAACCTTGGTTATTTGTCAGGTACATCTTCGACACCTGCAGCTAACTATGGTATTACAATAGACCCATTCACAAACAAACCTGCTTTCCCACTTTCAGAATATCCTATGCCTAATGATATTCGTCACTTCTTCAAAGGTAACTTCAGATTTTATTGGTTAAATGGTCAGGGACCATCAATCGGTGGTTTGATGTTGCTCGAAAATACAGATATCATTATCACTTCAACATACCGTACAGGTCGTCCGTATACTCGTACAGACCGTAACGGCAGACCAATCTCAGAAATTAATGCTGACCGTCAGCCATCATTCTGGGGTCTCGACGCAAGATTAATGAGAACTATAATGTTGAAAGATATTTTTGGTGAAAGCGCCGGCAATACTTCTGTACAAATCTTTGTGGATATCAACAACTTGTTGAACCGTACTGCTGTTGTGGGATTATACTCAACTACAGGCGACCCGCTTGATGATGGACGTACATTCGACCGTCAGGTAGGTGACTTCAACAGTATTACATATTATAAAGAAGCAACATTTGAGAATCCTTCATCTTTTGCATCTACTCAGTATGATGCTTATGGTGACCGTCTGTATAACGAAATGGCAGATTTTGATAAAAATGGTTTGGTTACACAAGCCGAAGTATATCAAAGCTATTTCAACTATATTGACAAAGTAATCTCATTTAGAGGTAACTTCCAGGCACCCCGGACTATTTACTTCGGTATGATGTTCAGATTCTAATAAATTATTTAAGAAAATAAAGTTTATAAAAAATAGAGTTGAGGATTTAAAATGATTAAATTTATCAATATGGTGAAGTATCCGCTGGCAATGCTTGTGTTCGGAATAATTCTGGCAGGCACGCTTGAGGCAGGTACTATCTATAGCTCCAAGGATAAAGACAAAAAGGGAGAAGTAGATAATACCACACTGCAGGCAAGGACATACGGCGGTATATTCGACCTACAGCAAAATTCAGTCAGTAATATAGCATTCTATACTACTAACTATGGTATTTTTGGTTTTGATATTGCACGCGGCAGAGGTGGTGGTTTTTGGCCAAGAGGTTCACAAAACCAATATATTTTTGCCGGTGGTTTTTGGTTCGGTGCACGTAAGCATCGTAAAGCCAACAACGATACTATTTCGTATGTTACAATAACATACAATCCAAACTCCGGTAAGGGTTGGTTTGTACCCGGTAGAATCAATTATGGTGGTCCTAACAGCAAAGACTTTCAGGATGATTTTCCCGTTAATAATGATGAAAGATTGAAATACAGAACTTATTTCTCTACTGATTTTAATCCCGGAACAGGCGAGCCTATTTTGTCAGAGCATCAGCATGCATGGCCAATTTGGGATGCTTCTACAAGAATTGAAGATACTTTGAAAACCAACAGATATTTTGGTCAGTTCATCCCACAGGTTGAATTAAGAAATACCAACAATTTCAAAAAAGGTCCTGCTTTTATTTCAGGCGAAGATATCTTCTCTACATACAAAGATACTGACCTTAACTTCTACGAAGGTGGTGTTGCTACTCGTCGTGAGCGCGGATATCCACTCAGACTGCAAGTTGAACAAATGATTTATTCATGGGGATTTGGTGACTATCGCGACTTTGTATTTATAAAGTACGAACTTACTAATTATTCTCCTGATACATTGTGGCAATGCTGGTTGGCACCTGTAATGGACGTTGATATTGCAAGAGCTATCTCCTCCGGTTTTGGTGCAGGTAACGACAGAACAAAATATTATGATTGCGAAGATTCATTAAACTTAGCTGTACAATGGACAAACACCGACCGCGGCGAATTTGGTTATGGTTTCGGTTATCTTGGATTTGACTTCCTTGAATCTCCTGCTGTTCAGAAATATTATGACACTACTTTTAATGAAATTAAAGACCAAGATGGTAAATTAATCCGAATTGATACAATTTACACTCCTGTACCTTACGATCCGGTTAAGCATGCAGGACTCGACCTGCCTAATTTCGTTCGTAAAGACAGTACATCTTACAGTAACTCATCTCAGTTAGGTCTTACAACATTCCGTAACTGGTCTATTGAATTTGACCCTAAAGAAGATGAAGAAAGGTATCAGTTTATTTCGTCAAGAATTAAAGAAGGCGATACTGGACCCGGTGATAAGAGATTTATGATGGCTACCGGTGAGTTCAATATGCGCCCCGGTGACACAGTTCGCGTAGTTGTTGGTATGGTTTTGGCAAATACTGCAAAAGGTGGCGAAGCTACCGGCGATTGCGACGATATGGCTGAACTCGTAAGAAAAGATAAATTTGCACAGATAGTATATGACAATAACTTCCGTGCTCCGACTCCTCCGGATAGAGCAGTATTCTTGAGCACAGAACCTTTGAATAATGGTGTAACTCTAAAATGGGACAATAGCTCCGAAATGTCAATTGATATTGATGAGCAAGGTCTTGATTTCATGGGTTATACTTTACACAGAGCAAGAAGAGCTAACCTAAGCGGCTACTCAGCAAACAATGAAGGCGGCTCGACAGAATATCCGCTTGGTCGCGGTCCTTTAGGATGGAGACCGATTGCAAGCTGGACGATTAATTCTCCATTTATCAAAACAGAATTAAGAGCTGGTCTGGACCAGGAAAATGAGAATATGCCATTTATTGACCAGTTCGAAATTTTAGGTCCTGTATTGGAGAATGGCCAAATTACTGATTCTATGGCTATCAGAGTTATGAGACGCGGTCGTGGTATGTCCGGATTTTCTAATGTTCCGGGTGGTATAGCTCGTATTGACACATCATTATTTAATGCGCCTTGGGGTCAAGACTGGTGGAGAATCCTCAAAGCCGACCCAAGAATTGAAATTGCTAATGATGGTACTATTTTAGCCAACTATGGTAATCAAAAAGCTTCTTTGGTTTATGATGTTACAGGCAGAACAAATTTCGATATTTTCGATAGTGTATTAGTTGGTGTTGCTCGCCTAAATCGAAGCTTACTAAAATTTAATCCATTGTTATTCCAACGTAAGACTTTGAACAGATCAGAAAGTTACCTTAGAGTAGTTGACTCATTATTCCCTGATGGTGTTGTAGGTCTGAGACAAAAAGTTTGGTCAGAGAAAGACCGTGACAGTATTATGCTGAGAGTAACCACTGACTCTATTTATGTTATGTCAACCAAGAAACGCGGCGAAGTTAACGGATCACCTATGATATTGGTTGAAGTATGGGTTCCGAGACCTATGAACATGATTATGAATGATTCATTACACCTTGTTGAAGTTTCTGACTCTCTATACAAATTTATTCAATCAAGCCAGGTAAAAATGGAATATCCTGACTATGAAACAAGAGAGAATACACGTAAAAATGTAATATCTCCTTTCATGGCTTGGAGAACTAATAATCGTACATTTACAGATTTGGGTGATGACAACCGTGATGGTTATATCATGAATGACCCGAATCCTGCGATTACCGAAAGATTACTTAATAACATTGAATATTACTACAAACTCGAATCTTTTGACGAAGGTGATTACAGCCAGCCTACAGAAATGAAGTTTAACGTTGGTTCACCGGGATTATCAAACTTTACTACAAAAATTCCTTCAGCTGCTCCAACAGACAACAGACCTGAACTTAAGGTTATCTATGTTGACTCTGCAAGGGTGGGTGGTTTGAGTAACTTTAGATTCTTTGCTATAGATAATGACAGAGTTCAGCAAAGATTTGCAGGTGATACACTCGAACTAATGCTTAATCCTTACTGGTTCCAGATTCAGCTTACTTTATCAGGTACAACTCCAGGTAGAGTAGGATTATACAGAACTTTGGCATCAATTACAAGCAAACGTACCGGTGATACATTATACTATGGACTTCTAAGTTACGAAAATCAACCATGTAACATCAGCTACTACGGCTTATTTACCGAAAATGCCGCTACTTATGTATTGTCAGACAGTTTGATAATAGATACTTTAGGTGGAAAGAATATTGATTTCGGTTTGTCGAAGGCAAGAGGCGAAGTAACCAGAACAGGCAGATTCTTCTCAGGAGATTTCTCATATCCGGGTTACTGCTATGCTAACAGCTGGACTCAGGATGCTTATGGTATGCTTGGTTTCAGTTTCGACTTTACAATGAAGCAGTTTGCCGGCAGATTGAGACCTGATACAGTTGAGTTTGCTCAAGGTGTTCAAGCTGATGTACCTGTTGTTCCCGTACCTGAAGTTGCAGGAAGGATTACAGAGGGGCAACCTGATGTAGTAATGGTCACTCAGCCGGTAGCATTCAATTACTCAACCTACGATATGGTTTATGCAAGCTTTAATAATGGTCCTGCCATTTATGAAGTAGAATTCTTATCCGGTGGTACTGAGCAAATCGAATTGAGCTACAACGAAGCTAAGGCTAAGAACACATTTGTTGTACCTTACCTTAACTTAAAAGTAAGAAATTTAATTGAATACAATCGTCCGGTTGCCGGTGGAACTGATTCAGTAGCTGTTAAATATCCTTTAGAAGTAACACACATGGATATTCCGATGGTTGCAGGCTTACGTAAAGTTCCAAATATCAATGTAACCGGCTATGATGGTTTATACTTGCAAAATTATACACCAGATCCTCGCAGTTTACCGCAATTAGGAATTCCAACTGATGAATTTATCGGTAAATATAATATATACGCTTATGGCTATGTAGCATACAATCCTAATGTCGAAAACAGAACAACTATCAACAATCTTCACTTACGTCGTCAGGTTGCTCGTCCTGCAAGCGGTCTTGGTTCACAGTCAACTGATCCATCATTTACAGGATTGCAAGGCAAATACTTTATGACAGGTGTTTCAGTTGATGGTAAGGATACTATTGACTTTGTTAACGTATTCAATGGTGGTGGTTTGCATTTTGCATTCGACTTTGCCAACAAGGGCGGTATTAATGCAAAGATATCAAACGGTTTCAGCTGGGAAAGAAGACCTGGTTACAACCTTTACAGTGCCCGTGAATTTAAAGCAGGTGATAAAGTATATCTTAAAACTTATGGTGGTGCACTCGGATTGCCTATGCCAAAAACTAAAATTTTGGCAGTGGTTAGCCCAACATCACAGGGTGACTCATATTTAACAGATGAAATGATGGATAAAATTGAAGTGGTACCTAACCCATACTATATTACTCATCAGGCTGTTAAGTCTCCTTATGATTCAAAGATATTCTTTACTAAGTTGCCTCCAAGAGCTACAATCGAGATTTATACAATAGCAGGCGACCTTGTGACTACACTCAATCATGATGAATATACTTATGATGGTGAGTTAGATCGCCACTCTGTACAGGTATGGGACTTATTGTCGAAGAATCGTCAGAGAGTTCAAAGCCAGGCTTTGATTGCTGTGATTACTTCTCCTAATGGAGCAAAGACAGTAAAGACATTTAGTGTTGTAGTAGGTGGATTCCGTTTAATTGAACAATAATGAGAATATCCGCTCTGTATGGCAGTGTATATACAGAGCGGTTTTACTCAATAAATTTGGAGTATAAAAAATGAAAAAAATATTTATCTTACTTTTGATTTTATCAGTTCCATTGTTTGTAGTTAACACGCAGGCAGCGGATGAATTAAGCGGATTTGCACCATCCGGTGGTGAGTTTAGCAAAGTAGGTGCTGCAGGCGGGCAGTTCTTGAAAATACCAATTGGTGCAAGAGCAAACGCTATGGCAGGTTCTTATGGTGCAGTAGCTAACGATTTATCATCAATATTCTGGAACCCTGCAGGGCTTGCCGAGATGAATTCAATGTCTGCAGAGTTTTCGTACAACCAGTGGTTTGCTTCATTCAGCCATAATTTTGGTGCTATAGCAATGCCTATCGGTGATGGCTATACTGCCGCAATCAGTGTAACAAGTCTTAGCAGTGGTGATATCAAAGTTACTACTATTGACCGTCCTGATGGTACAGGCTCGAATTATCAGATTAATGATATTGCAATCGGTGCTTCTTTCTCTGGATTCCTGACTGACCAATTCTCATTCGGCGTTACTGTTAAATATGTACAAAATGCATTTTCATCAGTTTCAGCAAGTGGTTTTGCTTTCGATATCGGTACTAAGTATGATACCGGTCTTGAAGGAATTAAACTGGCTTTCTCTATGCACAATTTATCAACTCAGCAAGAATATCAAGGTACTGACTTGCGTACTTCCAAAAAGCTGTATGAATCATTGGATATGGCGCCTTTGGATGCAAACTACATAGCATATCCTTTCAATCTGCCAATAACTTTCCGTGCAGGTATCTCTTCGGAAATCATCAATCAGGGCGAGCATAAGCTTCTTGCAGCTGCTGACTTTGTTACTTTGACTGACGTTCCTGAGCAATTCTCGGTAGGTGCTGAATATGTATGGAATGACTTTTTATCTTTCCGTGCAGGTTATGTGTTCGGCCAAAACCAGCTTGGTTTAGGCGGTGGTATTGGCTTGAAGTATTTTGGTGGTGCATTTGGCGGTAGTTTAGATTATTCAATTAATCCTACTGTAAATCTTGGTTTGGTTAACCGTATTACAGTTGGCTTGAATTTCGGTTCATAATTGAATTTGGTCAAATAATGAATTGCCGTCGGATGTTATGCGTTCGGCGGCAATTTTTATTTATATTTATTCGTTATTACAATTTTAAAATGGTAGGTTTGATTGTTAAAAAACTTTTACATATTATTTGGTATTTTTATCATTGGATTATCATCACTCCAAAGCCAGGAAGAGCTTCACATAGCTTTTGATGCTGCGGTGTTCAGCTTTGATGATATGGAGAACCGCTGGGAACTATACTACTCGATACCTGATAATATGTTCAGTTACAACAGTATTCCCGAAGACAATTTATTCGCTGGTCAAATTAATATTCGGCTCGAAGTGATTTCGGGCGACAGAGTAATTATCGAAGATACATGGAGCGTTCAGAATAGAATCACCTCCACATCTGAGTTAAAGAATAATTATATATTCGGACTTAAATCTTATCTTCTGCCTCCCGGGCAATATACAGCAAATCTATATGCATTCGATAATTTGAATCCTGCGAGAAAATTGCAGTATTCAAAAAATTTGATAATTAGCAAGTTTGAGAAAAGCCGGATTAACATGAGCGAGATTCAGCTTGCATCGTATTTGAGCAAAATTAAGGATTCGAATCTGAATCTTGATCCTATCTATATGAAGTATGATTATTATCTGGTTCCGAATCCACGTGCAGAGTATTACGGCAACGAGTCAGAACTGATTGGTGCTGTCGAAATTTATAATACAGACAAGTACTCTGCAGGCGGATTTACCAGAACATACAAAATTACAGACAATACAGGTTTTGTTGATTATTACTCGATTGATACCTGCAGGGATATTTCAGACAATATATTGACAGTTTTCGACATCCCATTAGACACTTTAAATTCCGGGGTATATTTTCTAACTGTTTCGGTGCGATATCCTTTGGAGAATCCTGAAGATTCTGTAAGTTCGGTAAAAAAGTTTTTTTACTTTAATCAAAAGAAACCACCACTTGCTAAAAGGTATTTTACTGAAAATGAAATGTTCGAGAAAAGTGAATTTAATACTCTTACTCCCGAGCAGACCGACCTTGAGCTCGGAATGGCTATGATGATTGGTACCGAAGAGGAAATTAATCAATCTAAACTAATAAGTGATGTAAAAGCAAAACAGAGATTTTTATTCAGATTTTGGA
Source organism: bacterium (assembly GCA_024711295.1). GTDB lineage: Bacteria > Bacteroidota > Ignavibacteria > Kapaibacteriales > UBA2268 > JANJTB01. The sequence goes on along the minus strand of JANJTB010000036.1, from coordinate 19,240 downwards.
AAAAACGAGATACCGATACACTTACTTCTGTAAATGAAACACTTGTCACTTTCAGGCAGAATGTAGAATTTGCAAATAGCTTTTTTTCTTACGGGAAAAATAAACAGGGCTGGAAAACTGAACGTGGCAGGGTGTTGCTGAAATACGGTGTACCTACACAAAGAGATATCAGAATTGGAACCGGTGTGGAAAGGGCTTACGAAGAATGGTTCTACGAAAATGTTCAGGGAGGCGTCCACTTTTACTTCGTTGATATGTCGGCTATTGGCAATTATATACTTGTACATTCTACCGCAATGGACGAAATATATTATCCTGACTGGCAAAACAGATATGTGCCCACTACACAGGATGGACGTATGAATAATGACCTTAGAAGAGAACGTAACACAGTCAATCCTTTTGGTCAATGAGCAGAAAGAAAACCAAAGACAGATTAATTACCGGCTTTATACTTGTTTTAGGCACAATTGCCAGGGCTATGTCCAATAAGTCAAGAGTAATGTTTGGGAGGTTCATTGGCGATATTTTAAGATTACTAAGCAAGAGTCGCTCTGATATTACCCTGACAAATATCAAGAATGCGTTCCCTGATAAAGGGGGTGACTGGTGCTCAAATGTGCGTGATGAATCATATAGAAATTTGGGAATTACACTTGTAGAGCTGCTGACATTTCCATATTTGAGCGAAAATAAAATCCATGACTTGATAAAATACGAAAATATTGAACTTATAAACGAAGCCAATAGTCGCGGAAAGGGTATCATTTTTATGTCCGGACATTTTGGGAACTGGGAACTTTTGGCTTATACAGCAGGGTTATTTTCAAAAATTCCAATAACAATTGTAGTTAAGCCGCAGAGTAATCACTTCGCTGATGAATATCTTAATGAATTCAGAACACGCGGTGGTAATAAAATAGTACCGATGAGTAAAGCTGCACGAACTATGATTCAGGCATTAAATAATCACGAAGCTGTAGCATTGCTGGCTGACCAAAGTGCAGATTGGCAAAAGGATATTTTTGTTGATTTCTTCGGCAGGCCTGCTGCTACATACGAAGCGCCGGCAAGATTGGCACTAAAATACAGGTCTCCTCTTATATTGGGTTTTGCTCACAGGCAAAAAGATTACACATACAAAGTTACTCTTAGGGAAATTGATTATTCTGACCTTGACAATTCTCCTGAATCTATAATAGAGCTTACACGACGACATGTCAAAATTCTGGAAGAAAATATTTTGTTAAACCCGGGACTTTGGGCATGGCAACACAAACGATGGAAGCACGAACCACCAAAATAAATGAATATTGCAGATTTTAAAAATATTGCTGTTTTACATACTGCATTTATTGGAGATGTGGTATTGGCTATGCCTATTGCTCAGGCTATCAGAAATCATAACAAAGATTGCAAAATCACATTTATTACTACTCCGCAAAGTGCGTCACTACCGAAAATTGCTAGTGCAGTTAATACAGTAACAGTTCTCGACAAGAAAGGCAAACATAGAAGCATATTTGATACAATAAGATTTGCACGAGAGTTATCCGAGAATGCATTCGATTTAATAATCACTCCGCATAGATATTTTCGCTCATCACTTATTTCATTTCTCCAAAAAAGAGCTGTAAAAGTTGGTTTTGATAACAGTGTTATGAGCTTAATTTACGACAAAAGGGCTGAGTATATCAGGAACATTCACGAAGTCAAAAGAAATCTTAAATTGACGGAGCTTCTTGGAATCAACGAGATTAATCTAAGTGATGTGGAACTGAAATTTAGCGACTCTGATGTCGAAACTGTTGATGAAATTTGTAAGGGATTTGAAGATAGATTTATTGTAATGGCTCCGGGCTCAGTGTGGGCAACCAAAAGATGGATAGAGAGTCATTTTGTCGAGACGGCTCTTAAGCTGAAAGAACTTGATTATGAGGTAATCTTGAGTGGCTCTGATGCAGACAGGGACCTTTGTGAGCGAATTGCCAAAGCTTCAGCTTGCAGGAGTTTTGCCGGTTTGATGACCATTCCTCAAACAATCTTAATGTTTAGGAAGGCAAAATTAATAATCACAAATGACAGCGCTCCAACACATTTTGCAGGCTTGGTAAATGCTCCGGTTGCAACAATATTTGGGGCTACGTCGCCGATATTTGGCTTCGGACCTTTATCCGAGAAAAGTAAGATAATATATAACAATTCTCTCAAATGCTCTCCATGCAGAATTCACGGTGGTGATAAATGTCCTTTAGGAACTCACGAATGTATGAAAAGCATCACACCAGAAATACTACTAAAAGAGATTAAAGAGCTTATCTGAGAGATTGAATTTTTCGAACATAAGCCTCGATGTCACATTTTCGCTTAAGCCCCGAATCATTCATATATCTGATTTTTCCATAAATTTCTCTCTCGAACCAAGGTCTGTCGTGAAGACCACCGATAGACCAGGCTATTCCGGTGTATCCGTTTGGATCCCGACCGTCCAGCTCATATTTGTCATTCAGATAAATTGCGATTTCTAGAGCTTGTGCAGGATGCTCAGTCCATTCCAGGATTTTTTTTGCCCAGTACATACGCATATATCCATGCATTTTACCCGTAATCAGCATTTCCTTTTGGGCAGCATTCCAGTATTTATCGTGTGTAAGTGCGTTTTCGAACTGTTCAGCAGAATATATGTACTGTCTCCTGTCATCTATATGTTCTTCCAGAGATTTACGAGCCCACTCAGGAAATCCGTTATAGTTATCGTAATTTTCATTATAAAAACAAAAATTATCTGAAAGCTCCTTCCTGATAATCAATTCTTCCAAAAATGCAGCTTTCGAATCTTCATTAGCATCAGTATTGCCAACATCGAAGGCTATTCTCTGGGCTGAAATATTTCCAAAATGTAAATAAGGCGATAAATCTGATTGGTATTCTTCTTCAGGATAATTCCTTTTTTCAGAATATTCACCTAATCTATTCTTTAAGAAATTTGAGAATTTTTGATATGCAGTATCTTCCCCTCCATCAAAAAAAGGAGATTTAGCGGGATATTCTGCATAATTATTCAAATCTATTTTTATATTACATCTGACTACACCATTATTGAAAGGGTGTTGTTCAATTACAGGAAAATTAGTGAGATATTTATCAAGCAGCTTTTTAATTTTAGGTCTTATTGTATAAGCAGCAAACTCTGCTTTAGCTGATACAATCCTGCAGGGTACAACATTATGAGCATCAACTTCGTAAATCATACAATTAATATTATCTGCCGCCTGCTTTTTCCACTGGCGTTTTATTCTCAATGGGTCGAAATCTGTATATAATGCACCAATATTATTACTGTTTATAAACTTTGTTATTTCGACAGGTGGATTACCTTTTAATATTGTGAAGTGTATATTCAGTTTGTACAACTTTTCACTAATAGATTCAAGGCCTTGTGCCATAAATGCATAATGACGCTGTGTAGCCCCCAAAAAGCCATCTGCAAGAGTGAAAACTACATAGAGTGAGGAATTTCTCCTGACTGACTCATTAAAAGCAGCAATCAGAGACCAATTATCCTGAACTCTTTGCTCGCGGCTCATCCAGTAAACTACATCTCCACCATTAACTTCGGACTTTTTTAACGTAAATATTCTATCATTCATTGCAATTATTCTTTAGTCATTTGAAAGAGCAATTTTTGTCTAATGCTTTACGCAAAATTGATAAATACTTTTTCTTTGGAATTTCTATAGCTCCAAGCTGCTGTGTAAATGGATTTAAATACTGTGAATCCAACAATATAAAATCTCTTTGCTTCAGGTGTTCAACCAGGAAGTAGAAAGCTCCTTTTGCAGCATTCGAAACTGTGTTAAACATAGATTCCCCAAAAAAAGCTGAATTGATTGAAACTCCGTAAAGTCCTCCTACTAGTTCACCTGCCTGATAAACTTCGACTGAATGGGCAAATTTTCTTTCATATAATGCTGTATATACACCTATAATCTCTTCATTAATCCATGTGTCTTCTCGCTCGGCGCATGCATTTATAACATCAAAAAATCTGTTATTTATCGAATATGTAAAATTGCATTTTTGTATTTGTTTAAGTGTTTTGAGCGATGGCTTCAACTCTTTTAGCGGGAAAATTGCCCTGGGGTCCGGTGAATGCCAGTAAACAGGACCGTAACGGTCTTCTGCCATTGGGAAGTAACCTTCACGGTAAGCACTTAATACTAAATCAGGATAAAAGATATAAGACATATATTAGGAATACAATTTACAAACAGTTTATATTAGACGAAAAATTGGAAAATAATTGATTTGAATGAAATCTTCGAATTTTTGTTAATAGTTAGCAATAACTTAGTTAAGAAATATTTACTGTAAATTATCTAAATATTATCATATTTATAAACCAATAAATGATAATACTTGTAATAATCTTATAAGTAATGTGGTTACAATTCAAAAATAAATATACTCATGAAAATCAAAAATATGTTGCTAATAACACTTGTAAATAAATGATAAGTAAACAGTTAACATTATTATTAGATCCTGTATTATTACTTAAGTAAAAATACGTAATTCTACGTATTGTATATAATTAAAAAATTACATAATTTCGCCCTATTAAAAGGAGTCAGTTCTAAAAAAGTTATTTATAATACTTCTTTATGAAATGATTTACTTAGGTGTTATTCCAAAAGCAAGAGATAATTCAGTGGATAGGAATAAAAAACTGATTTCTAAGAAGCTAACAGCTTTGATTATTGATGACCATAAGATAGTAGCGTCATTACTTAAAAGCTATTTGCTCGAGATGCAGATATTCAGAGAAGTTTACCTTGGGCATACTGGTAAGCAGGTAATGGAAAGTTTATCGGAATGTGATTGTGATATTATAATTTTAGATATCATACTTCCTGATATGAATGGCCTCGAACTGATTAGTTATATCAAAAAAGTTAAACCAAAAGCAAAAATCATTTTTTTTACTTCAATGATTAGTAAAAAAGTAATTTCGGCATGCTACAAATTAGGTGCTTTGGGATTTTTGAGTAAGTCGTCAAACTATGATGATATTAAGGTTGCAATAGAGACTGTTCTGAATGGTGAGAGATATGCCTGCAAAGAATGTTTGCAAGCTATGCTCGACGACACAGTCACTAATTTTGAATATGAGCATTATATTTCCAGCTTGGAATCCCTTTCTGAAAGAGAAAAGGAAATACTTGAACTCTTAGTGAATGAACTTAATGTTCCGGAAATAGCTAAAAACTTGTGTTTGAGCAAAAGAACAGTTGAGACTCACAAGAAAAATATAATGACTAAATTGGGGGTAAAAACAAGTGCAGGATTGATAAAACTTGTAGTAGAGAAAGGCTTATTGCTGGAACATCCCGTTTTGTAATCACAATATTATCTCCCGCCTCAAATGATGAAACGGGAGAATATGTTATTTATAATTTCTAATATTTTCTTTTCATTTCGATAGGCTTAATCATATTTTCCGGCTTAAGTGCCTCTTCGAGCTCTTCTTTAGTCATGAGATTCATTTCTAGTACTAGCTCATAAACTCCGCGATTTTCCTCCAAAGCTCTTTTTGCAACCTGTGTTGATGCTTCATAACCGATTATCGGATTAAGAGCAGTCACAAGTCCAATGCTGTTCATAACCATATTTCTGCAATGTTTTTCGTTTGCGGAAATGCCGTCAATACAACGATATTTGAGAGTTGTCATTCCATTTTTCAACATCTCGATTGATTCAAGAATTGATTGAGTAATGACTGGTTCCATTACATTAAGTTGCAATTGGCCTGCCTCAGCGGCGAGAGTAACAGTAAGGTCATTTCCAATCACTTTGAAAGCGATTTGGTTTACTACTTCCGGAATTACGGGATTAACCTTGCCTGGCATAATTGATGATCCCGGCTGCATTGGTGGTAAATTGATTTCGCTTAGACCCGTTCTTGGTCCGCTGCTAAGTAGTCTTAAGTCATTACATATCTTGGATAACTTGACAGCTAATCTCTTTACTGCAGATGAATAAATTACGAATGCGCCGGTATCCTGAGTTGCTTCTACTAGATTAGATGCGAGTACAAATGGCATATCCGTAACTTCGCACATGAACTGTGTGCAATATTCACTATACATCGGGTCAGCATTAATTCCTGTTCCGATTGCTGTACCGCCCATGTTTATTTCATAAAACAATTTAGCATTTTCCTGCAATCTAAGTATCTCTTCCTCTAGTGTAACAGCATAAGCTTCAAATTCTTGTCCCAATGTCATAGGAACGGCGTCCTGAAGCTGAGTGCGTCCCATTTTGATTACATGAGCAAACTCTTTTGCTTTTGAGTAGAATGAATCAATTAAATCTTTCAGTACCAACAGTAATTGCTGATTTTCATATATTATTCCAAGCTTAATTGCAGTTGGATAAACATCGTTGGTTGATTGAGACATATTTACATGATTATTGGGATGGCAATACTTGTATTCACCTTTTTTATAGCCCATTATTTCGAGGGCACGATTGGCAATTACTTCGTTTGCGTTCATATTTGTAGATGTACCTGCTCCGCCCTGAATCATATCAACAACAAAATGAACATGGTATTTGCCGTTAATAATTTCATCACATGCATGGGCAATAGCCCCAAATACTGTATCTTCGAGCAATCCGAGCTTGTGGTTAGCTTTGGCAGCTGCTAATTTAACCTGTGCAAGGGCTTTTATAAGATTAGGATAATGATTAAGTGCAATACCTGTGATGTTGAAATTTTCTAGTCCGCGAAGTGTCTGCACACCATAATAAAATTCATAAGGAACTTCCCTATCACCGAGCAAATCATGCTCTGTACGAGTTCTACCGGAGATATACTGTGCCTGCAAGCCAACCATCTGGCTTGTTGCAACGCTCATTCTTCTTGAAATCAATCGTGATATCGAAGAGAGAATCTTCAGAGCTGATGCATAATTCTCTTTGAAATACAAGTCAAAATCAGATTTGGTGATAATTGCAACTTCGCAATTCTCAGCTACTTTGCCCGATGTTGAGTGTGGATAGTCGTCCATTAGCGCACCCTCACTCATAAATTCGCCTGCATCAAATATTCTCAATACTTTTTCAGTACCGAAAGGTGTCTTTTTTACTAAATCAACCCTGCCGCTTAGCAAAATGAATAAACTTTTTCTAGAGTTATTTTCTTCAAAAAGATATTCATCAGTCTTATAATTATGAATTTTACAAATGTTTGCGATGGATTTTAATTCATCATTGTTGAGTTCTGCAAAAATTTCCACATTCGGCAAAAAGTGGATTAAATCTTTTATTTCCATAGTAATTATACCTTTTTACAAATTGAAATAATTTTTGGGATTAAAGTCAAATTATTATTACAAATTAATGACATTTTTTTCACATAAAAAAATTTAAATTGAAATTGTAAGACTAAATAACAAATTTGCTCAAAAAAAAGCATAAATCAAACCATAAAATGAATAAATGAGTTATATTTAAATTCTTTTTTTGGACAATTTTATAAAAACTTCGGAGGAATTGTGAGATACTTCAAAGTGCTTTCGATAGTCACATTCTCGATGATTGCCCTTTTCCTGATAGTAGCTGTATTCATGCCCTCGGAATTTTTGCTGGAAAGGACAGTTAGTATTAATAAACCGATAACAGAAGTTTTTGAGCAGGTAGCCGACCTAAATAACTTCAACAAATGGAATAGTTGGACATCCATGGAGCCAAGTGCTTACAAGCCCGTTGAAGGTTCCCGCGGAGTAGGACAGGTTTCTGCTTGGGATGGAGATACTGTGGGAGCGGGCTCATTAAAAGTTACGAGAATTGATGAGAATAGCTTTATCGGGCAAGAAATCACTTTCCTCAAGCCATGGGAATCGCAGTCGAAATTGTATTTCAAATTTCGGCAGGTCGGTGAAGCTACAGAAGTAACCTGGGGTATGGACATGAAACTGTCTTATCCTTTCGAAAGAATCATGCGTGTAAAACTCGAAAGTGAATTAGGTAAATCCTTCAACGAAGGCCTTTCTAATCTTAAAAAGCTCTGTGAGCAGAACAAATGATAATTTGAAAACTGATAATCCGGAGTAGCAGAAATGCTCAAAGAACTGCTTAAACCAGAAATACACGAATTAATTGAACATAGGAACTGGCTGGACCTAAAGGAAATACTATCCTCATGGCCTCCTCCCGAGATTGTGGATTTATTCCTTGATGTAGATAAAACTGAGCGGGTATTGATTTTCAGAGCCCTGCCCAGAGAAATTGCCGCTGAAGTTTTTTCATACCTTGATGGTGACCAAAAAGACGCCTTTCTTCACGAGCTTACAGATCAGGAAACAAGAAATCTTTTGGCTGACTTACCTCCCGATGACAGAACAGAGCTTCTAGAAGAGCTTCCGGGAAAGGTTACTATGCGATTGCTCGCACTCCTCGATCCTGATGATTTAAAGGAAGCAAGAGAGCTTTTGGGATATCCCGAGGAAAGCATCGGCAGAAGAATGACACCGGATTTTGTGGCTGTAAGATCTTACTGGACTATTCACAAAGCATTGCACCATATACGTAAATTCGGTATGGATTCCGAGACAATCAACAGGGTTTATGTTACTGACAAAAGCGGTAAACTTCTCGATGATATCAAATTACGTTCGATAATCCTGGCTGATGAAGATGCGATAATATCAGACCTTATGGACTATAATGTAGTATCGGTGTCAGCATTCGAGGACCAGGAAAAAGCAGTTAAGACTTTGGAAAAATATGACTTAGTTGCTATACCTGTTGTGGATTCGATGGGTGTTCTGGTTGGTATCGTTACATTCGACGATGTAATGGATATCTCTGAGGAAGAGACAACAGAAGACTTTCAGAAAATTGGTGCGATTAATCCCGTTGAGCAGAGTTACGTTTCTGCTAGCGTTTTCAAACTGTGGTCAAAGCGTATTCCATGGCTCATTGCACTACTTTTTGCAAATTTTATGACTGTACAGGCAATAGAGCATTTCGACTGGATTTACATCAAAGTTGTCGCTCTGGCAATATTTCCTACAATGCTGATTGGTACTGCAGGCAACTCCGGAACTCAATCAGCGACACTGATAATTCGCTCGATAGCTGTTGAGGGATTAAACTTCGACAGGTGGTTTACTGTGATGAAAAAAGAAATTTTAGTAGGAATAATGCTCGGGCTCACACTTGGTATAATAGCCTTTGTAAGGGGATTTTTGGTAGATGATCCGGGCAATAAAATTGCTGTTGTTGTAGGTATGTCAATGCTGGTAATGGTAACCTGGGCAAATCTTGTAGGTGGCTTATTACCATTAATTCTCAATAAGTTAAAGTTCGACCCGGCTGTAATCTCAAGTCCATTTATGGCAACTTTGATTGATTTTACAGGTATTATTATTTACTTTAATCTGTCTATTTATGTGCTTGGATTATAGCTTTACTAAGTAAAATTAATAATTGAAAACTAAAAAAAAGTTTTTATAAACTAATTTATTTGTTACTTTTGTAAATCAATAATCATTTTTTTAAACATTTAGGAGTGTTTTATGAAGGTATTTGCGATTTTTTTAGCAGCAGCAATGATGTTTTTTGCTACTGAAACATTTTCACAACAGCCTAATCCAATGAGAATTGGCGGTGAGCTCGGTTTGCAATTGCCTATGGGTGATTTTGGCGATGCTGCCGGTACAGGTTTTGCATTGGCAGGTATTTTTCAATATGAGTTAAATCCTAACTTAATTATTGGTGGTACTATCGGCTATCAATCATTTGGCGGTAAGAGCGATGGTTACTCATGGTCAAATATTCCAATCATGGGCTTGGTTAATTACAAATTTAATCCAGACGGATTAATTCCATTTGTTGGTGCTGAGTTTGGGTTGAATATGCTTTCAGTTACAGTAGAAGCACCATTCTTTGGCAGCTATTCATCTTCAAGTACTGAATTGGGTATTAATTTCCTTGGTGGTGTTGAGCAGAGATTAAACCAGAACTTAAGCTGGAGAATTAATGCTAAGTACAACATCATTTTCAATAGCGGTGGTAATTTATCATTCCTTGGCATCAATGCCGGTGTGATGTATCATCTGTAATCCAGCATTTGTTTTACTTTTTTTGGAATGGGATGTGATTTACAAAGTCACATCCCATTATTTTTTCCCATAACATTATGTGAATTCTTTTGATAAAAAGTGTATCTAAGCCCCTAAATATCCAATCAAATATTAAGTAGCCAGAAAAATAAAATTAAAATAAACTAAATATTATATTGATTTATCAAATTAATTTACTTATATTGCATGTGTATTATTAACAAATCTGAGAGGTAAATAAGGTGAAATTTATTAAATACTTTATTTTACTTACAATTGCAGCATTTATTATGTCATGCAGCAAAGACAGCAGTAATCCTATTGACAATTCCAATACAGGTTCAGGTGGAAATATTGTAACTGACAAAGGTACATATTCTGTAACTTTCGGTATCGGAAAATATTTTACAGACGAAAATCACAGCAGTCTTACAATAACTACAACAAATGGTTCCGGCTCTAACGGAGTTGTATCAATCAAATTTGTAGGCAAATCTACAGGTACTTTTAATTACGATGATGACCTTGATAATGTTGTTGTTTTATCTATTGACAGCAAAATATACTTATCTAAAGAAAACAGCGGTAGCATAAAAATTACATCTTACGGCAATGTTGGTGGGCAAATCAAAGGTTCATTCAGCGGCACTTTCGAAACGCCTGATTCAGGAGAAAAAATCGTAGTTTCGAAAGCTGATTTTTCTGCCAAGAGACTCGAAGACGAAGTGTATGATGATGACGATGATGATGATGATAACGATGACGACGATAATGATGATGACGAACTCTATGGTTCGATATCTATTAAAGGCACTTTGAATGGTCAGGATTTGAATTTTTCGTATAATAAGTCTCCAGGGTATGCAATAATTACAAATAGCGAAGGTAAGCAAAGACTTGACTTTGCATCAGGCAGTCTTGAAGAAGATAACCACCATACTGCATTGTTTTCAATTTTAATGGATTCATTTGTAGTAGGTAATGAAGTTGATGCTACAGACCCGGCAGAAAATAAGTCATTTATAATGTTTCAGACCAAGGATGTTCTGTCAACAATTTCAGGAAAGATTAAAATTGACAGAGTTGGACAAAAAGCCGGTGATTATTTTGAAATTAGTGCCAGCGGAAAAATCATAAGTATATATGATAAGAAAGAAATTGGCAATATTACAGAAATGAAAGTCAAAGTTTACAGGGGCAATTAAGCTCAAACATTTTTCGGGAGTTTTTTAAAAATCAAAAAAGTGGTTGAAATATCTTATCAACCACTTTTTCTTTATTAAATAAGCCAAATGTTACAATATTTCAATTAAAAGGGCATTTGCTTCGCCACCGCCAATACATAAAGATGCAATTCCACGCTTTAGATTGTTCTGTTTAAGAGCATAGATTAATGTTGTGAGAATTCTTGCACCCGAGGCACCAATAGGATGGCCTAATGATACTGCCCCGCCATGAATATTAACTTTTGAGTGCGGAATTCCAAGCTCACGTATGGTATGCATTGGCACTACAGAAAATGCCTCGTTAATCTCAAACAAATCAATATCATCAACAGAATACCCTGTTTTGTCGAGCAATTTTTTGATTGCAGCTGTTGGGGCAGTTGTAAACCACTCCGGTTTCTGGGCGTGTGAATTATGAGAAATTACCGTTGCAAGTGGTTTTAGCCCTTTAGATGCTGCATATTCTTCAGATGCAATCACAATAGCTGCGGCTCCGTCGTCAATTGATGATGCGTTTGCAGCTGTGATAGTACCATCTTTTTTGAATACAGGTCTTAACTCGGGAATTTTGTCAAATCTTACCTTGCCTGGCTCTTCGTCAGTATCAATTACAATGTTTCCCTTTTTATCTTCTATAACTACTGGAACTATTTCGGAAGCAAACTTGCCCTCTTTCTGAGCCGCAATGGCTCTCTTGTAGCTTTCTGTTGCATATTCATCCTGCGACTCACGTGGGAACGAACATTCAGATGAGCATAATTCACCTGCCATTCCCATGTGTAATTGATTATAAACATCCCACAAACCGTCGTGTATCATGGAGTCTATAAGCTCGCCATTACCCATTCTGTAACCATCGCGTGCTTTCTGCAAAATATAAGGTGAATTTGTCATTGACTCCTGCCCACCCACAACCGCAAGTTGTAAATCACCGCATCGAATTGCCTGGTCGGCAAGCATAACAGCTTTCAGCCCGCTGCCGCATACTTTGTTGATTGTCATACATTCAACACTTGTCGGTAAACCGGCATATATTGCTGCCTGCCGTGCAGGTGCCTGACCCACTCCAGCTGTCAGAACATTGCCCATTATTACTTCCTGAATATCTTCGGCCGCAACGCCGGATCTCTTTACTGCTTCACTGATAGCAATGGCACCAAGTTTTGGGGCAGAGAATTTACTTAATGAGCCCATAAAAGCACCGATTGGTGTACGGGCAGCTGATAAAATTACTGATTTCATAGTTTATTTTATTTCCAGTAGTTAATTAACCAAAACATTCAAAACGTTGTTATTTACTGATTATTTTTGAATTAAAATATATTGAAAAAACAGTATTTTATGAATTAAAAAAAAAACTTGACTTTTATACTAAAATATACCTTATTTTTGTGTTAAACTTTTTTGTAACTTTTGAAAAAGTAATTTGGAAATTATAGAGATAGAAGCAGGTCCGGTTGCAACGATAGGATATCTGGTAATAGATACAGATACCCGTCATGCTGTTATTATTGATACTCCGCTTGAGAGTACTACCTACTTCAACTCATTAATAGAAGAAAAGCAGTTAAAAATAGACGGGATTTTACTTACGCATACACACTGGGACCATATAGCGGATTGCAACAAACTTGCCAGACTAACTAAGGCACCTGTATATGCACACGAAGATGATTTATATAGACTTACCGAACCAATGAAGCATACGATAATTCCATTACCATTCAAGATTGAAGCCGTAGAAAATGTAGTTACAGTTTCTACCGGCAGCAAAATAGCATTCGGAGATTCAGAGTTTACGGTTTATCATACTCCGGGCCATACCGAAGGTGGAGTATGCTATGTTAATCATTCTGAAGGTGTAATATTTGCAGGTGATACACTTTTTAACGAAAGTATTGGCAGAGTTGACTTGCCGGGAGGCTCTATGAGTATTCTTTTAGACTCAATAAATAATGTTCTTATGCCACTGCCTGATAAATTCAGGGTTTACTCCGGTCATGGACCGGCTACAACTATTGGCTGGGAAAAAAAGCATAACCCGTTTCTTGTGTGATAAATTTAATCAAGATGAAAATGTATTCAGGAAATATATTGAGCTTTATTTTATTTATACTATTATCACTTAGCGTAAGTGCCTGCTATTCTTTTACGGGCGGCTCGGCACCTGAGCATCTCAAGACTCTTACAATCACTAATGTCGTTGATAACAGTGGCTTTGGAAATCCTCAGTACAGAGAACAACTTACCCAGAATATTATTGATTTATTCCTTAACGACAATACATACGAAATAGTAGATTTAGCCGGTGATGCAAGGCTAACTGTTGTAATTAATTCAATTAGAGAAAACCCCGTTTCGATTAATCCCGGGGAATTAGAAACAGAAAGAAAAGTTGAAGTAATTTGTGAGGTGGAATTTTATGATAATGTTAAAAAAAATCAAATCCTGAAAAAAACAATATCCAGCTACGACATTTATCCCGTAGCAGAATCACAGCAAGGTAGGGAGAATTCTCTCAGAGTAGCTCTCAGTCAGCTTGCTGACGACGTTTTATTGGCTGTTATTTCAGGGTGGTAATTAACAAATGTGTAAACAATTTAAGGGCAAATCATGCTCCCGATAGAAAATATAATAATGATTGTATATTTCTTGTCACTTTCCGTACTCTTCGGGTTCGGTATTCACGGACTTGTGCTTTTGTACTATTATCGCAAAACGCACAATCTGAAACTTCCTGATGTGGAATTAGCAAAAAATGCACCCATGGTTACTGTGCAGCTCCCAATGTATAATGAGATGTTCGTTGTGGAGAGGCTTATTCAATCTGTATGCGAAATTGACTATCCAACAGAAAGATTAGAAATTCAAGTGCTCGACGACTCTACCGACGAAACAGTAAAGATCGCTCAGAATACTGTCGAAAAGTACAAGAATCTTGGTTTTAATATTAAATATATCCATAGAACTGACCGCAGTGGCTACAAAGCAGGTGCTCTTAAGTACGGTTTAGAGATTGCCGAAGGTGAATTCGTTGCAATTTTTGATGCTGATTTTGTACCTAATCCTGATTTTTTGAAGAAAACTGTACCTCACTTTAATAATCCAAATGTTGGTATGGTTCAGACCAGATGGGAACACCTCAATGAAGAGTATTCATATCTTACAAAAGCTCAGGCATTGGCTCTCGACGGGCACTTTGTTCTCGAACAGCAAGTTCGTAACAAAGCAGGGTTCTTCATTAATTTTAATGGTACTGCAGGTATCTGGCGTAAAGAGACTATTCTTGATGCAGGAAACTGGCATAGTGATACTCTGACCGAAGACCTCGACCTTAGCTATCGTGCACAGCTTCGTGGTTGGAAGTTTATGTATCTTAATGATGTTACTTCACCTGCAGAATTGCCTGCGGATATTAATGCACTTAAGACTCAACAGTTTCGCTGGACTAAAGGTGCGGTAGAAACTGCTAAAAAGATTTTGCCTTTGGTTATGAGATCAAATCTACCTCTCAAAATGAAACTGGAATCTTTTGTGCACCTTACAAGTAATATTGTATTTCCATTTATTATTATTGTTGCACTTCTTAACGTTCCTTTGGTAGTTATCAAAAATACTGTCGGTGGATTCGATCAATATTATTCATTAATGTCTGTTTTCGTGTTAGCATCAGTTTCAACCTTTTTATTCTACTCTTTCGCACAGAAAGCAATTCATCTCGACTGGCGAAAAAGACTGCTTTTGTTCCCGTTATTCCTTGCCGGAAGTATGGGATTTGCTGTTAATAACACTAAAGCGGTTCTCGAAGCTTTGATTGGTAAAAAAACAGGATTTGCACGTACCCCCAAAGATGGCAGTGTAGGTACTCAACGTGTTCAAATGAAACCGGCATACAAGCAAAGAAAAATTTCTGCAGTTGTAGTTTTCGAATTATTATTGGCACTTTATTTTGTGGTAGGTATTACTATTTCTCTCATTTATGTCGAAATAGCCGCGATACCTTTCCAACTTCTTTTCTTACTTGGTTTCGGTACTGTGGGTTATATGTCTTTACGTCATGCAATGGGTAAGTAATGGTAGCTTGATACACATTTGATATTTTACATACTATACTTGACTAATAATTAAAAAATTTGATTTTTTGATGCCCGGATTCGTTCATTCGGGCATTGTTTTTTTGGGATTAAGTGTTATGAAAACAAAGCTGTTCTTAAATCTTACAAATGGTATTGAAGCCATACAGGAATATAATTTAAAGATTGAAGATATCTCTTTTGTCAGGATTCAGTCTAGTTACTTCGAAGCACATAAATATGATGAAGTAATATACGAACTCGATCATAATCTGTTGATGTATCTGGCACTTGGATATGAATGTGTGATTTATGACTACGGTGCTCGTGCAGATACTGCCAAAGCTTTGAGAATTGGCATAGAGTGGATTAGATTTGTTCTTTGTAAAAGGTGGTTTGGAACAGATTATACTCCGGTAATCAAACATAAGATTGTAAGTAACTATTTCAATAAAAAATACTCTGAATTATCCCAAAAGACTAAAAAAAAGCTCGATTACTACAAAAAAATGTGTATTTGCGACAGCATAAGTTTGCATGGTATTAACGGCAATACCCTGATGGACAACAAACCGGAATTCTACAGACAAATATTGGTTAAGTATTTTAGTCAGAAAGCATTATAGTTATCAAACAATAGATAGGGATGTTTGCTAAATAATAATAACCTTACCCGAAAATAGAATTTTTGAACAGATTATTCGTTACTTAGAATAGTGATTTTAAACCAAATTATCTAAGCATTGAGATGATAAAGTACTTTGTAATAATTATATTTATAATATTCAGTTCCACAGCATATTCACAAAAGATTTTGATACCAATGGATTTGTCACAGACAGACCATCTCAAGGCATACGGGATAACATACTGGCATTTGAATAACGGAGGTAATGCAGAGTGGCTTTTGAATTATCGTGGTGGTTCTTTTATGTTTGACTACACCGATAATTTGGCTACAGAATGCAGGATAAGGGGCGTGTTTTTTGAGAGAATAAGCAACTCTTCGGGGGAGTCCATTTTGGAGGAGGTTCGCCGAGAGGGTGTAAACATGGATGCAATAAAATTGGAAAAAGCACCCAAAGTTGCTGTTTATGCACCGCCCGGTGTACAGCCCTGGGATGATGCCGTTAGAATGGCTATGGAATATGCCGAAGTAAAGCATGATATAATTTGGGACGAAGAAGTGCTAACCGACAAACTTAAAGATTACGACTGGTTGCACTTGCATCACGAAGATTTTACAGGTCAGCACGGAAAATTTTGGGTGAGCTATCGCAATGCTCCCTGGTATATCCAACAAGTATCACTCAGCGAAAGTATGGCAAAAAAAATGGGTTATGCTGACGTGTGCGCACTAAAAAAAGCTGTAGCCGAAAAAATTAAGCAATATGTAGCAGGCGGTGGCTTTTTGTTCGCTATGTGTACGGCTACCGACTCTTTCGACATAGCTCTGGCTGCGGCAGGCGTAGATATCTGTGATGCTATGTTCGATGGTACTCCTGCTGACTATAATGCCAACAACAAGCTCAATTACGTTCATACTTTTGCATTCGAAAACTTCAAATTAATTATGGACCCAACCGAAGTTGAGTTTTCTAATATTGACGTTGGTGCTCAGAATATTAACAATCCTGATGCTGACTATTTCACTTTATTTGACTTCTCTGCCAAATACGACCCCGTACCTACTATGCTTACTCAATGCCACGTAAACGTTTTAAAAGGTTTTTTAGGACAGACCACAGCATTTGATAAGCAGTTTATAAAAAACTCAGTTACAATTCTGGCTCTAAAAGATGGCTCATCGGAAGTACGCTATATACACGGTAATGTGGGTAGAGGCACATTTACTTGGTATGGTGGTCACGATCCCGAAGACTATGTTCATAGAATTGGTGACCCGCCAACTGATTTGAATTTGTTCAAAAATTCTCCCGGTTACAGACTTATACTGAATAATATTCTTTTCCCTGCAGCTAAAAAGAAAAAGCAAAAAACTTAATTTAATGCTATATCAATTCATAAATTTTGTTTGAATATAAAAATGCTGAAAAAAAATTAGGTTTTAATAATGATGAAATAGGCTTGATTATAATAAAAAAGTTTAAGAAATACTTATGTAAATAATTACGTGGATGCTTTAAGAGTAATATATCCAACAGCGAAAAGTATTATCAATTCTGGAAATGCTACAGTAAATACACCAATTAAAAAGAGATAATTATGATAGTAACAAAAAAAATAAAATGGAATCTAATTATCAGTATTTTATTTATACTATGTTTTTTTATTATATATTTGATATTTATGCCTAATAAGAATCCGATTAAACATGAGTTAATCATGGATAAAAAACTACAGTTGGGAGATTCATACAATGAAATTAGCAAACGTTATAAATTGATAAATGAAAGTGAATTTTCATGGACTAATCAAATTATTGATTCTAATATTTTGAATAAATATGAATCACTTTTGGGTTGTAAACAAATGAAGGATTCACGGGGACTATTCATTTTTTCTGATGGACTTTTCTCTTGGAATCAAAAATTGATTGAGTTTGATATATTAATACATGCTGATTCTGACGTACAATGCTTCAAAAAATTAACGAATTATTTGTTAGAAAAAGCTATTAGCGATAATGGTAAAAAGTATAAAACAAGATTCGGAACAAAGTTCTCAGAATTTATTTGGGAATTGGAAAACTACAATTTTATTATAAGCATTTATTATAAAAGATTTTTTCATTATGATTTGGACAAGCAAAGAATTTATCTAAAATGGATAAATGAGTCAAATGATTTTAAGTAGTGAACTTAGGGTACTTACTCAGGATGAATCATATAGCTATGACAAATGCTCTTATTCCTATATTTACAATCAAACCAGAGTGCGTGTGTAACAACGAATTACTTTCTGCACTCAAATAATGTTTTCCTAAAAATCATAACATTTTAAAATACACTCATAATAATTTTCGTCAATGATTGTGTTATAAAATATTGAGGTTTCAATGAGTTTCTCTGAAATATTGGATGCTGTTGAGGTGTTGCCCTATAATGAGCAGATTGAATTGTCATATCTTATAAAAATGCGTGCTATAGAACAAAAGCGTGAAATTCTCTTTGAAGAAGTAGTTCAAGCAGATAATGAATTATTGAGTGGAAATTTAAAGATTCAGTCTGTTGATAGCATTATGGATGATATATTAAATGAGTTTTGATATTGTAAAATCAGAGGTTTTCACAAGAAAAGCAGGTAAATTGCTTAAAAAGCAACCTGAATTAATCCCAATAATAAAGAATGTTTTAATAAAACTTAAAGATAATCCTTACGATTTATCATTGAAATCACACAAACTTAAAGGCAAACTAAAAGATTCTTATGCTTGTAGCATCAATTATGATTACAGAATAATTTTTAAGATTTTATTGAATTTTAGTATCGAAGGCACAAATCGGAACATAATTTTTCTTGAAACTATTGGCACTCATGATGAGGTATATTAACCATTTATTTGCTCGCTTCACCACCCCTGACCTGCTCTGGGCTGCCTTTCCGTCACATACTCCTTACCAATATGCTTACAACTCACCATTGATATGGAGTGACCCCAGCGGCTTAGCACCGGAGAAAGAAAGGGATAGAGAGAAGTTGTTGAATCTTGAAATTGAAGAAGAGAGAGCTGAATGCGGTTATGAAATATTAGATCGAAAGCAAAATGAAATAAAAAATAGTAGTAAAAATCAAACATCCAATTCAGGTAGTAGGGATGGAAATGAAGGCAGTGCTCCGGGTGATTTAA
>JANJTB010000034.1 GCA_024711295.1 bacterium | reverse complement strand
CTCTACTCTGTTTGTTCTTAAATTATTAGTAGTCATACGATCTACCAATCTACACATGCCCGCCTGCCTTAGCAGGCGGGGTGGATGACCTAAAAATAATAAAATATTCAAAAAATACTTCAATAACTGTAACTTTTCTTCTCTTGAGGTTTCATATATATGTAAATTATTTGTAATTTTGAAATAAGTTTTTATATCAATATGCAGGATAAATTCTGATGAAACAAAAAATGTTTACATTATTTGCTGTGGCAATACTTTTTGCCGCTACTACTGCTGACTCTTTTGCTCAACTGACTAAAATTTGGGAAATACCAAGTCCACCAACTGTTCAAGCCTTAAATTCAAATGCTAAATTAGCACATGTCGGTGGTTATTTAGTTGACTTGACTAACGGTAATATTATTCATACTGTACAATCACCTGATTATCTTTTTATGGATTATTCAGGAAAAAGGTATTTCGTTAGCAATGGAAATACACAAACCTTCAAGGTTTATGACCGTTATACAAAAGAGTTTATCCAAGATTTAACATTCCGACAATACGTTGGTCAAACTATTAATGCACCGAACGATTCCATTAAAGTAGAATTTGAGAGAAATACGCATACTTTAAAATTCTGGAACATTTACACGAACGAACTTATAGACAATTATAAAATACCTAACACACCTGATATTTGGACTTACTCAATATATGACGGTGCAAAATTCTCTTACAATGGCAGGTACTTTGCATTTCATTTTCAAAAAAAGACAAATGCAGAATTCAATTATTTTATGATATACGACAGACAGACAAGAGAAATCATAATGAAAAAGGCATTACCTGCTAATACTGGATATGGGCTTATTTATCAATTCATGCACACATCAAATAACATGGCTTACGGTGAAGTAATAAAGTTGGACGGGGATGACAAACCTTACTCCTATATCCGTATTTATGACCCTGACCAGAGGAAAGTAATCAGAGATATTAAAGTAGGAGATGAAGTAAAAGGTGTTGCAAATCTTACAATAAGAAATGATGATAATTTCATTCTTTATATGCTGAGAAATACTAATAATACTCTTTGTTTTTATAACTTTGAGATTAATAAATTATCAGATTTTATAATCAGTCCAATGAGTTCAATTTTAATGGCTGATGGAACTTTACTTGTAACTAAATCAATGACAGGTTACAATTTTGATTGGACAGTTGTGGGAGTTCCAGAAAATCCTGAAACGAGCAACACATCTACTATTTACCCAAATCCAACAACTAATTCTATAAATCTATTAGTTGAAGAGAAATATTTTAACGGTCAATGGCAACTGAAAGATTTGAGCGGTAGGGATATTTTGAATGGAATAATACTCTCTAATCCACAATTGCAGATAGATATTTCAAATCTGCCATCAGCAACTTATTATTTGCGATTAACCAATGGAAAAGAAATTAAGGTGGAAAAAGTAGTGAAGTGGTGATGAATTTCCACAACTCTCAATTCCCCTCATTGAGGGGTGCCTGCGTAGCAGGCGGGGTGGATGGATTTCCAAACCAAGAATAATGAATATCAGCACTATTGAAACATCCGATGACTTGAAGTAATCGGATGTTGTAACTAACTACATCTTTATAAACTTATCAACTATGCTTCCTATCCTCAAATTACCTCAATGTTTATTAATATTTTTAAATTATTCAACAGCAATATGTTTGTGAATAATTAAATATGGGTAACTAAACCCTATAACACAAATTATAATTTAGACCAAAGAGTTTAAACACAAAAGCTTATTTAACTATTAAGATTGAAGTTGAATAAATATTTTTTCCATCATTTATAGATAAAATATAGTTTCCATTTGCGTAATTATTAAGTGGAAATACAATGCTATTTTTACCTTCATATACTACATTTTTTAATACATTGCCGGTTTCTTTCCCATTAAAATCAAGTAATCTAATTTCAATTTCACCGGAATGTGAAGAAATAAAATCAATATTCAATTGACTTTTATCTGATGGCATTGGATATACTTTTAGTTGCGATATATCTTCAATGAGTATCTCGTTTACTTTTGATACTGTATTCTTATTTGGATAAATAACCTCCGGCTTCCCATTGCATGATACAACAGTATAATAGGTCTCGTTAGTTTCTGAATTAAAAGTTCGAATGCTCCATCCCTTGCCTGACTTAGCCTCTTTGCATTCTATCTCGGAATATTCATAGCTTTGATTTTGATAAATTTTTACTTTTTCGATTGATTTATTATCATTTCTTAATGTACTGTTTGAATTTTGCTCTGAGTTAATATTGATAGTCGGTGGTGGAGTAAGTAATTCTAAAACAGGATTTTGGTCGAATGATGTAACAATATAGTAAGTTTGATTGGTAACATTATTGAAAGATCGAATTTTCCATCCTTTATTGCCTGTCGGTGATGTTATTTCTGTATATACTCTCGCTTCGTTGGGTCTGTTGACTGAAGGTCCTACATTACCAATTATTACTTTGTTCCCTTGATATGGCTCGGAGCAAATATTCCCGTCACAGTCTAAAGTTGTTTCCCAATCAAATTCGCCATCATCATTCAAATCTTCTAATACTCGCCAACCGGAGCGGGCAGGATCTCCTTCTTCGGCCGGACAATCGAACCATATAATTATGCCACGAGCAAAATCAGCAATTGAGGAATTATAACTTGACAAAATAAGTACTAATATTGCTATTGGTAAAAATACAAATAATTGAAATCTTTTCATTTTATTAACTCCATAATTAATTTTATACTTTTAATATATTTTAATAAATTATTCTCAATTTATTTGAAAATAATAATTCAAAAACAATACACATATAAAACTCTAAGCAATCAAACAGAAAAGTTGTGATTTAGATGTATAATATTGCAGGTCCGCGAGCCCTCCTTGGGAATTTTAATTTGTGTCTGTGCTCTCCACAATAAAAAGAGCTGATTTCGTTTTCAGAGTACCAGAGTACCGGCATTAAGCATGTAAGTCAAAAGTTCTATATATATATTTATTTTGTCAAACATTTTTTAGATTTGTTATATTCACTATTACCAAGTTAATAAAATAATTCAAATCAACAAAATATATTTTATATATCTTACAACTTATTTCAGAATATGACCTACAACTCTCAATTCCCCTCATTGAGGGGTGCCTGCGTAGCAGGCGGGGTGGATGGATTTCAAAACCAAGAGTAATGAATATCAGCACTATTGAAACATCCGATGACTTGAAGTCATCGGATGAATGGCATAATTTACTTCACAAACAGCGGCATTGACCTTGTATATTTTCCATTTGTAAGGACTGTAATATAATATCCGCTTCGTAAATTACTGATATCACAGGTAAATGTGCCACGACCGGTTCCCGAATCATAATTAAGTTCAGGATTAAGTTCTACTGCCGAACGTCCTAAATAATCATAAATCTCTACTTTCGTATTATTTAAATTTATCGGCTCAACTCCAAAATCAATATTGATTTTATTCCGAGCAGGATTGGGATATAATTTGTTCATAAATAGCAAATTAGTTGGGGATTCTACTGAAGTGGGAGAATGTATTTTGAGTAAGCCCATATTATCTGCTGTTATATATATATCGCCGTTAGACATCTCAAATATTCCTGAAATTTGAAGAAGACTTTTTACAAGATGATGATACAGTATATTTTTTACATTTAAATTTTTATCAATTACATACAAACTATCTGTACTTTTCGGTGCTTTGTAATTTGTTCGGAAATAAATATTTTTTTGTTTATCAATGAAAAAGTCATAACCATCGGCAAGTGGTATCAATTCTAAATAGTTATCAAGATTAGTAAATGTACTGCCATCATATTTTGCAAAATGGTATTTCCCTTCAGAGTGATAAATAAAATATAATTCTTCATTAATCAACTTCATAGCTCCGAGGTTATAATAACTTGGGTTTTTCAGCCAATCATCAAAATCCTTGAAGTCACTAACTTTTCCGGTTTCAAAATTATAATTTGAAAATCTACTAAAATAGTTCCTAAATATTAATTTATCTTTGAGAAAGAAAATTGAATTAAAAGAATAGAAATGTGGTATAATGTTATAATCAGAAGGGTCATCAAATAATATTTCAACATCTTTGCCATCAAATTTGAATAATTTATAATTACTTTGAAGATAAAATTCACCATTTTTACGGCTTGCTAAACCATTCACTGTAGAAAGTTTATTATCAGTAAACAAAGAATCGAAATTGCTAAATTTCCCTTTCGAGTATTTGTACAAACCGCCGTTTTCAAAAGCAAATAAAAAATCACCATTTTCATATTTATGAAATGAGACAATAAAATTATATGGACCAAATACTTTAGAAATAAATTCAGAAAAATAGTGTGGTTGAAATTTATTATCATAATAAAAAAATAATCTCGTATTAATAATACTTGTATCTTGATTAATCAAATTTCCCATAAATATTAGTGTATCCCCCACAATATATGTTTGACCTTTATTACCAAGAGTTAAGTCATCAATCTTATCAATCATAGTCATCTTTTGGGAAAATAAATTATTGATAATAAATAAATTAGCAATAATAATGAGTGATAACTTGACAAAATAGTTCATGATTTATCTCCAAAAAATATTGTTAAAATCAACCCTGTATATGAATTTGAATATACAGGGTCTTAATTACTTAATAAGTTATAAAATTGCAAATTGGCATACATCCCGATTCACATTCAAATTGTGGTGTTGCGTCTCCATAAACAACGGTTTCAATGACAAACTTTCCATTGACAAGTTTAATACAAATATCATAATCCTGGTGACAAGTTGTTGGTTCGGAAGTTGGCTCACATGGTCTATAACCAATAAAGTCAAAACTACTTACCCATTGATAACATCCACCATAGGTTACTTTTATTTTTTTTGTACTTCCGGGTGGTTCGCATGGTGGAATAAAAGGCAAATCATTATTGCAATATCGTCCTGAATTTATAATTCCATCTAGCATTTTATCAAATGGAATAGCAGGTAAAGGAGGTGATGGAGGTTGCTGACCCATCCATTGAATGCATCCACAACCACTTTGAATACTAAACGGGTCCATAAGGAACCTAATTGATTGGATATGGATATTGCCAAGAGGATATGGACCAATATCTTCATTACAACACCATTCAACTTCAATTTGGCACTCATTAGTGTCACATAAAGAAATAATTGTCGTATATGGTCCACTAAAACCCGGTGGGCATTGAGAATATACATTGTCATCTACTGCCCAAAAAATAGCTATTAAAGTTAAAATAAATAATATATTTTTCATTTTATTAACTCCATAATTAATTTTATACTTTTAATATATTTTAATAAATTATTCTCAATTTATTTGAAAATAATAATTCAAAAACAATATACACATATAAAACTCTAAGCAATCAAACAGAAAATTTGTGATTTAGATGTATAATATTGCAGGTCCGCGAGCCCTCCTTGGGAATTTTAATTTGTGTCTGTACTCTCCACAATAAAAAGAGCTGATTTCGTTTTCAGAGTACCAGAATACCAGAGTACCAGAGTACCGGCATTAAGCATGTAAGTCAAAAGTTCTATATATATATTTATTTTGTCAAACATTTTTTAGATTTGTTATATTCACTTTTACCAAATTAATAAAATAATTCAAATCAAAAAAATATATTTAAATTTTTTTATCTAATATTATGCAACTCTTGTAATTTTGCAAGTGAAAATTTTAAATTTTCAATAGTGTCAATATTTGCAATTACTGTGAACTTGCCATCTTCTGTTGTATGTGGTCTTGCCCATTTATTACCCCTTGTAGTCTTAATTATTTCAATATTATCACCTTTGCATTTGAAAAAATAAGTGTCATGTTCGTCGTCAAGTCTTCCAATATATTTTCTGAATTTTAGCGAATCTGTTAAATAATATGAATCAATACCGAATGGATTCGCAGAATATACTTCAGCATAAAGTTTTCCTTAGCATATTTCATTAGTGTATTTGTACCTTTTGGAGCATCCTATGAGTAATAAGCAAGCCATAAACACCAGGAATATGTTTACTTTCATAGATTTAATTGCTAAAAGTATTGCGACCACTTTTTTTGGCATATTTATTTTAAATTGAAATTATTAAAATAATAATGAACATCTGATTTTAAGTATAGGATCTACTTTACCACCACAAAGGGTTTTGTTCTACTGTAATCTTTAGTTCTTGCTGTTATGTAGTAAACCCCAGAGTTTAGATCCCCTACATTTATTGTTACTTTTACTTTGTTATCCAAAAGATAAGTTCTTGTTTCATTGCTTAACTCTTTAATTATATTTCCCATATAATCAGAGATTTCAATTTTGATATTCTCTGCTTTAATATTCTTAATCCAAATCATTTCGAATGATAAATTGTTGCTTACCGGATTTGGATACGGTTCGTACAACCAAATGTGGGCAGGTCCGCTTTCTATGGTTTCAATTTCTTCCTCTACATCTGTTAAATAATCGAAAACACCAGGGATTGACTTATAAAGCCCTGCTCTCATAGTTGTCATATAATAAGCAGATTCGGCAGGGTGTAAGAGCCCTGAATTTAAATCTACTAAAAGTGTATCTATCAAAAGCTCCCAAGTATCACCATAGTCTTTAGTTTGGTACAATTCACCATAAAGACCGTTTATTATACATTTACCATTTTTCAACATTTTAAGCGTATTTGGAGTCATTTTGTGCGTACTATTTGAAGTTTCAAGAACAGTTTTCCAAGTTTTTAAGTTATCAACAGATTTATTTAAATAAAATTTTGGATTTAATGTGTCCTGAGTATCTGAAGTATATATAAAAGCAAGAGAATCATTAAGAATTGTTAAGCCGCTAGGATCATCTAAATCTTTTATCAAATCCCAATTCCAAGATTTTCCATAATCATTTGTAGTAAGATAAAAATATGATTTATAAGACTTAACTTTTGATATATCAACTGGATCGTATATAACGCTATCAACTATTGAAGCTATTGTTATCATAACACCATTATCCAAAAAGTTGAAATAAGATATACCAATTGGAAATTGTTCATATTCTAAAAGAGTTCGGTTATAATTTTTTCCACCATCATTTGTTATATAAATCGCTCTATATTTTGCACCTGGGCTAAAATAATCAGATGCAAAAGCATAAGTCAATGAATCTTTTATTGATGTTACTAATGGCTTAATATTGTTGTTACCAATTGTATCAAAAGTTAACCCGCCATTATTCGTAAATAACTTTTTATTACCATTAGTTTGAAAAGCTATACCGTTTAACCCATCAGAAAAATACAATGAACTAATTGTATAAGGTGTTATTAATCCACTTGAATCCTTTTGAGGTAACCAAGTAGCTCCACCATTATAAGTATGAAAAATATTGTTTCTATCTGTACCAGCATATAAAGTATCACTATTTATAACAAAAAGATTTGGATAAGACCCACTTCTGTAATAAGACTTTGCATGCCAGGTTTCCAAATTATCATAAGACATCATTATTGAGTTTAAAGTTCCATAAATTATAGACTCTTTTTTTTCTGATGTTTCATTGATTATAAAGCCCATTGGATAGCTCTGATTAACTAAATAATATTTATCTAATTTATTAACAACTTTAGTAACTTCAAGTTCTTTTTCAAAATCAATATCAAACATATCAAAATATCTATAAATTGTTCCATCATTTGGTATGCGGCAAAATATTCTCACCTGATACTTACTTGTAATGCTGATCCCGAAAATATCTTTATCAATAATTTCTTTGAAAGCCCATGTCATACCATAATCATAAGAAATCAAAAGACCATTACTTGTATATACTACCATCATCTCATCCTTGATAGATAAGCCACCACATAAGCCATCTACTAATTCGTTTTTGTTATTTATTGAAATCCAGTTTTCTCCATCATCTTTTGATATAAATATCCTGCAATTATTATCAATAGCGATAATGGATGAGTTCTTTAAGATTTTTACAATTCTAAATAAATTTGTGCTTGTTAAATCTAATTTTACCCAATTATTTCCCGAATCAGTTGATTTAAAAATCCAGCCATTATTGGTGGCTATTAAACCCATCTTCTTTGAAAAGCTGATAGAATAAAATGAAAGATTATTGTCAATTTTAACACTTTCCCATGTTTTACCTAAATCAGAAGTTTTTATTATAGTCCCATTTGCACCTGCACAAAAGAGGGCATTTGTGTTTGGTTCGATATCACAATCAAATAAAGTTTCTGAAGTATTTGTATAATTACTATACCAGGATTCACCATTATTGAGTGAAAACACTACTCTGCCTGATGAGCCTACTAAAACCAATTTATTTTTATCCAAAAATTTTGCATTATTATAAAATCCATCTATACGATAAAAGTAATCGAAAAATGTTTTGGAAAAAGTAGGAAAGCTTATAAACAGTAAAATTATATAAATAATCTTTTTCATCAACACCTTCATCACATTATTATAAATTATTAATTAAAATTCAATATACACATATAAAACTCTAAGCAATCAAACAGAAAAGTTGTGATTTAGAAGTATAATATTGCAGGTCCGCGAGCCCTCCTTGGGAATTTTAATTTGTGTCTGTGCTCTCCACAATAAAAAGAGCTGATTTCGTTTTCAGTGTACCAGAGTACCAGAGTACCAGAGTACCGGCATTAAGCATGTAAGTCAAAAGTTCTATATATATATTTATTTTGTCAAACATTTTTTAGATTTGTTATATTCACTATTACCAAATTAATAAAATAATTCAAATCAACAAAATATATTTTATTCTAATTTATTACTTTTATCAGACTTTTGCTTATATTCCTGAATAGCAAGCTCAAGCCATAGCTCTCCCCGCCTTGTAAGTCTCGACCAAACGCACCTGTCATTATCGAGAGCCGTTCCGCGCAGAAAACCCGCCAGCACCATTTTCCTTGCCATTAGTTCTATCTCGTGCCGGGAATAAATTTTGTTTTTGACCTCATCGCCCCGTGCCATCCTCAGAACAAGTATAGCAAGTTCGTCAACTGATTTTTCTTCAGGTGGTAAGTCAAAAAACACCTGCTTATCGAACTTAAAATCTTTTATCATTTTCGTATGCTCCTCATTATGTCTGTTACTACACCAATAATTTTTACTCTGTCATCAGGCTTAGCAAGATATGGCTGATAATTTGGATTTTCGGATACAAAAACAATTCTGTTATTTACTACTGAATATCTTTTTATGAAATATTTCCCCTTAATACTTGCAATCACTATATCTCCCGGCTTAGGATTGAGCGACTTGTTCAATACGGCTGTATCACCATCAAATATATTTGCTCCGGTCATAGAGTCGCCTGTGATTGGTATCAATATCAAATCATTAGGATTGTATGCGTTCCTTTTGCAAAATTGCTCGAAATTATTGTCGTAAATTTCTTCGTAATTGTTCAAAAAATCGAACAATTCACTTAGCTTGGAAATGTCTGAATATTCTATACGGTAGAATTCGCTTATTTGACTACCCAGCAGTAATTCGTCAATATCGCTGATGTTGTTCATCACGTCCGAGATACAATCCTCGTATAGTCCGGGGAATAACTCATCTGCTATTTCAGTCAGCTTCACGACCATTTTATCAGCATACGAATTACCTGCGAAACTCCGCCTCAGGTACTTGTACAAGCTGTTGTAGAGTTCAGTTTTGCTGTATTTACCTGCAATCTCTTCCAAATTACACTCTCACTCGATTTTGCC
Source organism: bacterium (assembly GCA_024711295.1). Taxonomy (GTDB): domain Bacteria; phylum Bacteroidota; class Ignavibacteria; order Kapaibacteriales; family UBA2268; genus JANJTB01. Next base: position 1,406 of record JANJTB010000034.1, on the reverse strand, counting down.
TGCTGCTGCACTCAGACCTGCACTATCCTGAGCAGAATAATAATCTATCGAACGGATAAGCAGATTATAATTCTCCTCGCTAAATTTAGTACCGCTTTCGAGTTTAATTCTTATTTTTGTGCGGAAGTTTTTACCATTAAAATTATCTGCAAACAGAGGTCCTTCGCCCGAAATAAGAAATACCGGACTGATACCCCTCAGATACAACTCGTGAAGCAGTCTGAGCGGTACAGCTGCTCTGCCTAATTCATAGTTTGTAATACGGTCTCTGCTTTCGCCTAGCAAATATGCAAACTGGTCGGCAGAGAGCTTACCCCCTTCGTTAAAGATGTGACGTATCTGTCTGAGCCTTTTACCTACATCTTCATAGTATTTGTCCATATTACTGCTCTCAATTTAAAATAATTTTAAAATAATTTATTTGTTATTTGTGTATAATTTACATATTTTTGCTGCGTATTTAACATTAATAATTGTGCAATTTATTCAGATACTAAAATAATAATTATTTGTTATATAATCTAATCAAAAAGGTATATATTATGACAAGCGGCAAAAAAACCCTCAGAAAAGATTCGATGTATAATCCCCATCGCCAAAGCATGCTTACACTCACATACGATAGTCACTTAACGGAAAATATAATGAATAATCCTACAGTAAAAAAATCACTTGCATTATACCTTTTCGATCAACTGATCAAGCGGCTGAATGACGATAAGATTCTCGATAACTGCACAGCCGACGACCTCGCTTTTGTGATTGAGGACTATCTCGAAACGCATGAGCTGAATTACAAAATACCCACATACAGTATTGATATTTACGACGATGCAGAGGAGTTGTACTTATGAAAGACATTTATCAGGAAATCAACTACGACGAACTCACAGATGATATCAGAATTATAGCAGACGTAACAGGAATTGATAATGTAAGGATGATGCTGAAGCACCTTGGCGGACTATCGTTCTATATACCCAAAATTACTGCATTTAATAAATTCATCCAAAGATATGCAGATACAAACAGCGACAAAACACTGAAAGAGATAGCCATTTCCTTGAATGTATCGGAGCAGTATCTCAGAAAAATGCTTCCTAAAGACAAATCTCGGTGATAATAATTCTTTGCTGCACAATCCCCGCCTGATTTGTTCCTGCGAAGCAGGCGGGGTGGATGGTTTTCTACACATCTGCAACAATATGTCATTTTCATACTTTCTTAACTTGTCAGAACCTTGATTTTTGTGATTATCCTGATTTTTTAGAATCATATTAATCAAATAAATCATGCAAATCATAGTTCAGACATTTATATTGAGCGGGGTGGATGGATTTTTCGGACAACTCTCAATTCCCCTCATTGAGGGGTGCCTGCCGTAGCAGGCGGGGTGGATGGATTTC
>JANJTB010000031.1 GCA_024711295.1 bacterium | reverse complement strand
CATACTGAAAGCAATGCCCCTGAGGTGCTTGTGGCTAAGAGAAGTCTCCTGATTGTCGAACATCATCTCGAGCAACATCCAGTATGCACCATAGCCCTCGATACCGTAATCTGCCCTCAGACAAAGGATTTTTTCGTCATTACGGGCATTGGTATCATGCGAAAAGTAGTAAGAAGTATTCATAAATATTTGTAAATAATGTAACTTAACAATATGCAAATGTAAGCATATCAGCTACTTATAACAATTAACCCATTTTAAAACAATTTAAAAACTATATTGATAATATATTGGGGGTGCGATTGAGGGGAGAAGTGTGAAATCAGCATCATAAGAACATCATTATAAGCCTTACTAAGCTTATTTAAAGGTCTTTCTAAGTGGTCAGGCTGTTTTGTATCCTGACAAGTATTGCGTGATTATCATTGCTTATCGTGCTTTATATCATGAACTGTTTTTTTGGAATAAATGATCAATCTTGCTCCGGGCCTGTTGGTTAAATAATACCAAATCCATTCCAACATTACGCGAAAACGATTTCTAAAATCTATAAGGAAGAAAACGTGAATAAACGACCACATCAACCATGCAAATAAGCCTTTAGATTTGAAAGAGCCGACCATGGCAACAGCTTTTGCCTTACCAATAGTAGCCATACTACCTTTGTCAAAATATCTGAAAGGAGGTCTTTCGGATGTGGGTAAGGATTTTGCAATCACTTTAGCAACGTACTTTGCTTGCTGAATAGCAGCGGGAGCAATCCCCGGCGTTTCGCTGCCGTTTGGGTTGGTATGTTTTGCTGCATCTCCAATAACAAATACGTTGTCGCATCCACCAATGGACAAATCTTGATTCACTATTGCCCTGCCTGAGCGGTCGAGAGGAATATTCAAAGACTTTAAGATTGGAGAAGCTGAATTGCCTGCCGCCCAAATAATGTTTTTCGCATCAATTTTTTGATTGCCTGCCATAACATAATCCTGAGCTACATGATTTATTCTTATTCCGGTTAAGACCTCGACTCCAAGTGAATTGAGTGCATTTTTTGTGTATTCAGAAAGCTCTTCGGAAAATGACGACAACAAGCGAGTCCCTGATTCAACAAGAATTACTCTAACGTCACTTTTTTTGATTAGCGGAAAGTCTCTGAGCATAGTTTTTCTGGCTATTTCAGCAATCGCACCAGCCATTTCCACACCAGTAGGACCACCACCTACTATGATAAATGTCAAATACTTATGAGCATCGGATGTGTGATAGAATTTTTCTGCTAATTCAAATGAATAAAGAATGTTTTCTCTGATTTTAAGTGCATCGCTCAGACTCTTTAGTCCGGGTGCATACTGCTCCCACTGTTCATTTCCAAAGTAAGAATGCCTAGAGCCGGGAGCAACAATCAGCCAGTCATATTCAAGACTGCCGTTAGTCATCAAAACGGTTCTTCGGTTTGTGTCAATCGAGGTTACTTCGTCCATAATTATACTCACATTTCTGTATTTACTCAGAACGGACCTAATAGGCACTGCTATTTCGCCCGGTGATAGTGCAGATGACGCTACCTGATACAGCAACGGCTGAAATAAATGATGATTATTCCTATCTATGAGATAAACCTGTACTTTACTTCTGCTTAGACTCTTAGCAGCTTGGATACCACCAAAGCCACCACCGATAATGATAATTCTTGGGATCGAAGTTTGCATGATAATGTTCCGAATGTCACAATAATTATTATATCCTAAGAATATTATGTTATTAAATTATTGTAAATATTATTTAATACTATTAAAAATATATATATAAGAAATTACTAATATTATGATTATCTAAAAATATTTATTTGCTAGAATATAAATAGTATTTAGAATGAAGTAGATAATACTTAACATTTCCTATATCTACGAGTATTAATAAAATGAGTTATGAAAAAAAGCAGATATTGACTCTATATATTATGCTTAAGATAGAATAACTGGTTTTTCAGAAGTTTGGAAGTATTAAGCAGATTTAGGATTTTGTCTTTGTCAGATGCAATTCTGTACTGATTCAATCTTGAGACGAAATCCCTAATTAAGCTTATTTTTGATAATGTTTCATTATTCATAAATACATTATTTAGCTCAATTAATGATTCGTAGGAGTAATTCTTGCTGAATGATTCGAATGCGGGTTCAATATTGTTGCTGACAAAATCTATTGCAAGCGAGTATTCATCTTCATTGATTAAAGAATCTCTGCCGATGCTCTCAGATTCATTACTAATCGAGAAATTCTTAAGTATTATATCATTAAGCTCTTTATTTTTGATAGGTTTTGTGATTAATCCGTCAAAAATATTGTTATCGTAATTATAGCTCATAGAAGCCGTATAGGCAATCAGGATGGCATTTTTGTGCCTGGGGTGATTTCTGATGCTAACTGCAAGGTCGGCACCGTTAACCTCTTCTAGAATTAAGTCTATAAAAATAATGTCAAAAGAGATATCATTAAGCATTTCATTAGTAGAATTCTCGTCGAAAGCTTCATATACATTGATTCCGAAGTCTTCAAGTTTATCTTTAAGAACAATCCTGTTGAGGTCGTAATCATCAATTACTAGAGAATAGATGTTTTGTGACAATTTATCAACCTTGTCGTAACTAGTACTGATTTCGAGGTGCTTTGCATCTTCACCGGGTATTCCTATGTTGTCGAAAACGATTTCAAACCTGGTTCCGGAATTTATTTGGCTACTAACAGATATCTTGCCGTTCATATTTTCAACCAACTTTCTGGTTATGGTAAGCCCTAATCCGGTACCTTTGTTTTGAATCTTGTTCTTCCAGTTCTCCTGAGCAAATGCATCAAAAATGTATTCCAGATTCTCTGCCTTGATTCCGGCTCCGCTATCCTCAACAGATAATATCAGCTTAGATGGTTCTTTGTCGCTGCCGGCTATGTTGGCAGTTAGCTTAACAAATCCCTTATTGGTGAACTTAATTGCATTACTCAAAAGATTCATTAATATTTGGTTTAGTCTGAACCCATCCATTAATATGACTGAGGTGCTACTTATATGATTTTCGATAATCAGTTCAAGACCTTTTTCTTTGCACCTCTGCCCGAAAGCATTTTTCAACTCGTTGATTATATTACTGATATTTATTAAATCAGGAACAATTTCGAGTTTCCCTGCCTCGATTTTAGAGAAGTCCAATATATCATTTATTATGGATAAGAGTGTATCAGAATTGTAAATTATTGATTGAATCAGCTTAGTATCCTCGGAGTTGACAATTCTCTTAAGCAACATATCACTATAACCCTTAATTACATTCATCGGGGTTCTGATTTCGTGAGATATATTGGCAATGAATTCACTCTTTATTTTATTTGCTGACTCTGCCTGTTCTTTAGCTTTATGAAGTTCTTTCTCTTTCAGGTTAAGAATGTAGTTTTGCTCATTGATTTGATTTAAAGTAATCTGAAGCTCTTCTGTACGCTTTCTGACTCTTATTTCGAGCTCTTCATTGAGTTTTTGCAGTTGCTTTTCGTACTCTAGCTTGGATGTGATATCAAGAACCATTACAATCAAAGATTTCTCGTTATTATCTATCAGTCTGACAGAGAATAACTCTACAAATCTATGTTGATTATTTTTATCTGTGATATAAAAATCATCTGAACTACTGAGATTATCATCAATGTTGTTAAAGATTGAGTTATAACTATCCGGATTATTTGATTTAAAAATGTTTTTAAAATGCATTTCAGAGGCATTATCGAAATCCATCATTTCGACAGCTGCATTATTGTACATTTTGCATATATCTTTATTAAATATAAGCATCGGGACAGGTGATAAGTCGAAAAGTGTCCTATATCGCTTTTCACTGTCGTGAAGTACTTTGCGCGACAATTCATTCTGGTGATTCTGGAGCTCAATCATTTCAAGCATTTTATTGAATGTTTTCATCAATAGTCCAATCTCATCCTGGTTTTTGCTCTTCAATCTGATTGAAAAATCCGATGTTTCCAAAATTTTACCCGAAACCTTGGTAAGTTCTTCTATTTGCCCGGTAATTACTTTGTGGAAAATCAAGGACAAAATGAAAGTGATTACCAATACTATAAATAAAACCACAAATACTGAAATATTAAGCTGATTTATCCAAAGATTGAATTTTTGATATTTGGAAAGAACTACAATCTTGCCATACTCTACACCTTTATAAATGATCTTTTTGTTGACAATTAAATAGTTATCTCCAACAACTGTAGAATCCTTTCTGTATGGTAAATTATGAAATCGGATAAGTCTGTTCCAGTTATCATCTTTGTAAATTGCAGAAACAGCAGTATTGCTTGAGTCGAATATCACAATACCGCTGATTTCATCAATAGTTTGAGCTTTTTTGAATATATCATCTAATCCGTCATAGTCATTGAAAATTAATGCAGTTATCGAGAATTCACCAATCAAATCTGCAATTAGCTCTGACTCTGACATCAAATAACTTTTAATTCTCGAATGCTCGTATTTCTGGACTAATTGCAATCCTACGATAGTCGAAATCAAACTGATAACTGTGATGAGTAATATCAGCTTTGCTTTGAGTGATATATTCAGAAAGTTTTTCATTCAATTATAACTGCCTTAGTTAATAATAAATGACTTATGGTGATTCCGGCTTCTTTAGCACTGTTATTGTTTATTTCAAATTTTAACTTTTTGTCTTGCTGAAATAAATTGATATGAATGCCTTTCTTAGCAGCGCCTTTGAGATAAGCTATTGTAAATATCGAATTATCCTTTGAAATATCATTGATTTTTTGGATTTGTATATCACTTGCTTTGACAACAAAGATCAGATCAGACTTCCTCAGATCGTTAAGATTATCAGTATAAGTGATTTTAACTACCCGATTTTTAATCTTCTGATTAGAAAATACCTCCTGAAACTGAGCTGTATATTTGTTATCACCAAATAATGTAAGCACGTAATCCCTTCGATTGCTTTCCGAATCGCTTTTTCCTTTAATTTCGATGAACCTAGTAAATCTCTCAATATATGCAGCAATTAAATTGGCTTCTTCGGTATCCTGAGAGTAAAGAAAAGAACCATAAGATATTAAAAGCAATAAACTAAGCAGCACAATCATAAAATAATGCTTCAACTGTTTATAAATTAATATTATAGGATTAAAATTCATAGTTAATTTGTAAACCGACTGTCAACGGCTCACTAATTACATTCATCCTAAATAAATAATCAATAGTCTTGTTTCCTGCTTCGAATTTATAACGATAATTGTTGTTAAGATTTATCAGATTCATAGTATTCAGCGAAAGAGTAAGTTTATCGAATATATTCCAGTTGATACTCGAATTCAGACGAAGATCATAGTCATAAAAACCATTCTGCCTCATGAAGTCTGTAATACTATATATTTGGCTTTCGATATCTGTGTTTTTGACCAACTGCTCGGCAATTACCATACCGTCTTGGGCACCGTCAAATCCCCAAAGCAATCTTGAATTAAAATGGAATGTCAGATTATCGGCAAGTTTAATATTTGCAAATAACTTAGTAGTATTATTAGACCAATTGTTCAGGTTATTTCCATAGCCGGTAACCTGATTACCTGAAATCTCCATATTATAATCTGAGTAACTTACGCCACTCTTGTTGATTCCCTCGCTCAATTTCCAATCTATTAAATGAGTCAGTGAGTGATTTAATCCCACAGTAAGATATTCATTGCTATACTTAAGTTCAAACTCGAAACCAAGCACCTGCAGATTTCCGGTATTGACCGTTGAACGCTCAGCATCAAACCAGCTCAGAATATCAATATTATTGTAGAATAATGAGCTTTCTATGAAGAAATCCTCAAAAGTTGCTGCACTGTATATTATTTCCATTGTGGTCAGTGTTTCTGGTGACGAGGTATTATTCGCTAAATGCTGTAGCAACAGCTCTTCGGCAGTATTCATTCTGTTTGACTGTTGCGCTAATATTTTCAATGAGTTATTGTTGTTTATTTTATAAATTGCAGCTAACCTTGGTGAAAACAGAAATTCAGAATAACTATCTTTATCTAATCTACCGGAAGCAAGTAACTTCAATTTTTCACTGATTGAGTATTCAGCTTCAGCAAAGAATGAATACATAAGTGTTGACCATCCATTACCAACAAAAATTGCAGCTGCTGAATCTACTCCAAAGAATAAGCCATTTCCATAGATTGTTGATTTCGAGCTACTTATGATGTTGCTTTTATCTCCCATTCTTATTTGGTCTTCGTCCTCGAACCATGGAGCACCCCATAGGTTGTAGCTTAAGGAGCCACCAATGGCAATTCTGAAATCTTTATTTATATCGCCACGAAGGATGGAATTAAGCATTAGCTCGCTTTCTGAATAATTATTATACTTATTCCTGATACTTTTGTGGTCCATCAATTCATAATAGATCTTTTCATCCGGTGCATCAAACCAGTTCCAGCCCCAAAAGTAACCCATAGAACGTGATTTATTCTCTGAATCCCAGCTTAACATACTGCTTAAATTAAAATTATTATTTATCTGGTATTCGTGCTCGAGTGTGGCATAAAAATGCTCATTCTTAATCATCTGCCTGTTTTTGTGGTCACCCATTATTGGTTGATTATTTGTGTCCAGTCCAATTTGATATTGACTTTTGAACTCAACACCATTACTGTTGCCTCCGGAGTTAACATACCTCAGCCAAAATTTGAAGTTATCAAAAAAGTCAACTTGAAGATGAAACTTCTTTTGAGGAGTATTAAAATAGTCGTTATAGTATTCCTGATATAAAAGTCCGTCTTTTCTAGGGTCGAACGACGGAGTATTATACATTATCGAATATCCTTTTTCGGGGTCATAACCTTCTGTCTGCCTGATGCTAAAGTAAGAAAATATCTTTAAATCTTCATTTATCAATTTTGTGAATTTACCTGAAATACCTTTTGAATTATAAGGATAATTATAATTGACCCTTGCGTTCGAGCCATCATTGGTAGAGATATTCTTCGTAATAATGTTTATTACTGCTGAAATAGCTCCGGGACCATAAGTAACCGAGCCGGGTCCTCTGATAATTTCTATTCTGTCTATATCGTCCAACTCCCAATTATCAAGCTCCGAAGCCACTCCGCTTCTTGCTTTGTCATTTGCAGCCCTACCGTTTATTAATAACAGAAATTGCTTATTTCTATCAGAAATTATTCCTCGCAAGCCCATGGGCATCACATCATAGTGATTCATGAATATAAATCCCGGCACGTAAACCTCAAGTAAGTCGAGTAAATGCCTGTGCGGAGTCAATTTGATGTCGTCGGAAGTGATTGTTGTAACAGAAACAGGTTTATCAATATTTGACATGAAAATTAACGAGCCTGTACTTACTTTGGTTTCCATCAGCTCTTCGAATGAGAGATTAAATAATGAGTTTGCTTCACTGTTAGAATATACAGTATTTGAAGAAAAAACCAGCCCTAATATTATAAGGTAATATCCAAAAAGTGTTTTCATTTATTTAATTTGTCAGTTAATTGCTTAAATTATCAATTCCAAAGTAATAAATAATAAGCTTATATCAAAGTAATTAAAATGTAGATATAAAAAATACCAAGTTCTACGTAGTAAAAATTAACAATTAGTAATTAAAAAAAATCTAACATATTAGCATAATATTAGTTATTTTTATACTCATAAATTTAATCCATTACTTCAAAAAATATCATGAGTTTTAATATAGCATTCTTTGCATCACATAATGGTTCGAATATGCAAGCGATAATTGACGCATGTAAATCGGGCAGACTGAAATCCATACCTGTATTGGTGATATCTAATAACTCCAAATCAGGTGCAATTGAAAGGGCAGTAAATGAAGGCATTCCTTCATTTCACATTAGCTCAGCGACGCACCAAAATGATGAAGATAGAAATGAGTATATTATTAGTTTGCTTAAGCATTACAATGTAAATTTGGTTGTTTTAGCCGGCTATATGAAAAAAATTGATAATTCGATAATTGATTTCATGAATGGAATGGTGCTGAATATTCACCCGGCATTATTACCAAAGTATGGTGGTGAAAATATGTATGGAATGAACGTGCATAAAGCTGTTATCGAAGCAGGGGAGAGCGAAAGTGGTGCAACAGTACATTTCGTTAATTCCAACTATGATGAAGGGAAAATTCTAAAACAAAGCAGAGTGATTATAGAAAAATCGGATACGCCTGAGATTTTGGCAAACAAAGTATTAGCCACCGAACATCAGTTATATGTTGATGTAATCAGTTTGCTCGAGCATGGTTCCGTTTAATTGTCCAAATGAATTTTTCAACATTTTTAAATAATTAAAAAATATAACAAGCTTGTTTGTTATTTTTGTATTTTATTAATGTCAATATTGAAAAAATGTTAAAACAACATCCAAACAATCCAAACATCAAAGTGCAGGCAATTGATATAGACAAAGCCAGGCCAAATTGCGCTGTAGTAGGTGTATATGGCCATCCTAATGCTTCTATTCTGACATATTACGGTCTGCATGCCCTCCAACATAGAGGACAGGAAGCAAGTGGCATTACTTCTGTATATTTTGATGAAGAAAAGCAAAAAAAACGTTTTGCATACAAGAGAGGTGCCGGTTTAGTATTGGATGTTTTTTCGGAACATAATGTACTGACTGAAGTATTGAAAGGCAACATGGCAATAGGCCATAACCGTTATTCCACAACCGGATCTTCATCATCTGCCAACATTCAGCCTTTCAATATGATTTACAATTCCGGTATTTTGTGCCTTGCTCACAACGGTAATTTAACAAATACCAAAACATTGCGAAAAAAACTGATTGACGAAGGCTCTATATTCCAAACCACAACAGACTCTGAGCTGTTTTTACATTTAATAGCCAAGAGCAAAGAACCAACTGTAATCAGCAAAATTTGTACTGCTCTAAGGGAAACCAGAGGCGCTTATTCATTGGTTATGCTTACTGATAATGAATTAATTGCTGCCCGAGACCCTCATGGCGTAAGACCTCTCAGTATCGGCAGAATAAAGACTGATGAAGGGTATGCCTATATGGTGGCATCAGAGACTGCAGCTTTTGATATTAATAATGTGGAATATATCAGGTCGGTTCACCATAACGAAATTGTAGTTATTGATGATAATACTATAAAAACAGGAAATATTAAAAGCTATAAAATTATTGATGATACTCCTGAATCTCGCCATTGCATTTTTGAATATATTTACTTCAGCAGACCTGACAGTAAAATATTTGGACACACTGTTGATAAAGTTAGAAGAAAATTAGGAAAGAATCTTGCTCACGAAAGCCCGATATTTGACGCTGATGATAAGATCAGGGCAGTACCCGTACCGGATAGCGGCAACACTTCAACAATAGGTTATGCAAGGGTTAATTCTGAAATAGCAAGCCCAACATTGTTCGAACTTGGACTAATCAGAAGCCATTATATTGGCAGAACATTCATTGCTCCAGGACAAAATAATAGAGAATTTAAGGTAAAAGCTAAATTTAATCCCGTTAGAGGAATTATTGAAAATAGAAATGTTGTACTTATTGATGACTCAATAGTTAGGGGGACAACATCCAAAGCACTGATTAAGCTGGTAAGGAGTGCTAACCCCAGGCAGTTGCACATGCGCATTACATCACCCCCGATTAAATACCCCTGTTACTACGGCATGGATTTCCCAAGCGAAGAAGAATTGATTGCAAACTATTATAAGTCTGAAGAAGAAATTGGTAAAGCAATAGGTGTTGACTCACTTCATTACTTATCTGAAGAAAAATTGATGGAGTCAGTGCCAAGAGAAGAGGGAATAGGGTATTGTACTGCCTGCTTTACTGGAGACTATCCTATCGAGCTGGAAAGCAACGGAATCGAAAGTAATACAAATGACTGATAACCAACAATCCAGCAGATCGAAGGGCAATGACAGCGAATCTATTGCTATCGAATATCTTTTGGATAAAGGTTATAAAATAGTTAAACGAAATTTCAAATTTGGTAAAAGCGGGGAAATTGATATAATAGCAAGACATGGCAATGTATTGGTTTTTATTGAAGTAAAGTCCAGAAAATCTTACGAATACGGAAGTCCTGCTGAGTCAGTTCCTCAATCAAAAAGAAATTCAATATTTCACGCAGCCAGAGGATATTTGTATGTCAATAAATTGGATAATATCGAGTCGAGATTTGATTTTATTGGTATTGACCTACGAAACCAACCACCAATAATAGAACATATTGAAAATGCTTTTTGACACCATTTTAAAATAAATTAGAGATTAATCCTTTTATATTAAATTATTGAAAAATAGTCTTAAATAAGCATATTTATAGTTTCAAATATTAATTCAGGGAATTCTAAATGAGTGTTCTTGTAAGTAAAAAAACTAAATTGATTGTACAAGGTATTACAGGTTCCGAAGGAACTTTTCATACTGCTCAAATGATTGAATATGGTACAAAAGTAGTTGCAGGTGTAACACCAGGTAAAGGCGGAATGAAATATGAAGGGAAAGGTTCAAATATTTTCAAGAAACCTGTTCCAATATTTAATACAGTTGCAGATGCAGTAAAAGAAACAGGCGCTAACACAAGCGTAATTTTCGTACCTCCACCGTATGCAGGTGATGCAATTCTTGAAGCAATCAACGCAAAGGTAGAATTGATAATTTGTATTACTGAAGGCATTCCTGTCAATGACATGATTCCCGTTAAAGAAGCTTTGAAGAACTCAAATTCTGTTCTTGTTGGTCCGAATTGTCCCGGTGTAATTACTCCAGGTGAAGCTAAAATCGGCATTATGCCCGGATTTATACACCAAAAAGGTAATGTGGGTGTTGTATCACGTTCAGGCACATTAACTTATGAAGCTGTAAAACAATTATCTGACCTTAATTTAGGTCAGTCAACATGTATAGGAATTGGCGGTGACCCGATTATCGGTACACAGCATATTGATGCAATTAAATATTTTAATGAAGATCCTGATACTCATGCAATTGTTATGATTGGTGAAATAGGTGGTACTGCCGAAGAAGAAGCTGCTGAATTTATCAAGAAAAATGTTAAAAAACCTGTAGTAGCATTCATAGCAGGCAGAACAGCACCTCCGGGACGTCGTATGGGGCATGCAGGTGCAATTATTTCTGGTGGTAAGGGTACAGCAGAAGATAAAATCAAAGCTTTAAAATCTGCCGGTATTCATGTTGTTGAGACACCTGCGAAAATCGGTATTACTGTTTATGAAGCACTTAATGGCAAAACACCTGCCAAAAAAGCACCAAGCAAAAAAAGTGATATTGCAACAAAAGCTAAAACAATAATTGAAAAACCTGCTGCAAAGCCAGCTGTAAAGAAAACAACAACAAAGAAATCAAAATAAGTTTAATAAATTCAAAACAAAAATAATGAGTAACAAAACTTTAGCTATTATTAAGCCCGATGCAGTTGGCAACAATGTTGCAGGTGCTATCATCGAAAAAATCCAAAGTGCAGGGTTCAAAACTCTTGCATTCAAATTAACTAGAATTACACCTGCTATTGCCGGTCAGTTCTACGCTGTTCATAAAGAACGTCCTTTTTATCAGGACTTGATTGATTATATGACAAGCGGGCCTATCGTACCCATCGCTTTAGAAAAAGAAAATGCTGTAGAAGAGTTTAGAAAACTCATAGGGGCTACAGACCCTAAAAAAGCTGATCCGGGAACTATCAGAGCATTGTTTGGCACAGGTATCGAAGCAAATGCAATTCATGGTTCGGACTCTGATGAGAATGCCTTGCGTGAGATTGCTTTTTTCTTTAGTGAGAGTGACTTAGTATTGATAAACGGATAATTCTTTCCATTATCAATTTAAATTTTAATTGCTGTTATAGATTTTGCCTATTTAATCAATATTAGCGTTTTAATTCGTTAATATAATCAGGTGGATTAATAACAGCAATTTTTTTTTATGGAAAAATACAGTTTGGTTTCTACAAAAATAATATCCCAAAATCCCTACTGGAGCTATAAGCTGGATAAATATGTATTGCCTGATTTATCAGAAGGTGATTATCATTATGTCGAAACTCCGGGCTCGGTAATGGTCATTCCAAAAACCAATGATGATAAGTTTATCATGGTTAAACAATTCAGGTATTTAAACCAAAAAGTAAGTATTGAATTTCCGGGTGGAGGTATCAAACCTCAAATCGGAGAGCTTCAGAGTGCCATTAACGAATTATCTGAAGAAGCCGGAATCAGCTCAAATTCCATTACTAAAGTTGGTGAATTTAATCCATTTAATGGTGTTACTAATGAAATATGCAATGTATATTTAGCGCAGGAATTGCAATTTCACCATGCCAATCCCGACAATAGTGAAGAGTTCGATATAGTTAGACTCGATGCAGAACAAATTAATGAATTAATCAAAACAAACGAAATCTGGGACGGTATGACTCTTGCATCTTGGTCATTTTATTATTTTAATATTCTATGGAGCAAACAAAATGATATTTAGAAAATTGTTTTTATATGTAATGATTGGTATCTTGAGTATAAATATTGCTTTTACACAAAGTCAGAAAACATCAAAAGTAGATGATGACTTGCTCTACAGAGTAGCTGTAAAATTCCCTAGTAATGTATCTCACAAGTATATTTATAACGAAAAATCGAAAATCAAAAGAGTCTTCGGTAATGGTGGAGAGCAAGCTTTTGAGAGAGATTTAACATATCATTATTCTCTAATAAATGCAACTTTGCCTGACAAAGATGGTTTTCATATATTGGAATTATCTGTTGATTCTTTAGATTATACATTCAAAACCAAAGATACAACCTTTTATTTCAACGATCAGAGAGATGACCTTAGGATGCCTAAAATTGATGATTTCAAGATTAGGTTTGTACCCGTTGGCTTGAATTTTAATTTTACCTATTCACCTTACATGGATGTTGCCAGAGTCGGCGGTGATATTCTTGCAGAAAAGAGAAATTATGTTACTGATGTCAAAACAGCACCTAGTGATGATTTGTTGAGACACGTTTGGGTATCAGGGCTAAAGGATGAGAACTTAATCGCAATCTTTGATGCAATTAAAGGATTTACACCTTCTAAAAGAGTTGGTATTGATTCTTCTTGGAAAAAAACTATTTTGCAGGAAATTGATGGATGTAAGTTTATTGATTCCGTGGATTTTAAATTAAGTAAATTCAATATTCAGAATTTTACAATAACAGGAAAGTCACATGGTATCAGCGCAATTAATGAACTTGTAAAATTATTTGATATACCTCAACTATTGGAATTAGTAGATATAGAAAACCCAAGTACTGAATATACTATTAAGCTACATCCCAGAGGAACTGTAAATTTAGTAGAAGTAAAGATGATTGCTGATTTGAAGCTTAAGGTTTCGAACGAGATTGTTACTCAAAAGATGGAAACCACCAAAACCTGGACTTTAGATAAGATGTATAATTGGTAATCAATGGAAGAGCGCCCTGTAATAGATATCGAAATGTCAGGTATTTACAATTTTATTGAGAATACTGCAACGATTGTTTCTCTAATTACATTTGCTGCTGCATTCTATTATTACTTTGATTTACCAGAAATCGTGCCTATTCATTTCAATTTATCGGGCGAAGCAGATGGGTACGGAGGAAAAATTTATATTTTTTTGTCACCATTAATGGCAATAATATTTAGCTTTTCTTTGAGATTATTGAACAAATATCCTCATAAATTTAATTACTTGATAAGAATTACAAAAGAAAACGCATATTTTCAATATAAAAAAGCTAAAGAATTCATAATCAGGTTAAATTTTATCTTATGTTTGTTGTTTGTGTACACTACTTATAATATGATATTTTACAATAATGTTAAATCTGAATTGAATAGCATTCTACCTGTGATTTTGATAACAGGAGGAAGTTTAGCTCTAATAATACATTATTTATTCGTTAGTTCTAACAAGAACACTTGAATTAATTTAATTTGGAATACTAAATGTTGACCGACAAAAAGTTTGACTTGAAAAAAATGGAAGAAGCATCGATCTATGCAAATGCTTTTTCTAACCCTATGAGATTAATGATTCTAAAAACAATTGCTACCTCAAATGAGTGCATTACCGGCGAACTTGAGTTCGAGTTACCAATCAAAAGAACTACCATTGTTCAACACCTACAGGAACTAAAGAAAATCGGTGTATTGAAGGGAAATGTCAAAGGTAAGAAAATTTACTATTGTATTGATTATGATAGAATTAACTATATAAAGTCACTGCTTTGTGAAGCTATTGATATTCCCGAACCAAATTATGTCTGCTGTGAAGATAAGTTTGAAACCATTAAAATTTTAAATAAATAATAAAAAATATTTTGTAAGTTTTGATAATATTTATTATTTTTAGACTTTGTAATATATAGTTACAAAAACTTCACAACTGAGATATAGGTTATCTATGTGGTTGATAACAATTGTCAGAAAATATTTCGATGATAAACCAAGATCAACTTTTGTATTCTTACTCGGAATCATTTGGACTATTTCAATTATAAGTATTTTCTATTTTGATTATGAATACCATCACTCAATAAGTGAAAATATAATAATCTCTAAGGCCCACGGGTACTATCAAAGAGAAATTCTATACAGAACAGTATTTTCTAGATACGGGGGTGTGTATATGCCACTCGATAGTATCAGTAGAGATTTTCCTGCTATAATCAATGATTTGGACAGCAGTAAAGTTTTATATTCTAATCACGGTAATAAACTGGTTCTTGTAAGTCCATCCAAGATTGAGAAAATTATTAAACCACGTAATTCTATAGTTGATGATATCCATTTAGAGATAAAAGGTCTTATTACCTCTGACTCGAACTCCTATTTCGACAAATGGGAAAGAACAGCTTTCAAAAAAATTCAGAGATTTAATAAGCCATTTTTTAGTGAGTTTTTTGATAATGGTAAATTAAAGAAGTTAAGATATTTCGGACCGGTTTATTCAGTAGAAGGTTGTCTTAACTGTCCGCCATCAAGTGATTATAAAAATAATAAGTTAATAGGTGGAATCAGTATATCTGTGTCATTTAATAATCTTGGCTTTTATGAATTTTTAATTTCGAATGCATTTCACACTTTGGTTTTTCTAACTGTTTGGATGTTTGGAATATTATTCCTATTATGGCTTGGTAATAGTATTTACAAAAAGAATAGGCAGAAAATTCTGAATGATTCTGTTGTAAGAAAATCTGAAGAGACTTTTAGGAAACTGTTCAATAATATGGTCGAAAGTATTGTAATTGTTCATCCACTTGTCAAGAATAATCAAAAGTATTATTCAATTTCTAAATATAATTTGATTTTCGAAAAGTGCGTTGGTCTAAGCTCGGATGAAATATTCTCTAAAGATTTTGTTTCAGTATTTGACGGAGATCATAAATATTGGGAAAGGTTGATAAATAAAGTAGTAACTGAGTCAGAAATAATAAGTGAAGAAAAGTATATAGAAAAGTATAAAAAGTATTTTGAAATTGTTTTAACAAAAATTGATAATGAGAATATTGCTATTATACTAAATGACATAACTCACAGAAAACAATCAGAGAAATTGCTTATTGAAAGTAATCGTTTCTTTGAGCAAGCTTTAGATATGTTTGCAATATCTAACTTAGATGGTGAATTTCTATTATCTAATCCTGCTTGGCAAAGAACACTTGGTTGGACTTCTGATGAGCTTATCGGTAAAACAATATTTGACTTTACTCACAATGATGATATCAATATACTAAGGAATAATTTAAAGCACAGCACTAACAGTAACGTATTGAAGCTATTTCTAATAAGATGCCAACACAAAGATGGCACTTACCATTGGTTGGAGTGGTCATCTTATATTTATTCTGATGAAAAAGTGATTTTTTCGGTAGCCAGAGACATTACAGACAAAAAGCTGGCTGATGACAAAGTTATTAAAAATGAAACAATTATGAGAGCATTTATTGAGAATGCTCCATTCGAAATATGGGCGAGAGACAAAAATGATGTAGGAATTCTCGAAAATAAAAAGTCTTTAAATCATTTCGGCTCAATTGTTGGAAAAACACCCGAACAATCTCATTTACCGTATGATGTAATCCAGACATGGCTTGATTCAAACAGAAGAGTACGTGCTGGTGAGGTAATCAATGAAGAAGTAATTTACAATGTTGATGGTGTTGAAAGAATTTTTGATACGATTTTAGCTCCAATTATTATCAATGGTGAGTATCATGGCATTGCAGGTTTCAATATTGATATCTCAGATAAAAAATATCAGGAGAAAATTCATGAAGTACAGTTTGAAATAACCAAAGCCATTGCTCAAAAGGAAAACCTCGATGAAGTATTTTGCATTGTCGAAAATGAACTATCGAGAATTTTTAAAATTGATACTTTTATGATTTCTGTTTATGATACCGAAAGCGATACTTTTACACCTTATAATTGCTTCAAAAAGGAAGAAAACAAAAACTTCTATGAAACAGAAATATTTTTGCTCAACCAAATAATCAGAAATCAAAATACTACACTTTTAGATAAAGAGAGAATATCAGAAATCTTTTTCAATAAGAATCTTAAAGAGGAAATACCAATTCCAGAGTTTTGGATTGGAGTTCCTCTGCTATCAGGTGACAAAGTAATTGGAGTTATTTCCATTTCCAGTAATTCAAATCCTGACATATTTGACTTTAAAGGAATTGAAATCATTGAGAATATTGCTTATCAATTATCAACTTATATAGAACGTGTTTACGCCAAAACTGAACTGAAAAATTCATTACAAAAATTACAAGTAATTGTACGTAATCTTCCTGTTGTATTATTTGCTGTTGACCAAAATGCTGTCTTTACAATTTCTGATGGATTAGGGCTCCAACTTTTAAATCTTAAACCGGGTCAGGTTGTAGGTTTGTCAGTTTTTGATGTTTACAAAGATTTTCCTGATATTTTGTATAATATTCAAAAAGGTCTCGAAGGTGAATCCAGATTATTTGTTGCAAAAATAGGGGATGCTTTTTTCGACACTTGGCTGTCTCCCGTATTTGGATTAAATGGTGAAGTGGAAAGTTTGATTGGTGTAGCTTTCGACTCAACAGAGAAAGAGAAAAGTAAAAAAGAACTTGAGCTATCTCACAGCTCATACAAAGGTATATTTGATAATATTTCTGAATTGATTTACATTCAAGGACCAGATGGTAAATTTATTGAAGTTAATGATAAAGTATGCAGGATATTCGGATACGAAAAATCTGAAATAGTTGGTAATGTACCGTCATTCCTTGGCGATCCTGAGCTGAATGATTATAATCTTATCAACAAAATGTTTGATGAGTCCATAAATGGTAAACCACATAAGTTTGAATTTTGGAGCAAAAAGAAGAATGGAGATTTATTTCCACAGGAAGTTGTTTTCAATGCAGGTAATTATTTTGGTAAAAAGGTAGTTGTAGCAGTCGGGCGCGATATAAGTGACTGGAAGGAAGCTGAAGATGAGCTGAGAGCAGCAAGGGATAAAGCTGAAGAATCAGATTTATTGAAAACGAGGTTTTTGGCAAACATGTCACATGAAATCAGAACTCCGATGAATGCTATTTTAGGATTTTCTCATTTATTGGAAGATGACAATCTACAGCCATCAGAAAAGAAGGAATATGTCTCTTTGATACACAGACGAGGACATGATTTGCTGAACATTATAAATGATATTCTTGATATTTCGAAGATTGAAGCTAATCAAATTAAGATTTATAACGAGCCATGTGATGTCAATTTAATGATTGAAGAGCTAATAACGATTCACTCATTGAACACAAAATCCAAAAATATTGAGCTTAAAATTGGCTCTAAGATTGAAACTATTCCTCCTATAACAATTGATGTTCAAAGACTTCAACAAATACTCAACAATTTAATCGGGAATTCAGTAAAATTTACAAAATATGGATATATTGAAGTTGGATATAAACTGATTGATAATTCTTATCTCAGATTTTATGTGAAGGATACCGGTGTAGGCATCGCTAAAGAAAAACAGGAGATGATATTCGAGAGATTTCGTCAATCTGAAGATAATCACCTTACCAGAATTTATGATGGAGCTGGCCTTGGATTAACAATTTGTAAAGGTCTTCTTGAACTGATGGGAGGAAAAATCTGGGTTGAAAGTGAAATTGGTATTGGATCAACATTTTATTTTACAATTCCATTCGTTAAGTCTGATATAATCTTAGATAAAACTGATAATAAGAAGGTTGACTTTAATTGGTCAAACAAAAAGATTTTACTTGTAGAAGATGATGACCTCAATATCAATTTAATCCGAAAAGTACTAATTTCGACAAATGTAGAAATAATGGCTGCCGAGAATGGATTTGCATCACTTGATATAATAAGAAATACCATCAATATTGATTTAGTACTATTGGATATACAGTTACCTGATATAAGTGGATATGAATTAGCCAAATTATTTAAAAAGATTAACCCCGAAATTAAAATTATTGCCCAAACTGCAAATGCATACTCAGAAGACAGGCAAAAAGCACTTGACTACGGTTGTAATGATTATGTAGTAAAACCTATTGACCGAACCGAACTGCTAAAAATAATCAGTAAATATATTTAAAAAAGCCCGTACCCTAATATATTTGGTAAAATTTTTGCTAATACATTTATACAAAACAATTAAAAACACATATATTCAAAATATTTTTGATACTTTTGAGTTTGTAATTTTTTGTAATCAAGAAATTTATATTTGTTTAATTATAATAGGTATCTAAAAATGAGAGTTTTCACCAGATTCATGATAATAACCGCATTAGCTGTTATTACTTCAATCGGTGCTTATGCACAAAGCTGGGACTATACAGAAACTTTCGAAAATCACAATGCAACTGTTGGTGGGTACACATCAAACAGTTTCGTTGGTGATAATGGAATTACTTGGTCTTACGTTAGAGGTAGGGCAGATAATGGCTATCAGGTTACTTCAGGTAATAAGTCATTTATGTTTGCTACAATTGATGCTAATAACCCAAGAATCACTTCCTCAACTATTTCAGGCGGTATAAAGAATTTCCGTGTATATATGAAAAAAGCTTTTACCGGTGCCGGTAATCGTCAGATTGCATTATATATTAACGGTAATTTGATTGCTACTTCATTACAATGGGATAACACAAATGTCCAGATGCTTGAAGTTAATGATATTGATATTCCGGGTGATATTACAATCGAAATTCGTAACTTAGGTGCGCAAGTTGTAATTGATGACCTTTCATGGACAAAATTCGGTGGCGGTAATGGTGGAATTCCTTACAAGGTTAAAATCTCCAGCACAAAGCCAGCTGTTCCAATGAAAAACATACCATTCAGAACATTGATTGAATTAGTTGACAACATAGATTTAAATCAAACTATACCTGTTCCTACACGTATAGATTTCAAGATACTTGATGCTTCTGCAAATTTACTCCATCAACAGACAGTTTACATTCCTGCAAATAGTGCAGTATTCTTTGTTGATAATCTGACTTTGAACTATTCAGGTAATATTCAAATTATTGCTGAAGCACCGGAAAATAAGAATCCTGCAGGTTATTATTTAGATGACGCTACTGCAATGTTTAGTGTTTCTCAAACACCGGTTCTTGATTTAGATATTTTTGATAAAGGACACGTCGGTTCAACTCATCCGTTGATTACACTGTCAGCAAAAGACCCTGTAAGTGGAGAAGTAAACGAATATTATAATAACTACACTTCGACTTTGAATATAGCTAACGGTACTTTTACAGGAGCTGTTAATGCTACATTCAGTAAAGGTATTGCGACTTTCAGTAATATTGTATTTACAACTCCAAATGTAACTTATAGTGTTAATGCAGGTGCTCAATATTTGGTAAATTCTAATAATAAGAGTGTTTCGGTATTGCCTGCTCCAACATTGACTGAAATTATTGTTCCAAGATACATCAAAGGTGATGGTGGATTTTTAGATCAGGGTGGTAATGGCAGATTGCCTTCATTTGCACTGGTTCAGTTTAATAACCTACATCCAAATATGGAATACAGGTTCACAACAGGTGCAACAACTGCAATTCCAAATACTAATCCAACAACTGCCGGCAATAATTTTGCTTACGACCCGGCAACTAACTCATACACTATGACTGCAGCAAAGAGTCTTGCAAATCCTGGTAATTATACTTATTTTACTACAGGTAATGGTCAAACAAGCAAAGTTGCTTGGGTTAATTTAATTCCAACCAATAATTCAATATTCAACATTAATAGCGAAACCTATTGGGCAATTGATTTAGGAAATGAAAGAGGATCGTTGGTATCAAGATTATATACAACCAAAACTTCACGCAATCTCAGACTTTCATCTACAGCAAATAATTTCGGTACCGGTTTAGTCAGCTATGCATCAGGATTGTACGATTCAGAAAGCCCGCTTTCACCGAAAAACTATGTTGTAATCTATGATGAAAACAATAATCCTGTTTCTACAGGTATAGTTCAAACATCAGGTGCAGTATTGCAAACTCCGGGATTTGCTCATCAAGCTCCTTCATTTTATGCTAATTTTGAATCTACAGATGGTGCTTGGTCAGTCATTATTCCAAATAATATGCCTGGTGGTGTAAGAAGAATTGCAGAATTTTCACCAAACGGACAAGAGATTAAATCATGGACAGATGATGATGGTGTTTGGGCAGACTATAATACAATCACAAGCAATTATGGAATGTTTCCACCATCAGAGAATTCAAGTGAGATAGCTTTTGCTATCCCTCAATTCTCATTAATTACTCCTAACACAGGTCATGAGATTTGTAACCCACTCGAAGCAGTACAAGTAATTTGGAACTCACGTGGTGTAGGTAATGTAAATATTTATATCTCTCAGGATAACGGTAGCTGGGAACCATTAGCATTTGATGTTAATGCTCGTGATGGTTACTGGTTATGGAATATTATAAGAGACAGATACTCAAATACAAACAACAGACTCAGAATTACAAGCACTGAATTTGCTTATATTGATGTCATTACAGGCACATTCAGAGTCTTTGATACTCCTATTATGGGTACTCACTCTCAATCTAATGTATGGTGTCCTGATGAGGATATCTACTTAACAGTTGAAGCCACAGGTACTGATTTAACATATCAATGGTACAAAGATGGTATAGCATTGAATGATGGTCCTGATTATAATGGCTCAAATTCTCCAATACTTTACATCAACAATCTTAAACACAGACTTTCAGGTGCTTACAAAGCTGTTGTAAGTGGTCATGCAACTTGCGAAAGTGTTGAAACATCACCAATCGTAGTTTATGTAGCTCGTCCACTTTCAATTTTCCAACCAACACAAGATGTAAATATCGGTGTTACCTTGGGTGGAACAGCGACTCTTGAATTTACGGTTCATGGTAATGGTGGTAATGGTAATCAGGAAGACTTAGAGAAATATGGATTTAAGATTCAATGGTACAAATACGATCCTTCTTTGCCTGTGGATGTACCGTTAAATGATGGTATGCCTAGAATTGCAGGTTCTAAATCAAGCTATTTGACAATCAACAAGTTCCGCAAACAGGATGAAGGTAAATATTATGCAGTTGTCAAAGGTTTATGCGGCGAATCAGTTAAAACTCCATATTTTGAAATAACTGAAATTGAACTTTCAATTACTCAAAATCCAATTGATGTTGAAACTTGCATCAATGAAAATGTTCAGTTTACATTTGATTACTATACAAATATCAATGAGACAGCTGAAATTCGTTGGTTCAAGGATAATATTGCATTAGATAATAATGCAAAATATTCCGGTGTAAATACTAAGACGCTTACAGTTACAGGTGTTGAAGCTGCTGATGCAGGTACATTCTATGCTGTCGTAACATTGATAGAAAGTGGTAGTTCAGTCCAAACAGGAAATGCTTTCTTACGTACTTTAAGCGATGTAACTATAACAATGCAAAGCACAGGACCTTTAACATTCGAATCAGGTAAACAAATGTTACTTGAGGTTATTGCAGAAGGTAACGACGAAGAGCAGTTGACTTACCAATGGTACAAAGATGGTCAGGCTATCACTGATGCTGATGAATCAATTTACATCAAAGATGGTATTACAACTGATGATGAAGGCATTTACTACTGCCAAATCAACGGTATTTGTGCTGATGCAAGAACAACAGACATTGAAGTAATTGTATCAACAGGTGGCGTTTCAACAGTAAGAGAAGTATCACGTGCAGGTTATACAATTGAAACTGTTGTTCCAAATCCGGTGAATAGCTCATTTAGCTTGAATGTTGTATCTCCTAACAATGCAGTATCAGAAATCGTTATTTCAGATATGACAGGCAGAGTTATTGCAAGTATCTTTGATGGTATGTTGTCAGAAGGCAACAATACATTCAATGTTGATATTTCAAAACTCAACATTGCAAATGGTACTTACTTTGTCACTTTAAGAAATTCAAAAGTTGCACTTACTCAAAGCTTTGTAGTAAGCAAATAAGTAACTTAGATTTTCACATTAGAAAAAATAGCTGTTTACATTTCGTGAGCAGCTATTATTTTATTATATTTTAGCATAATTTTTACTATGTTTGTTTTCTCATTTTATTATTATTACGTAAAAGGTAAATTATGAATAAAATTACTTTAATTATCTTGCTATTTATTGTATTAGCAATATTCTCAACTTCATGCGATGAAAATTCTGTTGACAATTCAACAACAGGTAACTTCAAAGTCAAATTTATCAATGAGAAATTCTCTGCATTTTCAATTTTCAGCATTGAGTTGCAAGCAATGGGACCTGCACCCGGCAATAATCCTAACGGAGCTTGGAGCGATAACCTACTTAAAAACGGTAAAATTCTTAAGCCCGGTGATTTTGAGTTCTTATTTCCGGATATACCAAGCGGGCACTGGAGTCAGTATAGATTAGGAGCTATAGATAGTAATGGCAACAGAGTATTTTTAGAGCAACAAGATAATTACTTTCCTGAATGGAAACTGCCGATAACTCATTGGGGTGCAGATACCCGAACAGTCAGTGTAACTTTGGCCTGGGACAGAGATAATAAACATATTATTGTTAGTGGATGGAGTGATTTTGCAGGTATTGAAGAATAAAAATTAAGTATAATTACTTATTTTAAATAAAGATTTTATTGGTATTTTTGTTTTATTGAAATTGTAATAATTAAAGTACTTTTTTAGTGTTACAATCTAATAACTTTTTCTTATATTTGTAGATTATTTCTGTAATAAAATATATAAAGTGGACTAAAGAATGAGTAAACCATATGTTCTAGTTGTTGACGATAATAAAATTACAACAAAATTGTTAAAAAGGTATCTCGAAGCAAACGGATATGAAGCAACTGAAGCATACGATGGTATAGAGTGCCTTGAAAAAGTTCAGGAACGCCACCCTGATGCTATTGTATTGGATGTGATGATGCCAAGAATGGATGGTTACGAAACAGTTAAGAATCTTAAGGATAATCCTGCTACAGCTTATATACCGGTTGTAATTGTAACTGCATTAAATGATATTCCAAATCAGTTGAAATCAATTGATGCAGGTGCTGACGATTTTTTGAGTAAACCAATAGAAGAGAAATTGCTTATTGCAAAAGTAAAATTATTGACTAATCTATGTATAAATACTCAGAAAGCCGGTAAGTATGAAAAGCTCATCAAGGATACTATTGATGGAACAATTACTGTAGATGAATTGCAACAAAACATTATAGGTTAATAATTTTGTAAATCAAGGCGCGAAATCATTTTTTTATGGTTTCGTGTTTTTTATTTTAGTTGATAAGTATGATTGAAGTTCAAGACTGGGGTTTGATTGAATATAACAAAGCGTGGGCAAAGCAAAGAGAATTAGTCTCTCAAATTCAAAGTCAACGTGATAAAAGTGTCTTTGTTATGTGTGAGCACCCAACCGTAATCACTATTGGAAGAGCAGGTGGCGCAAACAACATATTGATGAGCAAAGAAATGCTTAGCGGTTTAGGAGTTAGCTGCGTTGAGATAGATAGGGGCGGAGATGTTACACTACATAATCCAGGTCAGCTTGTAGGGTATCCAATTTTCAATTTATCTGATTACAAGGAAGATTTACATTGGTTCTTAAGAGAGATAGAAGAAGCAATAATTGAGATAGTTGCTCACTGGGGTATAAAAAGTGACAGGGTAGAAGGGCTAACCGGAGTTTGGGTTGAAAATAAACGTAAAATTTGTGCTATGGGCTTGCATTGTTCAAGATGGGTGACATCACATGGTTTTGCTCTGAATGTAAGTAATAATCTGTTTGAATTTTCTTATATTATCCCTTGCGGTATTACAGATAAATCTGTTACTTCAATCAGTCACGAAGTAGGTAATGACGTGAAAATTGAAGACGTTAAGTCTGTAACAGCTGATGTATTCAGAAAAAAGTTTAAAAAATAACAAAAATTACAAGATTTTTCTTGCATAATAAAAAAAAATCAGTTATTTTTGTAACCTAATTTGTTGTTGATATAATCAAAAACAAAATGCGAAAGTAGCTCAGTTGGTAGAGCACAACCTTGCCAAGGTTGGGGTCGCGAGTTCGAGTCTCGTCTTTCGCTCGACAAGTCAAATTGTCACTTCCTCTTTATGCTGCATGCCTTGGTGTCAACCCCCCGATACTAAGGCATTTTTTATTTCAAAAAATGTGTTTTGAATGGTTGAAAAATTTTGTAATTTTGCCATAATTAAAATTCCAATTATTAAAATATTATGAAAAAAATTCTTTCGGTATTTTTTAACATTGACAGAGTTTACTTAGCAGGCCTTACGCTTGATGAAAGTGGAGTGTCATTAGACTATATTAATTCCACAATTCATCATGTTGACCTCGAAAATATAAACACTGAAGAGTCTGTAAATGGTATTGCTGAACTTAATAAATTCTTTTTTGAAATGAATTTTGACCCTGACGAAGTAAGTGTAACTTTGCCTTCAGAAAGTGTTTTGGTTGCAAAATTCCCTGGGAAAAAAGATATGACAGAAGATGAGCTAAAACGTCTTCTAAACCTAGAAATCAGTCAGGTTTATCCTCAATGTGATGAAGAGGATTTTAGCAAATATGTAATCCCTCTAACTCCGAATGATGATAAATTATACCAAATAATGTCCGTAATTGTACCAAATGAAGATTTTAATGCCATTAATCAAGTATTGCAAATATTAAACAGACCTGTATTCAGATACGATATTACACAGCTTAATGCCCATACTTGTTTTTTGTATAACTACCCTGAATTCATCAACAAAACAGTTTTGTTTGTGTTTATACAAGGCCAGTTTATGGATATCAGCGTACTTCAGAATGGAGCTCCAATATATTTTAATCTCACAGCTTTAACTGATTTTAATCAAATTGGTGAAATTCTTGAGCATGAACATGCTAAAATTGTTCCGTCTTATGTAAGTGAAATTGATGCTTGCTTCTATTTCGGAACAGGAATTAATAAACAAGTGAGTTTGACTTTGTGGGAGACAGCAAGTTTATTGGGAATTTTTGAAGCTAAAAGATTAAATGCTTTCAGAATGTTAAAAACATCATTATCAAAAAGAGAAAAAGAGTATTGCTCTCGTACATTTCATATTTTTCCTGCATGCGTTGGTGCTGCATTAGTTCCACAACATACAATACTTAGAGTTTAATGAGAATTATTGGTGGAGAATTCGGGGGAAGAAGGTTCAAGTTTCAAGTACCTTCAAACATACGCCCTACATCTGACAGAGTAAAAGAATCTATGTTCAATGTCTTGGAAAACTTAATTGATTTCGAAGATCTGTTTGTATTGGATTTATTCGCGGGTACAGGTGCATTAGGACTTGAGTCAATGAGCAGAGGGGCTGAGAAAGTAACATTTGTGGATAAAGACAGAAAATCTTTTGAAATTATAAAGTTTGTTACAAATGAGTTAAAAGTTAACAAAAATAGTTATGAATTTTATTCAACCGATGTAATCAAGTTTTTGAAGAATTATAAGTCAAACATTAAATTCGACTTAGTATTTGCAGACCCACCGTACGATAAGTTTGATTATAATTTGTTGATAGACACAATATCTGAATCTGCAATATTAAACACTCAAGGCATATTTGTGGTTGAATACAGAAATGGTATGGTAATTCAGCAAAGCCAGTCATTAGAGTTATTATCACAAAAAGAATTTGGAGATACTAATTATAATATTTACAAATTCTTATAAGCTCGACTTAAGATTTTGTTTTTTTATATCTGAAAAAAATCATATTTTTGTAATCCATTATTTGCGGAAGTGGTGAAATTGGTAGACACGCCATCTTGAGGGGGTGGTGCCGATAGGTGTAGGGGTTCAAATCCCCTCTTCCGCACGATAAAAAATTAGAAAGGCTGTGAAATCAATCACAGCCTTTTCTCGTTAGTATTGATGCAGTTTTACAGTCCTTCATATTTTAAATAACTATACACTATTTTACACCATTTTTCACACATTAAATCACACACCAATCACAAACATTTTTCTTTTTAAAAAAAAATGAGGTTGTAAAGACTCCTGCTTCCCGAACATCATAAATATTTGTAAATGAAGAATTTTGACAAATTGATTTATTAGAAGTTTCAAGTATTGTGGCATACTTACACTTATTGTATAAATATTTTTAACTTGAAGATCTATCTTCTTATTCAAGAGTGAATGATTATAATTAACATTCTATAATAACAAGTACATAGTAAAAAAATATTGAAAGAGGGATTTATTAACTATTTTGTTAATGATAGTCTAACTATTTTCATAATATTACTTACAAAATAAAAATACTTGTATAATATAATAGAAATTATAACGTATGAAAAATATTATTTATGTTAACATAAATAATATTTTTTATCAGGACAAATATTTTATTCATCATATTTAAAAAGGTTTTTATGAAACACATTATTACTACATTTTTCTTAATAATAATTTCTGTTTCCTTATATAGTCAAGTGCCACAAACAATAAGCTGGCAGGGAATTTTACAGGATTCAGAACAAAAGAACCTTTCCGGTACTTATAGTTTAACTGCTAAGCTATTTCTAGCAAGTTCAGGAGGTACAGCAATATGGAGTGAAACCCATAATAATGTAACAGTTGCAGATGGGCTTGTGAACTTATCTCTTGGTAGTCTGACCCCTTTCAACATAAATTTTGATGATGATTATTGGCTTGAAATTACAGTAGGTAATGGCACACCATTACCAAGAATCAGCTTAAGTGCAGTACCATATGCAATACGCGCAAGAACGGTTGAAACAGGAGACAACTGGGGAAGTCAAACAGTTGTATCTGATGCAACTCTTACAGGTTCAGGTACCACTGTATCAAATCTAAAACTTGCACAGCAAGGTGCAAACATAGGGCAAATATTAAAGTGGAATGGTTCAACTTGGTCACCTGCAAATGATAGTTTGGGGGGATTGGTTTTACCCTTCGAAGGTTCAGCTATGACTACTGAAGTGAGTTCATCTGCATTTAAAGTCTCCAATTCGGGAACTGGTACTGACATTGCCGCAATTACTGGTCATGCAACAGCAGAATCAGGCTCTACAAGAGGGGTTATTGGCATTACAGATTCTCCAAGTGGCAGAGGTGTTATGGGATATGCAACAAGCAATACCGGTAGAAATTATGGAGTTATTGGTTTTACCGAATCCTCTGATGGTAGTGCAGCTGGAGTTTATGGTGGTGCCAACTCAAGTACCGGTGCAACATCTGCTGTTATGGGTTGGAACCTTTCTACCACTGGGACAGGTGTTTTTGGTTATGCAGGTACCTCCACAGGTCAAAATTATGGAGTTCGGGGTCAAGCTTCTTCCAGCTCGGGTACAGGTGTTCAGGGCGTAGCAACTGCTCCTACTGGCTCAACCTTTGGAGTTGAAGGGAGAGCTTCCTCTCCCTCGGGAGCAGGAGTATTTGGCACGTCATCTGCTACAACCGGTAGCGCATGGGGTGTTTTTGGATCATCTGTTTCCACAAGTGGCCGTGCAATAGGTGCTAGAGCAATAGCTACTACAGGTACTACTTACGGAGTACATTCGCAGGTACTTTCAAATGATGGATTTTCAGGCTATTTTACCGGAGGAAAATTCTATGTGAGCGGAAATGTTGGTTTTGGAACCGAAACCCCGGCAAGCAAGCTACATATTCAGTCAACAGGTGCAGGGGATATTTTCAGAATTGAACATTCCACCACAAATAATTATCTTTTCAGATTCAGGCAATCAGCAAGCAATGGTTCAGGGGCATTTTATGTTAATAATGATGCAGGGGAAGATAAAATTCTGTTATTTGCCGAGGGAAGCAGCTACATAAACGGTGGTAACCTAGGACTTGGAACAACTTCACCATCGCAGAAGTTGGATGTGATTGGCAACATCAGGGTAAGCGCTATTGGTTCTGGTGTATATTGGGGACCTGTTAATCGTTCCTTTGATGGCACTTTTACAACTTCAACTTCAGATATTCGCATGAAAGAAAATGTACAAACTATTAATGATGGACTAAGTAAAGTTATGCAACTTCGAGGGGTTACTTTTACCTGGAAAAGCAATCCTGAATATGGAAATCGCATTGGATTTATTGCTCAAGAATTAGAAAAAGTCTTACCGGAACTTGTATTTACAAACGAAGTGGATGGTTACAAAGGTGTAAATTACGCTGAGGTTACTGCTGTGCTTGTTGAAGCTATCAAAGAGCAAAATAAGTTAATTGATAATCAAAATGAGAAAATTAATGAACTAGAGAGAAAACTTGAGTTACTTATTCAGCAATATTCCAACAATAAATAATATAAGGATATTTTATTAATGAAATATATTCTGATTATTTTCTTATTTGGATTTTCCGGATTACAATCTCAGACATATCAATTAAAGAAGTACGTTATGGGGAGTTCATCACAAAATACTTCTAATTCTGAATACATTTTGAAAAGTACTGTCGGACAAAATGCCGTTGGCAAAATTCAGAATAGTGAGTTTCGATTGAGTTCCGGATTTTGGTTTTCTACAGAAAATATTACAACAATTACTCAAAATATTTCACTCACTTCCGGCTGGAATATTATTTCCACGTATGTAGAGCCCGAGCAAAAGAGTATGCCAGCCATTTGGGCTGACATAAAGACTTTTGTAAACTTGGTTAAAAATAATGGTGGTCAGAGTTATATTCCACTGTATAATATCAATCAAATAGGTAATTGGAACAAATACGAAGGTTACCAGGTTTCGATGAAAGAAGCTAAAACACTCGAAATTACAGGTATGGTATTAAAACCTGAAGATACTCCAATATCTTTAACTTCCGGCTGGAAAATTGTGTCTTATATTCGAAGTAGTGCTATGCCTGCACCAACAGCTCTTGCTACACTTGTGAGTCAGAACGCTTTAACCCTTGCTAAGAATAACTCAGGACAGAGCTACATACCACAATATAACATCAACCAGATAGGCAGTCTTCAGCCTGGTCAGGGCTATCAGATGTATCTCAGCAAGAATGCCACACTTACTTATCCAGCCAACTCATCAGGCAGGGCAGAGGCAGGTTCTGAGATAACACCAATGCCGAGAGTACTTATTCCTTCTGTTAACCGTACAGGCAATAATGCAGTTCTATTGGTTCAGAATAATTCTGATAATGGAGACGAGATTGGCATTTACAACTCATCTGATGAACTTATCGGCTCTGGAATATTCCATAATGGTATTGCATCCGTAACAATTTGGGGTGATGATGATTATACAGAAACTATTGACGGTGCTGTAATCAATGAAGAATTAACAATCAAGAATTATGATTCAAAAACAGGCAGATTAACAGATCTCGAACTAATTGACTTGGTAGATATTATTAATGATAAAAAAGTTGATAAACTAACATACTCAAGGGATGCGTTTTTGATCTCGAAGATTAATAATTTGAACTCAAGTTCAACTATTTCTCTTAACGTAGTTCCCAATCCGGCTTCAGAATATATAGAAATTGAATTCAATACACCTGACTGCAAAGCAAGTGAATTGAAAATATATTCAACTGATGGTAAATTAGTGGCTGATTTATCAACAAATTTATCGGTCTTACAAAGCCGGAAGATTACTCAAAATATCAGCAACTACGCCTCAGGAGAATATCATATAATACTAAGCTGTGGCAGTGACAGAGCAATGCAGAAAGTAGTTATAGTAAAGTAAAGACAGACCGGAAGTGCCGCATCATTGAGGTGTGGCACTTTCTGATATTCGAAATAAAAGTAATTATATGAAAAATTTGAATTTTCAACTTAACGTTTTATTATTATTTTGATTCTGAAATAATTTCTAATAACTTTAAAAACAAATTAATAACATCAAGATATATCTTTACTGCAATATTAATTGCAGTGTTCCAAGAATCATCACCAGCAAATTTTTCAAGTCTGTCAAAATCATAAATCAAATATAATGTAAAAATCACTGCGCCAATGTAAGCTCTTACAAGTGAAAAAATCCTTGAGCGGAAAAAAAGTATATTTAAAACGCCCATTATTATCAACATAATTATCGAAATTAGCAAAAAACCACCAAGAAAACTAAAATCAGTATTTGTAAGAAATACAAGGCCTGCCGCTGATAATGTAGAAATTGCTGTAGCGAATATAGCCTGAAAAACAATATTATTCCACTCACGTTGATATTTGATAATATCAAATGACTGCTCAAATTCTTTTCTTAACTCTTTAGTAATAAATTGCCCTTTTTTTAAAACTACACCACGGCTTTTTAAAAATTCCTTAATCTTAAACCTTTCCCCAAAATGCTCAATTGTTGGACCAATTTGCCATCCAACCAAAGCCGAAAAAATTGAAACAAGCAAAATATTTAGTGGATAAATGTCTGCAAAGAAAACTATAGCAAATAAGAAAGCAAAGGTCCCAAATATGGTGAGCAACATTTCTCTTGAAGTTTCAAATGTTTTATTGATGCGAGATGTAATTGCCGTAATTACAAGCATTCCACCAACAATAATTAATGTACGAGCAAATAAAATGTCAAACATGGTTTTTTATTTTTTTGACTAGTGCTAAATAGATTTTAATGATATTTCTAAATTACAATGTTGTAATTAATGATTTTGGGTGATTTCTTTACATTATGTTGCTAAACCACCTCAAAGTTCTAAATATAAAATTGTTCTTGAAAATACCAATTTAAACAAAATTAAAGTAACCACAGAAATATAAGTAATATTTCTTTCTTGAAGTCTTCTAAAGTTCATTTACTAATTGACTTTCAAGATTAACTAGATAACGCCTTGTTTTAATATCTTCTTCTGTTTCAAGTCGTTTTTTTATGTCTATGAATTTATTGCTTATATTTATAAACTTTTCAGTAGATATAAACCTTTCTAACCATTCTGAAAAGTCTGCTAAATTTTCTTGATTGCTAGAGTAGTAAAATTTGTATTCAGCATACTCTTGAGTTTCAAGGTTTGAGCCTTCAAATTTATTAATTTTTGTAACTTGTCTGCCAAAAAAAATATCGAAGACATAAGTATTACTGCAAAATGTTTCAAATGCTTTTTTCTCAGCTTCTTTGAGTCTTCCGGTCTTGAAAAATACCAATGCCCACTCGAATAAAAAGTCCGGGTAACAACAGTCGTCGGGGAAATTTTTGTTGAACCAGTTAAAGTAACGAAGTGCGCCTGTAAAGTCATTGAGTTCTATATAAAGTTGAGGTGGGATGTAACGCCTTCCTGCTCCGTCATTATACACACCGCCCCATTTTCTTTTTTCAGCAGCAAGAGCGGCTTTAATTCTTTTTATTTTGTTTTGAATTCTTTCTTGTTGTTTCGGTGTCATAGATTTTCCATTTGTTTTGTATTTTATAAAATGACTATCTATTCTGTAATTTATTTACAAAAAATAAATGATGCACTCGAATTATTGTTTGAATTCAAGACCTGCATTTATTAAAACCTTACGTAAAATAGGCAACGTACTTTTCCCCAATCCGTGCAGAGCTAAAATTTCCTTTTCGCTGAATTTTGACAGTTGTTCTATAGTCGAAATTCCGTCTCGCTCTAATGCTCGTCTGGCTGGTGCCGAAACCAGTGAAAGAAAATTATCATTAGGTTTAAGTTCTTTTTCGCAAACAGGGCAGGAGGGACAGTCAGAACTCTTATAGAATTTATGTCCTTTTTTACAAATCTTTAATGTTTGTTTGTTAGCTATCATATTTTTGTGAATGGGATGTTTATAAGTAATATTACTACCCAGAGCTAAGCGAAGTAGCTTCAATATTTTGTTTAGCTCGTGTACTACCTTGGCTCGCTTCGGCTAACACGCTTAACTCTCGATGAACGTTTTGCGGCTACCCGAAGGGCGGGACTTTTACCACAAAACTTGATTTGAAAAACTAATGTTTGATTAACCACAAAACTGTCTTTGGAACACGAAACCCCGCCTTTTGGGTAGGTGCTGTTATAAGCTGTTTTTAATTGCTTTAATGTATTCACTTACTATTTGTTTTATCTGGTTATAGTTCTCAGACTTTTGATTAGTTGGCTCATTCAAATAAAGTGCTCTATTAATTTCTAACATTATGGTTGAAACATTTTTGTTTTTATGATAATGTTCGATGGGCACAATAGAACCACTATATGGCCAGTCAATGCCTAAGGTATAGCCTGCTTTTTCAAAAAATGAAACCGATATGTCTATTAACTCCTTGGTTGTATGAAATGAATCAGTTCCAATATTAAAATCAGGTCGTTTTGGGTTTTTATCAAGGTCTCTTTTTAATGGTTTGCTGGGATATGAATGACAGTCAATGATTGTAACTTTTCCATAATTGTCCAACTGATTATTCACTGCGTTATTTAATTTATTGTGATGTTTCCAATAATATGATGTCAAAACTTTTTCTTTTAGGTCATGAGTTACAATTCTAATTTCTTCACCATTATCACTTTTTTCATATAATACGCCCATTCCATATTGTGCCATTACTTCTTGTGCATCATCTGTAAACCTTTCAGGATCGCAAAATATTCTAGAAAATTCAGCTACTATCATTTCGTCCTCATTTGAATAAAACAGGTCATCAGTATACCAATCTGTCAATTTAAAAATCTCTTTTTCAAGAGCTATGGAGTCTACAAGATAACCTTCTGACAAAGGAATTTTTGTTGAGGAATGAGGAATATGAAGAATTATTCTTTTGTCCATTGTTTGATCTGTTTGTGGTGTCCAAAAATAGCTTATAACTCCCGTTTTCACTTAATTGCTATAATCTATATCTTTTTATTCCTATAACAACATAAATAATACAATTTTACGCAATTACAGGCTCAAGTCACTTATCTACGAATTCTCGATAAATGATTTTACAAAATTAGTAATTATTACCTTGACAGCAAAATAAAAAACAAAAGATAGGGAAATACTGGCTAAATAATAACTATACATGAAAAGTAAAATATTCATAAAATATTTTGATGTGCTAATTTGTCATTAACAAAATGATTGGGTATTTTTCCTAATATCTGCAAAAATTGAGTACATTAAGTAAGGAAATAAATGTTGAATTGAGCCTTTGTTTCGTAAATAATTATTGATTGTGCTAATGAGTTAGTATCATAACACAAGTGAAAATCTATAAGATATTCGCTGCATATTACACACAAATTCTAATTATTTTACGATTTTTATTCAAATAATAAACTTGATTTATGAAAAGGCTTTTTGATATTTTATTTTCTTTTGTAGCACTGCTAATATTTGCCATTCCTACCCTTATTATTTCGCTTATTTTGATTCTCAAAGAGAAACATAAAGTAATATTCAAACAAACCAGAATTGGCAAAAATCTCGAACCATTCCAAATATTAAAATTTCAAACTATGGTAGATGAAGTACCAACAAAATCTGGATTAGTGCTAAGGAAAAGCGGTCTTGATGAGCTTCCTCAATTTATCAACGTACTCAAGGGTGAAATGAGCATAGTAGGTCCGCGTGCAATAACCCAAAGTGATATTGAACGACTGAAATGGAATGATGCTCATCACAGCTCCAGGTGGAAAGTTAAACCAGGGATTACAGGCTATGCACAATTATATGGGGGTCAGCATAAAAAAACTTCGTGGTTTTGGGACAAATATTATATTGAAAATAATAATATCATGATTGATTTTGCAATTGTTATTCTGTCATTCATGATGAATATCTTAGGTAAAAGAAGAGTCAGGCAAATAATATTCAACAAAAGGAATCTTAAATAGCAATGAAAGTAAAAATGATCTTGCCGGCATTAGCCGAAGCTGAAAGTCCATTCTGGAGACCAATTAAATACTCATTGTTTCCTCCGATAGGTTTGGCAACATTAGCAGCATATTTTTCGAATGATGATGAAATTGAATTGCAGGACCAACATGTTGAGTCACTTAATCTTGAGGATTATCCTGATTTAGTTGTTATTCAGGTTTATATTACTAATGCATACAGAGCTTATAGGATTGCAGAGCATTACAGAAGCAGAGGTGCCTATGTTGTACTAGGAGGATTGCATGTGACTTCTATGCCTGAAGAAGCTTCCAGGTATGCAGACTCAATTTTTCTAGGACCGGGTGAAGATACATTTCCACAGTTTCTAATTGATTTTAGAAGTAAAACACCCAAAAAAATATATACATCAAAAGTGCGTAGCCTTGCTGATGCCCCACCTGTACGAAGAGACCTTATAAAAAGAAACAGATACCTCGTACCTAATTCTTTGGTAGTAAGCAGGGGTTGCCCTCACCATTGTGATTTTTGTTATAAAGATGCGTTCTACGATGGTGGGAAATCATTTTATACACTACATGTTGACAGAGCATTGGAGGAGATTGAACGATTGCCTGGTAAACACCTCTACTTCTTAGATGACCATTTGTTGGGCAATGCAAGATTTGCCTCTGACCTGTTCGAAGGTATGAAAGGTATGAACAGAGTGTTTCAGGGGGCTGCAACAATTAACTCTATTCTTAGTGGTTCTTTGATAGAAAAAGCAGCAGATGCAGGATTGCGAAGCTTATTTGTAGGATTTGAGACATTTTCGGCAGCTAATCTAAAACAAAGTAACAAAAAACAAAACTTGCATAAAGATTACATAAAAGCAGTGAACAGATTACATTCATTAGGAATAATGATAAATGGCAGCTTTGTGTTTGGACTTGATGAAGATGATAAAGATGTATTTAAGAGAACTGTTGACTGGGGTGTAGAGAATGGTATTACTACCTCAACTTATCACATTCTGACTCCATATCCAGGTACAAGATTATATAAAAGTATGGAAGAGCAGGGCAGGATAATAACAAAGAATTGGGAACTATATGATACGAGAAATGTCGTTTATCAAATACGTAATATATCTGCAACCGAACTAAAATACGGTTACGATTGGGCATATAAAGAATTCTATTCATGGTCGAATATTCTTAAGTCCAGCGTTACCCACAGCTCTCATAAGCACAAGCTGAAACATTTATTTTATACAGGTGGTTGGAAGAAATTTGAACCTGTTTGGAATTTTTTGATTAAAACGCAGCAGTTAAACAATATGTTGCCTGTATTGGAAACACTATTATCCAAAGTGAAAGGGGAGAAGCACCCTTATGTAAGTCCAAATTTAATGATTGAAAAGAAATCAGATACTTTTGTACCGGAGATACTTTCTGAAACTGCATGACCTAACAGAAAATGTCATTCTGAGTTAAAAGTAGAACAGATATCAAGTTAAAATGAATATTTATTCTTCTTTATGCTCAGAATGACATTAAATAGACAAACAACAGCTCACCACAGAATTAATTTTTGAACAAATTACATTCCGCGCCTATATTTTCCGCCTATTTCGTAAAGCACCTGAGTGATTTGTCCCATAGTTGCATACTGAACAGTATTAAGCAGTTCTTCGAATATATTTCCATTCTTCAATGCTGTCTCACGAAGCTTGTCGAGTGCAGAATCGAGCATATCTTTATTTTTATCTTTAAAGTTGCTTACTTCTTTAATTCTCTGTTGCTTTTCATCTTCGCTAGTACGGATAACCTGCATAGAATCATAAGGATTAGAGTCATTTTCCTTAAGGAATGTATTTACACCAATAATCGGGAATTCACCTGATTGCTTTTGATATTCATAATACATCGACTCTTCCTGTATTTTTGAACGTTGATACTGAGTTTCCATAGCGCCTAATACACCACCTCTGCGTGATAATCTGTTAAACTCCATCAAAACGGCTTCCTCGACCAAATCTGTAAGCTCTTCGATAATGAATGACCCCTGATTGGGATTTTCATTCTTAAGCATACCAAACTCTTTAGAGAGAATAAGCTGAATTGCCATAGATCGCCTAACTGATTCTTCTGTAGGTGTTGTTACTGCCTCGTCGTAGGAATTAGTGTGCAGGGAATTGCAATTATCATAAAATGCCAACAGTCCCTGAAGAGTGGTTCTGATGTCATTAAAGTCAATTTCCTGTGCATGTAAAGACCTTCCTGAAGTTTGGATGTGGTATTTGAGTCTTTGGCTCTTATCGTTGGCACCATACCTGAACTTCATTGCAACAGCCCAAATTCTCCTTGCAACCCTTCCAATAACCGAATATTCAGGGTCCATACCATTAGAGAAAAAGAAAGATAAATTAGGAGCAAACTCATCTACTTTTAATCCACGATTTAGGAAATATTCCACGTAAGTAAATCCATTTGCAAGTGTAAATGCAAGCTGAGTGATTGGATTCGCTCCGGCTTCTGCAATATGATATCCGCTAATTGAGAGTGAGTAGTAATTCATTATTTTGTTTTTTGAAAGATACTCCTGTAAATCGCCTATCATCTTCATTGCAAAATCAATCGAGAATATAATAGTATTCTGAGCTTGGTCTTCTTTAAGCATGTCTGCCTGAACTGTGCCACGAATTTTTCTGAAAGTCTCTATCTTTAATTTGTCAACTTCCTCCTGACTCAATACACTACCTAATGACTGAATTTTGTCAAGCTCTCTCCTGAATGCAGTCATAAAGAAAAATGCTACCATAATTGGTGCAGGAGCATTAATAGTCATTGAAACTGATGTGAGTGGATCAGTAAGTTCAAATCCACGCATTAGTGTATTCATATCGTCAATATTGCAAACAGATACACCTGCTTCACCAATTTTGCCGTAAATATCGGGTTGTATATCAGGATCTTCGGCATAAAGAGTAATTCCGTCGAAAGCTACAGAAAGTCTTTTTGCGTTGTCATTAGCGCAAAGGTAATGAAATCGTTTATTTGTTCTCTCAGGGCTACCTTCACCTGCAAACTGCCTTTTAGGATCTTCTGTAACTCTTTTGAATGGAAAAACACCTGCAGTATATGGAAAAGAGCCCGGAATATTCTCAAAGTAATAATACTTTAACAAGTTCGCCCAATCATTATATTTTGGTAATGCTACTTTAGGTATGTTGCTACCTGACAAACTTTTAGTAAATAGATTCATCGTAAATTCTTTGCCCATAATTGAGTATCTGAGCTCGTCCTGCGACATATCATTCTTGATTTTGTCCCAAGATTCAATAAAATTCCTTGATTCCTCACTAAGCTCTGAATATTTGTTTTTGTATTCAGACTCAATCTGCTCTCTTAGCTTGGCGTCACTAAGTACCTCAGTAGTCTTTACAAGAGAATAAGCAGCTTCGGCTAGTTGTACTTGCTCGAGTGCTTTCCTTCGATAATTATGAACAGTTTCCGAAATCTCTGATAAGTAAGAAACTCTTTCAGTACTCAGTAAACCGTTGTATTTATCAAATTTAGTAGGTAGCATTTCTATCAGATTATCTTTCAAAGATAGAGATGTATTTTGGTTTTTGACAATACTTAATATGTCAACAAACAATCTGTTTACACCAGGGTTATTGAACTGATTACTTGAGCAAGCATATACCGGTAGTTCCAATTCATCAAGGGGAACATTCTTATCAACTTTTAAATTTCTATTTCTCAAAAAGTGTATCTTAACCTCTCTGTAAGCATCTTCTGAGCCGCGTTTCTCAAATTTATTAATGGCTACAAAATCAGCTAAATCAAGCATGTCAATTTTTTCAAGTTGAGATGGTGCACCAAATTCGGAGGTCATTACATATAGAGACTTATCAACTAGTGATGTAATATTGCTGTCACCCTGACCAATTCCACTTGTTTCAACGAAAATAATGTCAAAACCACATGATTTGAGTGCAAGAATTGAATCACTCAGACCTACAGAAATTTCAGTTTTAGACTTTCTTGTAGCAAAACTTCGGAAGAATACTCTGTTATTGTAAATTTGATTATACCTGATTCTATCACCAAGTAATGCTCCACCTGTAGTTGATTTGGAAGGGTCAACCGCTAAAATACCAATTTTAGCATCAGTAAAGGATATAAACTTACCTATTATTTCGTCAATAAGTGAGCTTTTACCACTACCACCTGTTCCTGTAACACCTAAAACCAGTGATTTTTGTTTATCAAATTTGCCATATAAATCTCGTAACTCAGTCCTTTTAGATTCATCATCATTATCTTCAATAAATGTAAGCTGCTTGGATAAAGATACATAATCTGAGCAATTATTATTCTGAATTATTGACTCATCAACCGTAAATTTACCATAACTTAAGATATTCTCAGAAATTCTTGTAATTATATCATCAGCAATTCCATCAATACCAATTTTTTGACCATCTACTGCATGATATATTCTGGTGACACCATAATTCTCTAAATCGCTGATTTCGGAAGGAAGAATTACACCACCGCCACCACCAAAAACCAAGATATGAGGTGCTCCATTCTCTTTTAGTGAGTCAACTACATATCTGAAATACTCATTATGACCACCCTGATATGAGCTTATTAAAACAGCATCTGCATCTTCTTGAAGAGCAACGCTTACAACTTCCTTAACAGACCTGTTATGCCCAATATGAACAACCTCTGCTCCTCTTTTTTGGAGTAATCTGCGAAACAAATTTACTGAAACATCATGACCATCGAACAAAGCTGCTGCCGTAACAACTTTTATTTTATGCATTAAATTTTCTCCAAGTCTAAAATCAAATTATTTAAGTAAGCTTCTTGAAATTACCAATCGTTGTATTTCGCTTGTACCTTCGTAGATTTCACAAATCTTAGCATCACGGTAATATCTTTCTACATTGAAATCTTCGGTATATCCGTATCCACCATGAATTTGAATTGCACGATTTGCACAGAACATAGCTACTTCTGATGCATCAAGTTTTGCCATAGCAGCTTCACGATTGTAATCAAGACCTTCCTGTTTCATTTTTGCAGCTCGCCATGTCAAAAGCCATGCTGCTTCGTATCTTACCCACATATCTGCAATCATCCATTGGATAGCTTGGAAATTTGCAATAGGTTGGTCGAACTGGAATCTTTCTTTTGAGTACTTGATTGAATCTTCTATTGCTGCTCTTGCTATTCCAAGCGCCTGCGAAGCAATACCTATTCTTCCGCCGTCAAGAGTTGTCATTGCGACTTTGAAGCCTTTGTTCAATTCACCAAGCATATTTGAAGGAGGAACAACGACATTTTCAAGTATAATTTCTGCTGTTGATGATGACTTTATGCCAAGTTTTTTCTCAATTTTACCTATTTTATAACCAGGTGTGTCTTTATCAACTATAAAAGCTGTAACGCCTTTTGTTTTGAGTGAAGGCTCGGTAGATGCAATCAAAATGAATACATCAGCTTCTTTACCGTTTGTTGCGAATAGTTTTGAGCCATTAAGTACCCAATTTTCACCATCAAATACGGCAGTAGTCTTTGTTGCTCCGGAGTCAGATCCTGCACCTGATTCAGTGAGAGAAAATGAGCCTATCTTCTTGCCACTCAATAAGTCGGGTAAATACTTTTGTTTTTGTTCTTCAGTACCAAAACGATAAATCGGGTCACAAACTAGTGATGAATGTGCTGATACTATTACACCAGTTGAGGCACACCAGCGTGATAACTCTTCGACAGTAAGAAAATACGAAACAAAATCCATTCCAGCACCACCATATTCAGTTGGGAATGCAACACCCATCAAGCCTAATTCACCTGCTTCTGATATGATATCAGCAGGGAAGATGTGATTGCGTTCATTTTCTGATGCTACTGGTGCAATTTTTTCTTTTCCAAATTTAGCTACCAAATCTTTAAGCATTAACTGTTCTTCAGTCAGTAAATAGTTCATTTTCAATGACTCCGTTTATAAATGAATATATGTACATTAATCTATTATTAACTATCATATAACAAAGTTATTTTAAGTATGAATAAATAATTTATGACTTGAATAATATTGGGAAATAGGTGATTACAAATATTTTTAAAAGTATTACATATTTAACGTAATACCAATTTTGATAGTAAAATAAATTATAATTATTGTTATGCAAATAAGCAAATATTATAATTTGCTGCCCAACATTTTTTTATAGAGATCTTCACGATCTCAACTTAATATCAACTATTTAAATTTTCAGCTCATTGGCTAATACTTAATAAATTTTCCTTCCAAAATTTCGGTTTCGGTTATCACTTTTACAAAATATATTCCAATAGATAATTTCTGGATATTATGAGTTATTTCAGTCGTATTCTCTTTTTTTAAAAACTTGCTATCTACTAATAATCCTTCGCTGCTATAAATTTTGATTTCAATAGGTACCAATTCATTGAAAAATTCTATTGTAATTTCTGAAAGTGCGGGATTTGGATTTATAGATTTAATTTTATTTGCTGTTGTATCAGTTTTTGTTGTGTCATTAGGTGTATTCTCTATTAATAGAGGTGTGTATTTTACTTTGGCAACTCTATGATATAAATTATTAAAAATATAAGTAATAAGAACATGGTTAGAATCATAATCATCGACATCATGTGTATAATTCACTCCATCATCAAATATTCTATAATCATTTAATTTCTCACCATTAAAATTAACTTCAACAAAACCGGGACTTGATTGAATATTTGTTCCTAATAATCTAAATGAACTTTGCTTTACAATAATTCTTTGAAAAGTAATCCAGTCTTCAAGAATTTTAGACCATAAAATATTTCCGTTCAAATCCATTACTCCTAATATACCCTTATTATCTTCGGTATTACCCCCAAAAGCCAAATTGTTATTACTTAATAATGCAAAAGTTTTAAAAGATAA
Organism: bacterium; assembly: GCA_024711295.1. Taxonomy (GTDB): domain Bacteria; phylum Bacteroidota; class Ignavibacteria; order Kapaibacteriales; family UBA2268; genus JANJTB01. Next base: position 141,232 of record JANJTB010000031.1, on the reverse strand, counting down.
AGTTTGAGGATTGTTTATTTTAATTTTCTTTATAAAATTAAACGCAGAATCAGTGTAAAGAATATAGTTTGACTTTAGTTTTATATCATAAATAATATTTAGTACATCCTTTTGATAATTCACAACATCAATTGAATAGTATTCTAAAGAGTCAATATTAATTTCTTCTAAATTAAGCGATATTAACTTAATTTCACTCAAAGAATCTTTTAAATTATAAGACATTATAAACGAATTATCTGAATACTTTGTTAAGTTGATTTTTTGATTTGGAACTTCCTTACTATCAAATCCCAAGTACTTTCTAATATCTGGGAAACCATAATTGTGTAAGCCTAAAGCAGGTATTTTATAATATATTCCACCATTAATAATTGGAAAAACATATTGATCTTTGAATTCTAATATTTTGGGATAAAGGATATTTGATCCTAAAACTCCTTGTGATTTATAATTAAATTTTAAATCTTTATCCAAATTTACAACATAACTGAATGGTCTAGGAGTCTGATCTTTTATTCCAAATTCAGTATAAATTGTATATATTGTATCAATTATTTTTATTGTGCCAATAGGAAAAAGTTTATAATTTATCGTCTCAGGATATCCATTATATGTATGAGTAAATGAACCTGCTCTAGAGTTATGTAAATTTTGAATAATTAGATTTGAAAAAATTGGTTTATCAATTTGAATAAAATAGTGAATTGTTAAAGATGCAATATTCAAACTGTCTCTAACCTTTAACGAGACATGATATCTGCCAGCACTGTCGTAAGTTATAACCGGATCTTTTTCGTTTGATGTTTTTCCATTGCCGAAACTCCATTCAAAAGTTAAATTACTTCCTTTTGAAAAATTCCTGAATTTAACAGTTAGAGGAGCTGATCCAAATCTTATATCAGAATCAAAATCAGCTACTAACATTGGTAAAACATTTACAATATTTTCAAATGTTTTTTGGTATTCAGTACCATTAACATTCACGGTAACTGTAAAACTAATATACCCAAGACTATCAAATCTAAATGTTGGATTTATTTCATTGCTCGTTTGACCATCGGAGCTTTCCCATTTTACTTTTGCACTATCACTAATTCCAAATAAAAATACATTATAGGGCTTTCCGGTATAAACATGATTTGAGTCAACTGAAATATTCAAGTTTCCAATTTTATTTAATTTAGCCGATTCATAAATGCCAAATTTATCATTATTGAAAAAGAATAACTTGTCATTTATATTGGAATATTGTAAAAAAGTATTTTTGTTTGAATTTATAACATCTGAAGAATCGATAACTAACTTAGAATTAAAATCATAAATAAAAATCTTTTCGTTTGAATACGCTAAAAAATTGTCGTCTTTTATAAAAAGGTAGTCTGCAAACGAACTATAACCTTTGATTGGATTGTGCTCATCAATAAGTTTAAGAGGTTTCAATTCCCAAATATGTAATTTTCTTGAATTAAATGCAGAAACTTTATTATTATTATTTAAAAATCTTGGATTTTTATAAGTAATTCCGCTACTGTAAGAACTATTAATATTTATATTTTCATTTTTATTTAAATCAAAAAAACCTAAAACATTAGATGATCCACCTTCTGAATGTCTTCCCCAATATGATGTAGAATACAAATATAATATCTTATCGAACCGATTGTTGTATATACACTGAGCAGCTAATGGAAATGTTTTAATATCAATATAAATAGAATCTTTGTTAAAATTAATACTATATGACAATACATTTGTTTGATCTACAACAACAGTATAATAACGACTACTCAAAACTATAAAGAACTTTTTATGATTAAATGAAAAATCTGTAAATTGACGATAAAACTCAGTATATTGCGCTTCAGCCAATTTAATAAATCCCGTTGAGAAAATATTCACATCATTATAAATATCAAAAACACTTACATCTGATGCATATACTCTTGAATTTAAAGAAGAACCACTATAAATTGAATCTCTATATTTAAAATAAGTCATCATATCTTCAGATACTTTTATTCCTTCAGGTAATTGTTTTTCTTTGATTAGATTTCCGGATTTAATATCCCAAAAGTAAAGTTTGAAATCCTTGTGAAATGTCTTTAGTGTATCACCATCAGCAGATAAACCGTATTTGATAATAGAATCAGTTGGAAATTTCTGAAATTTGATTAAACCGTCTCCAGCCCAGCCGGATTCTTGACTCAATGATTGTTGGAACATTGCTATCAGAATAAACAAAAAAACAATGATTTTAGTAAATTTTTTCATGTTTTTTATACTTTGTAATTACCAAATAATAATTATATTAATACAAATATAAACTTATTTAGTTACAAAATTCCTAAAAATAATAGGTTTGTTTTGAATTTTTTTTTAATACTCCCAAATTAAATTATTCCCAAACCTTCTTTTACTAATACTTAATAAATTTTCCTTCCAAAATTTCGGTTTCGGTTATCACTTTTACAAAATATACTCCAATTGATAAATTTTGTATGTTATGCGATGCTTCAGATGTTTTCTGTCTGTATAAAAAGTTTCTATCAACCAGTAATCCCACAGAATTATAAATTTGAATTTCAAGCGGAACTAATTTTTTGAAAAATTCTATTGTAATTTCTGAAAGTGCGGGATTTGGATTTATAGATTTAATTCTGTTTGTTGTTGAATCAGTTTTTGGGTGGTCGTTGGGATTACTCTCGGTAAATAGATGAAAATACCTTGATAAAGAAAACTTCAATTTTACGATTTTCAAATTGATAGAAGAAACACATCACTTTATTTTTTGAAGATGTAACTTTTTGAGCTTATAAATTGTCTATATAATAAGTCAAAATTATGGAAAGTACTAAAGGTTTTAAAACATACATAGATGTCACGTAGAAATTAAAAAGCCGCTAAATTATTGTTTAATTTTTGTTTGTTGGAGGATGATATGAAAACCGGTAATAATTCAAAAGCTCTTGCAATAAGTAGTTATGGTGCAGCGGAGCTAAAATTATACTCTCCCAAAGCTACAACCAGGGGATTTATCGTAACCCTGATAATTGTTTCAATTTTATTACTGATTATCAATCTGTTTAGCAAAAAAATGCTTACAAGTAGTTCAGAAGTTCAGGGTTCAAATCCACCAACTGTTATCCATCAATTTGATTTTGATTTACCTAATATTAAACAAGTAACTAGCCCAAGCAAGGGTGTTGATGCAACATTATCAGGAACAAAAAGTATTGCTGGTGATTATAAACCAATCACTGATAACAACCATGATGTTGGCAACATTGCTACATTTGATAATCAGGGAAATGTGTCATCAATTTTGGGTAAAGCAGATAATATTAACGAGACTATCAAAAAAATCGACAATAATGAATCTGTTTCAGCATATACTCCACCGCTCGAAAAAGAAGATGATGAAGTATTTGTACCTGTTGATAAGGAGCCAATTGTTGATTTAGCAAAGTTGTCAAAAAGTGTTGTATATCCTCTTATGGCTAAACAAGCCGGGATTCAAGGCAAGGTTTTAGTAAGAGTGTATATAGGCGATGATGGCAGGGTAATCAAAGCAAAAATTGACTTTAGCGAAAACAGCATATTCGACGATGCTGCTTTAAATGCTGTCAGGACACCCGGAATATTTCAGCCTGCTATCCAAGATAACAGAACTGTAGCATGTTGGGTTACCATACCAATTTCATTCAGACTCAGATGATCATAATGCAAAGATACAGGCATATCTAAATGATTTGCCTGTATCTCTTTTGCTAAAGATTATGTCTTAATTACAAAAGGTATTCTAATCAGCATCGTAACAATCTTGTGGATGCAGCTCGAACATCAAATCTTTACTGAATTGATCTATGATTTCATAAACATGGAAAAAGTCGGTTGAACGATATACTTTGATATTCATTTTATGAAGATTTTCGAGAGCTTTATGACACAGACCTCCTACAACCAATGCATTTACACTATGTTCGAACAACAGGTCAATGGTTGTCGGATTGCCCTTTGTTGCAAATCTATTTTCATTTGCAATACAGTAAAGTTCTTTTGTTGCTAAATCGTACATAATGAACTTTGGTGCACTATTAAAATGACCATAAGCAACAGAATCAATACCTTCGTCTTTGATAGTCGGGATACAAATTTTCATTGTAAATTCTCCTTAACATTTAGAGTTGATGTTTTTGAAATAAAAGGAACCTGAACCAAAAAATGGTCGGTAAATATAATATTAAAAATATTTTTTATTAAATTATTAGGGAATGGTATGGGCAGAAAATGAATTATGTCCTTTATATTATAAGTGCTTTCCATAATTTTTTGTCTTGGCATTTAGTTATTGCAAACGACTTTGATAAATAAGCACAATTAACTTTTTCAAAATTATGCAAAATTTTAATCAATTACAAGTAAAAAGGGGAGAGTGACTAAAAATTAATTTTTAATGATACAGCAGGAATAGGTAATGGAGCAACTCTTATATTCATTGACAAATTATCATCAACCTGAAAGTCGTATAGGTGAGCACCTACATAAGCGTCAACAGCCGATAAAATATAGACAGCCATAAGATACAAACCACTCATATCTCTGTTATCTCTGTAATACTCACGATATATCTTTGTAATTTGGTAATCTCTGTCGGTTCTTTGCAATGCTGAGAGACGATTATCGTAATCAGCAAATTTAATCTGATTATCAATAATTAAATAGACAAGTGTGCCTGTTGCAGCTATAAATATTGGTGCCTTCCAATAACTTTCAACATATATTTGCCCTAACCCCGGAAGAATTAATGACCTGTATATAGCAGTCGAAGGTGACTTAGAGCTTTGGTAAACAACAGGAGTTCTATTCTGTGATGAATCCTGCAAATTTTCATTTGATAATAGTGATTCAGCACAAAATAAAAGTAAAAAGAAAATTATTAAATATCTGTAAAACATTAAATACTTTGCAAAAAATTTTATGAACATCATCTGGCTGATACCAAATGATGTTCATAAACGGAACTAACAATTATTATTTTACTAAAGCAATAGCTTCGATTTCAATTCTAACATCTTTAGGTAATCTTGATACCTGGTAAGCTGCTCTTGCAGGTTTGCTGCTTTCAAAATATTCATTATAGACTGAATTCATTGTTGCAAACTCATTCATGTCAAGCATCAGCACTGTAGTTTTTACCACATCTTCGAGAGTACTTCCGGATTCTTCCAAAATAGCTCTGATATTTCGAATTGATTGGTGTGTCTGAGCAACAATATCTTCACCTGCAAGAGTTCCATCAGGAAGTAATGGGATTTGCCCCGATACAAAAATGAAATTTCCGCTTGCTTTGATTGCTTGTGAATATGGGCCGATAGGTGCAGGAGCATTTTCGGTTATAATTTTTTCTTTCATTTGATTAATCCTTAGTATTAGTATTCTATAAATTTTGTTAAAGTTGCAGCACCATAAATTCCCGTCTCATCCATAAAATGAGCATTTATTACATTAATTCTATTGGAAATTGATGGTATGGTTCTCTTAACAAGAGTTCTTTTGATTTCGTTAATTAAAACTTTCGACTTGGAAATACCACCGCCTATTATAAAAGTGGGAATATCCAGAATATTTGCAACAGAAGATAACGCAGTACCTATTCTATTTCCTGTAATTGTAAGAACTTCATTGGATAACTCGTCATAAACTTCAGATAATTCTGAAATGTTCTGAATATCGTAATCAATTTGATTTAAAGGTGAGTGAGGGTAATCCTTTAATAATTCACTAGTTAAATTAAGAATACCTTGTCTGCCTGCAAGTACTTCAATTGTGCCATAACGATAATTCCTATCATCGTATGAATGATTATTGTAATCAATAATTATATGACCAATTTCACCAGCACCCCCTGACTCGCCTTTGTAAAGCTTACCATTAAAGATAATAGCACCGCCTATACCAGTGCCCAATGTAACATAAACAAAGTTACTTATACCTCTTCCATTTCCTTTATAAAGCTCTGCCAACGCTGCTGTATTTGCGTCATTATCCAATACTACATCTACATCAACTTTGCTTGAAAGTAATTTTTTTAAAGGGTATTTACGGATATTTTTCATGTTTGGAGCCACTTCAACAACACCTTCAGAGTCAACCACTCCAGGTACTCCGCACCCAATAACCGAAATTTTGAATTCAGTTGAAAACTTCTGAAAAATATCAAATAAATTTGATATTAATATATCGGGGAATTCATCTTTGAAAGCATCACTACCATAACTATGTTTAATTTTTTTGATCAAATTAACATCATTGTCAAAAACACCGGCTTTAATGCTTGTGCCACCAATATCATAAGCCAATATCAACTATTTTTTTTCCTTCGGTAAATAATAAACTTCCTCATTTTTTCGCTTCATTCCATATTTTTCTCTGGCTATTCTCTCAATTGTAGCAGGGTCGTATTTCAAAAGTTCAATTTGATTTTTTAAAGAATCACTCAACTTAGACTTCTTTTGAATTTCATCCTTCAGGGTCAGCCTTTTATATTCTAATTTGAATCTATTAAGCAACCCATAATCGGAGAAAATTATTATTACAGCAAAAACAACAAAAATCAAAACGCCGATTATTGAAATTCGGCGCTTTGGATTTTGATTTATTTCGTTAGATTCAGTCATTACTTAGAAAATGTTCTCAAAATATCAATGAATTTATCCATTTCTTCTTTGGTTCTTTTTTCAGTTACTGCTATGAGCAAAGTAGGGGTATTACCATTCTCAGATGTTACATCAAAACCGGCAATGATATTATTTGCGATACATTTATTCTTGATTTCGCTTACACTTACCGGCACCTTAATTGCAAATTCATTAAAGAAAGGTTTATCATTTAACAACGAAAACCCATTAATTTTAGAAATTTCAACAGCTAAGTAATGTGCTTTTTGAAATGATTGATATGCAACCTCTTTCAGTCCCTCTTTGCCCATAGTTTCCATGTAAACTGTTGCTGCAAGCATAAAAAGACCTTGGTTAGTACAAATATTTGAGGTAGCTTTTTCACGCTTAATTTGTTGCTCACGAGTTTGAAGTGTAAGAACAAAGCAACGTTTGCCATCTAAATCTTCAGTAATGCCTGCTAATCTACCTGGAATTTTCCTTACGAATTCATTCTTACAAGCAAATAATCCCAGGTATGGACCGCCAAAATTAAGAGATATTCCTAATGGCTGACCTTCGCCTATTACAACATCAGCATTGTATTTTCCGGGAGGTTCAATAAGGCCTAACGACATTGGATTCACTGAAACAATAAATAGTGCTTTTTTGGAATGAGCTATTCTTTCAATTTCGTAAACATCTTCCAGGTTACCATAAAAGTTAGGCATTTGCACTATAACAGCAGACGTTTTGTCTGAAATTTCTGATTCAAGCTTTGCTATGTCGGCTGTACCGTCATTGTTAATAAATTCTCTAAAAGTATATTCTCTGCCATCAGTAATTGTCTTTGTGACAGTCAAATATGATGGGTTAATTTTTCCTGCGATCAGAAATTCAGTTTTTCTATTGTGTGCATTTGCCAAAAAGCAAGCTTCGGCCAATCCGCTTCCGGCATCATATAATGAAGCGTTGGAAACATCCATTCCTGTAAGTTCGCATATCATAGACTGAAACTCATACATTGCTTGAAGAGTTCCTTGAGAAACTTCTGCCTGATATGGTGTATAAGCGGTCTTGAATTCCGGCTTACTAAGTACTGCACCTACTATTGATGGTACAAAATGATCGTAAGCACCTGCTCCTAAAAAGCAACTGTTGCTTTCAGAAGAGACATTTTTACCTGCAAATTCTTTCAACAATTTGATTACTTCAAACTCTGATAATGTTTTTGGTAAATTTAGTGGTTTGGTTAATTTTACTTGTGATGGAATGTTCTGTAATAAATCGTCAATATTTCCGACCCCAATAGAGTCTAACATTTTCTGTCTTTCGCTATCCGTATTAGGAACGAACGTCATTTTATCTCCTAAAAAATTAGATTTTCTAAAATGTAAATAATTTAACTTACAAATTTACTGCATTTATTTTTAACAGCAAAGTTTTGAAGTAAATAAAAAGACGTATTTAAATCATATTCAATTTTTGATAAAAGCAAATTAAATTGTTATAAATATTTTGTATTAATGGTTGTAGTTTAGTATATTTGCTAAATATTACAAAAAAATATTGAAAACATGAGTAATTCGATATCTTTGTTTGATAAATTCATTATGGTGGCTTTAGGTGATGTGAGCAAGGATTCATTCCAGACTCAATTACTTAAATTCACTGTTTTTATTTCAACTGTATTCATGTTTTCTAGTGTATTTCTTAATTATTTTATTCAACAGAATTCTCAAATTGATATAATTAGTGTTGTTTCTTTTCTTGCATTCTTGGTATGTTATTTATTTAGTCGTTTCAAATTCAGATTTTTACCTGTTTTATATTTTCAATTTACTCTGTCTTTGATATCAATTGGCTTAGGATGGTACTATTTTGATGGTATAGATGGAATGGCATTTTATACATTGTTGATTGTTGCTATGATTTATTCAATGATAACTCGTGGTACCAGTTCTGTAATAATATTCCTAGTAATTATTGTATTTTATTTAGTTTTAGTAATTGTGGAGTTTTTTAATCCATCCATTGTAAGAAATTATCAAAATGATGCAGCTAAATTTATTGATTTAACTGTTACTGTTTTATTTACAATATCAGTTGTATTTATAGTAGTTAAACTGGTATTTAATAAATTTATTGAGCGGGAAACCGTTTACCTTGAAAATCAGATTTTAGAAGAGAAGAACAACATTATTACTAATCAAAACGATGAATTAATCCATTTGAATGCTACAAAAGATAAGTTTTTTTCAATCATTTCACATGACTTAAAAAATCCTATTTCAAATTTTCATCAGGCAGCAAATTTAGCTTATTCAGAGTTTAACAGCTTAGATGAGAAAGACTTGCTTGATATTCTTAAAATGCTTGACAGCTCATCAAAAGAAATTTATGAGTTGTTAAATAATTTACTTATTTGGGCAAGAAGTCAGCAAAGCAGAGTAGAATTTAATCCTGAGCCCTGCAACCTGAATTATATCATTTTGAATAATATTTCATTGCAGAAGCTTAGTGCATCTAACAAAAAAATATCTATTGAATTCGATAATAATCTGGATAGAGAATTATTTGCTGATATTAATTTGGTTAATACCGTTGTAAGAAATTTAATTTCTAATGCAATTAAGTTTAGTTTCGAGGGTTCCAAAATAATTGTGTCAACTAGCATACTTAAGGATGGTAAATTTGCATTGACACAGGTGAAAGATTTTGGTATAGGTATTAGTGCAGAAAATATTGAAAAATTATTTAAACCTGACTCAAATTTCAAGCATCATGGAACAAAAAATGAAAAGGGGACAGGATTAGGTTTGATTTTATGCAAAGAATTTATTGAAATGCACAAAGACTGCGTAATATATGCCGAGAGTACTTTAGGTGTTGGTACGACTTTTAGTTTTACTTTACCATTGCTTAACCCTATGAAAATCAAAGAATATTAGATTTTATAACTAATGCAGTCGAATACCCCTTGAGTATGTCAGGTCAACGTAGCGGTTCGAAATTGAGTATACCAAACGTGAACATAAATTTTCCGGTGTCAATTCAAGATCATACATCGGTATTTTATCGGTGTTTATAGCTATAAAATCTGCTAACATCCCAACCATAAAATCTCCAATTTTATCTTGAAGATGTAAAATCTCAGCAGAGCCTTTTGTAATCATCCACAAAACCTCGTCTGCTCCAAGTTCTTCAACACTGCCATGCTGCAATATGTTTATTGTTTTGTTTGTGTTGATGGCTTCTTTTGCTTCATTTAACATCGAAAGTGAAGTACCTGCAGCAACATCTGAGCCTAGTGACTTTCTTATATTAGATTTTCGTTTATCAAAAATATTGAAAAATCCGCTCCTTAAATAATTATTTGAACTTGGGCAGTGAACTATTGAAGAGTTGTTTTTTTCAATGATTTTAATTTCTTCATCACTAAGCTGAATACAATGAGCAAGCAGAGTCTTATCGGTCAAGACACCTGATTTTTCATAAACTTGTGTATATGAATCAAAATTTGGGTAGCAATCTTTTATTTTTTTAATTTCACTTAGGTTTTCTGCTAAGTGTGTTTGTATAAACAAATCTTCTTTTGTTGCTATTTCTGATACCTTTTGCATCAATTCAAAAGAGCTTACAAGAGCATACCTTGGAGTTAGAATGTAATTTATTTGGTCGTTGAACTTGTGCCACTTTGAAATCAATTTATTGGTTATCGAAAGATTTTCTGATGTACTTTTCCCAAAGTTATCATTTAAATTCCAGTCCATAAGTGAATTACCGATGAATACTCTTAATCCATTATCTTTGGCAATTTCGAATGCTGCATCAGTGCCTTCAAATGATGAGTTTGAATATGTAACAATAGTAGTTGTGCCGTACTTTATCGCTTCATTAAAGAAAAGCTCTGATAAATAATAAGCATACTCAGTTTGTTCGAACTTTTTTTCCAATGGGAAAATATAGTTATCCAACCATTCCAGCAAACCACCCTTACCAATTCCAATAGCTGGAAATTGAGTAATATGAGAATGTAAATCTATCAACCCTGGCATTATTATAAATTCGGTCATTACTTTTTTTGACTTATTCTCACTGTTAGGGATTTTATCATATTCACTTCCGAAATAATCTATGACACCATTCTTATCAAATGATAAATAGTGATGTTGAAAGAACTCCATTTTTTTGTTTGGCCCTGGCTTCAGGAAATTTGAATGGATTATCATATATTCTCTTTTATTTATTAATTATTAACAGTTTTGGGAATTTTTCTGGATTCTTTATATTCGTATTGACTGAAGTAATAAAGTGTTAGTGTTGTAGATATAAAAGAATAGACCATAAATGACAAAAGGAATATTATTCCTGCAAATATGTTGAAATGAAAAATGAATTCTGACTCTGATATTTTGAAAACATTGTAATATTCAAGTATAGAAAGTGATAAAGAAGGTAAATTGATTACCAAAATCATCAGCGAAGAAATAAATGTTAAAATAAGTAACATTGAAATAGTTTTTATCAACGAGCTATTGGTGAAATAAAAACTACGCTTAAATGAATTTAATATCCCTGAGTCTTCGAAAATCATGATTGCTGTTGACAATGAAAATACACTCAAAAAATAAACACCTGGAAATATAAAGAAGGAAAATCCAATACTTACAAGTAACAACTGTATGAAAACCAATCCAAAAACTTTATGAATTATTTGTTTAAGCTCAGAAATAAATTCTTTATTGTTAAAATTTAATTGATTGACATACATAAACAGATAAGTAATTGTAACTGAAGTTGAAAGGGAAATTGCTATGAAATAGACAATAAATCTCACTCCATAGTTAATTAAAAAGTATTCTATATAATTGTAAGAAAATACTTCTTCACTAGGATTAGGAATAGTATTTTCAAAAAGTTCAGCTCTGTAAAGCCCAATAACAATTCCTAACAATAATAAAGCCGGAACTAAAAATATTAATTGAAATTTAAAAAATCTCTTAAATTCAGCCCGGTTGAATTTGAATGAATCTAACAATATATCTTTAAGAGTCCTGTATTCTTTGAAGTTAATTTGACTGTTTGTGTTCATATCCAAAGAGTTCCATAAAAAGCTAATTAAATTGACTTAAAGATGAAAAAGTTAATATTAAATTTTATGAAAAATATTATTAAAATATAATTTCGAAATATTTGACATAAAAATATGATAAATTACAATACTAACAAAAAAAAATATTATTTTTAAGCTATAACAATTAAAAAAATTTTAAAAAAAGGATTGATTTAAATGAAATTATTACTTAACTTATTGTTTTTTATGATATTAATAAATTCACGATCTATCGCAAACGAATTCTATATATATGATACTAATGTGTCGAAGAAAATTCAAATAGATGAATTAGTAAAAAACACCAGTCAATATGATGTGATTTTTTTTGGTGAATTTCATGACGATAGTCTAAATCATTATCTTCAGGATATTTATCTCAAAAGTTTTTTTGAAGTGAATCCTAAAACAATAGTTTCTTTGGAGATGTTCGAAAAAGATGTTCAAAAACATTTAAACAGCTATTTAAGTGATCAAATATCAGAAGAAGAATTTCTGAAAAATAGTCGTCCTTGGCCCGATTATAAAAAGTTTTATAAAACTTTGGTAGAAACTGCCAAGCTTAATCATGCACAAGTGTTAGCAGCAAATATTCCCAGAAAATATGCTGCACTATATGTTCAAGAGGGAATGACAGGTTATCTGAAACTAAGTGAAGAGGAAAAATCATTTATTGCAAAAACAATGTTGCTAAAGGAAGACCAGTATTTGGATAAGTTTCTGGAAACAATGATAGGTGATAAAAAAGAAGTTGAAAAGCTTAGCCATAACAAGTTAAATACACTTTACCTTTATTATGGTGCACAGTGCATTAAGGACGAAACAATGGCAGAGTCTATTCTTGAAGCTATTAATAATAGCCCTGGTCATAAAGTAGTGCATTTTAACGGTGACTTTCATTCTAACAGCTTTTTGGGTACTGCTGCTATGTTGCAACGCAGAAAACCAGATTTAAGGATTGCTGTTATAACTCCAATATACTATGAAGAAACTGATAAAATAGATTTCAGTTCTGAACTTTCGAAACAAGCAAACTTTGTGTTATTTATTCCACCAAAGAAAAAAGAACCTCAGATGCAAATGATGGGTGGTGCTTCTCACTTTGGTGAAAATTATGCCGTTGATCATGTAATTAACCTTGAAATTATTCCAACAAAATCTCAAATACTTGGTACTGATAAAATTAGGTTTAAAAACCCAATTTTGAAATCTTCGTCACTTAAAATTTTAAATACAATAGAAATATTGAATATAAGTGATAAAGATAATAATATAGACTTCGAAGTTAGGAAAATTGATGATTATTATAATGAAATTATACTTAAAAATAAATCGTTTGCTAATCAATCTTACCAAAACGGAGGCATCAAGGAAACATTCGAAGTTACAATTAAATATCAAGGAGTAGTGAATTTCTCACCAACAGAAATTAATTTGACAAAGAGGCATTCAAATACTCCCGGAATTATTTCTCCTAAAGAGAATGAAGGATTTTATTTACCTGGAGGTTCCTATTATCCACAGACTGAAAAAGATTTAGCAAAATTTAATGCAAAAATTACACTTCCAAATGATTATAAGCTGATAACTACAGGGGATATTACTCCGGTCACCTCTGACAACAAAACAACTTACAGAGTAGGTAACGATAAGTTTATTGATGAATTGATATTAGTTGGTGGCAAATATAACCATAAATCTAAAGAGCACAATGGAGTAACTTTTGGGATATATTACTACAAAGATGCGCCTCACCTTGAGCAATATTTAAATGAATCAATCAAATACTTTGATCAATACACAAGCTTATTCGGCAATTACCCGTATAAATCATTTAATATAGTTGAAAACTTTTTCCCTACAGGATTTGGAATGCCAGGTTTCACCTTGTTATCTGATAAACTAACTGCTATGCCTTGGGTTACATTGTCTCCTGGTTCATTGGCACACGAATTTGTTCATAATTGGTGGGGTAACAGCGTATTTGTTGACTACGAAATGGGTAACTGGTGCGAAGCTCTAACAACTTTTTCAACTAATTATTATTACAATATTATAACTAATAATGCAAAAGAAGCTATTGATTGGCGTAGAAAAGCTTTAATGGCTATTGACGCACTCCCAAACGATAAAAATTATCCTGTTAATGATTTTAAATATCAGAGGAATACATTTGACGCAGTGGTTGGATATTCAAAAGGTGCATTTGTTTTTATTGAGTTATTAAAATTAGTCGGAAATGAAAAATTCTTTGAAGTTATGAAGTCCTTCTCAGAAAAGTATTCAGGCAAAAGGGCTTACTGGTCAAGCCTGATAAGTGAGTTTAACGATAAAACAAGGGAATCACATAAAGATTTAAAGATAAGAAATATTATCAATGATTTCATTAAAACCAAAGATATCCCTGAGGTAAAATTTTCTGCTGATCCAATAATTGAAGGAGACTCATTATTAATAAAAATATCATCTTCGATTAAGAGAGTATTTTCATTACCTGTAAAAATACATTACGAAGATGAAACAAATCAGAAACACTATCTGACTATAACAGATACAGTCAATACATTTAGATTGCCTTACTTAGGAAAAATAAAGTCCGTAACTTTAGATGATGAATTAGAAACTCTTCGAAAAATTAACGAATGGGAAAAGCCAACCAGTTTTAATCAAGTATTAAATTCTAAACCTATGGTAATTTTGCCCGAAAAAGAAAGTGCTGAGTATATTGTTGCAATGGAGTTTGTTAAGTCCCTCAAAGAAAGCGGTTATGACTTTGAATATTCAATTGCTTCAAACATTTCCAAACGAGATTTAGAAAGGTATTCACTTCTGATTTTGGGGAATGCTGGCAATAATCAAGTTTTAGCTGATTTTACAGTTCAATTAAAAAATGGTATTTCTTTAGATAAGGATGTTTTTATTTATAATGGAAAAAAAGCATCATTGACTGAAAACATTCTTATGGCTAATGTAGAGCATAAATATTCAGAAGATCTGAAATGCTCAATTATTTCATTCAAAGATTTAAAAGATGTAAAAGTATTGAACAGGTTGATACACTATCAATCATATTCATTGGTATTATTGAATATAGCAAGAACAGGCAGACCAGCATTTAGCACTGAAATTTATCCTTCATCAATTGATACTTCAAAATTGAATTGGATAAATAAAAACTAATTTTCTGCAAGTGTGTTGGTTCTGACAACTTTATGGTTTATTAAATACTTAGGTTCAACATTTATTATTTTGACACTTCCCGGGTATTCAATTTTTGGAATAAGAATACCCGTTTTGTCATTAATAATATCAGCATAATTGATTGAAACACTCAATTTATCAGGGTTTAATTCAGCAATTTCATTTATTCCACCTCTGAATGTGATAGTCACAAAATCAGGATAGATTACATGATTTTTAGGTGTAGTGCCACCTCTAATATTCACCTTGATTTCGTTGAATGTAATTTCACATGTTTGTTGAACATTTGCAATGAAATCAACCTTCTTTAGATTAATATTTACAATTCCATCAAGTGAGTCTGAGAGTTCGATAGACTCTGAAAATGACTTGTTTACATCTTCATAAAATGCATATTTGGTTTTCCAACTTTGAATTTTGCTAACAATTTTATCATTTCCACGAATTTCAACCATATCAGGATAAACCTTAACATTACCTACCAGCGTAAAGCCGTCAGCTGGCTCAACCCTGATATCAGGCTCGACTTTTACTCCGTAAGTGGTAACTTTTCCAGTATGCACTGTAATGGATTCAGTTAATATATCAGATAGTTCAACTTTTTCCATACCTTGAATACCTTTTAATAAATTGGAACGTTGAACAGAAAATTCACTATCAATAATTTTGGAATCTGACAAATCTACCATTACTTGCTTTGAATTGTTAAAGAAAAGAAAGTTGAACAAATTCCATCCGGTTCCTTTTACTTCCAAAAGTATGCTTTTGGGTGGAGGCTCTTCAAATGCACGGTTTTCTGGTAAAATAATTTTCAGAGGCATATTCACTAATGTAGAGTAGTGCCCACTAAGCGCTGTATAAGCCCACAGTGCTAAAGCAAAAAGTAAAGCTCCGATATATGATTTACTGAAAAGTATAGTCTTAATTTTATGTCTCATATTAAAATATTCCCAGCAATTGCATTGATATCATCAAAATTGCAACAATTAGAAAAAACTTAATGAATTTTTCTCCTTTTTTCATAGAAATTTTAGCAGACGCCCATGCACCTATTGCATTGCCTATTGCAAGAATAATGCCTGGTAAATAGACAATTTTCCCCTGCATCAAAAAAACAATTATTGCAGGCAATGTAAAAAATGTTACCACGAAAACCTTCATAATATTTACACGAACTAAATCATAATTCATTAATCTATGAAAAATTGCCATTAATATAAAACCCACACCTATTTGTAAAAATCCTCCATAAACTCCTGCAATAAGTAGAACTAATGCTACATTTAGAGTGATTTTGGGATTAGGTTCTACTTGTTTCAACTTTTTGACAGGATATAGAATTGTTGCAATTATCATAATCATCACAATACCTATTATTATTTCAAGCAAATCATTAGAGACTTTAGTTGCCGCAATTGCTCCACCAACTGAGCCTGGAATAGTAATCAAGGAAAGCTTAATATAAAAATTCAAATTATCCCTAACTTCTTTCCATAAAGTACCTACAGCAGTAATGCTTTGGATAAAAATAGCAATTCTGTTTGTTCCGTTTGCTACGGTAGCTTCCAATCCAACATAAATCAGTGATGGCACAGTTAGTATTGAACCACCCCCGGCAACTACATTAATAAAACCGGAAAATACTCCAACCGCAAGAAGTAATATATAGTGTTCAAATATCAATTTTTTCTCGTAGAAATTTCAATGAATTCTCGTAAATAGGGCGGAATATATAAATTATCAATACCAATTGAGCTTATTACGATTGCTAGATGCTCAGCTTTTGTGAGTTCATTAAATTCTTTGTCAAGAATGATATATTTTACTCCGTTTACAACACATAGTCCAATTTCTTCGGGTTCTTTAAGTGATAGTATTTTTATACCCAAATTATTACATAAGGACTTTAAGTCTTTGTGATAATTATGTTTTATCATTCGGATTCTTCAATGGTTTCCATATAACATAAAACAATATTGTAATTGTGCTTAAATATGATATACCTGACAAAACAGTATTTAAATTACTTTTGTATCTGTTAAAAATTTCTGTTTTTATGTCATAATTCAGGAATGAGAAGTCATGATAAAAAATTGCAAAACTTAATCCTAAATCTAAATAAATATTATAGATAATTATGGGAGAAGCAATAAAGAATACAATAAATGACATAAACAACCAGCCATGTTGCCGGAGATTTCTTCTTTCAGAATAAAGCAAAATTAATGATATTACAAAAATTACTGCATAAGAAACATTAGTATATAGTGACGTTGCAACATATAACTCAATATTATAATTGATTATTGAATCATCATACTTCGGCTCGAAGGTTAATTCCTGAGCAGGCACAAATAAATCAAAAATTATAACATTTCTGACAATTGAACCACCAAACCAAATTATAAACCCTAATGCAAAAAGAAAATATAAAACTTTTTTCAATTTTTATTATACCTGCATATATTCACATAAAATTTATTTACAAAAGTAATTTAAATTTAAGCTAATAAAAAACGTCAAAAGTGTTTTTATTAAATATTTTTTGATTTTTTATGCTTAAAAACAATGTCGAGCTAAATGGAATTGAATTGAGTGCTATTTTTGAAAATTCAATAATTTCGGGAATTGATGAAACTTCAAAGATTATCGGTGTAACTACCGATTCAAGAGAAATTGAAAATGGAAATATATTTGTAGCAATCAAAGGAGAAAAATATGATGGTCATGACTTTGTTCATAAAGCATACAATGATGGTGCTTCAATTTGCATAATCAACCGGGAATATTTGGAAAAAAACTCTGAATATTTCGATGACAAATCCTTTATTGCTGTTGAAAATACAATTGATGCTTTGGGTGAAATTGCAAAATTTCACAGGTTAAAATTCAAGTTACCAATTATTGGAGTAGGAGGGTCGAACGGTAAGACTACTACCAAGGAGATGATTTCTAGAGTACTGTCTTGTAAATTTAATGTTCTTAAAACATACGGAAATTACAACAATCAAATTGGTGTACCTCTTATGCTTATGCAACTTGATGATACTTATGATATGGCAGTTTTGGAAATTGGAACTAATACACCTGGTGAAATTTATACACTTGCAAATATTGTTAATCCTACACACGCCTTAATTACAAATATTGGTAAAGAACATTTGGAATTTCTTATTGATTTGGATGGAGTAGAATTAGAGGAAACATATCTTTTTTCATCAGTTCGAAGCGATGGATTTGCATTTATTAATTATGATGATGAAAGACTCAACAAATATGGTCATGTTATGGGTAAATTCACAACATATGGTATTCATGAACATGCTCAACATAAATTTATATATGAGCTTGATGGAGACTTACATCCCAAAGTAAAGTATCTTCAAATTAGTGAAGGTTTTGAAGTAAATCTTAATACAATAGGCTATACATCTGCACTTAATTCAATAGCTGCAATTACTGTAGGTTTGCATTTTGGGGTTCCAAAAGTAGATATAATAAAAGCTTTGGAAAGTTTCGAACCTCTACAGGCAAATGACAGCTATGGAAGAATGGCAAAAGTCAATCTTGGAGATTTTTCTTTTTACAATGACACTTATAATGCAAATCCTGACTCTATGATTGCTGCATTAAAAAACATCGGATTGCTAAACTCAATAGGTAGAAAATTTGCAATATTAGGAGATATGAAAGAGTTAGGTGATTCTGCAGAAGAAGAGCACAAAAATGTTCTTAGGTTTGCCGAGGAAGTATGTGAGCAAATTATTATTCTAGGAGATGAATTTAAAAAAGCTCATAGAAGTATGAATTCTGATAAAGTGTTAACGTTTGACTCTCATGAACAAGTTTCAAACTATTTAAAAAATCATCTTCAGGAAAATGACTCTGTATTAGTAAAAGGTTCAAGAGGAATGAAAATGGAAATCATTATAAATATGTTAAGAGGAGAATGTAAATGATTGATAATAAAAATGATTTGATCAGAGCTAGTGTGAGAAAGAATTACGCAAATGTAGCACTTAATGTTTTGGGTGGCAATTCATGTTGCTCACCCTCCAACAATATTGTTTCGGAATCAAGTCTGTCATTGGGAATGGGATATTCAGATGATGATGTTAAATTTGTACCAGAAGGCGCAAATATGGGTTTGGGTTGCGGGAATCCAAGAGCCATTGCTTCACTCAAAACTGGTGAATACGTTCTCGATTTAGGCAGCGGTGGTGGATTTGATGCTTTTTTATGTTCTAAAGAAGTTGGAAAATTCGGTAAAGTTATTGGTGTAGATATGACACCAGATATGGTAAGTAAAGCAAGGAATAATGTAATAAAGGGTGGTTTCACTAATGTTGAATTCAGATTGGGTGAAATAGAGAATTTGCCTATTTCTGATAATTATGTAGATGTTATTATTTCAAATTGTGTTATTAATCTATCACCTGAGAAACAAAGAGTTTTTGATGAGTGTTTCAGAGTATTAAAAAAGGGTGGGAGATTAGCTATTTCTGATGTTGTAGCATCTGGCGAAATACCGGAAAAATTCAAGAGTGACCTTTTTTATCACTCGGCATGTATATCTGGTGCTTCAACTGTACTTGAATTGAAAAATTATTTGTTAAATAGTGGTTTCGATCAAATCAAAATTGAACCTAAAGAAGAAAGTAAGGAGTTTATGAAGGAGTGGGTACCTAATACCAACATAAGTGATTTTGTTATTTCTGCTTATATTGAAGCATACAAACCTTAATATTAATCACTTTGGCCCGAAGAAATTTTAACTCTGCCAATTCCTGCAAGATTTTTGACAAAATAATTTTCAAAAATTGATTGTCTGATTACACCGGATGATGTAGAAGCGTGTATCATATATCCATTACCAACGTAAATACCAACATGATTTATTGACTTTTTGTTCTTAAAGAATATCAGGTCTCCTGCTTTTTTATCTAGAAATTCTACTTTACTTACAAAATCATATTGTTGCTGTGATGTACGAGGTAATTCTTTTCCGAGTGTACTAAAAACTTGTTGAACTAATCCAGAACAGTCAATACCGCTACGATCTGTACCACCAAATTTATATGGTGTACCTATCCATTCTTCAGCTACTAAACAAATTTCACTATCTTCATATATTTTAACATTTTCATTATCGCTTATCTCAGTCTTGATAACATTTTTGGCTTTGATTTTTTTGGTTGAGGTAGTTTTGGATGAAAACCTTATTGTTGATTGGCAAGAATTAAAGAAAACTCCGGCAATCAAAACAATCAAAATATATTTTAATATTGTACCTGTCATTAGAATTTTTGTATTATTATTTCATATAATTTAGCATTATCAAAATTTATGCCCAAATATGCTATGAAAAAAATACAAAATAATTTATCTAAATATCAAGAAATGAATATATATTATTTTGATAATAATTATTTTTTCGTTTAATTTGTAAATTATTTAATGAATTTCTTGTTAAAATTATATTTTTTTGTTGATTGAGTTTCATTATGGTAAAGTCTTGCGTTTATTGTCGCAGCACAGATATTATTCGTCATGGACAAACTTCTTTGGGAGTTCAGAGATACCGATGTTTTACATGTGGTAAAACTTGGTCAAGCAAAACGAATTATCATAACATTAAGAATTTGCCAAAAATGGCTCATGACTACTTAAATGGTAAAACAATTCGTGAATTATCTAAACAGTATCATTCTACTCCAACAAGAATAAATACTATCATAAGAGACTACCTGAAAAGAGCACCAGACTGGCATGAGTTTGTTGATTTGTCTGTCAATAATCACACACCGAGGCAAATTTACCTTTCAGGCAAGAAATTCCATTGCTCCTGGAATAGAAGTGACTGTAATGAAATGTACATTGCATTTGCAATTGACTCTTTAACTGGTTTTGTTCTTGCTTATAAAGTGTGCTTTGACGAAACTGTCGATATATGGATGGAATTATTAAATAATCTGAAGGAAAGAAGCATCGTAAGTAATTCTTTTCTTACAAACGGATCCGAAAAAAGCATCGTTTCAGTAAAGAGTATTTATCCCGCATCAGATCTTAAAATAAATTATCATAAGAACTATCGTGATAGAGAACTTGGATGCTGTCTGTCGCGTGTTTCCCCTTCACAAAAGCTAATTAATGATGCTTCTAGAGTTTACTTTACAATGAAAAACAATAAGATTGCTAACAAGCTTGGTATCAAGGATGAGTCTGAGTTGAGAGATTTTTTGTGCAAAAGAGAGATTCTTTTTCTTGATATTGTAAAAAAAAGATTACAAAACAGAACTAAAATATTTAATGACAATTTACCGAATTTATTTCAAAAACGATTTGAGAAGTTTCATCTTCTAAAGGAAGACCCGCAACCCTTAGTTAATAGCTGGGTAGCAAACCAGATGCTTCTAAAGGATGAAAATGGTATTTCAAGACTTACATTATATACTCAGGACTATTCTAAATTAGATTTTAACAGCTATGTAAGGCATAGATTTAGTAGTAACACTATTAACAAACATAGTTCAAAACTTTTGGAACAATTACTTTTGGAAGTAACTGCGAGGTCACTTGAATTACCATTATTCAGTAATGAATGTCATTTTGATTTTGGCAAGTGTGCACTGGTTGTTTGATTTAGTTCCCTCAAAATTGCATATTTCAAAAATGTACCTGTCATACTGCTGAAAGCAGCGATTATTCCTCGCCATCCGTCCAATATTCCTAATTTTAAGATGTACATGTTAATAAATGCAAATAAAGGATTAATTATTAGGTTGACTAATTTTGATTTTTTTCCTATTTTTTGGTAACTTAAAGCAGACAATTCAGAGTATTTAGTGGTTTTCTCAAAATGCTCCCTGATATTTCTGTAAGAATAATGAATCAGGTTACCGGATAACGTGCTAGATTTATAATCTTTCATATCAATTTTTTCATGTACCAATTCACCTGTAAATTTGGGATTAAGTGATTTATGCAATAATCTGACAACCCTGTCCGGCTGCCATGAATATTTCATAAGTTTTCCCAAATAATGAGTTTTCCTATTAATACTATAAAATCCAATTTTGTCATTTATTATAGCATCTATAATACTTTGCTTTAATTCATCACTTACTACTTCGTCACAATCGAGCAACAGAATCCAATCCTGATTTGCTTTGTTGATAGCAAAATTCTTTTGCTCAACAAAACCTTTCCATTCCGATAAGAAAACTTCAGCTCCTAAATTTTCTGCAATTTCTTTGGTAGAATCGCTTGAGTATGAGTCAATAACTACTATTTGAGTGGCGAAGTCAATTACCGAATTAATTGAAACTGCAATTCTATCGCTTTCATTATAGGATATATAGCAAACACTTAAGGGTTGTTTCATCGAAAATCATTATATTTACAATATTATAAAGAAATCTTTTGTAAAAATAATGAAAATTATTGAGAAGTT
This sequence comes from bacterium, assembly GCA_024711295.1. Classification (GTDB taxonomy): domain Bacteria; phylum Bacteroidota; class Ignavibacteria; order Kapaibacteriales; family UBA2268; genus JANJTB01. The sequence goes on along the minus strand of JANJTB010000031.1, from coordinate 118,803 downwards.
TGATAATTCAAGTGAAATAGTCATAGTACGAACCGACAAAATTGGTGATATGGTACTGACTTTACCACTTGCAAGAGCATTAAAGGAATACAACCCTAATTTATGTGTTTCGATTGTAGCGAATTCTGTAAATGAACCTTTATTGAAAAATTTATATGTTGATAAATATTTTTTGGTTGATAAATTAAACGGTATTGATAATGTATTTAAAAATAATCAATTTGATGTCGCTTTTTTTCCTATGCCTAAATTTGATGAAGCATTCTCAGCATTCAAAAACAGAATTCCATTAAGGATTGGCAGTGCATACCGTTTTTACTCAATTTTTTTTAATCATAAAATCTATGACCATCGAAAAATCTCTGAATACCACGAAGCAGATTATAATCTTAGAATGTTTGAAAGCATAATTAAATCCAAACATAATCCTAAACCTGTAATTCCAATTATAAGTGATAATGTATCACTTGATATAAATAATCTGATAACTAAGTATAATCCTAAGAATAAAAAAACAATGATTATACATCCAGGCTCGAGAGGCTCTTCATTAGATATACCAATATCAAAGCTCGATGAATTAATTAAAAGGCTAAGTAAATTCGAAGAACTTTTAATTTTCATTACAGGTACCGGACAAGATAAAGATATATGCAGCTTATTATCTAATAATGCTAACACTGTTAATTTATACGAACTGTTAAGTTTGGAACAACTTATAAAGTTGATCAGAAGGTCTGATTTATTGGTAGCCAATTCAACAGGTGTACTTCATATAGCAGCGTCAATGCAAATACCAGTTTTAACATTTTTCCCCAATACTCCAAGCATGTCTTCAAAAAGGTGGGGTCCATTATGGACAAAAAGTCACATATTTTCGCCTGAACCAATTACATTATCTGGTAAATATAATGATGATATGAGTTCAATTTCTGTAGATGATGTGTATAATATTGCTATTGAAATGCTAGATTTTTAAAACATTAATTTTAATAAGCTATTTAATATATTAGAAGCAACTAAAATTTTATGATGATTTTTATTGACAAATTTAATTAGTAAAGAGTGTACATTTGTTGATATGTAATATGTTGTAATATGTAGAAAAATAATTAATTCAGAAATGGGACTAATAAACAGTATATATTAATAATATAAATAAATGCTACTAAGTGACTGAATATTAAATAAATAGAGTATATATTGATTCGATTAAGTTATAATAAAAACGCTTTCAACTACATTTATTGATGAAGATAAAACAATATATAGAATATCCTAAATATTAAACAAAAATTAATTTTGATTTAATAAAAGTATTGAGTAAATTTACAAAGTTTTAATTTTAATAGTAATTAAAAACAATTGTATTAATCATTTATTTGGAGTTATTATGAATAACTTTTTGTCAAAGATTTTTTCGATGTTGCTGGTAGCAACATTAGCAAGTGTAACATTGTTTATAACATCTTGCGAAGGTCCTGCAGGAAAAGACGGATTAGCCGGTACTGATGGTAAAGATGGCCAAGAGCAATGCGCGACTTGTCATAACTCAACTAATCTGTTATTTGCAAAACAATTGCAATGGGAAAACTCACAACATGGTAAGGGTACTTCTTTTGAGCGTTCAGCTGCTACATGTGCGCCATGCCACACCAATGACGGTTTCCTTGAAGTCGCTTCTTCCGGTGAATTTAACACAAAAGCAGAAGTTATGAATCCAACAGGTCAAAATTGTCGTACCTGTCACCATGTTCATAGAAAAAGCGATCAGACAGATTGGGAACTTACTTATACCGGTGATGTAAAATTCCGTATGTCAAATACAACTCACAATTTTGGTAAAGGAAGCGTTTGTGCTATGTGTCACCAAACCAGGGCTTTATCACCAATGATTGACATTACCAAAACAGACTCAACTTATAGAGTTGGTTCATCACATTTTGGTCCTCACTACAGTTCAGCAGCCAATGCATTTGTTGGTAATGGTGCTTTCGAAATACCCGGACCCGAACCATACAATAAAACTGTTGTTCACATGAACGTATTGCAAAATTCTTGTGTTGATTGTCACATGGGCAAAGCTTATGGCGCTCAGGCTGGTGGTCATACAATGAAAATGAAATATGATAATGGTACTACTTTAGTTGATAATATATCTGTTTGTAAAGGTTGTCATACTGATGCTAATGTTACAAACTTTGACTTTTATGGTACACAAACAGAAACAAGAAATCTCTTAACCCAATTAAGAGAAATTCTTGTTACCAAGAAAATGATTGACACAACAAGCAGTCATGGTCATTGGGAACATGATGCAGCTGTACCAGGCTCATACCCCACATTACATGCTGCTGCTTTGTACAACTATCGTTGGGCTGCAGCTGACCAAAGCTGGGGTATACACAATCCTAAGTACATCAAAGCTGTAATCAAAAATGCTATTAATGCATTGCAATAAAGAAAGATACATGATGAAGAGAGGAGTTTTATAAAGGCTTCTCTCTTTCATCCGTGTTACTTTTTTTCAAAATTTTCGTTTAATATTTAGAAAATAACAAGAGATAAATATGAAAAAATATTTTCTGATAATAATTCTAACGGTACTGCTGGTATTGGATGTTCAATCAAGACCGCAATATTCGTTAATTCAATCTTACGGTACTAAATGTACCGGCTGCCATATTAACACTCAAGGTGGTGGTATCAGGAATAATCCAGGTTGGATGTCAAGAAATCAGAGTGCATTGATTGATCCTGAGTCTATTGGTCTTAGAGGTCTTTTTGACTTAACACAGGAAACTAACCAATTTCTTGACGATAAATTTACTTATGGTTTTGACTTTCGTTATCAAACAGCTCGATGGGGCTCACAATCAGGTGTTTCAGAAAGAAAGCACATGGTAATGCAATGGTCTAATTATTTAGCTTACGAACCTACTGAGTGGCTTACAATCGAAGGTCTTTACAATTTTGGTTACGATATTCACTCAATTATGAGGTACCCTGGTCAGCAACCGGGTGCAGCAAGTGCTATTATTAAACCAGGTGAAGATTTACCTATAATAAGAGTAGGGTATTTCCAACCGACGATAGGCACAAAATACGAAGACCACACCATGCTTAACAGACAAATTGCTTCAGGTCAGAGAGGTATTCCCGTAGTTCCTGATGATTATGCTGAGTTAGGATTCCAGATTGACTACGAAGCATTATCATGGCTTGGCGTCAGTTTCGGAATGTTCAGCTCTGAAAATTTATCAAAAACATCAATTCCTATTGGACTTTCGGGTGCAGGAGCACCTGTTAATGGTAACCACATGTCAAGCGTGTTTAGAGTAGTATTATTTCCTCCAGAACTCGCTCCTGGTATAAATGTTTTCGCAGGTGGTACATTATTCTTTAATTCACCATTAAAGACTGACAATGGCATTTATTTCGGTAATGAACACTACTATATAGGTAACGTGTTTTTTAATATAGGATTAGTTGATAAACTTGCTTTGATGACTGAGTATATGCGTACAGTTAAACAAACCTTATTGGAAGCAAATAACTTTACTGTAGAACTAAATTATCAGGTATTTGAGCCATTAATTGCATACGCACGTCTCGAAACTGGTAATACCAAATATATCGCCGATAACCGTGATTTTACAACAAACCATTATGTATTTGGTGCTAAGGCATATATTTTGCCTTACATAGCTTTTCTGCCTGAATATCGAATCAATGATAAAACTCATCTTGAAGGATATGCAGCTCAATGGGCTTTCCAAGTACATGTATTTTATTAATAGGGTGATGATTATGACTAATAAATATAATAAACGCAGAGAATTCCTTAAAGCTACAGGTAAAGTTGCTGGTTTTGGGTTGTTTGCAGGTGCTTTTTCGAGTGTAATTAATTCTTGCGAGCAAGATGAATTGCCACCAAAACCAAAACCAGGTGATTCATTTGATGTTGATTTAACTCAATACCCAAAATTGCAGACTCCCGGAAATCACGAAGTATTAAGATTTGACAAGGTGAATGGGGGTGATCCTGTAATAATCAAACATAATGCTGACGGCACCTTTACTGTTATGGATGCATTGTGCAGACATCAGAATTGTAACGTTTCGCTACCTGATACGTCTGATGGTTTAATGACTTGTCTGTGTCACGGAGCTACTTTTTCTTTTGTGGACGGCAAGTCAGTTGATAACAAAGGATTTTCGACAGCGACCGACATGACTTTATATAAAACAGAATATGATGCTGGAAAAAAAATACTGACTATTTCTAGTTAAATTTATAAAACATTTTTTTTTAAGGAGATTTTAAATATGAAAACATTCAAATCAACAGTTGCTATTTTAGCTTTGATGGGCTTTTTAGCTACAGTATTTGTTCAATTCTCTTTTGCTGAAGGCAAAGACGGTAAGACTATTTTTGAAGACGCTAAATGTGCTGCTTGCCATAGTGTAACTGCTGCCAGCATCGAAGCTAAGAAAAAATCAGATAAAGTACCTGATTTATCTACGCTTACTGCTGACAAAGACTTGGAATTCTTTACTAAGTATATGAAAAAAGACGAAGTATTAAATGGTAAAAAACATCCAGTTCCTTTCAAAGGTAGCGATGAAGACCTTAAAATCATGTTAGAATGGTTAATGTCATTGAAAGCAGAAACTAAATAAACATTTTCTGAAATTTGATTTTTCTTATGGGCTGTCACCAAAAATGGCAGCCTTTTTTTTATTAACTTAGCAAAAAATCAAAAAACTGAGTTTCTTCAAAATTACATCTTGAAAATTACAAACAGAATAATGCAGATTAATGTTCTTAACCTGATGGTATTATTAAGAACCTATAAATTACTATTCAAACACAATTTTGAAAACAAATAATCTGATATTTTTGATGGATAATTATGATAACTTTACCTTTGTTATAATTCAATCAAATTTTCAATAATATTTAATATCAAGACTCCAAGAAATGCTGATGAGTATAAGTATGCTCCATAATCCAGATATCCATCCAATAAAAAAGCTAAAATTGGAAATATTGAAAAAGATAAACATATAGATTGAAATAACAATCTACGATTTCTATGTTTTAGTATTATCCAAAAATACAAGAGATGCGCCAATGTTGGAATGACAACTACAATAGTTAAATTTAATCCATTTTCTCGAATAAAAGAAAAAAGCCATAAAAATAAATATATAAAATAAATTGAATAAAATATTACAATGCTGCCCTTTGGATATTCTATTTTAAATTTGTATAAAATGCTAAATATAACTAATACTAGCGAGATTGATGATAAAATATAAGTAATATAAGGTTCGGATATTGTCAAAATTAATAAATCAAAAGGAGAGTAGTTGATAGTGAAAGGAGTAAAAGCAGAAATAAATAAGAACAAGTACATTATAATTTGAACAATTGTGAAAATTAACTTCTTCATAAATTCTTCCTAATACTTTTGTTTAAAATATAATTATATGATTTCTATTAATTTAATTCGAAAATAACATATTAATATTGTGTTCACTTGAACAAAGTCAAAATTATCAAATAAGTATTATTATTCTAGATGCTTATGTTCTTAAAGTTTGCAAAAAAGGGTTGTTTTTTTTTAAGTTAACGACTGCGTGTTAGTTTTCTGTCTTCCTACATATAAGATTGAGCATATTTCAACGCTCCAATGTGCATTAAACCTCATGTTTTAATAATCGTTATTAGCAGTTGTTTTAACTATTTTATTTACAAAATGCCTTTTATCAGAATAAATAATCATAATGTATGTTCCACTTTGTAGAAATGATAAATTTAATTGAATTTCATTTGTTAGGTTTGTTTTTTCTAGGACTTTTCTCCCATTTAAGTCAAAAAGTATGAGTTTGTTAAATTTATATTCAGCTAAATAAATTACATTAAGATAATCTGATGTAGGAATAGGAAAGATTGAAATTTCTGGTATGTCTATGATATTATCGTTTAACTCAGCAAGGTCATTACTTATAATTGATTTTAGTGCATAATATTTCCAATTTGTCAATCTGCTATGATTTAAATTGTTAGACCAAGAAAGAACTCCATAACTAGTATAGGTTTTATAATTCTTAATTTTTATCAAAGAACTACCACTTTCTCCAGGTATACCATTGGTATATTTTACTCCAAAACTATTATTCATTACAACATCAGCGATACCGTAGCCATAATAAAGAGTATCTCCATTATATGAATTAGAATCTAATGTGAGAATAGTTGTAGCAGGATATGAAAACTTATAGAATATCCCATCCAACAATGATGCATTATCAGATTCAAATCCAATACTTATCCATCCTGTATCATCTCCAATAGGTTTTTCTAATTCTAAAACTGAAAAGTCAGAATTAGAGATATTCCAATTTTCAAAAATAAATATTTTTTTTACCCAACTACATTCAAAATTGTTATTAGTTCTTCCATTGTCTAAAGCAGGACAAATAAATAGTGAATCATATAATAATGAATCTTTATCAATTTTTGCAACACAATGACACGCAGTCAATACATGCTTTCGGCTAATTAAACTTCCCGAACATTTACTCTTTATTGAATCATTTTCAAGTTTGAATAATTTAACAGTCGTTCTAATAGGGTAATTATTTATATCAAAGTCTAAAGAAGCTTGTCTTTTTCGTGTAAAATTGCTACCAGGAAAAACATTGTCAACTGGAGCTTTTTCGCTTAAAAGATTAATATCATTATTAAAATTTCCAATATAATATTCGGTCATTTCGCTAACAATAGTCGAATCAAAATCAACCAGGTCTAGGGTATCTACTGTTCTGTCAAATAAATTATAAGAAATAATTCTCTGATTCTGCCCGACTACTTCAATATTGAAGACAAGAAATATGAATAATAATGTCTTAGTCATAAATTCGTTAAATATGTTGCTTGTTCAATGTATGCAAACTCTTTAGTATAAACTACAGTTATAACTTTTATCCTTTATTTCACTTATCTACGAATTCTCAATAAATTGATTTACAAAATTAGTGAATATTATCCTGACGGCAAAGGGAAAAACTAAACTGTTCATTTTAGTTTTTTTATTTAGTTAGTATTTACATTAAAGCAAATCTAAATTGCAGAAAAACCTTCAGATTAATTCAAATGGAATGGTTGAAGTAAAAATCATATAGCAGCAACCCGACAAGAATTCAATCTAGTCTATGTTTTAAAAGCGTAATTTAAAATGATTTATAGCTTATCTTAATAAATCAACGTTGCATTCAATAAAAATCGTGCATTTTTAGTGTCTAATAAGCTTCAAATAAATCCAGTCAAAGACTCCTGTAACGATTACTATTATAAAAATTAAAGCCAGTAAGGGTACAAATAAAATGTAATAGTCGCCAATCAGAGCTTGAAATATTCTGCCATTGTGAATTTCAAAAAGGTAGTTCCACAACGACATTGAGTAATTATCTAAGAGAAAATCTGGCATTTTATATTTATTTGTTTTATAATACGGATTGTTTACATTTTGTAGTCCATTGAAGTGTGTAGTAATAAATTCTTCACCATCCGAATCTGTGAAATATCCTGTAATTAAGCTTGCTCCCGGTCGTACTGAGCTAACCATAGGTTGGTCTTTGTCGATAACATTCTCAGCATAATATCCTGATGATTCTACCCTGAATAACCCCGCAAAAGATCCAATCAATAATTTACCATCTTTATCATTGTTCAAAACAGTAGCTCCCATAGCAAAAATGGGTACAGGAGGTATTTCGTTGCTGAATTTACCATACAAACCACTATCAGATACCCAATAACCATCTCTTGTATCTATTATGATTTTATTCGTTGATTGGTCAAAAGCAACATTCCTTATCCTATGCTGCCAGTAATTTGTAGGTTTGGGTATAGGCAAATATTTATAAGCTATATCACTTCCCAACAAGGCAGCAATAAATGGTGGCCTCATAAATAAACCAGTAACTGCGAATACTAAAAGAATCACAAAGCTCCAAATACCAATTTTCAAATGATTTCTGTAAAACCATCCAATATGGCTAGCTCCAACTTTTAAATTTTTTCTGTGTTTGAAATGTCTGTACTTTGGTGATAACCAAATATACAATCCACTTAATGAAAGAAAAATAAGTATTATAGCTCCAATATCAAACAAAATTTTGCCGGGAAGTCCCCATAATTCACCGGAATGAAGTTGAAAAAAGAACTCAATCATTGTCATTTTAGGGTTATTGTCAATTCTTTCTAAAGGCAACTTAGCAAAGCTTTGGCCATGAATATCAGTAACATAAATATGTGAGTCAGAAGCTACAAGTAAAGAATCACCAAATTTAACTAGTTTAACAATTTTTGAATCATTTTCAGGAAGATTTAATTTTTTCCAGGAGCTTGTGTTGTTCAAAACATAAAGACCATCGTAGGTACCAGCGTAAAGGTAAGGATTATCTGAACTTTCCACCAAAGCTATTGACTTTGTTCGTTTAAGGTATGTTGAATTTGGATAACCATTCAAACTAAGATTAGTAAAAGTGTAGCCACCATCAAGCGAAGCAAATACACCTTCGTTTCCACAGAAGTATATATTTTTATTATTAAACTGTGAACTTTCAGCTTGAATTATTGAACTTCGGTTCCAATTAACCAAATCATATTCATTTGGTAACATCCATTGAGGAACAGAAATGTTTTCGATGAGCTCAGGATGATTCAGTAGTATGCCGGATAAAGACATCCAAATTAGAATTACACTAATTGTTATGCTAGTCCATTTGTGCAACCATTTTGATATTTTATATATTTTTTTCATATTAAAATTAAATATTTAATCAGACTAAATAATCTTATTCAAAAATAAATAATTTTAATAATATAGCAAAGAGAAATTTTTTTTTAAAATAAACTACTTATTATCTTATTTTGCAAGTATTCAATCCAAGCCAGCTTGAAATTCGGGCTCGATTTGAAGCTATGAAGTCATATATGGGGTTAATAAGAAAGGGAATGAATGGATTTCTGAGAATGTAAGAAAGTACTTTTGGAATAAAACCTAAATGTTTAAAAATTTCACCGATTGCTCTAAATTTAATAAATAATTCTGACGTATCTGAATCAAAATAGATAACAGTATCATTTGCAAAACTAACTGGTAAACAATATTTATCAAAATCAAATAAATAGGAGGGAATTGTAGATAATTTTGAATTTTTATTTAGCTTATCAATTAATTTTGCTGATGAAGTACAAATACCACAGTCACCATCGTATATAACAAATATCATATTTTCTCTGTAAACTTATCCAAAAAGTTAAACATAAGTTTATTATTCATATCAGCATTATGAATATTTTCAATTATTTGTTCTTTTGTTTGTACAAATCCAGTTCCGGTTAGCTTTTCGTTAGCCCGTTCAATCATCCTGTTTATTGAATAAGCATTTTGCTCTAAATGGAATTGAAATCCAACAGCCAAATCACCATAAGAAAAAATTTGATTAGTACAAGCTTGAGATGAAGCAATCAAAGTCGTTCCCTCTGGCAATTCGAATGTTTCTCCGTGCCAATGAAATGATTCAAATTCAGATGGAAAATCAGAAAAATACTCAATACTTTTGTAATCCTTTTGCATCGTTACATTGTGCCAACCAATCTCTAATTCATTAGATTTATATACTTTACTACCCAGAACATCAGAAATTAATTGAGCTCCAAGACAAATCCCCAAAACCTTTTTTCCATCGTTTAGTGCTCTGTTAATTGATTTTTTTTCTTCTAGCAACCAAGGAAATTTTTTATCATCATTAACCGACATAGGACCACCAAGCACGATTAACAAATCGTAAAGGTCAGGATTTGGAATTTTGTCGCTATTTTTGAAGTTAGTTTTTGATAGTGTATGACCATTAAGATCAGCCCATTTATTAATGGCAGCTAACCCTTCATGATTTACATGCTGGTAATAATGTATGTTAAGTTTCATTTTTTATCTTATTGAATTTGCTCTCAAAAGGTATTCTTCTGCTTTTTCCTTATTGCCTAAGGCAAGATAGACTGCATGAAGGTTCTTATATATTAACTTATTAGAGGGATTTCTATTTATTGCATTTTCGAACATCAAGGCGGCTTCTGAAAAGTTTCTTGAGTTGAAGTAAATTACACCTAACTCATTATAAGCTTCAAATCTGTTAGGATTTACTTTGAAGCAATGCTTGAAATAGAATTCTGCATTTTTAAAATCTTTCTTACTATCTCGGTAAAGTCTTCCTAAATTAATAGCTGTTTCGTAATTGTAAGAATAAACGTCAAACGATAGTTTATAATATTTTATAGTACTGTCTGCATTTTTACTTTCAGTGTAGTACACATTTCCTAAACTGAGTGCTGCATTTGAATATCTTGGATATATTTCTAAAGATTTATAAAGATGCTTTTTTGCTTTGTTGAAATATTTTTGCTTCTCAATTTGATTCTGCTCCTTTTGACCTTTTATGTAATATTGCCCACCTGCAGCGAAATTACCGAATGCACTGTTAGATGATGTTTCAACATCAGTTGTCATAAGTGTAAAGTTATCTTTCCAAACCTGATTTCTATTAAAAGTAATGTAAGTATATGCCATGAAAACTGTAGTAATTAATGCAATTACAACTATTTTATTTTGGAATCTGTTAAATATATAATATGATAAAATCCAAGCAATAACTAAACCAATTGCAACAGAAGGCATAAATACAAATCGTTCATTCATAAATGAGCCGATTGTAAAGAGTAAATTAGAAACTATTGATATAGTTATTATATAATAAAAAATTGAAAAGCTGATAATTTTGTTTGATTTATAATACTTAATTGCATAAAATAAAATTGCTGAATATAAAAGTATGGCATAAATTGTATCCAAATCGAAGTTCATCAGGCTAAGTTTTTCTACGTGATAGGGGTAATAATCATAGGTAAGTGGGTAGGGAATAATTAGTAATTTTATGTAATATAGAAGTGTTGCAAAAATTGTTGAGTATTTTTCAATAAAAGTCATGCCATAAAATGGTTCATTCATTAATTCAGGTATAGGTAATTCTTTTGCTGTACCAACTATAGATTGCCTAATTATTAAAAACAGTGCTGTGACAACAAAGTGATAAATTACAGATTTTACGCTTTCGGAAATTTTAACTTCTCTAAACAATATAAGGCTCAGTGGTAATACTGCCATGTAAGTAATAGCATTTTCCTTTGACATCAATGCGAGGAAAAAAGCGACAACAGAAACAATCAGATAGGATCTTTTTTGATAATCATAATACTTAAGGAAATAATAAAAAGATACTAATATAAGCAAAAGAGCCATGATTTCGTCACGACCTTTAATGTTTGCAACAGCTTCAGTATGTATTGGATGAATTGCAAAAATCAAAGCAGCTATAAAAGGTACATTCAAATACCATTCATTATCGTAAAATTTAAAATCTTTCAATAATTGACTTAATGACAAAAACACAAATATTGAAGTAAGAGAAAATAGTAAGATATTTCCAACGTGTCCAGTTTTTGGGTTTAGTCCGAATAATTCAACTTCTATTGCAAAAGTAATTTGAGAAAGTGGTCTGTATCTTCCCCCTGCTAAATCAGCATTATAGTTTTCAACATGTCCGGCAAACATATCTTTACTCAATATGTCACCAATTCCGTCAAATCCTGCCTTTGTAAACCTATTTTCTTTGATTAAAGAATAATCATCTAATACATAATCGTGATTAATAGTATTTGCATATAATGCAATTGAAATCACAGCTAAGATAATGCTGAATATTTTTAGGTTAGGAATGAATAATTGAACTGTACTATCAATTTTATTTTTCCTACTCTGCTTAACTTTTTTATTTCCCATTATTAAATTTTAGATTATGTTAAAAAATTGAATTCAAATTTAATCATTTCGGTCAATCTACAAAAATGATTTTGCTATGAATAAGGTATTATTAAATATTTTTTACCCTTGAAGTAATGACAATTCCACCAATAATTAAAATCAAACCTAAAAAAGAGTTGATTGAAATTACTTCTTTAAGTATCAAACTAATAAATATTAACGATATAAAGGGAGTTAAATAAATTATATTACCTGTCTTGCCTGTATCTTCAGAATATTTAAGTGCTTTAAGCCATACAAAAAAAGTTGCCCCCATTTCGAATAAACCAATATAAATACCTGCCATTGTACCTTCGAAGGAGTATTTAAAATCTGAAAAAATCAAAACATAAATGCTTATAAAAATTGTACCCACAAAAAAGTTCATAAAAAGTTTTTCAACATCCTGCCTTGTGTCTTTTAAATTAATCAGCCAGTAAAAACCCCAAAAAACAGAGCTAATTAAAGCAAGTCCAACTCCTATTATATTGATTTCCTTACCCGAAGCGTTCCCCTGAGCACTTATTACAACAACACCAGTAAAACTTATTAAAAGACCGGAAATAGTAATAATTGAAAGTCGCTTTTTGTTTGAAATGCTCATCAATACTGTAACTACGATAATCCAGGTGTAATTAAGAGGTTGAGCGACTTGAGCAGGTATCATATCGTAAGCTTTGAATAAAATTAAGTAATAAAGAAATGGATTAAGTAAACCTGCAAATAAAGATTTAAAAATATTGTCTTTTGTATATAAATTCTTTTTGGAATGATTAAGCATCAATGTAAAGAAAAAAACGGTAGAAACTATTGAAGAAATCAATAATAATAAATCCGGGCTATAATAATCGAGCCCGATCTTGAAAGCACTTGCTACAGTTGACCATAAAAAAACAGTTACAAATGCATATATGTAAGATTTTTTTTGATTTTGCATCATGCAAAAGTAACTGTCTTTTTATAGAAATATAAAATTTTCTATCTTGAAATGATAAATTTTTCAAAATATATATTTCCACTGCAATTTAAAACCAATTGAAATAATCCACTTGGTAATGTACTTAAATCAAATTGATAATTATGATTACCTGATTCAACATACTTATCATCAATCAAATTTGTTATTTCATTACCCAAATTATCAGCTATTTTTAAAATTATTCTTGTAGATTTATCAAGGGTTAAATTTATATTTATTAGTTTATCTGTAGGATTTGGGTAAACATTCATAATATTTTTAAAACTGATTGAATTCTTTGAATCTAGAGCTCCAATGTTTATTCCTGAAATCAATTGTTCGTCAAATGCAATTTCTCTACCAGTTGCATCAAAATAAGTTACCAGAGTTTTTATCTTATCACTTTGATTTTCTTCCCCATGAATTATTGCTAATGTTATTTTGTACTTTCGATTATCTATTAAATGTTTGCTTGTAATCTGTTGATAAAAAACTTTATTTATACTTGATACAACTCTAAAATTGACTAGATTTGATTTTTCATTTTCTGCATTATAAGCAGGAGGTGTGGTCGCTAATATTTTATTAGTTGTATCTCCTACCATTATGGCAAAAGATTGAGCCCCCTCAGGTAATTCAAAATCCAGGTCCAGAACTTTTATTTTTGCTTGAGGAGAATCTGTAACTCTTAGAGTAGAATTTGAATTATTAATTACAGGGGGTTCCCAAGTATAGTTCAATTCGCACGTATCCCCATCGCAATGTACAATTTCAAAACTAACAATTCCCGAATAGGGTGGGATTAATGTCTTGTCAACTCCCAAGTTTAATTCAACAGAATTTACTGCGGAAGGTCCATGAACTTCTTGCCCGGTACAAGCTAAATCAACTTTCGTATATGGGTTGGTTGGGCCGCCTGAATTATTATAAGTCCAATTTCTGTTTAATCCATCTACAACTAGTCCACCTCCTATGTGATTAGGATTTGGCTCATTAATAAATTTAATCTTAATTGACTTTATTGGTGAAGTTGGTAATTTTAAATTTGATATTATGAATTTTCTATAATCAGTATTTGTTGGTGCAAAAATGTTAGGCGAAGCATTTAGATTATTATTACAAAATTTGGGTGCTCTTTCACAATTAATGCACGTGATATAAGAACAACTGAATGTTTGCCCACCTTGCTCATAATTAGCGTTCCACGTTATACATATATTTCCGGAGGCAGTGGATGAACTTGCATTAACAAAGAATAAAATTGGATTTTGAGATGTACACTGAGAGTTAAAATTAATTGTGCCTGTTGATGTTCCGTTTAAGTTAGCTGGTGTTGATGTATAATTGCAATGGCTGCTTGTAATGCTATTAATAACCCCACCGCTAACTGAATATGTAATTGATTGTAAACCTGAATTATCATGATTATTAATTACAAATTTGGTTTGACAGCACTCATCTGAATTTTCTAATTCTGTAAAAAGCTCCTCACACTTGGGTGGTTTACAGTTTAAAAAATCCCTTATAATTATTGAATAAGGTTCAAGTGAAACATAAAAAGGACCTGATGAATTACTTGCTGTCCAGCTATCCAATAACTGTTCCGACAATATGTATTGCCCTGGTAAAAGATTGTCAAAGCAAAAGTTTCCATCATTATCGGTAATTGTATTGATTGTATTTCCATCCGGAGTCATCAGCGAGATTGGCCAATTACTTAATGGAATATCACCTGCTTCAGATTTCCCATTGCAGTTTTTATCCCAAATTTTTCTACCACAAATTCTTGAAGATGAACTACAGCAACTGTCTGATAATAAACCTACACTTGGGCTATTTGATACCAAGCTTGAATTAGTTATTATAAAACCGGTGTTTCCCAATAAATTTGAAACACTTACTTTTAACACATTTTCACCTTGGTTGATATTTACCGGAATATTATTGAAACAAGAGAATTGCATAAATCCGAAGTTACCATTTGTTGTTTGAGCTATTAATTGATTATTAAAATACACCTTTGCACTATTATCAGCGGCTATACACAGATTGATGTTACCATTGGTATTTTTATTACTACATATCTTGCGAATATATATCATTGAATCATTTTCTCTACCTGAATTATAGGGATAATAATTTACCCAATTTGCATTTGAACTGGAAACCGGCCAATTATGACTCACAACATAAACTGGGGTATTATACGAAGTAATCCAATTTGGATCAACTTGCTGATTTGCTAATCCAACTCCTGTATTCAGATTTATGAAGTTTTTTGAACATCTGTTTGACAATAGAACGTCAGATGGAATTCTCAAATTTACATTTTCTGAAAATACTTCCTGAGAATTGAAGTTTAAATAAGTAATTTCATACTCAGTATCAAATGTTGCGCTATCAACCATAAAGCTTAGTAAGGGTATGTCTGAAGAAATGAAACACAATGATCCTGCTTGACTTTTACAAAATATTTCAAGTTTCTTGTTATTTAATGGAACAATAGTAATATTTTCTTTTACTGTATTAAATGATGAAAACTCATTATTTGATTTAATCTCAATAGTTATTGAGTTAACATCAACCAGAGCGTTTGAATAAATTAAAAATGATAAGGGATGCTCATTAGTTTCAGCATTGATTTCTATGCCTGATCTGGTTGATTGAGCCGGCAAACTTTTGTAGCAAAATATCAATGAATTGATTAAAATAAGAAAAAATATGTAAAATCTATTGATTGATAAAATGTATAAATTTTTCATAAACTATCCCAATATTAAATATTTAGTAAATTAAATATCACGCTAAATAAAATTAGAAATTGCAAATAATTCTTTTTAATACGACTAAAATAATAATTTGAAATATAAAATACTAATTATCTTTTTTACTTTCAAATTTTTTGATGAAAATTTCGTATTTTTGTTGTTTTGTTATTTACAATCAGCGGATAATACAATATGTTTGCACCATTACCGGAAAAATTATCATATCCTGAATTAGAACACAAAATTCTTAAATTTTGGTCAGATAATAAAGTATTTGATAAATCACTGGATTTAAGAAAAGATTCTCCATATTACAGTTTTTACGAAGGACCTCCAACAGTAAATGGTAATCCAGGGGTTCATCATTTGATGGCAAGAACAATCAAAGATACAATTTGCCGCTACAAAACAATGAACGGTTATTATGTAAGACGTCAGGCAGGTTGGGATACGCATGGTTTACCTGTGGAAATTGAATTGGAAAAACGCTTAGGTCTTAAAGACAAAGCTGATATCGAAAAATTTGGAATTACGAAATTTAATAATGCTTGTAAGGAATTTGTTTATTCAAATATTGAAAAAGATCAGGGTTGGGGTTACTTAACAGAGAGAATGGGATATTGGGTTGATTTAAAATCTGCTTATATTACTTGTACAAATGACTATATAGAATCTGTCTGGTGGGCACTTAAAACTTTCTTTGACAAAGGTTATATTTATCGTGGATTTAAAGTTGTACCTCAATCACCTACCATCGAAACTCCCCTTAGCTCTCATGAGTTATCACTAGGGTATAAAGATGTTAGGGATCCTAATTGTTTCATAAAACTAAAAATAACTTCAAGTCCGATTGCAGAAATTCTGGGAGCAAGATTACTTGTATGGACAACTACTCCTTGGACTCTTTTAGCGAATGTTGCATTAGCTGCAGGAGAAGATATTGATTATGTTTTTGTCAGAAATAAACGAAAAAATAAGGAAGAAGAATACCTTGATGAACTTGTACTGGCAAAGTCGAGACTTCAAGTTTTAGATGGTGAATACGAGATTATCAAAGAGTTTAAAGGAAGTGACCTTTTTGGTACTAAGTATGAACAAATTTTCCCTTATGTTAAAATTAACTTTGATGAATTTCCTCAAGCTCTGACAGTTTTACCAGGTGATTTTGTTTCGACCGAAGATGGTTCTGGATTGGTTCATATTGCGCCCGCATTTGGTGAAGATGATTATCAAATGTCACGAAAATTCAAAATTCCTTTTGTTCAACCTGTTACTCCAAATGGACATTTCACCGAAGATATGGGTGAATTTGCAGGAAGGGCTATCAAAACATTTACCTACAAAGATCATACTGAAGAAGGAGCTGATAAAGATATTGTTATTGCTCTTAAATATGCAGATAAGATTTACCGATCAACAAATGATTATGTCCATAGTTACCCTCACTGTTGGAGAACCGGTAATCCAATAATGTACTATGCCCGTGAGTCCTGGTTTATCAAGTCTCCTGAATACAAATCCAACATGATTGACAGGAATAAGGAAATTAACTGGCAACCTAGTGAAATTGGTGAAGGCAGGTTTGGCAATTGGCTGGAAGAAGTTAAAGAATGGTCATTATCAAGGGACAGATTTTGGGGAACTCCATTGCCAATTTGGGTAAATGAGAATGACAAGAGTGATTACTTCGCAATTGGTTCAATACAAGAGTTAACTGAAGGTATTTATGTATTTGAAGATGGTCGTGAACTACCAGTAAAAGAATGTGGAATAGAGGTGGACCTGCATAGACCATTTGCAGATAATGTAATTTTCAGAAAAAATGAAAATACGTATAGAAGAGTGCATGAGGTTATTGATGTTTGGTTTGATTCAGGTGCGATGCCGTTTGCCCAACTTCATTATCCTTTTGAGAACAAAGAATTATTTGATAAAATTTTTCCAGGTGACTTTATTGCTGAGGGCATTGACCAAACACGTGGATGGTTTTATACACTTCATAATATTGCTGTTGCATTATTTGACAAACCTGCATTTAAAAATATTGTTGTTAACGAACTTATCTTAGATAAAAACGGCGTCAAAATGTCTAAGAGATTAGGTAATACTATTGATCCGTTTGAATTAATGGAGAAATATGGGGCTGATGCAGTTAGATGGTATTTATTTGTCAATAATCCACCATGGAAAACTACAAAATTTAATCAGGAAGACATAGCAAAAACAGTTATTTCAGATTTCTTAAGATCATTAACTAACACTTATGCATTTTTTGCATTATATGCAAATATTGATGAATTTACTGGCGATGAACCTGAAATTCCAATTTCTGAAAGACCAGAAATTGATAGATGGATAATTTCAAGAGTGAATACTTTAGTGAAAAATTACAGAGAATTGATGGAATCTTATGAATTAACTAAAGCTCCACGCTCAGTTCAAGATTTTGTAATCAATGAATTATCTAATTGGTATATAAGAAGAAACAGAAGAAGATTTTGGAAAGGGGAGAAGGATAACGAAAAAATTGCCGCTTACCAAACTTTAAAAAATGTTTTAGTTAAGGTGTTGCAGCTAATTGCTCCGCAAGCACCATTCATAAGCGAAGATATTTACCAAAGATTAAGAACCATAAATGAGCCAATTTCCATACATCTTACTGATATGGCTATTGTGGATGATAGTATGATTGATATTGAGCTGGAACGAAGAATGGAGACAGCCCAAAAAATCACTTCTTTGGCTAGGATGCTGAGAGAAAAAGCTAATATTAAAGTCAGACAGCCTCTTAGCAGAATATTAATACCGGTAAATTCTCCATCTGAAAGAAGAGATATACAATTGGTTTCTGAAATAATTCAGGAAGAATTAAATATCAAATCTATTGAATTTGTGTCAGAAAGTAATTCAGATATTGTTAAAAAAGTTGCTAAACCTAATTTTAAAGTCATAGGCAAAAAATTTGGAAAATCAACTCAGCAAGTTGCTAGCTTTATCAAAGATTTAAAAAATGATACAATTAAAATTATTGAAAGTGAAGGTAAACATACTTTCAACATTGATGGCATTGAAATTGAATTATCAATTGAGGATATTGAAATATACAGCGAAGATATAGAAGGATGGCTTGTTGCATCTGAATTAGGAGTTACAGTTGCTCTAGATACAACACTCAACCAAGAGCTTATCAATGAAGGTATAGCTCGCGAGTTTGTTAACAGAGTGCAGAATTTAAGGAAAGAGTCAGGCTATGAAGTTACAGATAGAATTACTATTGAATATTCATCTGACGGTAATATTCAGAATTCTGTAAATTCAATGATTTCATATATTTGTTCTGAGACTTTAGCTGATAATGTAGTTTTTAATAATAACATTCAGAATTCTAACGAGATTGAATTAAATGATTCTACTATCAAATTGAAAATTCAAAAGCAGATTTAAGTTTTAATGTTATGAAAAAAGCATTACTGATAATTTTGTTGTTTCTAACAGTGCTTCCATTTTGCTCTTTGCAAAAGGAAGCATTTGTATTTATTGACAAAAAAACAGAAGGTCGTACTTCAGAAGGATTGTATTACCTCGATATAACAATCAAAAATACCGGAGAGCAACCTGCTTACTTTGTTATCTTAATTGCTCAGGCGTATTCTAATCAAAAGGAAGTTCAAAGAATTGAGAAAGCTTATGGGGATATTTTCCCAAATGGAAATAAGCAACAGAGGCTGATTTTCGATAATTTAGGTATCAATGAACCTGATAGTGTTATTTTCAAAATAACTTATTCTCCATATAATTTATAATATGAAAAGATTTTTTTCAGTTCTCTTCAAATCACTGTTATATTCAGGAGTATTGTTCCTGTTTCTATCAGTATTTACGGTTGTACTTTACAAATTTGTACCGCCACCTGTTACACCACACATGATTATAAGAGTTTTTGAAGGTGTTATCGAGGGTAATCTTGTTTGGATTGATAAAGATTGGGTACAATACGAAGAAATATCCCCAAATGTCTTTAGAGCAGTCATTGGTGCCGAAGATGCCCGATTTATGAGGCACAATGGGGTTGATTGGAGAGCCGTTGAAGACGCTAAAAGATATAATGAAAGACACAAAGGAAGAAAAAAAAGAGGAGCAAGTACAATTACAATGCAAACAGCAAAAAACACTTTTCTTCCTCATGCCAGAAATTATGTAAGGAAAGCTGTTGAAGTTTATTTTACCTATCTTATTGAATATATTTGGGGAAAGAAAAGAATTTTGGAAGTTTATGCCAATGTGGTCGAGTGGGGACCCGGGCTATATGGAGTTGAAGCAGCATCACAAAAGTTTTTCAACAAAAGTGCGGTAAAATTAACTAAGCGAGAGGCAGCATTACTAGCTTCGGTACTACCAAATCCAAGGCGTTGGTCACCAGATAAACCTACACAATATATCAAAAGAAGAGTAGAATGGATAATGAATCGTATGAATACAGTAGCTATTCCTAAAAAAGACAAAAAGGAAAATTGAAATTGAAATCAACCGAAACTCCATTAATGAGGCAATATGGCCAAATAAAACAAAAATATCAAGATACGATATTATTGTTTAGGATGGGTGATTTCTTTGAAACGTTCGAAAATGATGCAGTTTTGACTGCTAAAGCATGTGGTATAACACTTACAAAAAGAAATAATGGTGCTGGAGCAGATGTACCTTTGGCTGGTTTTCCTCATCATCAACTTGACACATACTTACCAAAACTTGTTAAATCGGGCTTTAGAGTAGCAGTGTGCGAACAACTTGAGGACCCAAAGTTAGCAAGAGGTATAGTAAAACGTGGTGTTGTTGAAGTAGTTACTCCCGGAGTGGCTTTCTATGATAAGCTCTTAGACAATTCTTCAAATAATTATCTTTGCTCAATCTTCTTAAAAAATGACAAAACTTTTAGCAAAGTTACAGGCATTTCCATTTGTGATATTTCTACAGGAGAATTCCAGGTATGTGAAATAAACATCAATAGCTTAAGAGATTTACTTAATACATTTCATCCTTCTGAAATAATAATTTCAAAAAGTCAAAAAGATGTTTTATTACCTGAAATTGAAAAATTGTCATGGAAACCACTGATAACTAAACTTGAAGAATGGATTTTTGAGTATGATTTTTCATTAGATTTACTTCTAAAGCAATTTAAAACACTTTCACTTAAAGGTTTCGGTGTTGAAAATTTAGCTGCAGGCATTTCTGCTGCCGGAAGTATCATCAGTTATCTGAACGATACTCAGCCAAATAATTTAAGTCATTTAAAATCAATTAGCTTATTTCAGACCGGTGATTTTATGTCTCTTGATTATTCAACAAGAAAAAATCTTGAGATCACATATTCCGATAATTCTGATTTCACGTTATTAAATGTTATTGATAAAACAATGACATCTATGGGAGGCAGACTTCTTAAAAAATGGGTGTCATTTCCATTGATTAAGCTAAATCAAATTTTAGACAGGCAATTAAAAGTAGAATCCCTTTACAAAAATAATCTATTGAGAGAACAGTTGAGGGGATTACTATCTAAAATTGGAGATTTGGATAGATTAGTCTCAAAAATTTCATCAAATAGAGCAAATCCAAGAGACTGCGTTGCTTTAAAAAATAGTTTATTACAAGTTCCTGAAATTAAAGCGATAATAAGTAATTCTAACGATACAAATTTGTTAAATGCAATATCTAATATGTTGGAATTAAAAGAGCTAACAGATATATTAGAAAATACATTGCTTGAAGATCCTACTGTGCAATTGGGATCTGGACAGATATTCAAACCAGGTTATAGTGTAGAACTTGATTCATATATTTCAGCGAAAAGAAATGGGGCAGACTGGATTAAAAAAGTTCAAGCCGAAGAAAGAGAAAGAACTGGAATAAACACTTTAAAAATTGGATTTAATAACGTTTTTGGTTATTATATTGAAGTTTCGAGAATTAACTCAAACAAAGTTCCTGATAATTATCACAGGAAACAAACACTTACTAATGCTGAAAGGTTTACTACACCAGAACTTAAAGAAATTGAAACTAAAATTTTAGGAGCTGAAGAAAAAATTTCTGAATTAGAGAATTTTCTTTTCACTGAATTGAAAATCAAAATAACTTCTTATATAAATGAAATTCAGAATAACTCAAATATGATTGCTGAAATTGATTGTTTACAGTCTCTTTCACAGTCTGCACACGAAAATTCATTCACAAAACCATTAGTTGATGACTCAGATATTATTGAACTTATTGAAGCAAGGCACCCGGTTGTCGAAAAAAATCTCCCTATTGGAGCAAAGTTTACGCCTAATGATACGATTTTAGATACTTCAAAAGAGCAAATTCATATCATTACCGGTCCAAACATGAGTGGTAAATCTTGTTATTTAAGACAAGTTGCAGTAAATGTACTGTTAGCTCAAATCGGTTCTTACGTACCTGCAAAGTATGCACGAATTGGTTTAGTTGATAAGATTTTTACAAGAGTAGGAGCTCAGGATAATTTAGCTTCGGGTGAGAGTACTTTTTTGGTCGAAATGCAAGAAGCTGCTAACATACTTAATAATGCAACAGATAAAAGCCTGATTTTGCTAGACGAAGTAGGCAGAGGCACAGCTACCTTTGATGGTATCTCGATTGCATGGTCAATTGCTGAGTATCTGAATTCAAATATCAGGGCTAAAACCTTATTTGCAACTCACTATCACGAACTCAACGAGCTTGCTGATAGGTATGAAGGGATAATTAATTATAGGGTTGAAGTAATTGAAACCGGTTCGAACATAATATTTTCTCACAAAGTAAGTAAGGGTAGCAGCGATTATTCCTTTGGAATACATGTCGCAAAAATGGCAGGACTACCTTATTTTGTGATTGAAAGAGCAAATGAAATAATGAATTCTCTAAATTCAGATTCACCTAATGAAAATATTAATGCAAATAAAGTTGATATTAAATCAATAAAATCAAAAAAACAGCTTCACAACGATGACCAGCTTGCCATTTTTGAATTTAGAGATGATTCATTAAGACAAGACTTACTAAAAATAAAAGTTGATGAAATTACGCCTATTCAAGCTTTTAATTTGTTGGTAGATCTTCAGAAAAAAGCAAAAAAATAACCGGTCACCATAATTAATTGATGACCGGTTACTCTGAAAATGTAAAAGTATTATAAGATTCCGTTTCTCTTAATCATATCTCTTGCAATAACTAATTTTTGAATTTCAGAAGTGCCTTCAAAAATTCTATTAATTCGAGCATCTCTATAAAATCTCTCAATTGGCAACTCTCTAGAAAATCCCATTCCGCCATGAATTTGCATAGCATAATCAACACATTTGTCAAGAGCTTCTGAGCAATAAAGTTTAACCATGGCTGATTGTCTTGAGAGCATTTCGTGCTTATCATATAGAACTGCTGTTCGATAAACTAATGATTCAGCGGCATAAATCATTGTTGTCATTTCTGCTATCATGAATTGAATTGCTTGAAAATTAGCAATAGGTTCACCAAATTGTTTTCTTTCTTTAGCATATTTGGTTGACATTTCCAACAATTCCTTACATGCTCCAAGGCATGCGGCACCTAGACCTAATCTTCCGGCGTCAAGTGTTTTCATTGCCAATAGGAACCCTCTGCCTTCCGATCCTAACATATTTTCTTTTGGAACTCTAACATTGTCAAAAGTAAGCGAAGATGTTTTACTTCCTCTGATACCCATTTTCTTTTCAGATGCGCCTGGAGTAAATCCGGGTGTACCTTTTTCAACAACAAAGGCACTTATACCTCTTGTCGTGCGAGCAAATACTGAAAAAGTATCAGCAATAGGACCGTTTGTAATCCATAGTTTTTCACCGTTGATAACCCACTCATCACCATCTAATTCTGCTCTAGTTTTCAGGTCGAATGCATCTGAACCGGCGCGTTCTTCGGTTAATGCAAATGCAGCAATTTTTTCACCAGTAGCCAAAGGTGTAACATATTTATGTCTGATATCTTCACTTCCACCTAAATATATGGAGTTTGTACCTATTGAAACATGAGCACCGATAAATGTAGCTGTTGATAAGCATGCTCTGCCAACTTCTTCCTGAATTATACAATATCCTACTTCACCAAATCCTGAACCACCATATTCTACTGGAAATGCTGCCCCTAGAATACCCAATTCTCCAATCTTGGAAGTTATTTCTTTTGGAATATTTTCTTCTTCATCAATTTGTGAAGCTATTGGTTTTAGCTCATTATTCACAAAATCTCTGACCATTTCTCTGAGCATTGTTTGCTCTTCGGTAAAAACTAATTCAAACATTCAGACACCATATATATTAATAATAATAACTTTTAGTCATTAACTAATGTTAATTTTACAAAAATAATATAAATAGTTAAATATTTTTATAATTAAATATTAGTTTCAAAAAAAAAATCAACATTTACCAACATGCTAATTAATATTAATTGTCAATTTGGTTATAAAATAATTTAATATTTAAATTAAATTAACTATTTTTGTTTATGTTCAAATATTTCATAAATCTATTTAGATGCTAAAATCAACCAAAAACAACAAAACTTTTACACTAGGAATTTTAGGTGGTGGACAACTTGCTAAGATGTTAGCATCCGCTGCATATAGATTAGGACTAAATGTCGCAATTATTGAAAATCATAAGTTGTCTCCAGCCGGAGACATGACAAAGCTTGATTTTGATGCCGGATGGGTATCTGCTGAAGCACTTGACAATTTTATATTAGAGTCTGATATTGTAACGTTAGAGAATGAGTTTATTGATCCGGAAATTCTTGATTATATTAATAAAAAAGTAACTGTTTATCCTAGCCCCGATACAATGAGACTTGTCCAGGATAAATATATTCAAAAACATACTTTTCTTGATGCCGGACTTCCTGTACCAAATTTTGCCATTATTGACAGTATTGAAGACGCTAAAGAATTTGGCAAAAAATATGGATACCCTTATGTGATGAAAGCAAGGAAATATGGGTATGATGGATACGGAAACGCTACTGTTTTCTCAGAAGAAACTGCAATTCAAGCATTTGAAAAATTTAAAACAAGCAATAAGGACAGAACTTTGATGGGTGAGTCATTTGTTGATTTTCAAAAAGAGCTTGCCGTGATTGTTGCCAGAAACAGTAAAGATGAAGTTGAATTATATCCTTGTGTTGAGACAGTCCAATACAGACATATATGTCATGAGGTAATAGCTCCTGCAGAAATTGATGAATCAATCAGAAATGAAGCTGAGAAAATAGCCGGAAAATGTGTTAAATCAATTAACGGAGTTGGGGTCTTTGGAGTTGAAATGTTTCTGACTAAAGATGGAAAAATACTTATCAATGAGATTGCACCCAGACCACATAATTCCGGGCACTATACAATTGAGTCTTGTTACAGTTCTCAGTTTGAAAATTGTATCAGAGCCGTTGCCAACCTTCCTCTTGGTTCTTCAAAAATGTATGTACCAGCTGCAGTGATGATTAATTTATTGGGAGAAAGACAAGGTATTGGAGTACCTGAAAATATCACACCAACTTTGATGCATAATAAGATATTTCTTCACTTATATAATAAAAAAGAGTCCCGTAATGGACGTAAAATGGGACACATTACAGCTATCGCGCAATCGCAGGAAGAAGCAAGGACTATAGCTAAAAGTGCTGCAGATGCAATTATTTGGTGATGTAAAAAAAGCCATACTTTAATTTATTTATGATAGGTAATAGCAAATACTTATTTAAGTAAAATTTGTAGTATCAAATAACGTTTTTAGGTTTTTCAATAACCAAAAACTTAATTCCATGAAAAGATTGCTTTTTTTAGTATTAGTAATTTTTACCAACAGCTATTTATTTTCATTAGATACAAATTCAATCAAGAGGTTTGATTCAAGAGTATGGAATCTAATTAAACAATTTACTATTGACGAAAAAATATCAACTGTGATTTCAGCTAATAAACAAGGTATCCCAAGACTAGATATACCAGACTATCAATGGCATAATGAGAGTGAACATGGTCTATGCATTGAAAATGTGACTGTATTTCCTCAATCCATAAATTTAGCATCTACATGGAATACAAAGTTGATGCATGAGGTCGCTTCAGCTATTTCTGATGAAGCAAGAGTTAAATTTAGACATGGAGCAGTTGGATTGAATTTTTGGTCTCCAGCAATTAATATTGCAAGAGATCCAAGATGGGGAAGAGTCCAGGAAACTTATGGGGAAGACCCTTATTTAGCTTCGCGAATGTCTGTTGCTTATATAATGGGAATGCAGGGTGACCATCCGGATTACTTCAAAACCATTGCAACACCAAAGCATTATGTTGCTCACAGTGGTCCGGAAGGTATTCGTCATCAATTTGATGCAATTGTAAAACCAAGAGATTTATGGGAAACATATATGCCTGCATTTAAAGCTTCAATTGAAGAAGCTGGTGCATTTTCAATAATGGCGGCTTTTAATGCTTATAATGGAAGACCTGTAGTAACCAATACTTATCTTTTACAAGAAATATTGAGAAATCAATGGGGATTTCTTGGATTTGTTACAACAGATTGTAACGCTATCGGTGATAGTTTTTGGGAGCACAAGGTAGGACAAAATGAGAGAGAAGGAGCAGCATTAGCTATGATTAGCGGAGTTGATTCCGAATGTGGTGATTTCTTCAGATGGCACCTGAAAAATGCCTTAAATGAAGGTTACATAACAGAAAGCACTATTGACACCGCTGTGTTTCGCTTGTATAGAGCAAAGCATTTGCTTGGGTTATACGATGATCCTAATATAGTACCTTATAATAACATACCAGATTCATTGGTTGACGGAATTAAACATGACGAGCTGGCTTTAAGAACCGGAAAAGAGTCTATCATATTGCTAAAAAATGATAAAAATACTTTACCATTAAAAAAAGACTTAAAAAAAATACTTGTTATAGGTCCAAATGCAAATGTTTTTTATGAAAACCTTGGTAGCTATACAGGTTGGCCTTCTAAACCTGTTACAATTTTGGAAGGGATCAAAAAAATTGTGTCACCTGAAACTGAAGTTATTTATAGCAGAGAGATAGAAATTGGTGGCTCGTTAACAGAGCTTATAACACCAAAGTATGTAAGAACTAATGACAATCAACCCGGATTTTTAGGTGAATACTTCAATAACCGATTCATGGAAGGAGAACCAAAACATACAAGAGTTGATACCTCTTTAGATTTTGATTGGGGATTTGTTGATCCTGCTCCGGGTGTAAGTGCTGACTCATTTTCTGTGAGATGGACAGGCATAATAAAAGTTCCTGAATCAGGAGAATATACTTTCAAAGTTACAAGTGATGATGGAACCAGACTTACAATTGGAGATAAAATCGTAATTGATGATTATACACCCCACTCATCAATAACAAGAATAGGATTTTTTAATTTTGAAGCTGATAAAGATTATAGAATTAAAATTGAATATTTACAACATTGGGCACCTGGTAACATTAGATATGAGATTGGTAACAGAAACACAGGAGCTGAACAATTAGCAAGAATTACTGAAATGGCAAAAGATTTCGATGCTGCTATTTTTGTTGGAGGTTTATCGGCAGATTGGGAAAATGAACAGAGTTTTCTAGATACCGAAGGTTTTCAAAATGGTGATCGAACAATCCTAAGTTTGCCAAGTTTACAAACAAAAGTTGTTGAAGCAATGCACAAAAGTGGCACACCAACCATAATGATAAATCTCGGAACGGCTTGTGCCCTGAATATAGAAAATCAAATTATTCCTACTATTCTGAATATTGGATATTTGGGGCAGGTTGCTGGTAATGCTGTAGCATCCGTGATTTTTGGAGATTATAATCCTGCAGGTAGGACAACTCAAACTTATTATAAATCAGCAGAAGACTTGCCTGATTTTAGTAATTATGATATGAATAACAGGACATACAGATATTATAATGGCGAGGTTCTTTATCCTTTTGGTTACGGCCTCAGCTATACTCAATTTGAGTATTCTAATTTGAAGTATGATCAAAATGTTATAAAATTTTGCGAAAATGATTCAGTGAAATTTATATATAATCTAAAGAATATTGGTGATTATGATGGGGATGAAGTAGTACAATTGTATGTTAAAAATCTGGATTCTAGATTAACTCAACCAATAAAGCAGCTTAAACAATTTAAGAGAATTAATCTAAAATCAGGTCAATCAGTCTTAGATACTCTATCACTTAGTATAAGTGAATTATACTCCTTTGATGATTCAAAATCAAAATATATAATTGAAACAGGAAAATATGAAGTTGAAATAGGAGCTTCGTCTAAAGACATTAGATTGAGAGGGATAATTAGTATAGATAATTGTGGAGTTGAAAACGTAAGTATTAAGGAAGATAATGTTCATTCAATAGTTTACCCGAACCCCGCAAAAGAGAATTTTGTAGTAAAAATCAATAATTTGGGTTTGCAAAACCTGAAAATAAGTATTTTTGATGTTATTGGAAATAAAATTGAAATACCGTACGAGTTAGACGACATTTCAAGCTCTATTTATTTTAATTGTAATGGCTTAGCTCAAGGTGTTTATACTTTAACTATTCAAAATGATAAAAACATCCTTATTAATAAAATCATAATTAATAAGTAGTATTAAAATATTTTGGCGATTTTAGATAACAATTTGTTAGATTTGTATTTTTTTATATTCTTAAATAATTTTTATATAGAGAAGTATTATGTTAAATGTTGCGTTGTTTGGACCTCCGGGGGCAGGCAAAGGTACTCAATCAGAGTTTTTAATTAAAAAATATAACTTATTTTATATTTCTACAGGTGATTTGTTAAGAAAAGAAATTGCTGATGGCACCAAAATCGGCGAAGAAGCTAAAAGTATTATAGCTCAAGGTGGGTTAGTTTCTGATGAAATTATTGTACAAATTATCGAAAAATCAATAACAGATAATCCGGGTTATAATGGATTTTTATTCGATGGTTTTCCGAGAACATATATACAGGCATATATCCTCGAAGGGTTAATGATTAAATTGAATACTCAGTTAAACTGTTTAATCAGCATTGAATTGCCTGAAGAAGAATCAATCCAAAGATTGCTTAATCGTGGTAAAACATCTGGTAGATCAGATGATAATGAAACTGTCATTAGAACAAGACTAAAGGAATATTACGAAAAAACTATACCTGTGCTTCAATTCTATAAAGAGAAAGGTATTTATCAATCTGTTGACGGCAGAAATGGAATTGAGGATGTCAAAACTGATATTACAAAAATTGTCAAGCAGGAACTTAGTAAGTCCTTACTAAACATAGTACTATTTGGCTATCCTGGAAGTGGAAGATCATCTCAAGGGAAAGCGCTTGCTAAGCAGTTTGATTTAGAATTTATTGCAACAGGTGAATTGCTTTCAAAGGAAGCGTCTGAAAATACTAAATTAGGTAAGAAAATTTTGGAGTTATACGAGAAAGGAATGCTCGAACATGGTATTATCGGTCAAAATTTTCCGGATGATATAGTAGTTCAATTAATTGAGAAGAAATTTCAAAATCTTAATGGTGCCAAGGGATTTATTTTTAAGGGATTTCCACGAACACTTGTTCAATCTTATATTTTGGATGGATTATTAAGAAAGCACACTTCATCCATTACTAAAGTAATTGAAATTGAAGTACCAATTTTGGAATTAATCAAACGATTAGAGATTCGAAGTAAAACAGACAGTAAGATGCCTTATGATGAAAGTATGTCAACAATTATCAAAAGACTTCAGTATCACGAAGAAAGAACAGTACCTGTTATTAAGAAATATACTGAATTGCACGGCTCTACAATAATAAGTGGCGAGGGTACATTCGATGAAGTTTATAAGCGTATAGCAGATGAGATAGAATTTGGTTTCAAGAATTTAAGATAGAGTTGTAACTTTTGTCTTATTGTTTTGTATATAGTGTATATCATTTTGGGAAAAAAGGAAAATTTATGAAAAGAATTATCATTTTAATGTCAGCTTTATTTATTTTTAATAATTTACTTCAATCACAAGAAATATTGAATCCTCAAGGTAATCCTGTGATTGATTTTATTAATCACGAAAAAATCAGAATCAAAGCTGCAGAAGCGGTTGATAGGTTCCAGAATCCCGAAAAATACACTAAGAAAACTTATACTCAAATAGGAGATAATTTATTAAATACTGAGAATGAAGTTTTAGTGTCCAATTTAAGTTTGCCAGAATCAGAGATTCATTCTGCAATCAACCCCAAGAATCCTTTAAATATTGTCATTTCACCTATAAAGCAAAATACCGGTCACCCTACAAGTGTAGTTACCTGTCCTGTATATTACACTTTTGATGGTGGTGCAACTTGGAAATCGAGTGAATTTATTACTAAACCGTTTTCGCAGCAAGTTTCTCTTATGGGAGGTGGTGATCCTGTATTTGTGTTTGACGCAGATGGGAATCTTTACTTTTCATGGATTAATCTTTATGTAACTTTTAACGGGCAGACCCCTGATTCGTTAAGAGCAGCGTTGTTTTGGGCGAAATCTGCTGATGGTGGGAAAACATTTAACTTCAGTGAATCCAATGTTTTTGGAGGAAGAGTATTTAGTACAAGGTATTCTTCAAACCCAAACATCAGCCAATTACTAGATAAACAATGGATGGCTGCAGACCACTCAGATAATCAATTTAGAAATTCTGTCTATACGTCAGCTCTATTCATCAATCAAACTAATTTCCTTAATCCATTACAAATTCATATTTACCGTAAACGTGCCAATCAGAATTCGTTCGAGACTACACCTGCATTAATTAACACAACAGGGATGAGCGTCGTTCAATTTGGATCAATTGACGTTGACATGAATGGTAATGTTCATTATACTTTTTTCGGAAGTAATGGCACAACTCAGTCATTATATCATTGCGTATCCATTGATGGAGGTGTTAATTTTACTACACCTAAGAAGATTAGTAACTTAATAGGTTCAATGCGTGGATTTCAGAATACTGAAAGTGTCCCCGGTGTTTCAGCTCAAAGAATTTACCCATCACCATATATGTGTGTTGACAAAAGTAATACTAGTACTGCAGGCAACATTTACATTACATGGTCTGCAAATGGTATTAACAGTAGGTTATTGAATGGTATGGATATTTATTTTTCTAAATCCACAGATGGAGGAAAAACATGGTCACAACCATTAGTTGTAAATAATGACGGAAAAATTGGAGTTCAAAATTTTTATTCAAATATCTCAGTTAATGATAAGGGATATATAGCTATAACTTTTTATGATAGAAGAAACTTACCCACAGAAGTCTTTAGCCAACATCTTACAGATTTTTTCATTGCTGTTTCGTACGACGGTGGCAATACTTTTTATAATCAAGTGCTCAGCTCGATGCCCTCAAGATTCGATAGAATTGGCATATCGAATAATCAATTTGGTATAGGGGAATATAATTCCGTTGTAATGACCAGTGACTATGCTTATGCTACCTGGGCTGACGGAAGAACTAACAATGGCAACATCAACGTTTATTTTGCGAAATTTAAACTTGATCCTGATGCTCATACTTCAGTTGAAGAAGTTAAGTCTATGTCGAATCAATTGTATGTTGATGAAATTTATCCAAATCCTGCCAGTGACTTGGTAAGTATTAATTTCTTTTCAGAGTATTTTGAAAAAGGTAGTATCCAGCTGCTGGACATGAATGGTAAAACTTTATTTGAATCAGGTAATATAAATTTTGAAATTGGACTTAATAATTATAAAATAAATACTTCAACTTTGTCTTCCGGTTCTTATATTATTAAAGTCTCAACAAATAACATTTATACTACCAAAAAGATTGTTATTTCGAATTAAATATTTAATTGATGAATAATGGAATATTATCATGACAATAACTGTAAAATTATTTATGCAAAATTTCATATTTACAGGTATTCCTTTTGGCCTGTTTTATGGAATTTTAATGATGGGTTTTGATTTATTAGAAAGCAATCGTTTCAGCTTTTGGAAATTTATTTTATTATCTTTTTTTATGGAACGGCAATGTCTCTATTCTTCTTTTACATGAAAAAATACAGGTTAAAAAAGATGGGAATAAATGATATTACAGATCAGAACTTCGGAGTAAGACATTCTAAAAGATTTAATTCAAAATTAAGTTTGTCAGAAATAAAAAACAAACTAATATCAGACGTCATATTTAAGAAAATGAAATTATCTGAAATTGAAAATGGTCTAATTTTAAAGTCTAAAATGGATTGGTATTCTTGGGGAGAAGAAATTCGAATAATTCAGCAATCAAATAATGGTTCAGATTTTGATTACCAATTAATTTGTTCTCCAAGATTCAAAGCTACATTATTTGATTTTGGCAAAAATATAGAAAATATAAAAAGAATAGAGAAGTTAACTAAATAAAATTTGTAGAAAAATAAATTACCAATTAAGTTTGTAATTTATTTAATTATTAAACAAAAACAGAAGCTGATTTCAAAAAAAATCTGCTTCTGTTTTTGTTTTATTAAGGTGTGGTTATTTTAATGCTGTAACACCCATAGCAGACCACTCTTCTTTAGAAGGTCCATAAACACCTGGCACCTTTAATCCAGCTTGTCTCATTAAGACAGTCATTTGAGCTCTATGATGAATCTCGTGCTTAACAAGCATTACTAATGCCATATTTCTTGTTATCTTCATTCCATATAACTCAATTTCTTCAAAAAGCATATCATCTGTCCATTTTTCTCTAATTGATTTAATTAACTGATTAGATTGTTTTTCATATTCGTTAATGATTTGACCAACATTTTTTGGCTCATCATTAATTTCTTCTGAATGAGTTACGTCAAGTCCGCATTTGCTTGTCATTTCACCGATTGTATTTGCTATGTGCCAAGCAATAAAACCAAGACTCCTGCCTTCGCTATATACTTGAACTCCTAGTGAATTTTCTGTTAATTCTTTGAATACTTTTATGGTGCTTTCTGACTCCATTTGCCAATCTTGCAAAAATTCTTCAACTTTGTGATACATATTTACCTCTTTTTAAAAATTATGTGTAATACAAAAGTAATTAACGATTATATTTGTAATAATTATGAACTAAAATTCCCAAAGAAAAAATTTGAAAAATAAAATTCAATTCGAATGTAACAATTGTGGTGCAATTTTTCCAAAATGGTCTGGCAAATGCTCAGATTGTGGTGCCTGGAATTCAATTTCAGAGCTTGCTTTATCACAAGGCAGAGTTAAAATGCCAAGCCAAAAAACAGAATATCAGATCATGCAACTTTCTGACATATCAACTGAAAGTGATTTTAGAATAGGCACAGGGATTAATGAGTTTGATAGAGTTTTAGGTGGTGGAATTATTCCAGGAGCATTAATACTCGTGGGTGGTGACCCGGGTATTGGAAAATCAACATTAATGCTTCAGATGTGCGCTGGTTTAAAAAATTATAAGCCCCTTTATATAACTGGCGAAGAATCATTAAAACAAATTAAGTATCGTTCAGCCAGGTTAAAGAATATACCAGAAGATTTATTATTAATGAGTGAAGTTAATTTAGATAACATAACGAATGCTATTCTTAAAAGCAATTCTGATATAATAATTATTGATTCAATACAATCTGTATATTCACCAAGTGTTGATTCAACGCCCGGGAGCGTTTCACAGGTTAGAGAATGCGCAAACAGTTTTATGAATCTATCTAAGCAAACAGGAAAAGCTATTTTTATTGTTGGACACGTCACCAAAGACGGAATGATTGCAGGTCCTAAGATTTTGGAACATACTGTTGATACTGTGTTACAGTTCGAAGGTGAAAAGAACTATGCTTTTAGAATTTTACGTTCAATAAAAAACAGATTTGGATCAACCAATGAAATTGGAATATTTGAGATGAATGAAGATGGGTTAGAGGAAGTAATTAACCCATCTGAAATTTTTCTGGCTCGACGAAATACTGACGAGTCAGGGATTGCTGTAGTATCAGCAACCGAAGGCACTCGTCCACTTTTACTTGAGGTACAATCACTGGTTTCTCCTACTGGTTATAATGTACCTCAAAGAACTTCCAATGGATTTGATTATAAAAGGTTACAAATGATTTTGGCAGTATTAGAAAAGAAACTAGGACTTATATTTAGGCAAAATGATGTTTTTGTGAATGTAGCAGGAGGAATGTCGCTGAATGATATCTCCGTTGACCTCGGTATTGCTGCAGCTATTGTCAGTTCATTTCGGGACGAACCTATAGATCACAAAATTGTGCTTATTGGTGAAATTGGACTTACAGGTGAGGTTAGATCAGTTGCTGGAATAGAGCAAAGAATTTCTGAAGCTGAGAAACTTGGTTTTAAAAGACTATTTCTGCCAAGGCTCAATTTCGAAAAAATTAAGCGCAAGTTTGAAATCGAACTTTATCCTGTAGATAAAATTTCTCAAGTCTTTTCACATATTTTCTGATGATTAAAAAAAATATTTTTTAACTTGTTAAAAATTTGATAATTTAGTAATTTATTTTTCAACAATAAGTAGAATTAAAAATGTTCGAAGAAGAATTAAGCATTGAAATAAATAGGTTAACTGCAAAACTTGACAATCAAACCAAATATTCTTACTCTAAATTAGTAAACTTGCTTGATACTGAATCAAGTTATTCCGATTTAATTAAAGCAGATGCAGCATTCTCAAATTTTAAATTTATTTTAAGTATAGAAAATCTTGAATTTATTGATAAGGATTCATTTCATAGCGAAATCTTTATTAAAAAATTACATAACATATTTTTTGATTACGTCAACTTAGATAATCGGTATGTCGAAAAATTGATTTCAAATATTGTTGAACTCAGATTTAATTTCGCATTAAAGCCGGTTTCAACTTTCTTATCACAAGTATTTTCGGATTCATACACAATATCAAACCAAGAGTTTTTGTTAAAGTCTGAATTGGTCAAAAGCAATTCAGCTATCGGAAAGGCACTGGATAAATTAGTAGATATAATCAATTCAAACAGTTCCAAATACAATTATGTCACCAAACCTTATGTTAGTAATCAATTATATGAATTGTTAAACAATGAGTTTGATAATATAATTTATCATAAAAATTTATGTAGTGATTTATTCATTTTCCTAGAAGAATTTAATCTTTCAAATCTAAAGATTCCTTCTTTAATGCTTATTTATGATGATTTGAAATTATATAATATCGTGTCCGCATTATCAAACTTAAAGCAGCCTGTAAATAACTTTACTATCGATGACTTATCTTTTGTCATCGAACAAATATCTAATGATGAATTCCATGAGTTAAAACCTAACGTGATTGAGTTTGATGAATTGGATTATGAAGTTGACGTAAGTGAC
Organism: bacterium; assembly: GCA_024711295.1. Lineage (GTDB taxonomy): Bacteria > Bacteroidota > Ignavibacteria > Kapaibacteriales > UBA2268 > JANJTB01. The sequence goes on along the minus strand of JANJTB010000031.1, from coordinate 83,680 downwards.
TTAGAACAAGAAGAAAGTTATTTAAGGTCTGATTTAAATTACCAAGGCACTACTGAATCATCAGAAATTGATGAAAATGATCACATATCAGAGTATAATCCTCTTGATGTAACTCTAATTGATAATGATGTCAAACATGAAGATAATTTTGACTTTAAATCAAGACTACAGAACATAGCCAAAGTATTGGAAGAGAAAATAAAATAACTGAAGGTGTATTATGAAAAAAAATACAAAAAAAGAAAACCTTGGAAGCTCAATAAACAAGTTGACTTTGTGGATTGCTCGTTCATTATCTATTATAACCCTGTTCGTTGTATTGTTATTCATGGTAGGTGAGGGTTTTAATCCATTTAAATTTACAATGAATGAACTTATTTTATCAATATTTTTTCCTTTAATGCTTTTGTCAGGTTACATTTTAGCATTCAAGAAAGAGCTTTGGGGCGGAATTTTGTCAGTTGCCGGTTTAGCTCTTTTCTATATATTTCACTATGTTTTACAAGCTCAATTCCCAAGAGGTTGGGCATTTTTAGTTTTTGCATTTCCGGGCTTTCTTTATTTAATATATGGAATAATCAATCATAAAGCAAAAAAATAAGGATTGGTTTTATGGAACCAATCCTTAAGGGAATAAAGTAAAAAATAAGTATAAAAATTTATAGAGTGTTTGTCACACTTATTTTTGAACCATCTTTGAATTCAATCATAGTACAAATCCATATTGGTCTCAAGTTTCTGTGATCATTTCTAATTTGTTGGTCTCTTACATTTGCTGCATCATGGTCGAAAGGATGCATAAATCTTTTCATTTCACCTGGCTTAATAACACCATCTTTGATTATGTTCGATAAAACTATTGGATAAATTTTAACTATATTATTTTGAGTGTCCATAAATTGCAAAACACCCTGCAAATTTGATATTTCTTTATCTGATTTATTTGTTACTTCGTAGTACAAAAAGTCAACATCTTTTTGTGTTTCAGCAATAAGTTCAGGTTTTAAGCCAAGATACTTAAAATCGTGGTTCATTACCAATTCAACTTTTGTAGCCTGATTAGCAGCCGTTGCAGCAGTTTGATCTCTTTCGAAGTTCTGTTGAAGTTTGATGATTTCTCCAACTGATTTTCCCAATAATGAGTCAATACTCATTGTAACAAGGCGTGTCATACCATTAGTAAGGTATTGGTAATCCTGAGTGGTAAAATCTTTATCATCTCTTAACTGCTTAAAAATTGAAGTAACATTTTGTTTTGTTACTATTTCACTCAAAAACTTTGATTCTTTTTTCTCTGGTTGACAGCTCAAAAGAACAAATACCATTATCAACGCAACTAATGAGCTTTGATAAAATGATTTCATAAAAATACTCCGATAAAGAAAAATTGTTTAATAAAATTACAAAAGATACAAAAATAGTGTGTTTTTTGCTCATATACAAAATTTAGTTTAAACTTTTTTGAATGTAGTCAATCAATATTCCGTATCTAAGCCCTCTGGTGCTGACTTTTATTTTACTGAGTGCTAATTGTTCCATGATAGTTTTCATTATTAAAGTACCAGCCAATATTAAGTCAGCTCTTTTGGGGTGAACTTTAAATTTTGAAATAATCTCTTGAATTGATGACTCATAATACATTGTAAACAAAGATTCGATTTGCTCAAAAGAAATTTCTAGACCATTTATTCTTTCTACTTCAAAATCGTCTAAATCAAGTAAAGTTGTTGCAAGAGTGGTTGCTGTTCCGGCTACGGCATAGGTAGTATCAATATCTTCTATTGATTTAAAGTCACTTAGTTGTTTTAATATATCTTTTTTTGCTAAAGTTATTGAATTAACTGAAGGTGGGTGAGTTTGTTTAAAATATCTTTCAGTTAATCGAACAGCACCTATCTGCAAGCTTTTTTTATATAATATACCCTTTTTATTGCCTATAATTACTTCGGAACTACCGCCACCAATATCAATAACAATATTGGAATTTTCATTTTCAACTGTCCCTAGATAGCTCAGCTCAGCTTCTTTTTCTCCACTTATAATATTAATTGGAAATCCAATTGTGTTACTAAAAGTTGATGCTACATCACAAGAATTTGTTGCATCTCTCAAAGCTGATGTACCAACAGGAAGAATCAAATTGACATCAAATTTGTTGCATATATTTACATAATCTTTGAGGATTGAATTTGCCCGTTCAACTGCTAAATCTGATATCTTACCAATTTTATCGACATTTTCACCTAGTCGGGCAATTTCTATGGCTTCATATAACACAATTAATTCATTGTTTGGCTTAGCTTCTGCAATCAAAAGCAGAAATGTATTAGTTCCAATATCAATAGAAGCAATTCTTTTCATTAATTATCCTTAATCCTGAAATGAAATGCTACCCATTCATCCTCATAAATCTTATCAGCTAAAACTAAACCTGCTTTTGTTGCTTCATCAATTACTTGTTGTTCGTCATAAATCATAATGCCTGAAATCAGTAAATCACCATTTCTCTTCAGAATTCCCATCTTAAATTTTTTCAAAGAAGGTATAACTAAGTTTAAAAAGATGTTAGCAGCTACGCCATCATAATCATCAAATTCAACATTTTCAATATCTTCAAGTTCTATCTTGATTTTATCTGAAACAGCATTTTTCTCAATGTTTTCGACAGCATTTTCAACAGACCACTCGTTATTATCAAATGCATAAATGTATTCAGCACCTAATTTTGCAGCAAGAATGGCTAAAACGCCAGTTCCGGTACCAACATCAATCCATTTTTTATCCTTAAAATTAATTTTTTCCATTAATTTACACATGAGTCTTGTTGTATTATGGTGACCGGTTCCAAAAGACATCTTAGGATCAATTATTATTTTTATTTGAGCATCAATATTATCACTGTGGTGGGTAGGTGTGATGGCGATTTGTTCGGAAACTATAACTGGTTGTACATGTTTTTCCCATTCTTCATTCCAGTTTCTATCAGAGATCTTTTCTACAGAATTAAGTTGCGTTTCAGGTAGAATTTCTTTAATTTCTGCTATTAGTTCATCAATATTTATATTACAGTAACTTTCAGTCGTGAAACTCACGATAAGTTCATCATAATTTTGTTCTACTCCGGCAAAATCATAATCCATAAGAACAGACATCGCTAAATCCTGGTATTCTTCATTAATCGCGATTTTGACGATAAAATAATCAGTTTTCAAATATATATCCAATAATTTTGAAACATAAACATTATTATTTACGTATGAATTTACAAAAGTAACAAATAAACGGCATATTCGTGACAAAAAGCTCAGAATTGAAAATCAAGTTACAAAAAGTCAAAATGTTAGTTATGGACGTTGATGGCACTTTGACTGATTCAGCTATGTATTTTTCTAAAGATGGGGAAGAGCTGAAGAGATTTTCTACAAGGGATGGTATGGGAATTACTTTACTACAGAAATCAGGAATTTCTACAGGTATTATCACTAGTGAAAACTCTGCAATTGTTACTGCAAGAGCAAAAAAACTCAATATTGAGCACGTTGTATTGGGTGAGAAGGATAAATCGAGCTCAATTAAATTGATCGCATCTAAAACTAAACTAGATTTGAATGAAATAGCGTTTATCGGAGATGATGTCAATGATGAACACATAATGAAAATTGTTGGTGTAACAGCATGCCCAAAAGATGCTGTTAAAATTATTAAGAATATTTCAGATTATATATGTAAAAATAAAGGCGGAAACGGAGCAGTAAGAGAATTTTGCGAATTAATTCTTTTAGCTCAAGACAAGCCAATTAATATTCATGAACAATGGTAAATGGAGGATATTATGTCGAATTCAAATGAACAAGGAAACTTCGCAAAGGGATTTATTATAGGTGCAATTGCCGGTGGTTTGGCAGGTGCTGTAGCAGCCCTTCTATTAGCTCCTAAAACAGGTGCTGAATTAAGAAAAGAAATAGCAGATACATCAATTGATTTGTATGGCAAAGCATCTGATTATTTCAAAGAAGTTGAAAATGAAGTTAGTAGAACTATGAATGAAGGTAAGGCGAAAGCTTCAGTAATAATTGATAATGCACGCAATAAAGCTGAAGGTATTTTGCATGATGCGGAGAATGTGCTTAAAGATGCTAGAATAAAAGCATCACAGACTAAGGATAACTTTCATAGTAAGATTGAAAATATCAGAGATGCTGCAAAGGCAGGTGCGGATGCATTTAAAGAAGAGTTAGGTTCTTAACTTGAGTTTTTTAGATTTTAAGAGGGCTGTATTTGAAAAAACAGCCCTGATTAATAATAATGAAGGAATGTAATTATGGTTCTTACATTACAAATACTTGGAATTATTGCTCTTATAGCTCTGATTTTTCTCATTTTTGTTATGATATCAACATTAAATAAAGCAGGAACTGTTATTGATAATGTTGAATCTAAACTTGATTCAGTTGTTAGTGAATTCAAAATTTTAAGAGAAAAATCTGTTACTGCACTTGGGGCTGTGGTTGAAATAAAGGAGAGAGTTGCTGAAACACTTGACGAGATAACTGTGCTTAACGGTAAAGTAGTTGAATCACTCGAACATTTCGACAAAATGAGTAATCAAATAACAAGCTCAGTTAATTCAATAGAATCTACCGGAAGAAAATTTATAGACCTAGTTGAACCAATAGAGCATGTAATTGAAACTGCAATTTCTAAAGTTTCACCAGGATTCAGTTACGCTTCGAAAATGGTAAGTGCTGTCAGTAAAGGATTGAAAATATTCAGTAGTAAAATGACAAAATAATAAAAAAGCCTGAATAAATCAGGCTTTTTTTATATTACATCTTTACAGAATCACTAAGCTTTTGATAATATTGTTTTATTTATTGGCAAATATACACCGAAAAGTATGAATGAATAAAGCAATACACTTCCAACTGTATATCTAAAGAATGGGACAGCTTCAGTATAGCATCTGATTAATCCACTAAAATCCTTAGAATAAGGCATGTTCATAATATCTAAACCAAATAACCAATAAGAAAAATTAGTTATTAAGAAAAATAGTATTGCTGATAACAATGATGTACCAAGTATATTTAGATACTTAAGTTCTTTGTTAATTGATTTGCTAAAAAATACAATCAATGCTAAGCTGAGATATACTGAGAACATACTACTATGAAATCCTGCATAATAACCTAGTGTTAACTCACTAAAAAAGTGCAACATAATATCGCTTATTAAAATAGCACCAAATGGAACTAAGTAAGATATTTTTGAATTGCTTGAAAATATAATTCCAGAAAAAACTGCTATGGCTAAGAGTGGTTGAAAATTTGGCAGTATAGGAAATAATCGGGATAGGGAAGCGATTACTACCAACCCGATGGCGAATAATACATTTTTGTTAGTTAGTTTCATAAACTTTACCTTAATATATTTAGAAAAATTTGTCAATTTAATATTTGTTTTAGTTTACATAATATAGATTATATTGCAATTATTTATTTTTCTTTTATTAATTTTAACAATGTCTTTAACACGTTAGAATCATTTAATCTAATTTTATCTTCGATGATATTTAATTGCTCTTGCCTTATTTGAATCTTTTCTGCATTGTTGTCAATTTTATTATTTTTATATTTGTCAAGTTCCTTTCTCATACTTAATACTTACTACAACTCACACTTAACTAATTTATTATTATTTAAGATATATTTGGGTTTTCCCTTCAATTTATAATTATTAAATGGAGTATTCCTAGATTTAGACCTAAACAAATCTTTATTAACTGTCCATACATCATTTGGGTCAAAAATTGTTGCATTTATCTTATCACCGATTTCAAAATTGATTGGTTCCAGGTTAAGAATATTCCTTGGATTAACAGACATAAGTTTAATGAGATCATTTATGCTAATTAAACCCTTATGCACTAAGAATGTCATCGAAAGCCCCAGAGCTGTTTCCAGGCCAATTATGCCATTTGGAGTTTTGTGAAGTTCTCTGCTTTTTTCCTCAATAGAATGAGGTGCGTGGTCAGTAGCTATGCAATCAATAGTACCATCTTTTATCCCTTCAATGATTTTTTGAATATCATTTCCTCTTCTTAAAGGCGGATTCATCTTGTAATCAGAGCTTAAAGACTCTAAGTTAGTATCTTCTAGAATGAAATGGTGTGGTGTAACTTCGCAGGTAACTCTTAAGCCCTTACTCTTAGCGTTTCTAATTATCTCGACAGCACCTGCAGTACTTAGGTGTTGTGCATGATATCTTCTGTTGCCATGATGTTCGGCCAATTTAACATCTCTAAATAATGTAATTTCTTCAGCAATATTAGGATATCCGGGTAAACCCAGCTTTTGTGAAACCACACTTTCATTCATCACAAAATTTGATGTTAGACTACTTTCTTCGCAATGTTGAGATAATATTAAATCTTTTTCTTTTGCATATTCGAAAGCAAAGCTCATTATATCAGCTCTATCAACAGGTGCACCGTCATCAGTAAACAAAACTACACCATGTTGATGCAATTCATTCATATCGGTCAGCTCTTGCCCTTTCCTTTTTTGAGTTATTGCAGCTGAAATTAATACATCTACAGCTAATCCACGGGCTTTTTCTTTTATATAATTAATGACTTCAATATTATCAATGTCAGGGTTAGTATTTGGCATACAAACAACTGCTGTAAAGCCACCGTTTGCAGCAGAATCAGTTCCAGTTTTGATAGTTTCTTTATACTCATAACCAGGTTCTCTCAAATGCACATGAATGTCTATAAGCCCGGGTGAGATAACCAAACCCTCACCATTTATTTTATCAGATAATTTGGGTAACTTTACATCAGGACCAATTTGTTGTATTATTCCATTATGAATAATAATATTTACAATTGAATCAGTATCTGTATATGGATTAATAAGTCTTATGTTTTCTATTTCAAGATTCATCGATTGTATCAATTTAATTTATATTACAAAAGTAAACAATAATTATAATAATTTAAAAACTCATTCAGATATTTCTACTTTTACACAAAATTTCTGGTATACTCTGTCTGCTTCACCATATCCAAGCTCAAAAGCGCGTTTCCAATCCTGGCAAGCATTATCAAGTTCATTGTTATCAAAGTACACATTCCCTCGTTCAAAAAATATTGAACCATCTTTGTCATAAATAATCAGTAATCTGCTCAAATCTTTGATAGCATTCTGATAAAGACCAAGTCTTCTATTAGAATATGCTCTCTCCTTGAATGCTTCTAGATTTGTAGGATCGGCTGAAATTACTTTATTTAGGTGACTTATGGCAGCCTCGAAATTTTCCTCTTTATTCTCTAATTTTCCAAATAGAAGATAAGCTTCTCCCCTGCTGCTGTCCTCCTTTATTACAGTTTCTAAATAATATCTGGCAGTTTCGAATGATCCCTTATTAATATTACTTCTTGCCAAAAGTAATTTTTCATCTATATCGTAGCCGCAAGATGAAATAATGGGAATGATTAAAAATACTACTAATAACAACTTCACTAAATTCATTACAATTTAAATTGAATAATTACAAAATACAAAAATAACTTTTATAAAATCATTTTCATAATTTGTATAGAATTTAATTTATTTTTCATATATATGTGTGAGAAGTATGCGCTTAATCTTTATAATAATATATATTTATAATATTTAATTAAAACAAATATAAATAATTAACATTATATGTTTATTTATCAATATATTACTACAATTATTTATAATTTATTCTGTAATTCAAACAAAGTAATTATAATCAAAAATAAAAGAATTTCATATTTTTGTAATAGTATATTGTATCCAAACGGTAGAAATGACAACTATAAACGATTCTTCAATTCCACTATGTGTTGATTTGGACGGTACTTTGACTAAAAGTGATTTACTTTTTGAATCAATAATTTATTTATTAAAAAAGAACTTATTTTTTATCTTCATAATTCCATTTTGGTTATTTAAAGGAAAGTACTTCACTAAATTTAAACTATTGGAATATGTAATTATAAATGTAAAATCTCTTCCATTTAATCAAGAGATTTTGAATTACATTATGCTTGAAAAATCTAAAGGTAGAAAAATTGTTTTAGTAACTGCTACGGCTAAACCATTAGCAGACTTAGTTGCTGAGTATTTGAAAATTTTTGATGATGTAATAAGCAGTTGCAGCAATATCAATTTATTAGGCATTGAAAAAGCTGAAATGTTAAATAAGATATTTGGTGCTAAACAATTCGATTATATTGGAGATTCAGTAAAAGATGTACCTGTATGGTTTTCGGCAAGGAAATCTTACCTGGTTGACATAAACAATAAATTGTTCTCCAAATTAAAGAGTCAGGTAACTTTTGATAAGGTTTTTAATTCTGAACAGAACTCATGGTCAGTCTTTATATCTCAAATAAGAATACATCAGTGGACAAAAAATTTAATTATATTTATTCCAATGATACTTGCACATACTCTCGAATTAGATGGTATTTACCAAACAATCTTTGGTTTTTTTGCACTTTGTATGGTAGCTTCAACTATATACTTAATCAACGATTTAGCAGACATTGAATCTGATAGAAATCATAGCTCCAAAAAAAATAGACCAATAGCATCAGGAAAATTAAAAATTTCTTCAGCATTTAAATTGATTCCAATTTTGATAGTATTTGGTTTTGGTCTTGCATTTTTCACTAGCTCAATTGACTTTATGTTTTTGTTAGGAATATACTTTCTTACGAGTTTGGCATATTCATTTTACCTTAAAAAGTTGTATCTTATTGATATAATTATTTTGTCATTTCTATATACGTTGAGGTTATTGGCTGGTGGTGTAATTTCTGAAACTACAATTTCTCCTTGGTTATTTAGTTTCTCTCTATTTATTTTTCTTTCACTTGGAGCACTTAAAAGATATACCGAATTAAAAGGGCTTGATCCAAAAAAAATTAACAAGACTAGGGGTAGAGATTATTTTATTGAAGACATTCCACTTATTCTGACATTAGGAATTTCTTCGGGTATTATGTCAACCTTAATTCTTGCCTTATATATTAACAATCCAGCTGTGGTTGAATTATACATAAAGCCAGAGCTTTTATTTCTGATTATACCTGTGTTATTTCATTGGATTCTTAGACTTTGGTTCATTGCTCATAGAGGAAATATGAATGATGATCCAATTATTTTTGCTATAAAAGATAAATCAAGCTATATTTCATTACTTATCATTATAGTTATTGGTATTGGTGCAACATTATGACAGACTTTGTAAGTTCGTTTGGCAATTATCCTAAGGTACAACATAATAATATTTATTATTTAAATTGGTTGGATGACGATATAAATTTCAGTGATAATATTTCTATACTTCCTTATGGCTTGGGTAAAAGTTATGGTGACAGCTGTTTAAATTCAAATAATAATTTGATAGTTACCAGAAATTTAAACAGATTGATTGAATTTGATAATGAAAATGGACAACTAACTGTTGAATCTGGTATAACACTCGAAGAATGTCTGGAATTCTTGATACCTCGTGGTTGGTTTTTGCCTGTAACACCAGGAACAAAACTTATCACTGTCGGTGGAGCTCTTGCAAATGATGTTCATGGGAAAAATCACCATAAAGCAGGATCTTTTGGTAATCATGTTTTAGGATTTGAATTATTAAGGTCAGATGGAACTTTACTTTGGTGCTCAGAAGAAATAAATAGTGATCTTTTTTTTGCATCAATTGGTGGAATTGGACTTACAGGCTTAATAACAAAAATTAAATTCAGAAATATTAGATGTAATTCGACTTACATCCAATCTGAAAGTATAAAATTTAAATCTTTGGAAGAATTTTTAGATTTAAGTAATGAGTCTGAGAATTTTGAGTATAGTGTATCATGGCTCGACACAAATAACCTACACTCAGGAATATTCTCGAGAGGCAATTTTATTCGTGATGATAGTTATCCTTCTATATTGCATTCAAGAAAAAAAATAAATATTCCTTTTAACTTAGATTTCATTAACCCTTTAACTGTAAAAACCTTTAATACATTATATTACTCAAAACAATTCGAGAAAAAATCAAAGAATATTATTCATTATGACTCATTCTTTTATCCACTTGATAAAATAAACAATTGGAATAAATTCTACGGAAAAAAAGGTTTCTTACAATATCAATTTGTGATACCTTTTGAATCTGTGAACAAGTATCTTAGCAAGATTTTGAAATCAATTACATCATTTACCAATTCATCCTTTTTGACTGTTATCAAAACATTCGGTCAAATTAAGTCAAAAGGATTAATGTCATTTCCTATGGAAGGTGTCACAGTAGCAATAGATTTCAAGTTTACAGGATTTAATTTACTCAAAAGGTTGGATTATGCTGATAAATTGGTTGCTGAGGCAGGTGGTAGAGTTTATATAGCAAAAGATGCAAGAATGAGCCAAAAAGCATTTATGTCTTTCTATCCAAATCATATTCATTTTTCAAAATTCATTGACAACAAATTTTCATCCGACTTTTGGAGGCGGGTAAGTATCTTATGAAAACAGCATTAATTTTTGGTGCAACATCATCAATTGCACAAGCAACTATCATGAAATTTGCAGAACAGAAATATAATCTAATTTTAGTTGGTAGAAGTTACAGCAAAATTAACGAAATCAAATTAGATTTACTCGTTCGTTATCTTGATATTAATATTACTTTGTATATATTTGAACCAAGTGAATTTCATTCTCATAAAGATTTAATTAATAGAATTTTTAATGAACACAATATAATAGATTTCATCTTGTTCGCACATGGATCATTGCCTGACCAAAGCCAAATAATGAATGATCATATTTCAATTGTGAGACTTTTCGAAATCAATACTCTGTCAATTATGTCATACATAACTTTATTAGTTCCATACTTAAAAGTACAAAATTTTGGAACTATTGCTGTTATATCCTCAGTAGCTGGTGATAGAGGACGCCAAAGTAACTTTGTTTATGGTACTACAAAAGCTTCGCTTGATGCATTTTTGCAAGGCCTAAGAAATCTGTTGTTTAACAACAACATTAATATTATAACTATTAAGCCCGGTTTTGTAAATACTCCAATGACTTCGCATCTCAAAAAGAACTTCTTATTCACTGAGCCTGAAGTAATTGCGGATGGAATTATTAAAGCTTTTGAAGAAAAAAAGGATATAGTTTATCTTCCAAAATACTGGCAATTGATAATGTGTATAATTAAAATTATTCCAGAAAGCATATTTAAAAGGTTAAAATTGTAATGGTTGTTTTTGCTGATGATAATATTATAATGCTCGAAAACGTTTTAGGCAAGTACTGTGAATTTAATAAGTTCAGAGGTCGAGAAATTACGAATGAAATTTTGAAACAATCCGGTTGTGAAATTTTATTTACAAGGTCACAAACTCAGGTGAATGGTAACCTGCTGCACGGAACCAATGTAAAAGTTGTGGCAACCGCAACTTCAGGTACAGATCATTTTGACATAGAATATTTAGAGTTACAAGGCATTAAATATTATGATGCGGTGGGTACGAATGCAAATTCAGTAGCTGAATTTGTACTGTATTCAGTAATCAAGTATTGTGTGTCTAATGATTTACCTTTTGATGAATTGACAATTGGAATCGTTGGCTTTGGTAATATCGGGAAAATTGTTGCAAAGTATTCTGAATTGATAGGTTTAAAAGTTCTAATTAATGACCCACCTCTTTATGATACTAATTTTCCATTCCCGGAATATACTACTTATGTAGATTTTGATACTTTACTGATAGAGTCAGATATTATTACGAATCATGTACCATTAACTTTTACCGGAAAATATAAAACCTTTCAGTTATTTGATACTATTCAAATGTCTAAAGTAAAAAAGTGCAAATTATTTTTACATACATCCAGAGGTAATGTAGTGGCCGAAAATGCCTTATTAAATAAATGTCTTAACGAGGAAATGTCTGTAGTTATTGATGTATGGGAGAATGAGCCTGATTTTAATTCCGAACTTGCAAAAACTTCATTAATTGCAACTCCACACATTGCGGGTCACTCATACGAAGGCAAACTAAACGGTACTCTAAAGATGATAGAGATATTTGAAGAATATTCAAATTTGGAAGTTGACAAGACATTACTTTTTGATGAAATAAATAAATCAACGAAGTATATTATAACTGAATTTATTAGCAGATCCGAATTAGTGCTTCAAATTGATAATAGAAGGAAAATATCACATGATAACTTATCCTTTAAAGAAGTAGCATTATTAGATATAGCTGAAAAAAAGATCAAATTTGATGATTTTAGAAAGAAATATCCCATAAGAAATGAGTTACTAAAAATTTAAAAAAATCTTTGAATTGATTAAACCTTTTCTTAGGTTTGTAAGTCTAAAAATTGAAAATTATTTTTATTATTAAAATTTATGGAGTTTGTATGAAAGACTTAAAAATGATTGCTTTAATTTTTTCATTGCTTTCATTATTTATGTTTCAGTCATGTAGTCAGGATAGCGCAGTAAACAATTCTAAAAATTCTACTCAAGCTGATTATGTAATTTATGATTATGGCTTTGAAAATGTAGAATTACAAGAAGCTACTCTTGAAAATGACATTTTTATTCCTGAGTTTGAACCACTTAGACCTGATTTGGATAATACAAATCCGAAATTAGGTAAAAGAATAGAATTAGGTAAAGTTTTTGCCGCAATGAAACTTAGCGAAGAACAAAAATTAGCAATTCGCGAGTTGATGAAATCTTACACGCTTTGCGAAATGCAATGGTTACGCAAACTCCAGGAAGTACGAAATGGTATAATCCGAAAAGCACAAGAAGAAAGAAAATCCATTATGGAGAAAGTTAGAAATAATGAATTGACTCGTGAAGAAGCTGCCAAAGAAATGCGTGTTCTTAATGAAAGAGTTAAAAATTTACTCCAGAACAACCCAATTCATGAGGAAGTTAGACAAGGTATTTTAAGATGCCGTAAAGTTTTCTATGATTCAATTGCTGAACTTCTAACTGATGAGCAATTAGTTATTTGGAACAGATTTCTAAATGGTACTAAAGCTGTCAATTAGTACAAATAAATAATTATCTCAATAAAAAAGCCGGTCTAAAACCGGCTTTTTTATTAATCAACAATTAATTTTCCATTGTGAAGAATCAAATCATCATCTACAAAAATGTTTGGTCTGTTAAACACACAACCAAGTCTAAAAGGTACATCAATTCTTCCACCTATATGTATGTTGCGTCCAAGGCTTATGTATGATGTTCCGGTACTTATTTCATCTTCGTAATATTCACCGGTTAATGTGGCTTTGTAGTTAGTACCTATTCCGAATTCACCAATAAGTCTAGCATCATCAGTTGCTTTTGAAAGTATTTTATTGAATGCTTTAGCATCTGCTCCATCACCAATCACGTTAACTACTTCACTGTTTACTATTTCAAGTTTATAAGGTGTCTTAATCAAACCTATGCCCTCTACAGAACCATCTATGTTTAATATTCCATTAATTTTAGCATGTTCAGGCGCCAAAAATACTTTACCTGAAGGAATAAAACCTGTGTCACCTATTGTTGTTAGAACACCAGTTGTAGAAATTACATCTCTGTCCTTTATCGGAATAGTCAAATCAGTGCCTGATCTTGTTTCAATTCGAATTAATGAACCTTTTTCAAGGACTCTTTTTAATTTTTCACTTGAGTTTGTTATCTTCTCATGATCTATTCCTAAGCATCTTGAAATTGCTTCCTCATCAATTTTAGGAATCAATCCAACTCTTACGCCTAGTGCAGAAACTTCTCTAAGAGCTCTTGTATCAAAAAAGTTCATACCTGACGCATTAACAACTACATCAACAGCCTTCATTGACTCTTTAATTACGTCAGGAGGCTCGTAAGTATAAATTTCTTTTGCTTTTAGCTCAAGATAAAATACCTCTTCGCAGACTTTTTTTGCAGAATCAAGCAGAGTTAATCCTAATTCTTGCCTTTTATCATCAGAAATTATTAATATAGATTCGTCTTCATACAATCCAATAAAATCTTTCAGCAGAATATTAACTGCTCTTTTGAGTTTTAATGATGCCATTATGCCAGATTTTGAAAGTTATGTGAAATAGGAAAAAATAAGATTACTAAAATAATAAAAAAAAATCAAAATTCACAAATTTAATAACAGTAATTACTATTTTACTTTTTTGTTGATTCTTAAATCAATGACCAGTTCAGCTTCTTTAGGAAGAATAACTTCAAATTCACCAAAGGGATTAATAAAACCAATATTTTCATCACTTTCTGCCCAAGCTAAACCATCTTTGAAGGAGTCACAATTATTGAAAAGTTTGTTAATGACCTGATTTCCAAAATAGTCTATATATTTCCATTTTTCGTTAAACTTAACTGCACCAATACCTTCGCTGAAGTTTCTGACATCTGAATATTGAAAATCAACTACCTCTCCTCCTCCCTTGTTGATAACACCCCACAAGGGATTTAGTGTTTCAGGGTCAGGAATTCCTACAAAACAAAAACCATCAACGAAGTCATAAGAAAAATCATATTTAGGGTCAACAACTACTTTACCTGATTTATCAATAAAACCCCACTTACTAAGAATATTAACCCTAGCTACTCCTTCGATGAATCTTGTGACTTCGTCAAATTGATAATCAATTACCAAATTACCAGTTTTATCAATAAATCCAAATCTGTCTGAAGTATCTGAAATAGCTGCTAATCCTTCACTAAAAACAGATCCAAACCCTGTAGTATCCCACTTAATTACGAATTTTCCATTTTTATTTATATATCCACGCTCCTCTCTATTCATTACCCAAGCTAAACCTTCAGAAAAATCAGTTGCATCAAGATAATTTTTCTGAACTGCCATTTTCCCGTTTTTATCAATAAAACCATAAAGCCGCATCTCAGTTTCTTGGTCAACGACATCAATAAGCATTGACATTCCCTCATTAAACAATCTAATATCATCGGCAAGAGGAACTGCTATTGCACCACTATCATTCATAAAAGCCCAAAATTTGTAGCCTTCAGACTCTGCCATGATTTTATAGAAACCTTCGGAATAACCTGCCACAACATTTAACTTTAAAGGATTGAATAGTCCTCTACCCTCTTCATCTATGATATACCAAAGACTATCTACCCTATATGCTGCCAATGGCTTTGAAATGGCATTTATTGAGATAAATAAATAAACTAAAATCGCGAATAATATCTTAACTCTTATCATAATTCCTACTTTTTAATTGCCACATTAACTGTTTTATAATTTAATAATCCTAGAGATTCAGGACTTATAGCTATTATAAATCCTTGTTTACCTCCATTAATGTAAATTTTATCTAAATTTAAAATACTCTCTTCTACATAAATTTTTAATGCTTTCCTTGTGCCAAATGGACTAGTGCCGCCAAATTTATATCCTGTTGCATTGAAAGCCGTTTTTTCATCAACCTGCTCAATAAATTTAACATTAAGATTTCTGGACAATTCTTTAGTAGAAACCTCATAATTACCGTGCATTAATACACAAATAATTTCTTTATCTGCTTGAAATATTAAAGTTTTGATTACACTATATTCATCAATATTGAGTACTGAAGCAGTTTGAGATGTTCCACCTTTTTCTTGGTAATCATATTCGTATGGTTCAAAAAAAACTTTATTATCATTAAGAAATCTTATAGCTGTTGTAACTGGAATTTTGATTTTCATATAGATTAAAAGTTAATAAAAAGGGGGCTGAAAGGATATTCAACCCATAAAAAAAAAATTAATACTACTCATTAATAAATTCTTTCAATTTATTCATTCCAGCACCTTCTCTCAAGATTTCGAATTGACCTGCTGTCATATCTATAATACTCGATTCGCCAACAAAGTTATAATTATCGGAACTTACGGCAATATCAACCAATTTTGAAAAAGAATCTATAATGTCATCTGGTGATTTTATGTCTTTTTCAGGCAATTTAGCTGATATGGAAATAATCGGGAAGCCATGAGACTTTAGTAATGCCTGGGCTAAGTTATTGTCAGGCACTCTGATTCCTGCAGTTGACCTTTTGGGATTCTGTGCAAATTTTGGAACAAGCTTGGAAGCAGGCAAAATAAATGTGTAAGGACCCGGTACTAATCTTTTAATTAATTTATAAGCTTCATCTGTTACTTTTGCAAATTCTGATACATTTGATAATGAGTCACACAAAAATGTCAATGACTGACTATCAGGCAATTGCCTGATACTTCTTAACCTAGAAATTGCTTCTTTATTAGATAATGCACAGCCTAGTGTAAACTGAGTATCGGTAGGATATAAAATTACGGCGCCATCCCTTAGAGCCGATACTACTTTTTCGATTTTATTGATTTCTGGTGTTTGTTGATGAATATTCAATATTTGTGCAGACATAATTTCTCCATTTTATAGATTTTTATCAAAACATTACTTTATAACTTTTCAAATTGATTTTTATTTTTAATTTTATTCAGTCAGAAGATTTTACTATTTTATTTCTTAGTAAAACTAACATTTTTAGAAATAAATCTTGAATTTATCCATAAATTAACTTGAATAGCATTTAAAATATTATTACTTTTGGATAATACATAATATTTAAAACTACAAACAAATAATCTGACACAAAATGAACAAAAAGAATATAAAATTCAGCAAGTTTATTACACCAAGCGACTTTTTTGCGGTATTGATTATACTAATAGGTATTATTACCGCCTTTTTATTCGATGAAATTGCAATAAGGATGATAGGTGTTAGTATAGCAATCTTAGGCTCTGTTGCTATGTTTATGTTAATTTCCCAAAGACTTTCTGAAGTTGTTGAACCAAGGTTTTCAAAGACTGATTTTAAAGTTACTACAACCAAGGATTCAACAGCAACGCGTCAAACTGTAGAAGATTTTGAAAATACATTTGGGGGCAAAGACGATTTCCCTATCACTAGCGCAAACAAACCAAGCATTATAGATAATAATCCGGTTTCTCAGAAAACTGTTGTTAAACCGTCGGAAAAAACAGCATTAGATGATTTGGGTTCAGGTATGAGAATTGTAGGTACTATTAATTCAAAAAATGAAAATGTAAACAGAAATCAAGATATTCGACCTCAAATCAAATCTACACCTACTAGCACTAATGCTACTCCAAACACGAGTAACGAAGTAGCCAATAATAGTAAGAGCCAATCCAGTCTTGCATATAAAAGAGATAATGATACTTATGTAAGACAAACAAACATTGATCCACAAAACAAAGACATTAATAAGTTACAAAAATCAACCACTACAAATAAAGTGGAAGAAGTAGTTAAATCAGATGAAAAAAAAGATTTTGCTCCGAAGTCTGTTGACATTCCAATTTCTTACTTTATCGAGGTGGACCAAATACTTGGTGATGAACCAAAAAAAGAATTTGAGTATTTTATAACCAGAGTCCTTACAATCATAAGGTCATCTACAAATACCAGATCAATATTATTATTTTTGGTAAATTCTAAAGAGAGCACAATAATATTGGAATCTTATGTAACTAATGTTCACATGGCATTAAAAACCAAATTAAGCTTTCCAATTGGAAATGATATTGTAAGCCAAATTGTTAAAAATGGAAAGCCACAAATCTTAAGCGATATCAACCCTATTGCTGAACTAGATATAATACCATATTACAAAACTCCAACCTCAACATGCTCACTCGTTGGCGTTCCTGTTTATATGGGAGATGGGATTGTTGGAGTAATAGTTGCTGATACTGATTCTTCTAATGCTTATAATGCTTCAACTGTAGCATTTATGGGCCATTTTAGTAAATTAATTGGTTCATTGATAAAAAGTTATACTCATAAATATGATTTGTTGCAATCTTCAAAGACTTTAGAGGCAGTCAACTTATTCTATTCACTATCAAGCAGTCCTCTTCAAAGTGACAATTTGCCGGATAAAATTACCGAGACGCTTGCTTCAATATTTCCAAATGCTTCAGTGGGTTTAGTTTCTTATGACGGTTCATCAGAATCCTGGATAATAAAATCATACAGTGGATCGGATAGCCATTTGTTGGGTAAAGCAATTTCTATTGAAAATACACATTTAGGCAACAGTATATATAATTGCGAAACTTACCATTTAAAATTAAACGACAACATAAGTGGTATTTTACTTTATCCGGATGAGCCAAAACTAAAGAGTGAATTTGTCATTACACCTATCAAATCAAGCACACAGATATTTGGTGCAGTATTTATGGAGATGAATAACAACGAAAAGTTTACTGAATACGATATTTCTGTCATTGAATTAATAGCAAGTCATGCAGGAATCAATATTGAAAAAATGTATTTGTTAGATGCTTTAAATAATTCAGCAATTTATGACACAAATTCAGGCTTACTTAATTCTTATGCACTTTTTATAAGAATTAATGAAGAAATTGAGCGGTCAAGAGAATTCAAGACACCTTTAAGCTTAGTTATGTTTAAGTTTGACAGATATGCATCATTAGATCCTGAAAAGTATCCTCAAAGATATGAATATGCCATAAATATTATGATTCAAAAAGTTACAGAAATTCTAAAGGTTTATGATGTGATTGGCAAAATTAACACTGATACTTATTGCATATTAATGGTGAACAAAGATTCCAATTCTACAAAGTTCATTGTAGAAAAAATAAGAAGTGAAATTGCAAAAACAATGATTGACTATTCAGGTACAAGCTTGAGCATGACTGCAAGTTTTGGAATTAGTAATTATAGAAATGATAGTAATTTTGATATTATGATAACTGATGCAGATAAAGCTCTAAACAAAGCATTTGAGCACGGTAATCAGATTCAAATTGTTTATTAAAGGGAATAACAAATTGATTGATGTTACTTTTAGAACGAAAGTTATTGTAATGACAATTGCTTCGGCTATTATACCAATATTAGTCTTTCAAATTATTTCATACTATTATCAAAATGTTATCCTTGAAAAATCATCACTTGAGCTAAACAAGATTGCTCAATCATCAATTAATCAGATTGCATTGGATGCATATAGTGTTTGCGATAATTCGCACGAGCTATTGATTGCAAAAAATAAAGTTGCTCTTAATATGTTGAGAAAAGAGTTTTCTTCCTCAGGTGGTTTTGTGTTTAATAATAAGATATTATTGGATTGGGATGCAAAAAATCAATTTAACGGTGAAATTCAGAATATAAAATTACCTCAGGTAATTCTAAATAATAAACCTTTTGAAAAGATTTTTGATTTCAACATTCGTAATGGGATAGCAGATGATATTACTGAATTGACTGGAAGTAAAGTAACAATCTTTCAAAGAATGAATGACAAAGGTGATATGTTGAGAATATCAACTACAGTACCTAACCAAGGCGGGAGTAGAGCTATTGGAACATATATACCTGCTTTTGATAAGATTGGCAAGAAAAATCCTGTTATTGAAAAAATAATGAATGGTGAAATATATGAAGGTATAGCTTTTGTTGTTGATGACTGGTATGTATCTTGTTACGAAGCAGTTAAAAATATTGATGGGAATGTAGTTGGAATGATTTATGTTGGAGAAAAACTAAATTCAGTCAGCTCTTTGAAAAATATTTTAAAAAATATGAAAGTTGGAATAAACGGCTCAATTTATATTATTGGCACTACTCCCCCACATGACAAAAAATTTATTCTTGCCAATAAAGGATTTGATGACAACAAAAATACGAATCAAATAAAGGATGAATTTGGAAAGCCTGTTTACGAATCAATCTTAGAAGATATAAAAGCCAATCCTAACAAAATCAAAAACTTCAATTATACAACATTAATCAATGATCAAAAAAGAAATTATGTTTCGTCTGCAATATATTATGATAATTGGAAATGGATTATTGGCGCGGTAGCTCCGGAATCAGACTTTCATAATGCCAAAAATGAAATTAGAAATCAATTTGAATTATTACAGCAAGTACAAGTTGTTACGTTGATAGGTCTATTAATGATTGCAATATTCACTACAACAATTCTTGCCAATAAGATGACATCCCCACTCAACATTTTAACAAAAACTGCTGATTCTATTGCAAGTGGCAATATCTTTACTGCTTCGAATTTAATTTCTCAGATTAAAGACGGTTTAAAACTAAAGGATAACTCCAGATCAGTAAATGATGACTCAATTAAACTAGTTGTTTCTTTCGAAAGAATGCTACATAATCTTTATTCACTTCTAAGCCAAGTACAGAAATCTGGAATACAGGTAACAACTTCATCTACTGAAATCTCAGCATCTGCCAGAGAACTTGAATCAACAGTATCACTGCAAGCCGCTTCAACCCATGAAGTTAAAAATGTTACATCAAACATTTCACAGCTGAGTGAGCATATTTCTATTAAATTTGAAGATATTATCCTTAACATTTCTGAAACTTCTAAAGTTGCTGACAAAGGAAAATCAAATTTAGAAAATATGCATAAAGTAATGTCAGATTTAAATCATTCAACAGGACTTATATCAACGAAACTATCAATAATTAACGATAAAGCATCAAAAATTTCAAATGTTGTAACAGCAATCAATAAAATATCTGAACAAACTAATTTATTATCACTTAACGCAGCCATAGAAGCTGAAAAAGCCGGAGATTTTGGTAAAGGTTTTTCAGTAGTAGCTCGTGAAATCAGTAGATTAGCTGAACAAACTGCTATTGCCACCAAAGATATTGAATATATGGTAAATGAAATGCAAAATTCTGTGCAATCCGGAGTTAGTGAGGTTGATAAATTTGGTGTAGAAGTAAAAACCAATAGTGAGTCTGTATTTAATAGTATCAACAATTTAAGTGAAGTAATTGATAAAATTAGACAAATAATCCCTGATTTTGATGTTGTAAATAATGACATTATTAACCAAAGACATAATACCGAAATCATATACAATGCTATGACTAAACTAACTATTACAGCAGGCCAAACTAAAGAGTCTTTATACGAATTTAAAAAAGTTACTGAACAATTAAATGATGCTGTAAGAGGTCTTCAATTCGAAGTTGCTAAATTTAAACTTTAATTAATGGATTTTGAATGTTTAAAAACCTTAAAATATCCTATAAACTGATTCTAAGTACGCTAATTTTCTTTATACCATTAAGCTTATTATTTTATCATCTTAATTCAATTTTTAATGAAGTCATTGAAAAATCAATTAGAGAAAAACAAGGGAATTCCATATTGAAAGAGTTGGTTGTTTTGAATGAAAAGGTTTTGCAACATAACTTACTCAAACTCAACAACAGTAATTATGATATATTAAATTCTTTAGAAAGCGAAATCGAACTCCAGTTTAATAAGTCAAAAAAAACTTTTGTTGATAAAAGGGAAATTTTTTCTTCTTCAAATAAAGATTACAAAAATGATAATTATAAGAATGAATTAGAAAACCTATCTAAATACTGGGATGAAATAAATTCTTCAAAAGATTCTGTAAACACATCATCATATTTAAGTTTTTATAAATCATATTTAAGTCTGGTAAAAAAAATAAATGACAATTCTGGTTTGATACTAGATCCTGATTTAGATTCATATTATTTAATGGAGATTACTTCTGTTATTATTCCTGAATTTCAAGTCAAGATTGCACAGATTTTAAATGAAATTTACCTATCTAATAAACTAAGTTACATCTCTGATTATCATTATAACAGGGTTAGAATTTTATCAGAAACAATTTTAGAAAATGATTTTGATAGAATTCAGAAAGGAATCAATACAACAATCAAAGTTGATAAAGTATATTATAATTCAATCAATAATTTGAAAGAAAGGTTGACACAGTCACTTAAGTCTTATCACCAATCTAATTTAACATTCATATCAACTCTGGAGAATTGGTATAACTACGAAAGTGATGGATTTGATTCAGCAAACCAGAATATAATAAGTCAGGGAATTATTTTCAATTCCGAAACTATGTCACTATGGTTAGAAGTTAACAAACAATTCAATCATTTGCTTGATGATAGAATTAACTTTTATCGAAATCGAAAAAATATTGCTATAATAACATCAATTTTTGCATTTTTTATTTCAATTATCCTATTACTATTTGTTGCTTCTCAAATTTCAAAGCATCTCAAAATTGTAACAAACATAGCTATTGATATAGCTGATGGAAAAATTGATAAGGCTGTCGATAAATTACGTGATAGTAGTAAAATTGGTTTTTTCAGAAAATATCAAGATTTAAATTACACAGCAAAAGATGAAATAATTCTACTATTTATTTCAATAAAAAAAATGACTTTAAACATATCAAACTTATTGGAAAAGGTATCGTTAACCGGTAAATCAGTTTCAGACAACACATTAATTATAACAGGTTCATCTCATGAAATTGAAACTACAATTGCTCAGCAGGCTGCTCTCACAACTCAAGTTACCGCAAGTAGCAATGATATATCAAGTATATCTGCAGAATTAGCAAGAACAATGGACTTTATCACAGATGCTTTTAACCAAAATTCAGAACTACTTTCAACAGGATTGGAAAGGTTAATTGATATTAAATCAACAATTACAAATATGTTCAATTCTTCAGAAATTATTTCCGAGAAATTAAGCTTGATTAATGAAAAAGCCAGTGGCATTAATTCTGTAATTACTACTATTACTAAAGTAGCAAATCAAACAAATCTTGTATCACTTAATGCATCAATAGAAGCAGAAAGAGCCGGTATTTACGGAACTGGATTTTCTGTTGTTGCAAGTGAAATAAGAAGATTGGCTGACCAAACTTCTATAGCAGCACTCAACATCGAAAGTATGATAAGTGAAATGCAAAATGCGGTTAAAGACGGTGGAAACACAATAAATCAGTATATAATAAACACTAAATCCGGTTCGGAAAAGACATCTTTAATTATTGACCAAATGTCTGAGATAATTGATAAGACTAACGAATTGCCGGAAAAAATTATAAATGCAAATAATATGATGCGCCATCAGTCCGAAAGTGCATTTCAAATCAGTGAATCTATGAAACACTTAAATTCAGCCGCGATTCAAACTAGAAATACAATCATTGAATTTAACAAAGCAACAGACAAATTATATAGCGTAGTAAACGAGTTAACAAATGAGTTAAATAAATTTTCTATTAGCAAATGATATGTTGATTATACCCATAAATATTAACTCAATCTATTATGCTTTACAAATTGATTTTGTAAAAGAAATCATTCCTATTGTTAATTATTCTCAAATACCACATTCTGTAAATTATATTTTAGGAATTATTAATTACAGAGGGTACTTATGTCCTTTAATTGATCTAAATAAGCTTATTTGTAACATTGAGACAAAATTTGTCCTAAGTTCTAGAATTGTGATCCTTTATTTGGAAAAATATGAAAAGTATTTTGGATTAACCGTTGAAAATCTTACAGAGACAATAACAATCAACGAAAACAAACTACAAAAAATCAATAGAAATCTTTCAAAAAGTAAGGTTTTAGATTCAATAATTGAGATTAATGGATTGGTTACTCAGATCATTGATCCAAAAGCAATTTATGAACAGTACATTCAAAATCAAGAAATATAATGTCAAATGAATATAGTAATATATTGTATCTTTTAAGCAGAGAGATTGGTCTAAATATTGATTCAATCGGTCTTATGTCTTTAGCAAGAGGAATAAACTTGACAAAAGAAAAATTTAACATCCAAACAATTTATGAATTAGAAAAAGCGGTTCTTGAAAACGATACCATTTTACAATTTTTGACAGACTCAATCAAGGTTCCTGAAACTTGGTTTTTTAGAGACGTTGAATGTTATAATTATTTACAAAAATACATATTGGAAAATAGAAACCAATTCAACTCAAATAACCCCTTAAATATTCTTTCTGCACCATGCTCAACAGGTGAAGAACCCTATTCTATTGCAATATATGCCTTGGAATCAAGTTTAGGTATTGATGATTTCAAAATTACTGCAATTGACTTGAGCACTAAATCATTGGAAACTTCACAAATCGGTAGATATCGAAAAAATTCATTCAGAGATAACTTTACAGGGCTTGTCGAAAAATATTTTGATCTTGATGATGGTGATTTTTTTGTAAAAAATCATCTTAAGAAACCGATAAATTTCATAACCGCAAATATTGTAAAAAATGATTTTTTAGAAAACTCAAATAAATTTGATGTCATTTTTTGTAAGAATCTACTAATTTATTTAAATGATGATGCAAGAAAAATTGTCTTAGATAACATAAACAAACTATTGAAAAATAATGGAATATTGATGGTTGGACTTAGTGAACTAAGCTATTTTACTCGGAACGGTTTCGATCAAATCAAACATAACTTTGCTTTTGCCTGTAAAAAAAGTACAATCCAATATGAAACAAAGAAAGAGTCGGTAATCCGACCAACAATTTCTAAAAAAAATCGAGAATTAACATCAAACAAGACATCCAAACTTACTACTGATTTCAATAATCTCGAGGGTTTAAACCTATCTAACTGTATAAATCAGATTAAAGCTTTTGCAAATATTGGAAATTATGAAAGAGCTGAGAAACTATGTAATGATATATTATCCTTTAGTAACGAAAATATTGACGCATTTTATTATTTAGGCCTAATTTGGAGTTCTAAACAAAATTTCGATAAAGCACGTGATTACTTCAACAAAGTATTATATTTGTCACCTGATCATTATGAATCTTTGATTCATCTCAGTTTAATTTATGAGGCAAATGGGAATTTACAGAAAAGTGAAATATATAGAAAAAGGGCTGAGAAAGTGTTTTTAAAAAATAATATAGTTCATTAGAAAAAATGGATATATCCAAAATATATAAAGAAAAAGGTGAAAATTGCTGGCAAGAAAGCGGAGTTTTTGGTAACGGAACTTGTGAATGGCTTGATAATTATTATCATTGCAAAAATTGCCCGGTTTTTGCTTTAGGTGGTAGAAAATTACTTAATAGGGAATTGTTGCCTGAATTAGTGAATGAATGGACAAATATCATAAGCCTGCCCAAAGATGCTGATAATTTATCAAAAAAGTCTTATTTCATATTTAAAATTTCTGATGAAATTTTTGGTATAAGTACAAATATTTTTTTAGAAGCCCTTGTTAACAAAGCTGTTCACTATATACCAGGAAGAACGAATGATTTTCTGCATGGAGTAATTAATGTTAACGGAGAGTTACATTTATGTTTTTCATTAAGCAATATTCTTAAAATTGATTCTGTTGAAATGATCAATACTAACAATGGACTCCCCTACTTCAACAATTTATTGATGGTTAGTCATGATAATATCAGATTTGCTTTCCCTGTAAGTGAATTTTATGGAGTTAATAAATTCGATGTTGATTTACTTCAATCACCTCCACAAACCATTTCAAAGTCTGAGGAAACTATTACTGTATTGGTTGCAGATTATAAAAATCAAAAAGTTGCAATAATTGACGAAGATAAACTATTTAATAGAATTAAGAAAAAAATGATCTGGTAAAAAATGAGCAAAATTGATTATTCAATGTTAGAACTTTTTGTCAGCGAGTTAGAAGCTCAAACAAGGACATTTGAAGAAGGTCTTCTTGCACTCGAAGGAAAAGTTAATACTACAGCATTCGAAAAGTTGATGCGAGCAGCTCATTCAATAAAAGGTGCTGCCAGAATAATCGGTTTAAATCAAATTATCGAACTTTCTCATAAAATTGAAGATATATTTGAATATCATAGAAAAAACAACCAAATATTAAGAGAAGATACATTTAACATCATCCTAGAATGTAACGACTTTTTCTCTTCAATTATAAATCAAAATACTTATAGCATACCAGAATATCTAGATAATTCAAGGAATTTAATTAATAATTTACTCAAACAATTACAAAATAGTTTTGATTTGTTTATTAATGAAAATCAAGGAGATTCAAAACCCGAAAACAATTCTGCTATCATAGAAGAGGTTACTTCTGTCAATCAGAAATTATCTGTAAGAACTTCCGAGAATAAGATTGTTGATAAAGCTTTGATTGATCTTTTTATAGGTGAAATTAAATCTAACTCATCCAAAGTAATCGAACTTTTAAAAAAAGAACAAATAAGTGATGAATCCAAAAAGCTCATAAAAAAATTTCTGAATTCTATGAAGGGTGCATCAAAAATTGTAGGAATTGAAGAACCAGTTTTTTTGATAAATCAATTAGATTTTTTCATGGATAGAAATTGTTTATCTTCAAATCAACAATCAATAACTGAATATTTGCAAATTATATCTGATTTCCCATCGAATGATAATACTTCAATCATTAAATATTATGCAAATCTAGATATTGATGACATGCTGAAATTACTAAATCCTGTAGATTCAGATCGATTAAAAGAAAATAATAAGAATGTTGATGAATTTACTATCCAAAATCAGAATGTTGAAAACCCTGTAAATGTCAATTCAAGCGATTCAAATATTAACGATATAAATAGGCAAAATAATGCAAATTCAGTTCAAAAAGAGGAAAGGTTCGTTAAAGTTATATCTGAAAATTTAAACAAAATTTTAGGATTATCAGGTGAGATTTTAGTTCAAGTTAAGCATTTAAAACCCTTTTCAAAAGAAATGCAAAAGATTAAAAATGGAATACTTGAGTTAAATTCATTTAAAGAGAGCATTTACCATGACTTACTCAAAGAAGGTTTGCCATTAGAAATTAATCAAAAATTCATAGAGTCATCTAAACAATTGGACTCGATATTGAGTCAGATTATAAATTTTATCGAAAGCTTTGAAGGATTTGCCAGGCGGATAGAATCAACATCTGATAGATTATACAACGAAGCAATCGAAACTAGAATGAAGCCATTTAGTGATGGACTTCACGGATTTCCGAGACTAGTTAGAGATTTATCAAAAGAACTAGGCAAAAAAGTTGAATTAAAGATTATCGGAAATAATACTAGAGTAGATAGGGATATACTAGATAAACTGGAATCTCCAATAAATCATTTGATTCGTAATGCTATTGACCATGGATTAGAGAATCCAATGGATAGAGAATTATCCGGAAAGAACCTAACCGGTACAATCATTTTGGAAGCACGCCATAGTGCCGGTTTGCTATTAATATCAGTATCTGATGATGGTAAAGGTATTAATTTAGATACACTTCGTAATAAAATAGTCGAAAAAGGTTTTGCAGATGAAGCTATGGCTTCAAACCTGACCAGCAGTGAACTTTATGAATTTTTATTTTTACCTGGGTTTTCTACTAGAGAATCAGTAAATGAAATTAGTGGCAGAGGTGTTGGATTAGATGTAGTTTTTTCAATGATAAATGAAGTTGGAGGAATAATTAAAGTTGATTCTGAATTTGGTAAAGGAACAACTTTCCAACTTCAGCTACCTCTTACTCTTTCTGTAGTCAGATCTATGTTGGTTGAAATTGATAAACAACCTTATGCATTACCATTATCAAAAATTGACAAAGTTTTAAGCTTGAATAAAAATGATATACTAACAATAGAAAATGCTCACTATATTAATTATAACTCTGAAAATATAGGTATAGTAAATTCTGAACAAATTTTTGGTATAAACAAAAACAAGATAATCCAGGATAAAGTAAATATTTTGTTGCTCAGCGACAGACTTAATAAATATGGACTAGTCGTTGACAGATTGATTTCACAACCTGAGCTCGTAGTTATTCCGTTGGATAAAAAGTTGGGAAGAATACCAAATATATCAGCAGCTGCTATTCTTGAGGATGGCACACCTGTATTAATTATTGATGCAGATGATGTTGTAAGGTCTATTGATAGAATTATTAAAAGTGGAAAGATTGAAAAAATTAAAACTGAAGATAATAATAATACAAGTAGAAAGTTAAAAGTTTTAGTTGTTGATGACTCTCTTACAGTCAGAGAAGTTGAGAGAAAACTACTGGAAAATAAAGGATACATGGTTACTGTTGCTATTGATGGAATAGATGGTTGGAATACAGTGCATAAGGACAATTTTGACTTAATAATCAGCGACATTGATATGCCAAGAATGAATGGGATTGAAATGGTTAAGAGAATAAAATCAGATTCTAAGTTAAGAGATATACCCGTTATGATAGTATCTTACAAAGATAGAGAGGATGATAGAAAACGAGGTTTGGAAGCAGGAGCCAACTATTATCTTACAAAAAGTAGCTTTCACGATGACACTTTGATTGAAGCAGTAGAAGATTTAATCGGAAAGGCTTTATAGTTTATGAACATTGCTATAATTAATGATTCTGTTCAAGAGCTTTTAATATTGCAAAAATGCTTAAAAGATATGAATTCCAACATTATTTGGACAGCTACAAGCATAAATGAGTCATTGGCTAAATTCCAAAATTCTAAGCCTGAACTAGTAATTACTAGCCTTAAGGTTAAAAATTCAGATGCCGCAGTAATTACTAAAGAACTGAATAAGATTTCACCTATTCCTGTTCTTGTTTTAGCACATGATAACGAAAGAAGTCAGGCAAAAGTCTTTGAAGCAATGTCGTTTGGTGCCTTAGATGTTGTAAAAGTACCTATATACGATGGAGACATTATTTTAGGTAAAGATGAGTTTCTTAAAAAAATTGATACCTTAAGTAAGCTTTTGCATTATCATGAATTTACAGGCAATAAGGCAACAGCAAATTCTCCAAGTCTAAAAAGAACAAAAATTATAGCAATTGGTTCCTCAACAGGAGGTCCCAAAGCTCTGTCCATAATTTTGAGTAATATTCCAACTGATTTTCCATCAGCTTTAATAATTGTTCAACATGTTGATGCTCAATTTACTTATGGCTTGGTTGATTGGCTAAAAAATTATTCAAGACTACCAATACAACTGATTAAAGAGGGAGATTATCCCTTGAATGGAAAAATTTATATAGCTCACACAAATGATCATCTTGTGATTAATAAGAAAGGTGAATTTGAATATACTCATAATCCGATACATATTCATTACCGGCCTTCTGTTGATGTTTTTTTCGAAAGTCTGAAAAATGTATGGCAATATAATGATATTGCTATTCTTCTGACAGGAATGGGAGCTGATGGAGCTAAGGGATTGCTCGAGTTGAGAAAAAAAGGATGGCACACGATTGCACAAGATGAATCTACTTCAACTGTTTATGGCATGCCTAAGGCAGCAGCCGAGAACAACTCAGCTATTGAAATTTTACCTATTCAAAAAATTTCAGATGCTATACTAAAACAAGTTTTAAATTAAATTATTATAAGTAAAGAGCAAGTATGAATGAAAACAAAACGAGTGAATTAGGTTTCAGAATTAAAGTTTTTTTGGTTGATGACCAATTTATTGTATATGAAACACTTCGAAGAATGCTAATTGACGACAATGACATAGAGTTGATTTACTGTCAGGAACCAGCAGATGCTATAACAAAGGCCATAGAAAGCAAGCCCACGTTGATTTTACAAGATTTGGTTATGCCTGATATTGAGGGATTGACCTTAGTCAAATTCTATAGGTCAACTCCTGAATTAAGAGATATACCAATTATTGTTCTATCTTCTAAAGAAGAGGCAACCACAAAAGCAGAAGCTTTTGAATATGGTGCAAATGACTATTTAGTAAAACTTCCTGATAAAATAGAATTAATCGCTAGAATAAGATATCATTCGAAAGCATATATTAATTTACTTGAGAGAAACTTAGCCTATGAATCACTTGAAAAAAGTCAAAATGCTTTAGCTTCTGAATTATCTAAAGCAGGAGATTATGTAGTGTCACTATTACCGTCGGAATTAAAAACAAATGAAGTTGATACCTGTTGGAAATTTATTCCATCTGCACAATTAGGTGGCGATGCATTTGGTTATCACTGGATTGATGAGGATAATTTTGCTATGTATTTACTTGATGTTTGTGGGCATGGCGTAGGGTCTGCTCTCATGTCTGTATCTGCTCTTAATGTTCTTAGAACACAAACATTCAATAAAATGGACTATTATCAACCGGCTAGTTTAATGAATTCACTTAATAAAACGTTCCAGATGTCCGAACATAATGGTTTGTATTTTACTATTTGGTACGGTATTTACAATAAAAAAACACACAATTTAAAGTTTGCTGCAGGCGGCCACCCTCCTGCTTTTATAATCGATAGAAATTCTAAGGTAATTAAGTTAAAAAATGAGAATTTCATTATTGGTGGAATACCTGATTTCCCTTATTCTGATAATGAAATCTTTCTCGAGCCACCTTTTAGCATTTATATTTATTCCGATGGTGTTTACGAAATTGAAAAACCTGACAATAATATATGGGAAATGGATGAAATGATCGATTTTATTTCAGCTAATCATACAATAAACAACCAGGACATCAATCAATTGTTTGAATATGTAAAAAACTTATCCGGTAAAAATGTATTAGACGATGACTTTTCAATGGTAAAAATAAATATTAAGGAATAAAAAAAATGGGTTTAACAATCAGAAATGCATCTATTGAAGATTCTGAATTAATATATAATTTTATTAAAGAGCTGGCTGAATTCGAAAAACTAAGTCATGAAGTCAAATCATCAGTTAATGATATAAAAAAAAGCTTGTTTTCTGATAATCCTATAGCAAAAGTTCTGTTAGCATTTGAAAATGTTACTCCTGTAGGTTTTGCTTTGTATTTTTTTAACTTCTCAACGTTTGAAGGAAAAAAGGGCTTATACCTTGAAGATTTATTTGTTAAACCTGAATTTCGTAAAAAAGGATATGGAAAAGCCCTTTTAAAATCCGTGGCTAAAGAAGCAGTTATTAATGAATGTGGTAGAATGGAATGGAGTGTGCTTGATTGGAATCCTGCAAGAGAGTTTTACGAATATCTTGGTGCTAAACCTATGAATGACTGGATTATGTATAGAATTGTTGGTGATAAATTATTAGCATTATCCGAGGAATAAATTTATTAAATTAATTAATAATATTTATCTTTTAATTCGTTAATTGAAATGAGGTAATTATATATATTTATTGGATTTGATTAATGAGAGCAGGATTGGTCTTTTGTTTAGCTTTTGGATTAATTTTTATTTTTTCCTCGGGCTTAATTGCGAAAATTAATGTTGTCGAAAATGAAAATTCAGTTAAGTTTACACTTCTGATAGACTCTGAACTTACTAAGATTGAAGATTTACTGAACTTAAGTGATTTAAATCAATTTACCACTCTAAAGACTTCAAATCCTTATGAGTTAATCTTTAACTTTGCAATACCAAGTAAAAACTACAAGATTAGTTTTTTAGAAATAATTGAATCAGAAGGTATTGACTACCAAATTCCTGAAAATTATTCAATTCCAAATCTCTTTTTCACCGATGATTCTTACATTAGTAAATCAAGGAATATTGAAATACTTTCCCTGCCCATATCATTAGTTAAATTTGACTACCAAAATAAAACTTTTAAATATCTAAAAAAGATTGAATTTACAATAGAGTTTACAAATTTATTGCAAATAAAAGAACCAATTTCAAATGAGCATTTTAATGAGTCATACTATTTTAAAGATATTATTAATCAAAAACATTTAATATCCCTAATTAATGGAAATTGTCAAAATAATAATCTTGATAATAACAAATTATTAAACAAATCCTGGTATGATAACAGTATTAAATATGTTAAATTACTCACGGATAAAGATGCAATTTATACTTTTGAAATCAAGGACATTTCTACATTAATGCCGGAAATTATAGGAAAGCCATCAAATTATATTCATTTGTTGAGTAATGGAACCGAAATTCCAATCTATTTAATGAGTGACGATGTCGTTATCTCAGATGACGATAAAATTATTTTTCTTGGTCAAAGAGCAAAAGGTGACACAACTTGGTATGACAATTATACTGATTATCACCCCTTTTTCCTATACTATGACGATTCAAATGTTGGCTTGAGGTTCAGCTCATTTAATTCTCTAAACTCAGAATTGCTACCATTTTCTGAGTCATTTGATTTTTTTCAACATATTGAAGAGGAGAAATTTTACGGAATTGGAACAGAGTTTACATCAATACTTTATGACGGAAGTTTAGAAAAAAGCAATTATAATGACTCCAGAACAGTACAAAGCGAAGCTTGGTATTGGAGTCAAATATCACCAAAGGGTTTTGCCGGAATCCATAATCGAGATATTTTTACAAACCAATTGACATTATTTCCTTCAGACAAAGATGAAGATAGCTTTGAAGTATCACTAAAATATGTGACAAATCAGGATTCAATTTATCGGGGAATGTTTTTGCCGGATGTAACAACAATATTTGATTTAAGATATTCAGTAAATAATTCATTACAACAAAGGGACTCACTTCGTGGGTACAAAAGTTCATATTTAAAAAGCAGAAGCAATTTTAAAGGATTTCTTCCTGGATTAAACAACATTCAGGTTGAGTCAAAATCAGTATATCCCGAAACAAATGAAAGAACAAACATTGATTACATTGAAATCAAAGGTAAAAAGAAACCAATTGCTGATAAAGATTTTCTTGCATTTAATGGAAAAAGTAACTTTAAGACAATTGCTTCCGGATTTTTGTCATCTGAAATTGTAGTAATTGACACAACAGCTTCTAAATTACATATACAAAGTTCATCAAAAAGAGGTTACCAATTTGCGTCAGGTGCACTATTGAATGACAATTTAATTACTGTTACAAACTCAATATCTGATTTTAGAATATATTCAGATAAGTATGGTGTACATGTAATTGATTATAATAGTTCATCCAAAAATTTTAATTACAAGCATTTTGTAGGTACAAATAACGACCACAATAATTATATTAATTCAATCCCTAATGGTTCTCCGGTTTCAATAATTGTTGTTATGCAACAAGGCTCTATCAATTTATCCTCTTTAAAGCAATTAGGAAGTAAATTATCTGATTCATATACTAGTGGTAAAATATATTCAGGCTTTTTTATCAAATCATTAACACAAGCTATTGAAAACATTAAAGAAAATACTTCATCTTCTATTTCTTTTATTGAGGATCAAAATGGAATAAATTATTCATTTGAGTTAGCACTGGAATCACAATCAAATTCAAGTTATTTGATACATGGTATTAATAATTTAGAAAAAGTGAATAAAATTGAATTAGTTAACTCAACATCAATTAAACAATTGGAAGGAAAAGTTGATGGAGTTATTATTAGTCATGCTGAATTTATTGAAAAGGCTAAAATATTAGCAGAGTACAGAAGAAATACACAGGGTCTTAAAATTGAAGTAGTAGATGTAGAAGACGTTTACAAAGAATACAATTATGGCAAAAAGTCTCCGCATGCAATTAAAAGTTATCTTACAGACTATTATGTTAGGAACAATTTAAAATATGCTTTGCTTGTGGGAGATGCAAGTTGGGATGCAAGAAAGAAATTACCTAACTCTTTGAGTACTGACTGGATACCTACTTATGGATATCCTGCAAGTGATTGGTGGTACACATTTCTTGATGGAGACGACGACTTTAGAGCAGATATAACTATTGGAAGACTTCCGGTAAACACAAATGATCAATTACAAAACTACATAGACAAAGTTATTGAGTACGACAATTTACCAATTTATGAATGGATGAAAAGGTTTCTCTTTCTGATTGGTGGTTATACCCGTGACGAAATTAATAAATTTAATAATCTGATTACTTCACATTATCGTGATGAACTATTGCTACCTGATCTTTGTGCTGAAATTGACCGGGTTGTCAAAGACGCTACGGATGTAAGTACATCTGCACAGGGTGGTATCATTCGTGAGAAAATCAATTCAGGTAATATTTGGACAATTTATATTGGCCATGCAGCTGCAGAGATTTTCGACTTAGATGGCTGGAATGCCGGCTCCTTGAATAATAAAGGTAGATATAGCATACTCACTACAATTTCATGTAATACAGGCGCTTTTGCCGAGCCTGAGCTAATTGCAAGCAGAAATGAGCAATATATACTTGAAAAGGATAAAGGATTCGTAGCGGCTACAGGTGCAAGTTTTACAGGGTTTGTAGGCACACACAATAATATAGCATCAAGGATGATATATGCTTTATCAAGAAAAGATTTTCAAATGAGAAACATAGGTGATTTATTAATGTATGGAAAAGCTAACCTTTATATGTCTTATCCTGAGTCAATGATAACACTTTACACATTTTCTTTACTTGGAGATCCAATGCTTAAAGTAAGGATAGGTGAAGAATCAGACGCTTACATAAATGAATCAGATGTCAATATCGCCAATCAAGACGGTAATAATATTTTTACAGTAAATGACCAACAAGCAGTCATTAGGGGTAAGGTACACAATTATGGTTACAGTATAAATGAACCATTTAATGTTACTGTTAGAAGTGATTACAATGCTCAAGCAGAAACTAAGATTATACCATTTTCAAACCTTTGCAAAAATGAAGAATTTCAATTCGTTTTCGATATTAGTAACAAACCAGGAAGACATAAATTTACTATCACTATTGATCCTGATATCAAAATCAATGAACTTAGTAAATCTAACAATACAATTGTAAAATATATTGATGTTTTTGAGTCAGGTTTGATTCCATTAGACCCTATGCCATACTGGAATGTTAGCCAATCAGACCCAACTTTTAGAGTAATTAATCCAATATTTTCGAGAAATCACGAATGGGCATACCAGTTTTTGATTACAAGTTCAAAAGATACTATTAATACAATTATTAGTGCTGATACCAGAACCGGTGATAACAATATAATCCCAAATGATTTATATATAGATTGGAAACCTGATTATTCACTTATGTCCAATACCTCTTATTGGTTGCATACAAGGTATATCAATATTTCAGACAATACTTGGAGCAATTGGCTAAGCATTCCAATCAATGTATCTGATGAAATTCTTGATAATAATGTTAATCTAAAATTACAATCCCAATTTGAGTTCGAGTCAGGAAAATTTGATAATGTTTCAATGAGCATAAATAACGAAAGTAAAGTTAATCTCATTATTAAAACTGATAGCATTAATTTCCATTCTTTATCAGTAAAAGGGAATTTACCTGACAATAAGGAAGGTAATCCTGTTGTTGACCCGTATGTAAATGTTGAGATTGGAGATAAAGTATTTCTTGATGGTCCTCACGATCTTGGTTTTAATGTTGTAACATTCAAAAAGAAAAATGGTCAAATTATCACCAAACAAAAAAGGTTCGAAACCTGGGGTTTGAATGTTGATTATCCAGCTGAAGAGAACTTTGAACAGTCTGATTCCCCTATCAAACTTGTTGAGTTTTTGAGGGATTCTATCGAGAATGATGAGTATTTGTTTATTGCAACTTGTAAATCATCTTTCAGACTGCCACTTATGTATAAATTATACGGAAAGGATGGTAATCATGGTTCAATTGATTCCGTATTTTATTACCTTAAGCAATTTGGGTCTAGGATTGCTGATACCCTGAAAATTGATGAAAATCAAAATGGTGAGCAAATATCTTTTACAATGATGGGATGGAGAGGTGCTGAGGTTGGTTCAATACCAGAAAGTATAAGTTTTGTAGGTGATAGTGCTTATATTTCAGGGAGTTTAAATTTAATTTCGGACTCAGGTAAATATACTAGTCCATTTATCGGGCCTGCAAAAAAATGGAAATCCATTGATGTTGATGCTAATTATAAATCGTTATCCAATGTTGTAATGTCAGTTAATCTTATAGAATTAGAAACAAATAATGTTACAACAGTAAAAACAACCTACAATCCAACCTTAGTTGATTTGTCAGATATTGATGGAAGTAAGTATATGATCAGAGATATAGATTTTAATTACAGCATTGTATCGAGTGATTTACAAAGTCTAAATTCTGAAGAGCAAAGCAGTATTTCATCTTTAAAATTAGTTTTTGAGCCATTAACTGAGTTAGCATTAAATAGTTATGAATTGAAATATGAAAAAGATGGTAGCTTGAAAGGGTATCCGGTAACTCTAAAAACAAAAATTCATAATCTTTCTGTCAGAAGTAATTCTGACAGTACTGATTTAAGAATAAACATTTTAAAATCTGGTACAGCTAATGATTACCGTTTTATACCTGTAAGTTTACAGAAAAATCAAACAAAGGATATTGACTACCTTATTTCAACTGATTTTCTTGATTATATAAATACAGTTCGTTTGGATATAAATTCTAATGACAATGTTAAAGAATATTACAAATTTAATAATACAATCAATTCAGAATTGCTCATTAACAAAGATACAACTAAACCTTTTGTTAAATTAATCATTGATGAAAAGGAACACAAAAATAACGATTACATTAGTGTTCTACCTACAATAACTGTCGAATTATATGACAATTCACCACTTAAAATCAACGATTCAACAAAGATAACGGTAAGAGTTAATGGATTCCTTCATCCATATCAACGAACACTCTGGAGTGAATTCAAGTCAATTGATAACTCTGGAAATTTGAAGGCAACTTTCAGCTTCAAACCTGATTCATTGCAGTACGAAGATGTATCCATCATCGTTTATTTTGCAGACAATGAGGGTAATCGTGATACATTAAATACTTTTGCGAAAGTATCACTAGTCAACGCAAGTATTGAAGATGTATTTACTTTCCCAAATCCAGCAAACCAGGAACTAAATTTCAGCCTTAATTATAAAGCACCATTACCAGGTGCAAAAGCAACATTTAGAATATTCGATTTATCAGGAATGAGTGTTGCAATTATCGAAAAACCTTTAATATTGGGTATAAACAATATTAATTGGAATGGCTTATCGAATAGCTTTAAGAAGTTAGCTGACGGAGTATACTTCTTTAGGGTTGATGTTGAAAGCGAATATTACGTAGAGCCAATGTATGGTAAATTTATAATTTTAAATCAGTAACAAATATTTTCATTAGTTATCATTAACTCGACATCACCAAGATTTATCATACTATTTATTAGATAAATTTTACTGTATTCTTTTATTTGATTAACATAAATTTCTTTTTCTTTGATAACATGATTATCAATCAAATACTGTCTTTTTGTACCCTTCAGCAGAGGATTTTTGGGAGTGTAATAATTCTTCTCATCATACAATACTATGTTTGAATAAGAAGTATCTGTTATCATGCCAAATTTTGATATTATAACATCGTCGCAGAGGCCTCTTTTGCTAAATATTTCATCTAAGGTTTCTCTGTTTTGATACTTAAAAGAATAATCAACATCATTTGATTCAATAATTTGTAATTTATTAA
Organism: bacterium; assembly: GCA_024711295.1. GTDB lineage: Bacteria > Bacteroidota > Ignavibacteria > Kapaibacteriales > UBA2268 > JANJTB01. The sequence continues at coordinate 46,259 of JANJTB010000031.1, read as the reverse complement.
TACTTCTTATCTTGTATGGAATGAAATCAATCTGATGAATAATATCAGAGTAAACAATTCTTGTTTTAAACAATCCATTCACAAATGCTCTAGGTATACTAATCTGAAATAGATTTATTTCTGCACCTGGATAATATTTACGAAGTGACTCATTAACTCTTTTTTGATGATACTCCAGATTGCAAAATAAACCCTCTTTAAGTTTAATTGATTCAATAAATCGGTACATAAACTTTATCTATTAGTTCATTATACTCAGATACTGCATTACTTAGAGCAGTTATTCCACCTCCACTGCGATAATATAATTGTCCATCCTTCAATTCAATAAATCTGATTAGGACAGCACTGTCAAGGGTGATACCATCAAAAATCCCAAAAATTCCTGTGTAATAACCACGATTCGAGATCTCAGCATTCTTAATTATTTCTAGTGTTTTTAACTTTGGAGCCCCTGATATCGAGCCTGCCGGTAGAAGTTTGTTAAGAATATCTCCAATATTACTTGACCAACCGGAATCTAATATCCCGGAAATTTCGGAACTAATCTGAATGATTGACTTTCTATGAGTATTGATGCATTCAGAATATCTAAATCTTTGAACTCTTACTTGTTTTGATACCAATGATAAGTCATTTCTAATTAAATCAACAATTGTATTGTGTTCAGCAAATTCTTTCTCATCTTCAAGTATTGTTTTTAATGCTTCATCTCTATCTGCATCAATGGTACCTTTCATCGGATAAGATGATATTATATTATTGTTAATTCTTATAAAAATTTCAGGCGAAAAACACACAAACTTGTCTTTAATATATAATTTATACTTAGCCTTGCTATGAATAAATATATCATTTAATGATAAATTAATTTCCATTGGTGTAGCAAAAGTTAAATTGGCAAGGTAACTGTTTCCATTTATTATATTTGTTTTAATATATTCAAAAGCTTTTAAGTACTCACTATAACTGATTGGAAATTTAGTGAATTCCACCCTGTCGATTTTCTCGATTGAGCTTGAATAGTTTTGGTAACAACTAGTTTGATACAAAATTGAATCAGAATCAATTTCTGTCAGAGGCAGTATTATAGTGTTCCTACCTTCAAAGTCAATGATAAAAAGGAAGGGAACTTTGCAGGCTCCTAATTTATTTAGGTATTGGATATCTTTATCTGATAAAAGCATTACTTAAATTTTAGATATTTTTCCCAAATCATATAGAGCTCCCAAGTAGCATTTATGTCTCTCATGCAATATTCAGCTATAGTCTTAAATTCTCCAGTATTAAACAGTTCACCAACCATAGAGCCATCTATCCCTTCGCTTTTTGGTGATGTAATTCCAAATGTTCGAGTGTAAAAATCGAAATTGAATCTTCTTGATGCTGAATATGGACTAGGATTAAAAAATGTAAGTTCATCAATTAAATCAATATGTAGAGGATAATTATACTTTGTTCCACTCATAAGATTACGAGCCGGACGTACTCTATGAATTGCTGACCTTAACATCAAAAATGGAGCATCAAAGCTTCTACCATTAAATGAGACTAGCGACATTCCCGGGTATTTATTAAGTATGGCCCAAAAATACTCTAATATTCTTCGCTCATCACCAAGTAGCCACTCATCTCCATTTGATAATGACTTTATCTCTTTTTCATCAGATTTTAATGTGTTATCTAATGAAAGTGCTTTCCTATACTTAATTTCAAAAATTTCATTATCAATTTTCTCCATCATTTGTAAACCAATACAAACAACCTGCGCAGTAATCGGTGATAGTGCCATTTCAAACTTTTTCTGCTGTTTCTCCTCATCCGAATGAGCATTTCTTAATATATATTCTTGTTGTGATTCAGATAAATTGTCAAAATTCAGCGGTGCTGTTTCAATGTCAAAAACTAAAAATTGCTTACTCATAAATATTGCCCTTTCTTACTATGGAATTAATTGACAAAAATAAGAAAAAAATATCATGTAGCACTTTTTAAATTGAAATAAAAAAAGCCCGGAGTTTTTAAAAAACCGGGCTTTGATAAATATTGTTTTATCAGACCATTATTATTGTAATCCGCGCTTACGCAATAAGGGGTCAATCAATGGCTCCCTACCACGGAACTTCTTGTACAATTCACCTGGATCCTCTGTACCACCACGCTCTAAAATATTCTTTTTGAAAGACTCTGCAGTTTCGTAATCGTAAAGTCCTTTTTCTTTAAATGCTTCGAAAGCATCTGAATCTAAAACACCAGACCAAATATAGCTGTAATACCCAGCAGAGTAGCCACCAGAAAATATATGATTAAAATAAGTTGACCTGTATCTTGAAATGATTTGAGGTATTAATCCAATACTTTTTAGATATTCATCTTCAAACTTGTTCGGTTCAAATTCTGATTTTGATGTTAATGTGTGATATTTTAAATCGAGAAGAGCAGCAGCTAAATATTCAGCAGTGATGAAGCCTTGATTGAATTTGTTTGCTCTTTGTAATTTTTCAACCAATTCATTAGGAATGATTTCACCTGTCTTATAGTGATAAGCATAAGTAGCAAGTACTTCAGGTTCGAGTGCCCAATTTTCCATAATTTGTGAAGGTAATTCAACAAAGTCACGCGGTACCGAAGTACCAGACAAACTTTCATATTCACAATCTGACAAAAGTCCATGTAGGGCATGTCCAAATTCATGGAAAAATGTTTCTACTTCATCGACAGTTAATAATGACGGAGTTTCTGAAGTAGGTTTGGAGAAATTACAAACAATCGTAACAATTGGAGTAACATTTTTTCCGTTGACTTTGTATTGTTCGCGGTAACTGCTCATCCATGCTCCACCCCTTTTGCTGGCTCTAGGATGAAAATCCATGTACATAACACCTACATGAGAACCATCTTTCTTTTTAACCTCGTAAGAAGTAGCATCAGGATGATATTTTGGTAATTTGTTATTTTCTACAAAATTTATTCCAAATAGCTTTTCAACCAATTGAAATATTCCATTTCTAACACTTTCAAGCCTAAAATATGGTCTTAATTCTTCTTCATTCAAGCTGTATTGTTCTATTCTGACCTTTTCAGCATAATATCTCCAATCCCATGGCTCGATAACAAATTCTTTGCCTTCTCTGTAAACTAATTCTTGTAATGTATTTTTTTCTCTTTCAGCTACCGGATTGGTAAATGCCCATAATTCATTCAAAAATCTTTGTACATTATCTCCATTCTTTGCCATGCTTTCTTCCAGTACATAATCTGCATGATGTTTGTACCCAAGCAATTGAGCTTTTTCAATTCTCAAATTAACAATTTTTTTGATATTATTTTGATTATCTTTATCATCACCATTGCTACCTCTTTTAGCATAAGCCCAATACATTTTCTCTCTTAATTCTCTAACGTCTGAATAAGTCATGAATGGTATCCAGCTAGGATTTTGCAAAGTAAATACCCATTTGCCATGCATGTTTAGTTCCTTGGCTGTTTCAGCAGCCCCATCAATTGCTGATTGAGGTAATCCTGCCAAATCTTCCTTTTTATCTAGTATTAATTTATATGAATTATTTTCAGCTAATATATTTTGACCAAAACTTAGTGAAGCTAATGATAATTCCTGATTAATTTCTCTGAGTCTTTTTTGTTGTTCAGAATTCAAAGCAGCACCACTTCTCACAAAATTTTTGTAAGTTTTTTCGAGTAGTTTAAATTGTTCTTTAGTCAACTTAGCGTTATCTTTATTATCGTAAACAATTTTTATTTTGTCGAAAAGTTGCTTATTCATCACGATATCATCACCATGTTTGGACATTTTTGGGGATAACTCCTGCGCTAATTTCTGAAGCTCAGAATTTGTGTTAGCTGACATCATGTTGTAAAAAACTGATGATACTTTCTTGAGCAGACTACCAGATCTTTCAAGTGGTTCAATAACAGACTGAAAAGTTGGCTGGGATTTTTTAGTAATTATTGCCGATATTTCCTTTTCCTGCTGCTTCATACCTTCCTCAAAAGCTGGCATGTAATGTTCGAGCTTTATCTGATCAAAAGGTGGTACTCCAAATGGAGTTTTATATTCCTTAAAAAAAGGATTATCATTTTTTGGAGCTGAACTTAATGTCATAGCACTCATAATCAAAATACTCATTGTAATCAATAATTTTTTCATTGAAATTTTTTAATAATGAAACAAAATAAAAAATATAAACGTTTTAATCTTTAAATCATTAGTAATTACTTAAAAATATTTGATTGATAAATCAAATAAATATCAAACATTTTTCATATAAATTACCCATATTTCAGAATTTTGTATTACTTTTGGAATCATTCATGAGTTATTACAAATGGAAGTGCAAATTGGAATCTTTAAATGAATTTTGGCAATTAGCCGGATTGAGATTCAAATCTCACCCTTGGCATGGCATAAACATAGGTCCGGAAGCCCCAGAAGTCGTTGCTGCCTTTATAGAGGTTTTACCATCTGATACACTAAAGTATGAGATTGATAAAGAATCAGGTTATCTAAAATTGGACAGACCACAAAAATTCTCAAATATCATACCTGCACCTTATGGATTTATTCCGCAGACCTACTGTGGTAAGTTAGTTGCTCAACTTTGTAATGAAAGAAACAACCGCAGAGATATATTGGGAGATGGAGACCCACTTGATATCTGTGTTCTGACAGAAAGAAATATTGTTCATGGTAATCTTCTACTTCAATGCAGACCGATTGGCGGATTTAGGATGATAGATGGCGATGAAGCTGATGATAAAATTATTGCTGTACTAAGGCAGGATGAAGTTTATGCAGGTTGGAAAGATATCGAAGACGTGCCTGAGGCATTAATTAACAGGTTAAAACATTATTTTTTAACCTATAAAGATATGCCCGGCCAACTTAAGCAAAAGTGTCTAATTAGCCATATTTATGGAAGGGACGAAGCTTATGAAGTTATAGAACGAAGCCGAAAAGATTATAAAAACAAATTTGGAAAGCTTGAGAATAGATTGACTGTTGCCGCTATGGAAGCAATCAATCTTGGACAGGAAATTTCAAAAGCACGCTCGAAGAAGAAGTAAATTATTTTTATTTTCTATTCGTTTCTAGTTGTTTAAATTTTGCAAGATTTTTTTAAATATATTTAAGAGTCAAAAACAATGGTCAAAAAGGAAGACGCAATTCTCTTTAGTGGAGCTGCTCCAGGAGCAGAAGCTCATTTTGGTTTAATGGCAGAAAAATACAATATCGAAGAAGTAAATTTTTCGTTCGAAGGTCATGAGCACATCCGCACGCGTGGTATTAGAATATTGAATCATGAAGAGCTGAAGCAAGGTGATATCAGTCTAACTTATGCATCAAAAATTATGAACAGAGAGTATCCACAAACACCAACGTTCAGAAAAATTCTTCAAACAATATGGTACCAAATCAATAATGGACACGAAGTGTATGTGATTGGTAAAATTATGGAAGACAATACTGTTAAAGGTGGAACTGGTTGGGGTGCAGAGTTTGCAAAGATTTGCAACAAACCATTATTTGTTTTTGACCAAGACGCAAATAATTGGTTCAAGTGGAACAAAACCGATTGGATTACTACTAACGAACCTGTTATAACTTCAAATCATTTTACGGGAACAGGAACTCGAATTTTAAAAGATAATGGAAAAAAAGCAATTGAGGAACTATACAAAAGATCTTTTGCTTAATTAACTTTCAAATTTATTTTTAAGTACAACTCTCCGAATAAATTTCAGAGAGTTGTTTTTTTTATGCTACATTACCTGATGAACAGCCACAAGAACCTGACGAGCAACCATGAGTAGACGAACTGGTTGGCTCTGAGCTTGCCTTTTTGGTATAATCTGTTAGATAAAAGCCTGAACCTTTAAAAACTAACCCAATGTTTTTGCTCATAACTCTTACAACTTCTCCTCTGCCTTTTTCTATACCTGTGCAAATCTCGGCGGGACAATTTGAAAGAGCACTATCTGAGATACTCTGTTTATACTCAAATGTCTTACCACAAGTATTACATTTGTAATCATAAACCGGCATTTAAATCTCCAATAATTTTTTTACTAAAAAAACTTATTTAATGACGATTTTTTCGATAAGTAATTTTATATTGCTATATAGTAATGCTTTATTTTTTGTTTAAAAAATCACAATTTGCAACCTTCAAATAAATTGAATTTGGATTAAGATTCTCCAGTCTGGAGAAAAAAGTTGATGCAATTTTCTTTTCATCTTGAGCGCAGTAAATTTGTCCTATTCTTACAAGTACTTTTTCTAAAGTTTTGTCAGGAATTTCATTATCTGAAAGTAAAATTTCGAATTTTTTCTTTGCTTCATTAAGTTGATTTTTGATTACTAAACACTCAGCTAGGTAAAATTCAATATCATGATAAATTGGCGATTGACTGTCTATAGTACTACTTAAACTTTGAAATTTGGTACATGAATTTTCGTAATCACCATTTTCAAAGGTCTTAATTGCATCGTTTAATACAACATCCATACTTTTATCAGGTTCATCTTCACCTAACTTAACATCAGGCAATTTAATGAAAGTAGTGTCCTGAAATCTTTGCTTGGAATTAAATTCTGTCTTATTCTTTTCGTTTTCAATACTGTTATTTTTTCTAACAGTAGTATTTCGAACAGGGCTGCAAGCGTTTATTAAAATCAATGTAATTATAAATATTATCAATACTTTCATAACTTTATCTAAGATCAATTATTTCAATATTATCAGCTGGACTGAACTTAAACTTCTTATCGTCAACTTCGGGGTTTAACTTTAATGAATTAATCAACCAGGCCTCTTCACTGTAATTTTTAATTAAAATGACACCTGAAATGACTTTTGTTGATGGATTAATCATCAGCTTAATCATATCAAGATTTGATTCATCTTTATTAGCAGGTATCAATTCTAAAAAATATTCTGAATACCCATTGGAACTAGAGTTCTTATAAAGTTTAGAAGGCTTAAAACTATTTGCAAAAGAAAAAAATAAATTTTCTATAGATGCTGTTTCAGAGTCAGTTTCAAAATTACTTACTATTACATTCTTATTCGCCGGGTTATAATTCCATATCGTTTTGCCATCGCTGATGATTTTGCGGTTTCCAAATGAGATTATGTATTTATTTCCTTTTTTTGCAAGTAAATTTCCTTTTACAGTATTATCTTCAAGATAAAAATCCATTGAGATTGATTGTAAATTTGAAAACTGACTTTTTATATTCGCAAACAGTTTATCCTTGTCATGCTGTGAAAATGCTACTGACAATTCTGTTAAAAAACATAAAAATACTAAAATTGATAACTTTGGTTTCATCATTGATCATTTCCGAACAAATTATTTTATTTTTGAATCTAAAGACCCCCTAAGCCCCGAGTATGAAGTAAGCTTTGCCTCAACATATCCAATAGGAATTTTAGATGCTACCTTAACAGGAATTTTCCTGTCATCATCAGTAACCCAAACAAGTATATTACCTTCACTTTTAAATAGTCCACCCTGAACAACCAGTGGCTCGATAACAACACATTTAAATGTACCAGCATCTACTTTAGTTACTTCCTTACCCCTTATCTTTACACCTAATGTATAAGTTGTGTCATCAACAAAATTTGGCAAGTAAAATACTGTATCTTTCGGGAATTTTCCAATGTCAAGAGTGCGAACATAGAAAAAAGCAGAAACAATATCATGCACATATTCAGGAGTACTTAACGATTTTTTTCCTGTGGTTGCAATTTGGTTTTCTTGGTCGAAAAATGCCTTTGCATCTCTTTTATAACCACCTTCTCTGATTCGTTGTTCAAATTCCCAAGGAAAAATACCTGCTACATCAAGTACTGTCCTATACTGGTCCCGGACTCTATAAAGCCAATCTAAAGATTCAAGTGATTTTACTTGAAATCGTACATCGTAGCATTTTCTTCCATTTCTTAAAATGGGTTCCGGTTGAATATGAAAAGAACCTTTCCCGGCTACAATGAACTTATAGCCAACATCATATTCAAGTTTCTCACCAAAACCAAATGCTTCATTAGGTGTATATCTAAAGCTTTTTTTCTTGCTGTCCTGAGAAATCAACATTAATGTTGCTAAAGTAATCATTAAAATGAGAACTAAAAACAAAGCAATATATTTATTAATTTTTGTCATCTTTTTATCATTTTATTCAAAAATACTTTAAAATTATCAAACTAATTCATTAAATTTAAAATATTAAATTTGTAATTTTTCAATTTATTATTTAGACGGAATAAAGGTATGAAAGTTGCTGATGCACATTGTGATACATTGACAAAGTTTCCTGATAATATATTTCTTTCACAAAATGCACATTGGAATATTGAAAAATTTAAAAAGTCTAATGGACTACTTCAATATTTTGCGATATTTACTCCCCCTGATTTAGCAGGTGATTCTGCTTTTAGATTTGCTGCAAATGCGATTGGTAATTTTCATAGAAATATGATATCAGATGTTGTTTTATTAGAAAATAAATCAAACTTTGTTAATGACAAAATAAATATACTTCTTTCATTAGAAGGCGCAGCACCTATTATCAATGATATTTCTAACTTATATACTTTTTACAAACTTGGTGTTAGAGCAATGGGATTAACTTGGAATCATAGAAATTTTTTGGCAGATGGTATTGACACGGACTACGGGCTTACAGCTTTTGGCATAGAAGTTATTAAGGAAATGGAACAGCTTAATATGATAATTGATGTTTCACACCTTAATACGGCTGGATTCGATGATGTTGTTAAACATACAAACAAGCCTTTTATAGCATCACATTCAAATTCTAGAGTAATGTTCGATCATAAAAGAAATTTACATGATGAACAGATTTCTGAAATTATATCTAGAGGTGGATTCATTGGCATGAATTTTTACTCTGAGTTCATTGGACCTAAAGGAAAAAATTTGAGATTTGAACTCCTTAAACACATTGAACATATATTAGACATTGGCGGTGAAAATATCATTGGATTAGGAGCTGATTTTGACGGTATTGATGATACACCATTCCCTGATGCGTCATTTTATCCTGATCTTAAAAAAATGCTCCAACTTGATTTGAAACTTGAAGAAACAATCATTGAGAAAATCATGTACAAAAACTTACTTAACTGTACTTTAAAACTAATTGATTAATTATGGAGATTTCTTAAAATGAAAAATATTATTAAAATTTTAATTTGTGTTATAATTGTTGTTCAGGTAACATCAGGACAAGATTTAAAAGTCATTCACGAACAGAATCTTGAAGGTAATCCGGAATATCACAAGCAAAGAAAAGAGTGGCTTGAGTCAATACACAGGTCTGAGCCGGGTGTTGATTATAAAATACTTTTACGAGAATATAAACATTCAAGGATGAGCAAGAAAAATGATATCAGAAAGTCATTTGAAAATGACAAGCCTGATTTAATGAAATTTGTTTCAGATAATGGCAAAATTGCAGGATATTGGCACGAGAGAGGCAGTAATAATCAATCTGGTAGAATTCATACTGCAGATGTTGACCTAGAAAGAGGCTTAATATATTTAGCATCATCGGGTGGCAATGTATGGCGTGGAACATTAGAAGGCAAAAATTGGACTTGCCTTAATAATACTACTCAATTTAAAATTGCAAATATTAAGGTTGAAAAAGTTAATAATAATAACAGAATAATTGTCTTTGATGAAAAACAGGTGTTTTTTTCAGATAATGAAGGATATACCTGGCAGACATCAGGTGGACTTGAAAATGTCAAGAATTGGGGCTGGATTAACCGAGGAGTTACTTTAAATGAATCAGGTAAGGTTGTAATTTATGTTTTATTGGACGAATGGGACTATTCAGCTGCATGGAAACAGATAAAATCCTTATACTATTCAGATAATGGTGGTAATAGCTTTAATAAAATTATCAGTTTAGATAATACAAATAATATTGATATTTGGGGTAATGAAGTGGCTATCGGTGAATTTTATGATAAAACTATTACCAATCCATTTAAAGGTATCGTTTTGGTACATAAAGATTCTATTTTTTCAGTTGATAAATCCAACAGAACATTGCTTGCTACTTCACAAGAAATCAAGAACCTTAATCCAGAGAGAATCAGAATTAATGGTATGGAATCTTTACTTGGTGTGTACATATATTTCAACATGACTGACAGATCAAATGGTAAAGTAAAATCTTATATCAGTTCAGACTTTGGACAAAGTATGAATTATATTAATGATTTACCAACGGGATACTTCATGAACAATAGTTTCGGAGTGTCGAAGATAGATAATAATATTGCATTAATTGGTGGAGTAGAATGTTTTAGAACTTATGATGCCGGGATAACATGGCAGGTATTCAATAAATGGCCCGAGTACTATCCTGATCCGCTAAACAAACTTCATGCAGATATCCCAGGAATAAAGAGTTTTCGTACCTCAAATAATTCAGAGTTTTTTTTAATATGCACTGATGGAGGCATTTACAAAACAAAAAGCGATTTTTCTGTTGAAAATATTTCATTATCAGGTTTGAATGTTTCTCAATATTACTCAATTTATACCTACAAAGATGAATCACAAGAAAGAATATTTGCCGGCAGTCAAGACCAAGGATTTCAAAAAAGTGAAATCTTCTCAGAGAAAATTCTTGACTTCGAGCAAACTATAAGTGGTGATTATGGTTCAATCACTTCTGGCAACAATGGACATACAATTTGGACTGTATATCCTGGATTTGCAATGATTTACAGTGACTTCCTTACAACTAACAAGGGTGCTATGTGGTCATTTTCAGGACAATATAATGATAGAGTTTGGATGCCATCAATTGTTGCTGTACCTGGTTTACCTTACAATGCTTATGTTGCTTCAGGCGGCTCTAAACCAGGAACATCTAAAATCCATTTATTAGAATATGACCCTAAAGATAACCTAATTAAATCAAGTGAACTTCCTTATCAATTTGATGCTAATGAAAAAGACAACGATGTCAGTGCTTTACAAATTTCTGAACTGAATACGAATTATCTATATGCTGCTACTAAGTTAGGAAAATTTTATACTTCAGTTGATGGTGGATTTAACTGGACAGAATCAAATGAATTTGAAGCTCCCGGGTACAATTATCTGCATGGTTCATGCATTTTTTCTTCAAAAATCAATTTAGGAACTGTATATGTTGCCGGAAGTGGTTATTCAAATCCGGCTGTTTATGTTTCATACGATAATGGATTAAACTTTAAAGCTCTTGAGGGACTTCCGCCTTGTTACGTGTATGATATTGACCTTACTGATGATGAAGAAGTAATATTTGCAGCCACAAGTGCAGGACCTTTTGCGTATATATATAATCACAAAAGATGGTATGATATATCCGGATTGGATGCTCCTGACCAGACTTATTGGGATATAAATTATATATCTGAAACCAAAACTGCCAGATTTGCAACTTATGGAAGAGGAATCTGGGACTTTAAAATTGAAAGTTTGATAACCGGAGTTGATGGTGAAGTAGTATTTTATGAAAATATGTTAGTATTTCCTAATCCATCTTCAGATTTTTTTAACATTGAACTTACTGGAAATGTGGGTACAAAAGTAAATCTAAAACTCGTTGATGTTGATGGTAGAGAAGTATTTCGAATATTTGATGGCTTATTAACAGAGAATAAATCTAGTTTTAAGGTCAATTTTAAAGATGTTGGAAATATTCCTAGTGGTGTCTATCTAATTATTTTGAATAACGGAAAAAGCATCAAGTATAAAAAAATTAACTACATCAAATAATATTGCGTAATAAAAAAAAGCACCTCTGTGAAATATTACTCAGAGGTGCCTTTAAAAGTTGAATTATTTTTTTATTTATACATACTTAATATTTTAGAGAATTGCTCAGAAACATACTCCCAATTCACAACATTCAAGAAAGCATTTACGTAATCTGCTCTTTTATTCTGATATTTAAGATAATAAGCATGTTCCCAAACATCAATTGGCAAAACAGGAATTTGTAACCATTGAGTTAAATTACCTTGTTTTTCTGCTTGCATAACAATCAATTTATCAGAAACCGGCTCGTAAGAAAGCATACCCCACCCTGAGCCCTCTACTGAGTTAGATGCGGCTTTAAACAACTTTGTAAAATTATCAAAAGAACCGAATGATTTATTTATGTAGTTATCTAATTCTGAGCTTCGTTTTCCTTGATTCGGACCCATTACATTCCAAAAAATTGTATGCAAAAAATGTCCCCCACCATGAAAAGCCATTTCTCTTTCCCAATGTTTAATTGTTGAGAAATCACCTGATTCTGTTGCTTCCCTAATTTTCTGAGTAGCAGTATTAAGTCCATTCACATAACCAAGGTGGTGTTTATCGTGGTGAAGTTTCATTGTTGCTTCGTCAATGTGAGGTTCAAGCGCATTATAAGAATAGGGTAATTCAGGTAAAACATATTTTCCTGAAGCATCCACAGCTTTGTCAAGACCGAATAATTTTGATTTTGAAAATGAATATGCAATACTAGGCATAGCAGCAACTGCACCTAAGGCTGCTGTACCAGTCAAAAAATCTCTTTTTGTCATAATAATATTTAATTTAGGTTTTACAAATTATAATATTATATAAAACGAAATAGAATTAAATATGTTTGAATACGAAAAGAGCACATCAACGATCAATGTGCTCCTTTAAAAAAAAGAATATGAACTTATGTTAGTTTAACTGAAAATCAACGCTTATATCTGTATTCAATAATTTTGATATAGGGCAATTTAATTCAGCGTCTTTAACTAATTCGGAAAACTTATCAGAATCAATTCCATCAACAACCGCCTTCAAAATCAAATGTGAACTCACAACCGAACCATTCTCGAACTTAATATTGCATTTGGTTCTTAGTTCAGTAGGATTAAATCCTGCGTTAGTCAAGTTGAAACTTAATTTCATCGTAAAGCATCCGGCGTGAGCAGCAGCTACTAATTCTTCAGGATTAGTCCCTACTCCTTCTTCGAATCTGCTTGAAAAATTGTACTGAGTTTCATTAAGTGTAGTACTTTGTGTTGTAAGGTGACCTTTGCCATCTTTACCTGTGCCGAACCAAACGGCAGTAGCGTTTCTAATCATTTTAATTCCTGTTTATTTATAAAAAAAATACAAATTCAAATTTTTATCTGCCCCCTGCGATATTCAATCTTAGGTCGAAACCTACCTGTGTTGTATGAAACCCGGGTTGTGCAGCACCCTCAGTGAAAGTACCTTCATATCTTACAAAGAATGATGCCGTTAGACGACTGCTCAAAGAGTATCTGGCTCTTGGCTCAATAATTAATTGAGTATTACCATCAAGCGTTTCTCCATCTTGTTTATCACCGACATAAGTATCAGATGGTCGTGTAATATCAAATGTATGCCTTTTGTTGTGCTTATAAGTGAATAAAAAGCTATATTCCAAATCATTTTTAAGATTAATTCCGAATAGGGGAAATTCAAATCCTTTCATGGTATAGCTTGCCTGAGCTGTGATTTCATTTGTAAGCTGAGAGTTAACGCTTGCTCTTGCAGCATTATTTACATTATATGATTTAGTATTAGACCAGCGTAGAGTTGCAGTCAAAATACCATCTAATTTATCTTCATCAAATGAGGCATTTACACCAATAAATGGTTGAAATCCATATTGTACAGTCTGAGTAAGTACCGCCCGACCATTATCTGTTACCTGAGCATTTTCTTGGTATGTAGAAGTATATTGATGATCAACTGACATTCGCTTGATGAGGTCTTTCCAAAGTGCAAATTTTTCGAGTCCTTCCCATCTTATAGTCCAATTAACAGCCGGTAAAAATTTTCCTGCTGCACCTTTGGAGAATGAGAATGCTTCAAGACCTTCATAGAATGCATTGTTCAAAGCTTCCTGATACTGCTGATTTCTCTCAACGTCGTTTATCAATCCTGCCTGCCATCTTTGGTCAATATCTAATTTTGAGACTTCATAAAGTCTCATTACGTTTTCTATTGAATTATTGAAAACATTGATACCAAAAATAGTTGGAAACGTATGGAATGTTCTGTTGAAAGATTCAACTGATATAATGTTTGTAAATGATGAATTTCCGAATGCATCGGTTACTACAGTTTGATTTTTGTTAAAACCTACTTCTGTTTTCCAGTTCAGGTCAAGTCGCGCTCCCTCCCATAAGGGACGAGATGTACGAATTTCAAATGAAGTTGTCTGTCTGAAATTATCCTGTAAACGAGCATTAGGTGGTCTAAGACCTGGATAAGTGTCAAATCTGAAAAAGGGAAAAGCTGAAGTTGGTCTGATATTGAAACCTCCGTGGGGTTGGTCTATCAAACCCATTTGGTAAGCCCAGCTTGGTCCCTGAGTATTATCCCCCATACCAAAGCCGTTTACCCAAAAATTATGCAACCCCGTACCACCAAACACACCTGGATTAGTTGAAGCATTCTGTTGATTAAATGTGAAATCTACTTTTTCCCAATCAAAAACGACTATCTTTAGAATTTCTAATGGAAGGAACAGTTTTGAACCAGACGGTATAGAATCAGGTTTTGCTCGGTTTACTCTCATACCGGGTGGTGGTGTGCTAACTCCAAACCATTCATCACCGAGGGCCTTCATTCTGAATCCCATATTAAATCTGATGTTATTTGCAAATCCTGCATTTTTGACAATATCTTTGATTACAGGGTTTGCTTGTAAAGGATCAGACCAATTATATGAAGTTGAAAATAATCCGGTTATGTCAAAATACTTATTTATGCTAAATAAACTTGGAAGCATAGGCCTGAGATTTATTGTAACCATTTGCGTATGTAAATTGTTAATTCCGAAGTTAACCAATTCACCATTTCTGAAAAACATTTGATTAAATATCTGACTTCCGGTCTGTTGGTTACCAAACTCATCAAATTCTAAATTAACAAGTGTACTATTTGTATTAACAGCGTAGTCAATAATAGGGCTTAAAAAACCACCCTCTGCAATCTTCCAGTTGAATCCATAATTGCGAAGTGCAGAAAAATCACGAATAATTGGACTAGGGAAATCCAAAAACCTTGATTGTTCAGTCTGCCTTCGTCGGTTCATAGTAATATTTGCATTGAATACAGAAGGTAGCAGATTTACTTTAAGATTGCTGTAAGCACCAAAGAAAGGTACACCTTCTAGCCAGGTAAGAGGCCTAAATGCTAATATATCAGGAAAGTTAAGTGAATATTGTAAATTGAATCTCCATTGCCAGTTAAATCTTTCCTTGTAAATAGGAGTCCTTTCATAATCCTGAAAATAGGAATAACCCATAGTAACTTTATTGAAAGTCTCAGAAATTAACCAATGGTCTATTGGAATACCGAATTTAAATCCTGTAATAGCCCAGCTGTCAGATATTCTCATATTTTGAGAGCGACTAATAATATTATCACGTGCTATCTGAGCTTCCACTATTGATTTGCCATCACGTATTGCCTGGTTGTAAGCAGATGTAGCTGCTTCGTTCAAATTAATATCATTGTTTGCAACAAATTCAGGTGTTTCGATAAGTTCAGAATGTGTAAATGTGATTGGTATTCTCATTTGATTGAAGCTTCTGGGTGCAAATTTTTCCAAATTGCCTGTCATCGTTACAGTCCAATTTGTAGTAGTTGACCTATCACCAAACCTCTCTTCAAGCTGGTGGAAGTTAGGTAATTTGTGCTGGAAATTCGCATTTACAGTGCCCAAATCAGCCAAAACTAAATTAACAGAACCTATACCTGCCCAATCGGCGCTTTCTTCAGGGCTAAGTAGCCTAAGTTCGTCAACCCACATAGTTGTTGTCAATTCATTAGGGAATCTTTCATTAGGATTGGCTATACCAACACCAAAAAACTGAACTCTTGTAAGAATTGGATTACCCCTGATAATAAATCTTGCGTAGGGGTCCCCTTCTACAGCTTCTTCATATCTTTCGTATAATCTAAGTGAGTCTCTTTTTTGCTTTATAGATGCTAATTTAATTAAATCTATACCAACGTCTGTCCACCCACGTGTAAGGGGGCGTCTGTATTCGTAGTAGTTCGATGAATCAATTCCAAACCTGATGAATGAGTATGCTTTAGGTATTGCTCCGGGAATTAAAAGCTCTGGCATTGACCCATCTCCGTGAACAAAGAACTTAAGCTTTTTGTAGAAGAATAAATCCATAGGTCTGAAAAACCTAACAGACATTCTCTCGTCACCATATCTTAAGTTTTTAACACCTACAGCGATAGATTGTTCATTCATTCTAACATCTCTTGTAGGATCTGGGTTATTTAGCAATCTTGGAGCATTTACACCAGGAGGCATTGTATAAAAGTCCGGTGGACCTGAGTTTTCCCACAAGTTAACAAACGCTACAGATAGAGTACTATCTCTTTCATCTACGTTTGCCTGAAGATTACTAACTCTTTGCCACTGCGAACCAACCAAACGCCAATCAGCAATTGAAGCATCAAGGAATCCTCCCTGCACTCTTACTCTCACATACTGGATATTCGAAAACAGTGGATTACCAACTACCTGATTTGGTTTTCGGATTGGTATTCTATACAAGAACCAACCGGCTTCAGGATTACCACCAATAATTTGTGGATTTCGTTCGGCTTCAAAATCATATTGAGAAAGATTTACCTCGTAAGTAAAATAAGAATTGTCTAAAGATATTTGCTGACCATTGTTTCTATTCAATACTTCCTGGTCAGGAAATTGTCCAAGTTCGGAAACTGTGGCGTTGCCTTCATAATTATTATATCTTAAGAAATCGTCAGGGTTGCGGTCTCTGTCATCTTTCTGAAAGTCAAAGGCATAATCATCTCTTGCAGGGTCTGCTTCCTGATTCAGAGGGAAAGGGTATAATTCTTTTTCTCTGGTATTATCAGTTGCATCTATACCAACGTCTTCACCTGAATCAATAATACCGTTTACTCTTGGACTGCCTGGAGTAATTCCATCCTCGGTATCATTAGTCTGATTAGGAATTACATCTTCGCTAACCTGACCTAAATCAATAAAGAATCTGGTTTGGCCTGGATCTCTTCCGTTTACCTTTATCATTACTTCGAGAAATTCAACGTTTTCATTGTCAAAATTTGTATTAAACGTTGAAAGCAATCTCATCATTCCACCCCAAACTTTTGGTTTAACTTCTTCCCTTTGAGGGAACCTGTCATTTGGGTTGAAAAAACCTTCATTTCTTTCGTCCAGATATTCAGGATTTCTGTTGTAAATACCTCTAACATTAGGGTCAAAAACAATATTTAAAGGATTTAGAAAATTTCTGCCTGCCTGATATGTTTCATTATTCGGATAAATCTCTCTGATAGGAACACGTGGTATAAAATATTGATACCAAAACATTCTGGCTCTGAAATTTACAGCAATCGAATCATGCTCCCAAAATTTGTTCTCAATATCTACTGGTGGTGAGGCATGTGTCCATTGATTAGCATTAAGACCTAAAGAAATATATCTTTGAGCTCCTTCAAAGTCATCAATATATACAACAGGCTCATTGTTATCTGATAATATTTCTGAAGTACGTTTGTTTGGGGTAGGAAGAATCATAGCCCATTCACCACGTGCTGTAAGAGATGATGGTGCCTTGGTATCATAAAAGGGCAGATAATCCAAAGCTTTTGTGAGCCATGGTGCCTGTAAGTCAAGCACGCCGTCAAAACCTAATATTGAATTAGAGAGTGGTTCTTCTCCCAACCTTACTCTGTCAATAATTGCAGCCTGGTCATAGTGCATGAATGTAAAACCGAGATTTGCATTGATATTCCGGCTCTTGTGAAGAATATAGTCACCCCTGATTCCAGCTAGAGTTTTAGTTGCGATATTAAATATATCACGTTGTTCGTACTCAACTTTTAAATTAGCATTTGGAAGAGAAGCACGCGGATTTCTAAGTGTTAGTGTACCTGAGAAATAATCAACAACAAAGTCTTGATTTTCTATTAACTCTACACCATCTAAAGTTACTCTTACTGAACCTTTTGATAAATTGAACGAACCAAGCTGTATTCTGTTTGATGAACGACCCGATACATATCCGGAAATTATAAATCTGTCTCTGGCTGTGTTGAGTCGTGCTACCTCGTAAGTAGTATCATAAGGAGAACTGAATGTGTATTGATAAGCCAACTCGGGATTGCCAATTTCAGGTCTTGAAAAATATTTGACTAATGCAGAATCAAATGGTCTGACATTTGGGAATGTAATCAATCCTTCATTTGCATCAAAGAATGGTGGTACTAAGTCAAACAATCCGTCTGGTTGTGGTGCACCACTTGCATTATTAACCTGGTCAACCTGAAAAATTGTTACCAATTTATCAGGAGCACCTTCAATAACATCTGTCGAATCATTATTTCTATTAAGGTACCAAACATTAATTTTTGTTTCGCTTACATTGACATTTCTTGAATTAATATCAAAAATGTTCTTCATCTGCCTTTCCCAAAGTGTCGTAAATCCAGGTTGAAGATTTGGTCTGAACAATAACTTCAGTATTAAAGTATCCTTTGGACCTGAAATTGATGCCAGAGTACCATAACAAATATCATCTTCTCGTGCAGCGCTTGGTCCTTCTATACGATATGCAACAGCATAATATCTATCAGGTCGTAGGTTACGTATCTGGATTGTTCCCAAATTAGGATCGTAACGATACTTAGAGCTATCCAATCGTGCAAAATTGCCCCTTTCAACTTCACCGGCCTTAATTGGTCTAGCAGTATAGTCATCAGGATACTTCTCACCTGCCAATGCTCTGATAGGTTCTAAATCTGCAACAGCTACAGAACGGCCTGCAATTATTTCCCCTTCCCTTACATCATTGGTAGATTCATAAACTTCAATTTCTTTTATTCTGTAAGCGTCAGCTTCAGGTGGGATAACAGGGTTTGAATTCTCAAAATATTTATTGTAAATTTTAAAGTATGCAGTATCAAGGAAGAAGTGATTACGGGCAAAATCATAAGCTCTTAAAGAAAAATACTGCTTGCTAACTCCACCCTGTACATCAACAAATCTTCTTTCACCTCTTCTCTGAGAGAACAATGTTTTGAGCATTAAGGGTCCAAACTGAAAATCAGCTCTGACACCAAACAGAGTTTGGCCACCTCTGATTAATGTAGTAGGAAGAGGTAAATTAACATTTCCAACCTCTACCAACTTAATTATATCATCATCATATCCTTCGTAACCAATCTTAAAAGTGTTATCCATATCAAATGAACGACGAGTATTCCAATCGGTATTAAATTTGAGTTTATCACCTATTCTGGCACCTACGTTTACTCTAATATCTTGATGAAAAATTGGTGATGATTGCGTTTGGCCAAACTGAGATACTGTGCCAAGGTTTTGGGAGTCCCATCTCCACCCTATCCTAATATTCAATTCACCATTTACATTAATACCTATCTCAGGTTTACCGAAAATACTCATCACCGGATTGGGAGGTATTGGAATTGTCATACCTGTGGCAGAACCCAGTAGTCTAGCAAGATCACCCTGTGACAATGCTTGTTTCAAATCGTATCTTGTAAGCAGTGAATCCCATATCTGACCCTGAATTTGCTTTTGCCTGATTTTTGTATATTCATCAAGCTGCATAGTGTATGGATAACTAATTTGCGTAGAATCTACCATTTCAACAGATGTAAACTTACCACCACTCGAATCCATTGTTGTTTGGGTTACAACATCTTTCGGCTCGATGTAGTTATTTACACTATATTTATGATTATAATAGTTACCACGTTGAATATCAGGTTTCTTTAAGAAACTTGGTGGCAGAAAATGTGAATTGGTAGTATCATACCTTAATAAAGGATTATCTTCCAGTTCAAACTCAGATTGCAAGTAAATTGGCAGCAAAAACTGGGTATTTGCATCTAACCAGAAAGGTAGATAAAATGCTGTAAAATTTGAGGCTGCATATTGGTAGGTAAATGGTAGATGTATTATATAGGAAAATAAATCTACAGCACCAAATATCAGAACTGTAATAATTAGAATAACTATTTTTTTAGAGCTGCAACGCAATTTGTTTACACTTTATTGTTTTAAAACACTTGGTAAAACTAACCAAATATCGCCTAATTTAGAAAAATAAAAAATAATAAAAAAACGTAGCAGTCTGAAATCAATAATTACCCCCATTAAATTTCAAAATTTGTTAAATACTCAACAACAAATATAACTAAATTTGAACTTTTGTTACAAAGATATTTGCTATTACAGGCAAATATTCAGTTATTTTTTTATCAATGAGCATTTTTATAATTAACATGTTCGACATAAATACACTTGTTTTGAACAAAAACAATGCCATTTTCTTCCGCAAGTTTTTTTGATTCATGAGAAACGATTCCTAATTGCAACCATATAACATTTATATCGCCTGTTTTCTTGTGCCTTTCTACAGCTTCAACAACGATTGGATAAACCTGCTCAGATGGTCTGAAAACATTAAGAATATCTATCTTATCTGAAATATCAGCTAAACTTTTATACACTTTTTGTTTTAGAATTAATTCAGCATTAAGATTGATTGGAATTACATTGTATCCTTGCTTTAACATATATCCGGGTACAGTATGAGATGGCTTCGAAATATCAGTTGACATACCATAAACAGCTATAGTTTTGTTATTTTCAAAAATTTCTTTAAAGTTCATTTAACAGTTCTCCGAAAAGATAGTTATTTTGGATTTATATGTAGTAACAAATCATATAAAGGAATTTATGGAGATTTTATTTTTTAAAAAACAAAATTTTTGATAGGGATTTCAACTCGCCACTTTTTACAACATCAAAATAAACATAAAAGAATACCATTAACAAGATAGCGAATACCTTGACAAAGATAGATAAAATCATTGAGTCAACAAAAATATCAACTACAAAAGGAACCGAATATGCAAATAATGTAATCAAAACTATTTTAATTATGTTACGAAATTCAAATTCTATCGGAAAGATTTTGCGATTTAGAATATACATTAAACATGCAACAACAATAAATGATATTAATAATGAGTATGCGGCACCGTAGAAATCGAATAATGGTACTAATATCAAATTAGCAGCAAAGTTGGTTATTACACCACTGATAAGAACTATAGAATTATATAAAGTTTTCTTTTCGACAATTGAACCTATAGAAAAATTAACATACAATCCATAAAAGAAATATGCTAATAGAATGATAGGTATCATTGATAATCCATCCCAATACTTGCTGTTTATAATATTACCGTCGAAGACAGGCATTATGGCAAAATATCTAATAAAAAATGATATAATCAAAAACAAGAATGAAGAAGCTAAAATATAATATGTCAGTACTCTACCAAACATGGATTTAGAGTCACTTTCAGATGAATGTTTAATGAAAAATGGTTGATATGCAAAGTCAAAAATTGAAACGAATATTAGCATAGGAACAGCAAGTCTTAGATTTACCTGATAGTTGGTAATAGAAAGTTCATTATTTGTAATATATTTTATCAAAGGTTTGTCAATTACTTGCAATAAAGCTAAAGAAATTAATCCCGGCAATAAACCAACTGCATATCTAAGCATTGACTTAAATAAATCTTTATCAAATATTCCTGTTAAGTTATTGATAATCAATGGTATTAAAATGAGAAATGAAATGCTGTTTGCTCCAATCTGAGACCAAATTGCCCCTTCTGCCTGATATGATAGATTCACTATTAAATAGTAGTGTAAACCTAACGAGGCAATTGACGAAACAAGTCTTATTATTGAAAGCATTAAAGCCTTATTGGCAATTCTAAGATAGTTGAACGGTATATATGTAAGTACATCAATAAATGGAATAAATGCTGCCAAAATCAATATATCTTTTGCACCAATTTGACTGTAATATGGAGTAATTTGTATTATTTGTTCCGAAAATACAATTATCAAAATGGTAATTAACAATGAAAAAACATTGATTGAAGCGTATGCATAAGTAAATGCCTTTTTAGATGTTTCAAGATTATTTTTTTCATAATATCTCAGGTATGTGGTTTCCATCCCTAGAGAATATACAACTGACAGAAGTGTTGTAAATGAGAATATATAAATCAGGTAATCAAATTGTGAAGTTGAAAGAAAATTTGAATATAAAGGAGTTAGAATAAATGAGAGAAATCTTGTAACAACTGATGAAATTCCATAAATAATGGAATCGTTTGCCAGCTGCTTCAATTTTTCTCTCATTTATAGTAGCTGTTATTTGATTGATATAAAATTCAAAGCATCAATTAACTTATCGGAAAACTCATCAATTTCTTGGATATTTACTACCAAAGGAGGTACAATTCTAAGAACATTGCCTGAAGCTGCGTTAGCTATAACAAATCTTTTTAGAAGCTCATCAACAAGTATTTGTGCATCAAAGCTTAGCAGAAGACCTTTCATAAGACCTTTTCCCCGTACTTCTTTTACCAAATAAGGAAACTGATCAACCAACTTAACTAATTTGTCATGAAAATATTCACCAATCGAAACGACATGTTCTAGTAGGCCATTTTCCAGTTCTTCTATTACAACTTTGCCTGTACAACAAGCTACTGAATTACCTCCGTAAGTAGTTCCATGATTACCTTTTTGCCATACTTCATTTAATTCTTTAGATACAGCAATAGCACCCAAAGGTAAGCCACCGCCCATACCTTTTGCCATTGTCACAATATCCGGCAAAACATTAAAGTGCTCATAGCTGAACATTTTGCCGCTTCTTCCTATACCAGCTTGGACTTCGTCTGCTATCAATAAGAATCCGTAAACTTTCTTTAATTCGAGAAGTTGCTCAATAAATTCTTCATTGGGCTCAGCAATACCACCTTCACCTTGTATAAATTCCAGGCAAACAGCAGCAGTCTTTGAGTTTATCTTTTCTAACAAAGAAGGTATATCATTGAGTGGCAATACATAGCAATTATCAAGAAATGGACCCATGTTAATTTTATAATTTGGCTTGTCCATAATTGAAAGTGCACCATATGTACGACCATGAAAGCCTCCGCTGAATGCAATTATCTCATTTTTGTTTTTTTCGAATCCCCATTTCCTGGCTAATTTGACAGCACCTTCAGTCGCTTCAGTACCTGAATTTGAAAAGAATATTTTGTTCAATTTTGAATGAAAAACTAGCTTTTCTGCAAGTTGAATCTGAGGTTCTTGATAAAAATAATTTGAAACGTGCATGTATTTTTTTATTTGATCTTCAACAGTACTGATTATTCTTGGGTGACTATGCCCAAGAGCATTTACTGCAATACCGCTCAGAAAATCGAGATACACATCTCCGTTTTGAGCATATATCCTGCAGCCCTCAGCCCTATCAATTACTATGGGCAATCTTTTGTAAGTTTGATATATACTCTGGTGTTCTCGTTCAATTAAATTATTCATCATAAAATTTCCTTTTAGTTATAAAGTTGAGTGAATTACTGACCTAACTACTCCCCACACTTCAAAATACATCTCAGAAGTAATTTTAATTGGCTTATATTTTGGATTTTCAGGGCATAAAAAAACCTCACCATTTTTTAGTGACAGCCTTTTGACAGTCATTTCCCCATTGACAACAGCTATTACGATACTATTATTCTTTGCATCAAGTGACCTGTCAACAACCAATATATCCCCGGATGACATGCCGGCATTAATCATTGAGTCTCCGGAAACTCTGACAAAAAAAGTTGCTGCAGGATTTTTAATTAATAGATCATTCAGGTCAAGTGATTTTTCTGTATAATCGTCTGCAGGTGAAGGGAAACCGGCTGATACAGACTCGAGGTAAATTGGAAGAGCCAAATTATCTTGTCTTAAAGGCTTCAAAACCTCAATTCTGTCGTGATCTTCGATAAAACCTACAAAACTATCTTGTGATTCTGTATTCATTTTTTAGATTAAAAATTATTAAAGTTAGTCATTCAAATAATTATTGACGAATTACTAATAATTAATTTATTAAAATTATGAAAGTAGTCATTCAAAGAGTTTCTCAGGCTCAAGTAGTAATCAATGATAAGATAAAAGGAAAAATCGAATCGGGACTTTTAGTGCTGGTTGGATTTTGTAACGATGATGATAAAAGTAAAGTTGATTGGATGTGCAACAAAATTGTAAATCTCAGAATTTTTGCTGACGAAAATGACAAAATGAACCTATCAGTAAGTGAAAAAAATGGGGGTGTATTACTTATATCAAATTTTACACTTTACGGAGATTCCATCAAAGGCAACCGACCAAATTTTTCTGCTGCCGCAAAACCAGACATAGCAATACCTTTGTATAATTACATGATTGAAGTACTATCTCAGACAAATATCAATATTCAAACAGGAGAGTTTGGTGCAATGATGGATGTTTCTCTCACAAATGACGGACCTGTAACCGTAATTATCGAGAAATAAAAAAAATATACTTAATTAGAATGCCGGCTCATCTATGTTTTCATCAGAATCCATAACATAGCTGTTACCTTGAGAAGATTCATCTGAAGGTTCAATATAATGAGCTGCAAGGTTTTCGAATCTAGCATAGTTTTTTTGAAATGCCACTCTCACTGTACCTGTTGGACCATTTCGCTGCTTACCGATAATTAGTTCTGCAGTTCCTTCTGTCGGAGTCTGATTTGCATCTTCGTAATACTGCTGTCCGTAAACTTCAGGTCTGTTAACAAACATAACAACGTCAGCATCTTGCTCAATGGAGCCGGATTCTCTTAAGTCGCTGAGCATAGGTCGCTTATCAGTTCTACTCTCAACAGAACGATTCAACTGTGCAAGTGCAACAACCGGTATGTCAAGTTCCTTAGCAATTTGTTTGAGTGATGCCGATATGATTGATATCTCTCTTTCCCTGCTATCTGCTTTCGGAGATGAAATCAACTGAAGATAGTCCACAATTACGAGCTGTACTTGATGCTCTGCTTTTAGTCTTCTGCACTTAGCTCTCAATTCCATTACAGTGAGCATAGGACTGTCATCTATATATAATGGTGAATGAGACAACCTTCCGAGAGCCTGAACAATTTGTTGGTCCTCCTGATGTGAAATCCTACCTGTTCGGATTTTTTGCTGATCTATCCTTGCTTCAGAGCTGAGTAATCGGATAACAAGCTGAATTGAAGCCATTTCTATTGAGAATATCGCAGTAGGAATGTTATATTGCATAGTCACATTTCTGGCAACAGATAAAGCTAATGCTGTTTTTCCCATCGAGGGTCTAGCTGCGATTATTATCAAGTCAGACTTCTGGAATCCGCCAAGGTAGAAATCCAATTCCTTAAATCCTGAAGGGACTCCGGTCAGACCTTTCTGATCTCTCATCATAAGACTCGAAATCATCTCGTATGCATCTTTGGCGAGTTTATTGATTCCGACATAACTTTTGCGCAATCTCTTTTCTGCAATTTCAAATATCATCTTTTCAGCTACATCTATTTCTTCGAGTGCATCTGTAGCTTCGTCATAAGAATTTGATATGATCTGACCTGCAGTATTTATGAGTAGCCTTTTCAGATATTTTTCCTGAACTATTCTAGCATGCTGCTCGATGTTTGCACTTGTTGGTGTAGCAAATGTCAATTCGGTTAAATATAGTGAATCTACTTTTTTATCAGTATCAATACCTTTAAGTTCTTCATTGACAGAGATAATATCAGGTGTGCCCCCTTTTTCAAATATTCTGATTATTGAATTGTATATTAATTTGTGTTTTTCGTGGTAAAAAGCATCTTCATTAATTATTTCTATCGCTTTGGTGATTGCGACTCTATCAAGCATCATTGAACCTAATACAGCTCTCTCAGCGTCATTACTGTGTGGAGGTACTAATCCGCTAAAACTTCTATTATTTTCTGATACTTGTTGTTTCTGCTTCGTTGACTTAGACATATTTATAGAATCTTTTTTAATTTTTTAATTTATTGGGGATGCAAAATGCAACTTTTTTTCGAATTATATTCAACAAATTAGATTTTTTTTTGTTCAAAAAATGTTGAAAAATGGTGTGAATTTTTACTTCATCATTAGTAACAGGAGCTGAATAAATATAATTATAGGTCAGATTTGATAACCATCCCTAATTTGATTTGATGTAAACTGTGAAATTCATCAATTCTTCTCTTTGTTATACATGATTTTTGGTGATTTTCACAAAATACAAAACCATTTTTTTGATGAATCTTGAAAATAAATTCCTTAAAAACAAGCCGATGTTAAAAAATATGAAGAATTGCGACCTACATAAGAAATATGCTTTGAAACTTGTTTTCTTCTTTAACCTATATTGGTATTACTATCAAATTCAGTAATAATTATTACAATATAAATGAGATTAAAAATCAAAATTAAGTAGTCAATTGAATTTAATATTTGTTTATACAAATATTAAATCATATTTTAGTAAAAAAATTTGACATTTGTTCTTAATTATTTTCAATTTTTGCAGGAGTTATCATGAGTCAGGATTTCACAATCGGTTTTGCAGATGATGATATTGAACAAAACAAAACAATTTCGTTGTTTGCCTATATACTGTTTTTTATCCCTCTCTTAGCAGCTAAAGAATCAAAATTTGCTAGATTTCATGCAAATCAAGGTTTGATTTTATTCTTATTTGCAGTAATAATCTCGATAGTTTCGAGTGTAATACCAATTCTTGGCTGGTTTATAATCGGTCCCCTAGGTTCACTATTTGTAGTGGCACTTGCTGTTTTGGGAATAATTAATGCCGTTGGCGGAAAAGCTAAGCAACTTCCATTAATCGGAAACTTTGAATTACTAAAGTAGTTTTGTAATAAGTTTATGTGGGCTTAGTCAATAAATGTCTAAGCCCATTTTTTTTACTTAATACCGAATTCTCTGCTTATTTCTAACCCAAGATCATGATAATTAGCGTAAAAATCAAAATCAGTAATATGATCAATTTCTAGGTCACATGGGCTTTCTATTTCAGATTTATTACAGCCGCACATAACCTGATTTTCTTCATTAGTAGTAAACCTACAATCATCACAAGCCTTATCGCAATTACATAAAACCAAAAACGGATGGTTTATTGTAAGTTCAGTGTTGTTGTAGTTTCCTTCGAAATGGAAATTAACTGATTGTATTTTACCATCAGCTTTTTGGTAAACAAGTGCTATAAAAGTTGATTTGTTGTCCTTTTTGAGTTCATGGCTGATAATATTTCCTATACCATTATATGTTTCGTAAATGTAACCAATTAGACTAGGCAAAATGGTTTGAGTATAATTTGCTTTATCAATTTTAGCATCAGCCGATTGTTTGGGAGCTTCAGGGCTATCCTTTTTGCCTTCACCGCAAGAAATGAATAACAATCCAACAACAAAAATCAGAATCGTAGTAAATCTCATTTTAATTCCATATTTTTTAAGAACACAATTAACAAAAGTGTTATAACGAAAATTGTAACTTTAAAATTTTATTTCTGAATAATTGTTGTTATTTTAGAATTCTGAAATATTTGATTTTTAAAAATTTGAATTGTATTTTTATTTAATGAAGCCAATAAATTTACTAATATTACTTTGTATATTTACAATTATAATTTTCGCAGCTGTAGGGCTATATGTTAATAATTTAGTCAGTTACGGCATGCCTAGTCTTGAACAATTAGAAAATCCCAGAACCAACTTAGCATCAAGAATTTATAGTGCTGACGGCAAATTGCTTGACCATTTTTATAATGAGCGTAGAGTTAATTTAAGTTATGACAGTCTTCCCAAATCGTTTATTGATGCTTTAATTGCAACCGAAGACAGAAAGTTTTGGGACCATTGGGGTGTACATACCGGAAGGGTTTTTAACGCTGCAATTAAGAATTTCATTGGCGACAAGGAAGGTGCCAGTACAATTACTATGCAATTATCCCGAAACTTGTTTCTCTCACACGAAGTTACGATGGAAAGAAAAATTCGGGAAGCATTTCTTTCGATGCAAATTGAGAAAACATATACTAAAGAAGAAATTCTTGAGATGTATGCCAACACAGTTTATTTTGGAAATGGTGCATACGGCATTCAGGTAGCATCACAGGTATATTTCGATAAAAGTCCACCTGAGCTTACATTGTCTGAGTCTGCGCTGTTGGTCGGATTACTCAAAGCACCAGAAAGCTACAATCCATTTAAGAACCCTGACAGAGCTATCAATAGAAGAAACCTCATACTTAACATGATGCATGACCAAGAGTTCATCATTGATGGAGAATATGCGCAAGCTATTGCTGAACCATTAACAGTCTTCAAGGTTGATAAAGCCAAAAATAAACCTCGCAGGTATCTGGGCGAACAAACAGCTCCTCACTTTGTTGAAATGATTCGGCAGGAAATATCATCTGATAATTCTCTCAGCGATTACAACTTGTACAGAGATGGTTTGTCAATCTATACTACTTTAAACTCTAAAATTCAAAGATACGCTAATGAAGCCATCCTTGAGCATTTAACTGAGCTTCAGAAGTATTTTGATAAGCGATGGAACTGGAGCCGAAATAAGTCACTTCTAGATGATATCATAAAAAAAGCAATAAGTGCCAGACCAGACTATAAAGCTGCTGATTCGAAATCAAAAAAATCAATTTTTGAGAAATTATCCGGTAATAAAAAGTTTGTTGATTCACTAAAAAATAACTTAACTACTATTCAGGTCGGTTTAGTTGTAATCGAACCAAAAACCGGAGCTGTATTGGCGATGGTTGGTGCGTCTCCTAAATTTATTACAGAGCATCGTGAATCAAAATACTCACTTAATCATTCTTACCAAATCAGAAGACAGCCCGGTTCTGCATTCAAACCATTTGTTTATGCCAGTTCGTTGATAAAAGGTTTAACACCTGAGTCTAATATCGAATGTGGACCTTACTCTTATTTGCTTCCCTCAGGTGAAACATGGTCACCCCGGGGTTCAGGAGACTGCGAAGATGGACAAACCACGTCTTTAATTAATGCTTTAAGAATATCAATTAATACTGTTTCTGCAAGATTGATTACAACAGTTACTACACCATCTGATGTAGTAAACCTTGCACGAAGAATGGGTATCCAGTCTTCTTTAGCTGCTGTACCTGCTTTATCACTGGGCGCCGGTGGAGATTTAAGCCCGTTTGAATTAACATCTGCTTATGGGACTTTTGCAAATAGTGGCGTTCATGTTCCACCATTTTATCTGAGTAGAATTGATGATAAAAATGGTACTACAATTAAAGAAAAGAAAAAAATATCAAACATTACTGAGGCACTTAAACCGGAAATAGTCTCGCAGATGATTTACATGTTAAGATCAGTTGTTGATGGCGGTACAGCATCAAGGGCAATCCGCTCAAAATTCAGAGATATCGAAGCAGGTGGAAAAACAGGTACTACAAACGATGCAGCCGATGCTTGGTTTGTAGGGTTTACACCCCAGTTGGTTTGCGGTATATGGTTGGGTTTTGATGATAAAAGAGTTAATTTTGATGTTCTTGGCTCCGAGGGTTATGGAGGAAGATCTGCAGCTCCAATTTGGGGAATATTGATGGATAAAATATATAAAGACGTAACTCTCCCCTACACTCAGAGAAAATTTAATAAACATGAAGTCAATGACAGCACTGAAGTAAATGTACTACCTTATAAATTAACAAACGAGCAACTTGAACAAAATCCTGATATCAAAAATGCTATTTTAGATTCAGCAAGAAAAAAGCAAAATAACATTCAGGAAGTAAGTTTGCCCCCTTTACCCTTAAGATAATTAATTTGGGAGTTTTATTATGGGTTATAAGACTTTAAAATTCGATAACGGCAACTCAATTGAAGCCGGAACAATGTATTGTATTGGTCAGAATTATGCTAAGCATGCAGCAGAAATGGGCTCTCAAGTTTCTGAAAGTCCAACAGTATTTATTAAACCCCCTTCAGCATATATCGAGAATGGAGAAAATATTATTCTGCCTGATTTTTCTGATAATATTCACCATGAAGTAGAACTAGTTGTAGCAATTGGTAAAGATTGCCATTTTATTGATGAAAGTGATGCCTGGAAGTATATCGCTGGATATGCAGTCGGTATTGATGTAACCTTAAGAGATTTGCAAACAAATGCAAAAAAAGATGGTAAGCCATGGGCAATAGCAAAAGGGTTTTATACTTCTGCACCAATTTCTGAGTTTATTTCATCTGAAGGATTTGGAAATGAGATTCCCTACTTTGACCTGAAATTGTCAGTTGATGGTAATATCAAACAAGCTGGTAACACTTCGGAAATGGAAAGAAGTGTTGCAAATTTAGTTAAATTTTTAGCATCTGTATTTACTTTAAGAAAAGGCGATGTTATATTCACAGGAACACCTGAAGGTGTAGGTCCTATTAAAAAGGGTAATTTTATTATTGCAAGCTTGTCAAATTACAAGAAAATTGAAGTAGGAGTTGTTTAGATGTACGGCAAAATTACAAGAATATTATCTTTCTTGTCGTTAACAGTTCTTTTAGGTGCTTGCTCCTCAATTACCCGCATTGAAAAAGAGGTTTATACAATAACCGATAAAGACACTACATACAATTATCATGTTACAAATCACCCGGGTAATCGTGATAATGGAGCAATTTTCCCATCATCAAAAGTAATTTACAAAGAAAGAGACCTAATTCAGCGGGATTCAGTAACAGAAAGATATTACCCTGATTTTATCCGTTTAGGATTCCTCGAAACAATCGGCACAATTGGAGGAGATTCTGAACATGCTATCGGGACTGGATTATTCGGTATATTTCCTGACTTTGCAGATCTTTCTGATACTTATCGCGGAAACAATGATAAATTCTTTAGCGGGGGAATATATAAAATTGGCATCACAGAACATCGTTTAAGATGGTTCAGAGATTCAAAGAACTGGACAATTGGAACGCACATAGCTGAGTTTATTTTGCCTGATGCCAGAGGCGAAAATGCCCTGATTAGTATATTGCCATTATATATTCGAAAAAGATATTATATAAGCGAACAAATACCATATCTATGCTTTACACCATCAATAGGATTTGGATTGTACCCGTCTTTTTATACAAATATTTCAGGTTCGCTTGATTTAGGTTCTATGGGTGGTTTAAACTTGAGAATTTACGCAGGATTAGCTGCTGGTCATAATCCATCCTATTCACCACAAATCCGAAGAAATGACTTTATGAGCAGTGACGAAGGTAAGTCCGTTGTATTTCCTTACGTTGGAATAGGTGCTTCATTCCTGGACTTTCATAATTTAGTTAAAGAAACCGAAACTGAATGGCAGTATCATGAGCATTCCGGGTGGGATATAGGTTTAATACAATTTGCAATGCTTTCCAGTAATGCAGATAAATCAATATTCTCTGATAACAGGTTATTCACAGGGTTCCAGCTTAAAATTGCCAATTCATTTTTAGCCCTTCCATACGCAGACTACAAAGTATTTTTAGGAACCTCATTGTTTAATATTATGGTATTGGGTGAAAATGCTTTTGCTATGGCAGTACTCCCTATTAGAGCAGGATATTGGGCTGTGCTAATTGATGATGAGCTTTCTGCAGAGCCATTTATTGAATATGGTTATTATCCATCGAAGATATTAAACCTTGGTTGTAAGATTAATTTAGTTATCAGCGAGTCAATAAATCTGGGCTTAGTAGCAGGTTATGTAAATGGTTCGAATGATAACAATTTACCTGCTGAACTTACCAATAATTACGGAATTACCACTAGTTTCTCAAATTTCTATCTTGGTCTGAATTTTGGAATTATTGATAGAATTTTCTTCCCACATCAGTTGAGGTATAATAAATGAAACTAGTATTAGTTTTATTATTTCTTTTGATGCTTGGTTGTAATCCTGACAGATTCACACTTAATAGGATGAGTGAGAACGTTTTATTTGGTCAAATTATGAATGATCTTGATTCATTTAGCCAAACCAACGACAATAGCTTCATTTTGTCTGACGGTAAAGTAGCTATAAGAAATTATCTTAAAACTCAAAACGATTTTAAATTCAATTTGAGATTGCTTAAGGGAAAAAAAATTAATTTGATAGTCAGAGCTGTTGAACACAATTATGATCCTGGAAATGGTTTAATAATTCAACTTACTGATAAGGGACTCACAGTGTTTGAAAAGTCCAGATCAATTGTTGATGATAACTCTATACGATTGATTAATAATATAAATCACTACATATCAATTCGTAATGTTGGTAACAGAACAATTATCAATTTTGATTGCCATGAATTAGTAGTACATTCATCTTTGCCTTCAACAGAATTTTTGATAATTGATGCTTCAGATGATTCAATGATTACAATATCCGGAATAAGCAGTGAAAAGGTTATGGATAATGTATCAGAAAAAAATTTATCATTTTAAAAAATAATTCCTAAAGTTATTTTTCAATTTGACGATACAATAACAGGAGGACAATTTATAAAACAAGGCAGGATGCCCGTAATAAACATAATTTTTATACATGGAGGTTTATTATGGCTACGGCTATTTCCGGTGGATCAAGAATCCGCACAAACACACCCGCAGAAAATGCATACAATGCATTAAAAGCATCAAATGACAATATTGCTTTACGCCAGTTGAGATTATCAACAGGTAAAAGAATTAACTCTGCAGCTGATGACGTTGCTGGTTATATCACATCAAAAGCATTGTCTGCTCGTAACACTTCTCTTAAATCAGCTTTGAAATCAGTTGGTGAAGCAAAGAACGTTACAGCAATTGTACAGGATTCACTTGAAAACATTCAAAATCTTTTGAATGATATCAAGCAACTTGCTTCAAATGCTGCATCAGGTGCATTAGGTACTGATGAAAAAGTTGCACTTGCTAAAGGCGCTTTCAGATTAACTCAACAAATTCAAACTATTGTTGATTCAACTGTATTTGGTGGTCGTGAATTATTAGATGGTACATTCTCAGGTGATTGGAATATCGGTTTCAAAGCTGATAACACACTTTTGAATATTGGTATCAATCTTAAGAGTACAAATGCTGCTGACTTCAATATCACTGGTGCTACAAGCAATGATTTCGATTTAAATGCTGCAACTGCTTCTACAAACTTTGCTGCTGTTGAAGACTTAGATATGACTGATTTTGATGAAGTTACATCTACATCACTTGGAATATTTTCTGATACAAATATTGCAACAACTCTTCAAAGCTTGTCAACTGCAATTAACAATGTGAACAAAGTTGCATCCTATGTGGGTGGTGTTGATGCCCGTTTATCATCACAGGCAAGTTTGCTTTCTTCACAGATCACAAACTACAATGCTGCAATCTCAAGAATTGAAGATGCTGACGTAGCTGAAGAGCAATTAGAATTGATTAAATCTCAGTTCTTACAGCAGGCATCATTGATTTCTTTAACTCAGGCAAATCAGAATCCTCAGAGTTTCCTCCAGCTCTTTAGATAATAAAGATAAGGATAAATGAGATTCTTTCATGGAAGAGTTCTAAATATGGCGTAGGTTAACTCTTACGCCATTATTTTATAATGCTAATTTATTAAAGGAATTAATAATGGCAACTCCTATTTCCGGAGGATCAAGGATAAGAACAAATACTCCGGCTGAAAATGCTTATAATGCTCTAAAAGCATCTAATGACAATATTGCTCTGCGGCAGCTTCGCTTATCTACAGGTAAAAGAATAAATTCAGCTGCTGATGATGTGGCAGGCTATATAACTTCAAAATCATTAGCTGCAAGAAACACATCTCTTAAATCTGCTCTAAAATCAGTTGGTGAGGCGAAAAACGTTACTGCAATTGTTCAGGATGCACTCGACAATGTTTCATTACTCCTGAATGATATTAAACAACTTACATCAAATGCTGCATCAGGTGCATTGGGAACAGATGAAAAAATTGCACTTTCTAAAGGTGCTTTCAGGCTAACTCAACAAATCCAAACCATAGTTGATTCTACAGTATTTGGTGGTCGTAATCTTCTTGATGGAAGTTTTTCAGGAGACTGGAACATCGGTTTTAAAGCTGATAATGAATTGCTTAACATTTCGCTAAACCTTAAGGGCAATAATTATTCTGATTTTAATATTTCAGAGGATGTTAACATCAATGCAATTGACCCGAATGATGAAAATGATATTTTCTTTAATGATGGATTCAATTTAAACAATACAAAAATTAATAATCAGAATTATGGAAATACAAATTTTGCAGGTATCGTTGGTTTGCAGGTAGATGATTTCAATGATGTAAATACAGTATCTTTGGGGATATTTTCAGAGAGCAGGATAGCAAACACTTTGCAAAGCTTGTCATCAGCAATCAACAATGTAAATAAAGTTGCATCCTATGTGGGTGGTGTTGATGCCCGCCTATCATCACAGGCGAGTTTGCTTTCTTCACAGATTACAAACTACAATGCAGCTATCTCAAGAATTGAAGATGCTGATGTTGCTGAAGAGCAATTAGAATTAATTAGATCACAGTTCTTGCAACAGGCATCCCTGATATCCTTAACACAAGCTAATCAAAATCCACAAAGTTTTTTACAGCTGTTCAGGTAACCGGTAACAAGTCAAGTCTAATATTAGATGTAGATAATTCAAGCGTTAAATATCTTTATTTGACGCTTGAGTTTATTTAATCAAAAAAAAACTAAAGATTATTGAATTACTGACGATAATATAATTAAATGTATAAAGAATACTTAAGGAAGTAACATGACAAATATGGCACAACAACTTGCTGCAAGCAAGGTTTATGGTGGAGAAAAAGGCAAAATTCCTGCTTATCTAGAGCAAGAGGTTTTGTCGTGGAGTAAAGAAAAAATTATATTAAAAATGTATGATTTGTTTTTAGTAAGTGCCAAAAAAAATGATTCCTCCAAGATGAATAAAGTATTAGTTGAGCTTATGTCATCACTAAATTTTGAGTTTGAAGAAGTAGCTACCAGACTTTACAGACTTTACGAATACTGCCAAAGATGTATAATGCAAAGAAAATACGATGAAGCATACTTTATTATCAAAGAATTGAGACAATCTTGGGCTGTTGCATTTAATTTAGAGAAATAATTTTAGGACTTTTTTATAATGAATGAAATTTTTGGAGCCACAGGTAGTAATACTCAATTAGATTTGCTTGTTGATGCTTACAGGAAAACACAACAAACAAAAATTGACTCTTTAAATGAAAGAAGAACTCAACTTCAAAGTAGAGATTCCTTTTATGGCACTTTACGTTCCAGACTTGATTCATTGATAAGTCAAATAGATAAATTCAAAGCAAGTGATGCATTGTCGAAATTTCAGGCCAAAGCCGTTGCATCAACCGATAGTTCGGTTGTAACAGCAACAGCTACCGGTTCAGCTCTATTATCAAGCAGTACTTTGAAAGTTAATCAACTTGCGTCAAACGATTTGTTGATTTCCAGCAGAGTTTCACTTGCTGATTCCTTTGGCGAGGTTGCCGGAACTCAAACTTTCGACATTACTGTTGGCTCAAGTACAAAGCAAATAAGCGTTACTTTTGATGGAACTGAAACCAATGAGCAGGCAATGAAAAAAATTGTTCAGGCGATCAACGGTACCAGTGAAATAAATGTTAGTGCTTCATTTGTTAAAGATACTACTTCAACAGGAAGGTTAACCTTAGCTTCGAAGAACTCAGGCTCTGAGAACAAAATTGTTTTCTCATCAAGTACAGCTCTCACCAAGTTAGGATTAGATCCTACTGCTTTAAATTCCTCGAATTCTGTCAGAGTTGCATCAACAGATACTACTGCAGGTTACAAAACAGCAAATGTTGACGGTTTAGACTCTAAGTTCGAACTTAATGGTATCAATATTACAAGGTCAACAAACACTATAAGTGATGTTTTGGAAGGTGTTACACTTAACTTGCTTAAAGTACAGGAATCAGGTTCAAATCCTGTAATATTAAGCACATCAGTCAATAACTCTTCAGTTGAAAATTTTGTAAAAGAGCTCTTAACATCATTTAATGACGTTATTTCTAACATTAGCAACAATCGTGACGCCCGAAGGAACGACTCTTCGCTTAGTGGCCTGGTGCAAACAATGAAGAATATTGCATTAAATAAGTTTGGAGATACATCAAGCGGAGACACCAAGTACTTGACTGACTTGGGTATCAAATTTGACAAGAGTGGTTTTTTGGTGATTTCTGACAGCGAACAATTTAAAAAATCTCTCATTGAAGATCCAAGCAAAGTCGCTGATATGTTTATTGGTGCAAATGGATTTGCAAAACAATTAGAAAGCGTTATTACTCCTTATGCCGGTAGTACAGGACTTGTAGCAACAAGAAAAAGCTCTCTTCAGACTCAGCTTGATACGACAAATAAAAGAATCAGCGAGACAGAGGAAAGAGTAGAATTACAAGCTAATTCATTAAAAAAACAATACCAAAGCTATTTGAAATTATTTTATCAGGCACAAAATCAAAGTACATATCTTAGTGGTTTTGCTGATATGTCGAGTGGCTTGGCTTAATTAAAAAATATTCTAAATTATCGAGAGGCTTAATATGATAAGCGCATTAACAGGATTACCTGAATTAGTATTAGATAAGCAAAATGATGCCAAATTAGATATTGATTTTGGCAAAAAACAAAATAATGGCTCTACTGAATTATCAGCTCTTAAATCGGATTCTAAACCAAAAATTGAGCAAAAAGATAAAAAATTCAATCAAGAAAGCATTGATGAGCTAAACAAAGAGCTTAACAGCTTTCTGGAAGGAAACAAATTAAATGCTGAATTTAAATTCGAGAAAGAATCCAATCAATTAGTTATGAAGCTGATTGACAACGAAACTAAGGAAGTTGTACGACAAGTACCTCCTGAATTTATGCTCAAAATTGCCAGACTTATTTCAAGTCAGCTCGAAGGAGGAGCTTTGGCTGATGCTAAAGTATGATGATGTAATTAGTATTCTGAATAATATCCTTAAAATTACTAATGATATCAATTTACTTTTAAATACTGAAGTTGATGATGTTAAGTTGTCAACGATTGAGACTTATTATAATCAGAGAATGGAATATATTTCATCTATCAACGATTTTTTCGGTAATCTCAAAAGTTATGACATGCCAGAATCTGAAAAGACCAAAATAATTTCGATTACTGACAGCATAAACAAAACAGACAAAACTAACGTAGAAATCATTTATTCAAAACTGTCAGAAACCAAAAAGTCTCTCGAGATTTTCCAAAAACAAAAATCAGTTTTACTATACGCCAAGAGTTAAGAAATGAAAATAAATGTTGTCAATACCCTGGATAAAGTTTATGGATTACAGCCTAAAAGCGTAAATTCCAAAAACGATAAAAATGAGAAAGTTGAAGATAATTCAAAAACAAAATCTAAAGCTGATTCTTTGGAAATATCCGGTGATTCTCGAAAAATTAGACTTATACAAGAAAGAGTCAATGAAAAATATTACGAAAAAGATGAAATCGTTAATGAAATTGCAAAGAGAATGATTGAGTTTTCAGAGATTTAAATTATTATTTGTATTTTTGATAAATTAAAATTTTCCCTTAAGGAAAATTTTTTTTTGTTTACATTGAAATTTTAATTCAAAACAACGTCTATTTTTATTGATGAACAATCGTTATTAAAAAAAAATGTGGATACAGGAGTTTATATGTCAAGAACACTCAACAAAGCAATGTTGATAGGTAATGTAGGTAAAGAGCCCGAGCTCAAACATACACCCAGTGGAATACCCGTAGCGACCTTTAGGTTAGCGACATCTGAAACTTGGAAAGACAAAGATGGAAATGTTCAGGAATACACGGATTGGCACAACATTGTAGCTTGGAGAGGGCTTGCTGATGTAGTTTGCAAAATTGTTAAGAAAGGCACAAGAGTATATGTTGAGGGTAAAATTCGAACAAGAAAATATGATGACAAAAATAATAACCGAAAATTTTTCGTTGAAATCTTAGCTGATAACATCCTATTGCTTGATGCAAAAAA
This sequence comes from bacterium, assembly GCA_024711295.1. Taxonomy (GTDB): domain Bacteria; phylum Bacteroidota; class Ignavibacteria; order Kapaibacteriales; family UBA2268; genus JANJTB01. The sequence goes on along the minus strand of JANJTB010000031.1, from coordinate 8,113 downwards.
AGCCGGGAGGGATAATGGTGGAGATGATTACAAATCCCTTAACTTCCCTGATAGCGAGGATGAAAATTACTTTGATGATAGTTACGATTCAGAATTTACTACAAATAACATAAGAAATACAGACAAGGATTATACTTATACCGAGAGTAATGATGATTTGCTCTATTAATTACATTAACTAAACAAAATAAATGGAAAATCAGAGAAACAAAGAAATAATTGTTGGCGTAGTATCAATTTTAGCATTAGCATTACTTTTTTTAGGAATTTCACTTGGAAAAGGATTTAAAGTAGCATCTGATGATAAGCTTCTGAAAATTCGTTTCCCAAACTCAGGTGGTTTGCAAGTAACCGAACCTGTAGTTGTAAATGGTGTTAAAAGAGGCACTGTAATAAATGTCAAAAATGATAAATCAAGTGTTTTGGTTACAGTATTGCTTGATGATTATAATGACATTAAGTCAGATGCAACTGCCAAGATTACTTTGCTGGAAATAACAGGTGGCAAAAAAATTGAAATTACTCCAGGTGCTGCTCCGGAAAGATTCTCATTGAAACAAGTCATGAAAGGTGAAACACCTCCAGATTTAGGTGGGCTCGTTGCACTGCTCGGTGATGTGTCAGGCGATCTTGTAAGCATGGTAAGGAAAATTGACACCATCGCAGGTGCTGCCACAAATCTTCTTGCTGATGGTAAAGTTGTAAATGATATTAGAGCAACCACTGAAAATATTGCTTCATTATCAGCGGATCTGAATCAATTTGTGAATGCAAATTATGCAGAGCTTGAGAAAACTGTCAATAATTTAAGCTCATTGACTACAAAATTGAATGTAGCAATAGATAAACATGAACCTTCGGTCGGCAAAATATTAAGTGATATTGACCTTACGTTGAAAGATGCCAAGACTTTGCTTAATAATATTGATGGTGCTGTAAAGAATGCAGATAATCTGGTAAGCAATGTAAATAAGATAACTGAGGATATTAAAAACGGTCAAGGATTCGTTGGTAAAATCCTATATGACAAAGAACTAAATTCAAAGCTTGACAGCACGTTTACAAATTTATCCGAATTAATGTCACTTATTAAAAATCATGGTGTAAATGTAAATGTCAGATTAGGAACTCGACCCTAAGGTAAATTATGTCATTAAAACCAACACCAGTAAATGATGAGTTATATGAATATCTAAAGATGAACTTTTCATCTGAAGATGATTTCCTTCATCAGCTGTTGATTGAAGCTGAACATGAAGGTATTCCCAATATTTCTATATCCCAGGAACAAGGCTTATTTTTACAATTCATACTTAAAACTATTAATGCTGAAAATGTACTTGAATTAGGTACCTTAGCAGGCTATTCATCAATCACAATGGCAAGGGCATTAGCAAAAGGCAGCCATTTGATTACTATTGAAAATGAATTTAAACATGCTCTGTTTGCAACCCGTAAAATTAAAGAAGCAGGATTAGACGATATTATTGAAGTACAAAACAGTAATGCTTTGGATTTTCTGAATATCTACAAGCCTGACACTGAGTTAGATTTCATATTTGTTGATGCAGATAAACCAAATTATGCGAGGTACCTTGATTTATTGACACCTATGTTAAAAATTGGCGGAATTTTCGCCGCTGATAATGCTTTTGCTTTCGGGTTTGTTGCCTCTTCTGCTCCGGAGAGGAATCCCGAAGATGTAAAATCTATTACAGGATTTAACAAATACTTCAGGAGTCATCCTCAATATTTCGTGAGTATGGTTCCCGTTGGTGATGGGATAATTATGGGTGTCAAAATAAAATAGGTAACCAAAGATGAATTCAAACAAACTTAGAACAACATTATTTGTTCTGTTTATTTCAGTGATTTTTTATACAAGTTGCAGTACCCCACGCAAAACAGGGTTCGAGTTGCAAAAAGAAATTTATGAAGAAGAAAAAAGAATTAAGTACGGTGATGAAGAGCCCCCACAAGAGATTTACTTATCAGATACCAAACCAATTGATTCTATAGATGTAAATAAACTGATTTTCGACCTTTACAGGTTAGAGCCCGAAGACTATCCCAAAGAAATCAGATTGTTTGCAAGGGTTTACGACTCTCTTGGTAACTTTGTAACTCACATGGCTGAACCATACAAAAAAGACCCTTCAATAAACTATTTCACTTCTGTACGTGAAGAATTAGGCAAGAATTATAATATCCGGCATACAGCAATAGATAGTTTTAAAGTCAGAGAATATGGTGCTGATGATTCCATAGCTTATGAAATAGTTCTTACAGTTGATTACAGCGGATCTATGGACGCTTTATTATCTGCAATTTTCGAGGGGACTGAATTATTCGTTTCAATGAAATTTCCGCAGGATAAAATTGCTTTAGCAACATTTAATCGTACATTAGACGTTAAAGTCCCTTTAAGCAAGGATACGACATTTATACTTAATCAATACAGAATGAACCGTAATTCAGGTTTTGGCTTATTCTCGGGCGTTTTTGATGCTGTATATGGCAGTATAGATTTAATTAAGTATGCAGATAAGGAAAGTCCGAAGGTAGTTGTAATTCTTACAGATGGAGATGACAACTATTCCAAAAAAAACCTTGACTCACTGATTAAATTTGCTAATGCTACCAATGCTCATATATTTTGTGTAGCTTTTGGATACTCCAAAGATGAAAATCTACGTTTACTTTCGCAATATACAGGTGGGAAATATTACAAAGCTCATACCAAAGAGCAATTAATTGCAATATTTAAAGATATTTACTTAAGTCTGAGGTATTTTTATAAAATATCCTATCTACCACCAAAGTATTGGGGTTATCACCATGCCTTTGCTGCCATTAATGTTCCCGGCAGATTAGATTCGCTTGTAGCTGATGGATTTTATGATACAACAGGGTGGCTGGCATTATCTGATACAGTTGTACGTCCAATCACCTTCGATTTCGACAAGGCAATTATCAAGGAAGAATCATATCAAATACTTGATGAGTTGGTTGACTTGATGATGACCTGGCCAAACCTCAAATTTGACATTCAAGGACATACTGATAATGTAGGTTCGATTGAATATAATCAGTCATTATCAGATAGAAGAGCAAAAGCCGTTTATGATGCTTTGATTATAAGGGGTATTGATGAACGACGTCTGAGATATCGGGGATTTGGTATGTCGAAACCTATCGCTCTTAATGACACAGAATTTGGAAGGTCGCGCAACAGAAGAACAGAATTTATTATTATTGCTAAATAAGGAAAATATGGGTAAAAGAATCGCATACTTATTTTTAACTTTTCTGATACTGGATTTAAAGGCAATTTTTTCAATTGAGCAAGCCAACGCCAACATATATTCTTCGATTGTTGATAAAATGATCATTGAGTCTCAAAATGATACTCTCCCCTATCACAGATTATCCTACATGTGTGATGTGTTTGGACCAAGACTTAGCGGCTCTGAGAATTTGGAAAAGACATTGATCTGGATGCTTGATGAAATGAAAAAAGATGGATTTGCTAACGTTAGAGCCGATTCAGTAAAAGTTCCTCACTGGGTAAGAAAATATGAGAAATGCGAATTAGTTTATCCAAGGAATGCAGATATACCAGTATTTGCACTCGGTGGCACAATTAGCACTCCTAAAGGTGGAATCGAAGCCGAAGTAATTACTGTAAAATCTTTTGATGAGCTTGAAAGCAGAAAAGGTGAAGTTAAAGGTAAAATTGTAGTTTATAATTTCCCCTACGAAGGCTATGGCAAGGGCGTTCAATATCGCTTTCACGGAGCACACAGAGCAGCTAAGTACGGCGCCGTAGCAACACTTATCAGGTCAATTAGCCCAAATGTGTCAAGGAATGTTCATACAGGAATGATGACTTACGCTGATTCAGTAATTAAAATACCTCACGCTGCCATAAGCCCTGAAGATGCTATGCTTTTGGAAAGACTAATCAGTTATGGAATTACCCCAAAGCTTAGACTTAATATAGATGCTGAAACCCTCCCTGATGCTACTTCCTTTAATTTAATAGGTGAAATTACAGGTGAAGAATATCCTGATGAAATTATTGCAGTCGGAGGCCACACAGACTCTTGGGATGCCGGCACGGGCGCTCATGATAATGCAGGTGGATGTATTGTAACTTGGGAAGCAGTCAGATTGATAAAAAAAATAGGCCTGAAACCTAAGCGTACAATCAGAATTGTTCAATGGACAAATGAAGAGAATGGTGTCAGAGGTGGCAATACTTACAGAGATATGCATAAAGATGAAAACCATGTTTTGATGTTTGAACATGATTCAGGTATATTCCCCCCTAAATCCGTGAGATTTACAGGTCCTGAAAAGATATTAGAATTCATAAAAACATTTGACCCTTTGTTCAAAAAGTTTGGCAATGTTGACGTTACTAATGGTGGTGGTGGAGTTGATATCGGACCCATGATGAAGCTTGGTATCCCCGGAATGAATATTGGCACTGATGATGCAGGTAAGTACTTTTATTATCATCACAACCATTCTGATACTGTTGATAAAGTAAAAAAAGAAGATTTGAATAGCTGTATAGCTATTATAGCAGCAGCAATTTACTTATATTCTGAATTACCTTCAGAAATGCTTTCAAAATAATTTATAAGGTATAAAAATGGAAAATAATCAATTAGCAGCAGAAATTTATAAAAGTGCATATATCACAGGCGAGTTTCTTTTGAGATCAGGTCAGACAAGCAACGAATATTTTGATAAGTATTTGTTCGAAAGCAGTCCTTATCTGCTTAATCAAATTACTAACAAAATGCTGGAATTGATAGATGATGATTTCGACATACTGGGTGCCCTTGAAATGGGTGGAATTCCTATCGCAACCTTGTTGTCTGTCAAATTAGACAAACCAATTTTATTTATCCGTAAAAAAGCTAAAGAATACGGTACGTGCAAATTTGCTGAAGGCGTTGATTATAAGGGTATGAAAATTCTGATGGTCGAAGATGTTGTAACCAGCGGCGGTCAAATAATTATCAGTACTGATGATATCAGAAAAAGTGGTGGTATTGTTCAAAAAGCTGTTTGTGTTATTGACAGACAGTCAGGTGGCAGAGAGAAACTCAGCGAGCATGGTATAGAATTATATCCATTATTCACAATGGAATATATCAAAGCATCTGCTAAAGAGTATGGCTATATCAAATAGGGATTTTCTATTCTTCAGAGCTTACTAAGTCAGAATTTAAGACTGCAAAACGGATTAATCCTGCAGTATTTTTGATACCTAACTTTTGCATCAGGTTGTATCTGTGTGACTCTACTGTTCGTGCAGATAGAAACAATGCATCTGCAATCTCAGAGCTGGTCTTACCCTGTGCAATCAGATTGAGGATTTCCTGCTCTCTTTTAGTTATTTTAATCTGCTCATCATGTTGGTTTCCTTTTGTCATAAATTTATTCTGAACCAACATTACTATAGATTTCGATAATACTCTCTCACCTGTCATTACTGAGTGCAATGATGCCAACAGCTCTTTGGCAGGTGTTTCCTTAGTCAGATAACCATCTGCTCCGGCAGACAAGGCAAGCTCGATATGAGAAGCATCTTCGAATGCTGTCAGTAATACTACTAAAGTATCTGGTAAGTTCTTCTTGATTAATTTAGTAACTTCTATACCGGTCTTGCTTGGCATCATAATATCCAGCAAAGCTATATCAGGCCTGTGATACAACACTAATTCATAAGCATCTGAACCATTACTTGCTTCATCAAGTATTCTGATAGATTTATCTGTAGAAAGAAGCCTTCTGATGCCTGCTCTGACTACTTCATGGTCGTCCGCGAATACTATTTTTATAGGGTTTTGCTCAGAAAACAATAGTTACTCAATTATATATAATAAACAAACCTTTATAAACGATTTGAATTTTCAATATTTTAAAAATAATTTTCAAATCTTAAATATTGTATCAATTTCACTTGGCATTCTCCAATCCGTTCTGGGTGATAATGATACTGAACCAACTTTGGGACCATCCGGAACTGCATTTCTTTTGAACTGATTAGCAAAAAATCTTCTATAAAAATTATTAAGAATATTGCTTATTTCTGCTTTAGTAAAATCTCCCTTGAATACCTGCTCAGCCAGAAATGCGATTTTTTCAGGTGCAAATCCAAACCTTATGAAATGATACAGGAAAAAATCATTAAGCTCGTATGGTCCGATTATCCTTTCGGTTTCCTGGTTTATTTCAGTAGAATCATTAGGCAATAATTCAGGAGAAATCGGTGTGTTGATTATATCATCCAAAAGTAATGATAATTCACCCACAAAATACTCATCTCTGTACCACTCTATTAAGTATTTAACGAGCGTTTTTGGCACACCTGAGTTTACTGCATACATTGACATGTGGTCGCCATTAAATGTGCACCAGCCCAAAGCAGACTCGGATAAATCCCCTGTTCCGATTACAATAGCATTGTATTTATTGGCAAGGTCCATCAGAATTTGAGTCCTCTCCCTCGCCTGAGCATTTTCGTAAACAACATTTGCATCACTGATATCATGCCCAATATCTTTGAAATGCTGCTTAATACTTTCATCAATAGATATTTCAACGAAATCAGTATTGAGCAAAGCGGCTATACCCGAAGCATTGTTCTTTGTGCGTGAGGTAGTTCCGAATCCGGGCATAGTGATAGTTTTGATCCCTTTTGTATCATAGTTCAATTCCTTAAATGCCTGATAACAAACTAATAGGGCTAAAGTGGAGTCTAACCCGCCTGAAACTCCCAATACAACATTTCTTGCATTTATATGTAATAATCGTCTTTTAAGTGCATTGATTTGGATACTGCTTATTTCTGAGCATACTTTACGGCGCGACAACTTATCACCCGGAACAAACGGAGTTTTGCTGTAACTCCTGTTCAGACTTTTCTTCTTTTTGCAAGTGATATCTATACTTATTACCCTATAATGTTTATTGGCTTTTGTTCTTGCAAAAGTCATGTTTTTCTGGCGTTCACCGGTAATTAAATCAATGTCGATATCCGCAGCAGTAACCACTGAGGAGTAAGAGTATTTAGCTGATACAGCCAAAGGTTTTCCATTTTCATATATCATTGAAGAGCCCGAAAAAACGGTATCTGATACAGATTCCCATACACCGGCGCTTGAGTAAATATATGCTGATATGGTTCGGGCACTTTGGATACTTGTATTATCCTCTCGGTACTGTGATTTACCAAGATACTCGTTGCTTGCAGATAGGTTTGCAATGACTGTGGCACCTGATAATGCCAGACTGCAACTTGGCGGTATAACCGACCATAAGTCTTCACATATTTCAACACCGAGTTGGAACTTTTTATTATTTACATCTTCAAAAATTATATCCGTTCCGAATGGAACTTTATCATTACCTATTTGAATTTCATCTGATATTCTGTCAATCTCTGATGCAAACCACCTGCTCTCGTAGTATTCTCCATAGTTTGCCAAATGTGTCTTGGGAACTACGCCCTTGTATTCGCCATTGTTGATAAGCACAGCACAATTAAATAATCTGTTATCGCATAGAATTGGTGCACCAACAATCAATGTAGATTTTGATAAAAGAGAAATTTCTTTGATTTGATTTAGAGAGCTGATTACTCCATCAAGCAATTTACGTTGATAAAACAAGTCCTGACACGTATATCCTGTGAGTGACAATTCAGGAAAAACAAACAACTCAATTTCTCCGGAATTCTTCTTAATTACTTCACTTATTGACTTCGTATTGAAATCAACATCAGCCACCCGCATTTCAGGTGTAACGGCAGCAACTCTGTAATAACCAAAATCTCTTATATTCATTTTAAAATTATAAATTGTCAAAAGTACATTCACAAAATTAACTGAATTACTCGAATTAACTTACAGTTTTTTTTGACCAGTTATAATTAATTGATATTCTAAAATTTCACACTTCTCCCCTCAATCGCACCCCCAAAATATTATCAATATAGTTTTTAAATTGTTTTAAAATGGGTTAATTGTTATAAGTAGCTGATATGCTTACATTTGCATATTGTTAAGTTACATTATTTACAAATATTTATGAA
>JANJTB010000029.1 GCA_024711295.1 bacterium | reverse complement strand
TTTTATATATCCTTATCATTTCCATTTCTTTTTTTCCTGATAATATGGCCATCCAAAAAAATTATTATGATATGAGCGTAATGTATTTAATTCATCAATTACCATATTTTCCCTACCGAAATGGTCATAAGTATGATAATCAGGTATTGCTAAATAATGTTTTTGATGTGTGAACTCATGTGCTATAACCTCCCATAAGGTTAACTTTAAGTTAATATTATAGTCAGTTGCAAATGTTAATAAGTCATGCCCACCATATAAGTATAATTCCAAAGCTATCATTACTGTTGAATTACTTCTTGTACCAGTTCTAAGTCCAGCAAGCATTCCAGTAACAAATGGTTGATCTTTACTTTTGCGATCATTGTAATATTTTTGAATTGATAAACCACTTTGAAAACTAATTGTTATATTTGTACCATGCATAGAATCAAACAATGTTGGGTCTGCTGATAAGATCATATTAAATGCATCTACAGTATCATTAGCCAACTTCAAAATATTTAAGCCATTCGATTTCAGTTCTGTATCACTTATAGGGTTTGATTCAATAACTAAATATCCTTTTGATGTTGGTATGTGGAAATTCATAATCCATGTTGTTACATATAATCCCTCATTGTTTTTAGTTGTAATTGACTTATCATTAACAGAAAAGTTCACACCACCTGTTGCTCCAATTCTAGCACCTTTAGTATCTCCAATATACATTTCACTGCCGTCAGCGTTTTTTAACATTAACTGTGCCACTCTACCATTCTCATATTGTATTTCATTCCAAACGTTGTAAACTCCTTCCCAATCTAACTCAATATTCAACAACCTCTCTCTATCCCTTTCTTTCTCCGGTGCTAAGCCGCTGGGGTCACTCCATATCAATGGTGAGTTGTAAGCATATTGGTAAGGAGTATGTGACGGAAAGGCAGCCCAGAGCAGGTCAGGGGTGGTAAATCTGCCGGTCTCGGTGTCGTACATCCTTACACCCATCATTTGCAGTTCGGATTCGGGGTCGAAAATACTGCCCTCCAGACCTTCACGCAGGTGAGAGCCGTCACTTGACCAGTACAGCTCACCAAAGGGCTTGTAGTCGTATTTTTTAATAATGTTGTTACTGTCTATCACAACACGAACATTTCCGTTGTTATCTGTAAAGTAAACTTCTTTTTTGCCATCACGTCGGATGTGTAAGTCGCTCGTTGCATTAAATTTATTCACCGATAAATACACACGCCGACCTATGTCCCCATCACTTTCCTTGACTGTCTGAAAGCCGGAATATTGTATCAATTCCTCACCAAAAGCACCATTCATATAATATTCCCAGTTATGAGCAAAACTTTGTTGTTCGGTACCGTCATCTCCATGCGGACTTTTCAATAGTCGCTTTTGCTCTCGCTGCCCAGCATAGTTATATTTGTAGCCCCAAATCCATTTCGATGCATCAAGTGTGGGATTCATTTGGTCTAAACTATCGTTATAAGAACTGCCATAAGTACCAAGATTATCCTTAGTATATTTTATCAACTGACCGCTACGGTTGTATGAATATGAATCGCTCGTAACAGTAAATGTAGTATTCCTTGTCTTTATTTTCTGAAATATTTGTCCTGTGGGGGTGTATGTATAATTTGTAGTAAAATCGTCATTATTTGCGGTGTAAGAAATACCAGTCAGGTAGTTGCCGGTATTATAGCTATATGTATGAATTTCATTTGTATTTACGGTTTTTACTGTTCTGTTTCCGATAATATCATACTGATAAGATTCATTGTCGCCCGCCAGGGTTGACCAGTTAGTAAGACGATTAACCGCATCATAAGTGTAATTTTGGATTCTCTGATTTTCGCCAACATGATTTGAAACCTGATTAGCGATATTTCCAATTTTGTTTCTGGTAAATGCTTGTCTGAAAATTTCAATAGAATTGATTTTTTTTACGTACAAAGAATCAACCCACCCACGAGGATTATAAATGATATTTTTTTCGTAACCATCACCTAATTTAGGATAAATCACCTTCACTACCGAGTTCCGTTTATTGTATTCAAATTCAATATCGTGGTCATCGGGCATTTCGATTAATTCAGGAAACTGAAAAGTGTTGTTTTTGTATAGTCCGGTGCCTTGGGAACCCTCTAAAGTAGTAACTTTCGAAAGACGACCGTTACCGTCATACTCATTCCATACATTATACTGTTTATTCATATCAATTGCTGTTACCTTCAATATTCGATTCATTGAATTGTAAGTATAGTGAACCATATCAAAGCCAATGTTTTCTGTCCATCTCATAATAGCTTCAATTCTGCCACGTGCATCATAGGTCATAACTACATAATTAAAAGGGTCAGATGGGTTTTCTTTGTAAGCAATAACCGAGGATTGACCTTTCAGATTCTGCAATTCTTGTCGTGGAGATAAATTTTCCCAAATTTCTTTAGGTGGTAAAAAGCTCCAAATAGGACCTTGTCGCATTGGAAAATCGTCATACCATGTAGCAACTTTCACAAATTCAGGGAATAATGAGATATCTTCGAATTCACTAATACTTGCGAGTATTTCATCATCATCAAAATTTACTCCTACTAAACTCATAATTTGTGAACCCTGATAATTATCAAGTTTGATTGCTGATGAATCGTGAAAATTTAAACTTAGCATATTACTATTATTTCTATATAAGAACTTATTGTAATAATCATCAAAATTATTGGTTTTTGGTATGATAGAATTTACTCTATTCATAACATCATTATCTTCTAAAAACAATGTGTGATTTGAACTAAGCAGACTATTACTAAAATTAGATATTTGTAAAATATCACCACGTAAATCACTATAAAAATCAAAGGAAGAATTGATTTTTGCTTCACCAACAATGGTTGTTCTGCCCAAATCATCATATTCAAAAAATGATAACTTATTTTGTGATAACTGATCTGAATCTTGTTTAAATCTTAGGTTACCTAAACCATCATATTTATATTTTGTCTGGCCAAGATCAATTTGATTAGATTTTTTTAGATTACCAAATTCATCATATTCATAAGTAGTTTCTTGATTTTTGGGATTAATAACTTTAATCAAATTTCCTCTTTCGTCATATTCATATTTAGTAGAACCAAGAGGATTCTTGACTTGTCGCAACTGCCCCAAGGCATCATAATAACTTATTACATTCTGATCTTCTTCATTGTAAGAATTTTCTATCCTGCAAAAACCATAATAATCTTCTTGAGGGTACGAAGTATTATCTGAATCTATAAAATAACTTCCAAAACTTTTTTTGGTAAAATCACAATTAGTAATGTAGTCAATTTCACCGTTACTTTTAAACCGGGTATTAATTTCAAATCCTAATTGGTCAATAATTTGAAGCACTTTATTACCAGTTAGTTGATAATATTCATCATATTCATCAGTATAAGTTCTGGTTACAATATCTATTCTGGCTGGATTTTCAGGATCACCAATCAGGTAATCTGTTTTATAATTCATATTGAATGCTTTATAGTAGTTTATTATACCAGTATAACGTCCATCCAGATTTATAGTAGATGAATAATTCTTATTATATGAATGAGGGAAAACACCAGGTACAGCATTCAGCTCATTAATAATTCCATCATCAATTTTAGAATATGATTTAATCGTTCTGTTAACATCATCATAAACAAATTTATGAGTAAAGTCGTTGTAAATTTTACGCCATTTATTAGTAGTTACATTTAAGCAAGGGCTAAATTCTTCATATAAATTTGCAATTCTGATTGTGCCATCACTTGATGATGTATAAAGATTTAATGTATAGGGTATGTCTGGGGTCAAGCTTTGGAAAAAAGGTATAGCATCTGTTAAGTCAATTATTGCTTCTGGTTTGTTGTAACTTCCAGCTTCAATATTGCAATAATTAGAATCTAAAGAAAGAACATCACAGTCAAGCATAATAATTTTTTCAAGATTAATTTCTGGGATTACCAGATGAATAGGCATACACTGATTACTTGCTTCAAATATTGTTAACCTGAGTTCAAGTTTAGTTACATTACCTCCATTATGCAAAGGATCATTAATATTAGGCATATAAATCAAGTTTATATTTTTTTCAATCTTATTGATTACTTGGTTTCCAACTAAAGTATCAGGTAAATCTCTTATAGTTTTACTACTATTTTTTGTTCCAATTTCAAGATTGAAATTGTCAGTTGATAAACTTGTTAATTTGTCAACAATATTTATACTATTAGTAGTCGAAACATAATTTGTTTTTGTAATCCTTGTTTCAGACTCATAAAAAGGAATACAATCATTAACATAATCGGTTCCGTTTACTTCAAAAGGACTTTGTGGAAAATCATAAGGTTCCCATTCGAATAAAACTCTACCATTTTTATCATATTCAGTTTTATAAAACCAATTATTATAGTTTGTCTTACCGGTTATCTGACCATAATAACCTCTTTGTATAAAACTAAATAATGTATCAATTTTATCTATAATGTTAGAAGATCCTAAGTCTGAAGGTACTCTTTTTCGAATATTCTTCTGAAATGCAACTGGAGCTTCAAATTGATTAAAAAGTTTTGTAAATCTGTGAGTTTCGATATCTTCATTATTTAAAAGAATTTTACCTTCGGGATTATTATTTGAGAAACCTGGTATATCTTCATAATCGTAATACATTTTATTTTCAATACCATTAATTGAAGTTCCGGATAAAAAGTTTCGGTACCATCCACCACCATTTTTATATGAGTATGTCATATTCTCCTTTTCAACTCCGCCAAAACCAATAATTTTATCATTTAAAAGAGCACCCCTACGGGATGTTGGGGCATTCGGACCAAATGAGCTATTGATATTATATTCGTTGATCTTACCTGTAAGAATTGTCCCAGTCTTGTTTGTAACTTCTTGTCTTTCAATCAAATTGTAAATTGGTGGAATATTCCCAATGTAGTTTTGAATAACTGTTTCATATATGTTAGGATTGAGAGAATTTGGTTCATTATATTGATTTTGAGAAATGCTTTCAAGTGATAGCTTTCTATTCCAAACATCCATTGATTTACTAATACTTTTGTTAACTTCAATTGGTAAATGCCTAAAAGTTATGATATCTTTATAAAGTATGCTGTCATTGTCAAATGTCCATGTATTTGGTTGGAAAATTAATGTAGTAATTTTTGATGGCAACCACCCATAAGCTTCTCTCATACTATACCAAGTTGAAGGTTTTTTGTTAGCTGTAAAGTTAGACATTAAATAATTCTCAACCTTTTGAAACTCATATTCGAATTTTGAACTGCTCAACACAAACCAATTACCTACTGAACTTTGTTTAAATAATGTACGTTCTTTATATGGGAAAAAATAATATCCTTGTGTAGTATCATTATTTTCATCAAGATTCGCTATATTCTTATATTCAACCTCTTTCAAATACTGAAAATTACCTCTGATTGTTTTCGTTATGCAAGCATAAGTAAAGTCAAGATCTGGAGTTTTATATGGCTGATTAAAATTTTTTCTTAAAGGTTGTACTTTTTCATTTTTATAAAAGATGCTGTCAATACTACTAATATCTTTTAAATGATCAATAGATTCAATTTGAACAATTCTAAAATATAAATTTGAGTTTTCATTTTCGAAAGAATAATTTTTTGTAAACAATATTTCAGGTTGTGATTGAGTACCTTTATAATCAAAAATTTGAAATTTCTTTACACTTGTAAATGCATCATAATCAATTAATCCGTCTGCCATCGAGTTTTCAGTAATTTCATAACTGGAATCAGTACAGTATTCAAATCTAAATAATTCATTGGGATTCTTAATCTCACTTATAAATGGTCTATAAAAATCACTATTATTAAAATCATCATTTAGTCCAAAATTAAACTGTTGAGTTTCAAAAGAAAAGATTTTAGTACCATATTGAAAGCTTGTTTCTCTATTCATTGGGTCAATGATCTTGCTTATCATATAAAATCCTAAAGAAGCCTCAGAAAAACCGGGATATTGTCTATCTGCTGAATATGTTGAATCCGATATTTTTAAATCATCTTCTATTGGTACTCGGTACTCAATCATTTTATTCAAATATGGCTCACGAGAAAATAGCTTTGTATTATTCAAAAGCCACTGAAAGGATTCAACATTCTTTGAGTAATTTTCATTAGGATTTAGTAGAGATTCATCTAAATTAAATGTTCTATAAAAATCAGTTTTAAAAGTATATATCCTACCAAATGTTGTAATTGTAAATTCACTGTTAGAAAAATTAATTGTATGATTTGCAAACTCTTTTATCGGGGATCTTCCTCTATAAATTTCAACATTTGTGGAATCATTATTTGTATGATTATGGTATAACCTTTCAAATGAAGTTATATTAACCATAGATGAATTAATTTCTTCAAGATAAAATATAGTTGGTTTTGGCAATTTTTTATAATTTGGTGGATAATAATTTGGATAAAAATTTGGATTTCTCTTCCCTTCATAAAAGTAAAAATCTTCTCTATTACCATAAGGATTCACATACTCTCTGAATACATACTCAAGGCCATCACCATTATAATACTTTAAAATTCTGGGTTTAATATATTCAAATGATATGTCTTCATTAAATATTTTTCGTCTAATGTATATAGGCCAATTATTTGTTGTATCAAATTCGACAATAGCAAATCCATTTGTATTAATTGAATTTTCGTAATACAATCCTGTGTATAAACTGTCATATTTGTAATCATAAGAATAGTTAACAATACTATTACGCAATTCTAAAACGGAACCGTCGCTTCTTAAAATTTTTATAACGTCCTGAAAATTATTATTATCAGGTAAATCTAAGGCATTACAATAATCGTATCCTTCAATCAACCAATTGATATTGGTATTATAGAATTCTTCATTTTCAATATAGGGCGATGAATCATAATTTTTGAGATTATAAGGAATATTGCCATCTTTATAATCATTTAAAGGATTACAATCTAATGCTGCAGTAGAGTGAAATGCAGATACATCATATAAAACTTGAACAGCAAACCCATTAACCCCAAGAATCCATACTGGCATTGAAATAGATAATTTTTTCCAAGCATCTTTTTTTGAGTTTGTTGTTGAATCAAACCAATTAATATGTTTATCAAAAGCTACAAATGTTACATTGCTATTATAAATCATATCAACTTTAAGGGGATAACCATCAATTGTGGTGTTAGATATTGGATACACATATTGCATATTACCATTAACTGGTGAAATATTCACTTTCCCATCAACATCTGCTGAAAATTGAGAATAAACAAGATGGTTGCATAACAATACAATAATAACTAAGTATAAGATTTTTTTCATTATTTTAATCCATTTAAATTGTTAAATATTTTTTATAAATTTAACTGTCTTAATAATTTTGTTATTATTAGAAATAACAAAATAATATGCGCCATTTGTTAACTTAGATACATTAATGAAATGTTCATCGGATTTACTTTTTATATTTATAATTTTTTGTAACATAAATTCTCCATTTACTGTGACAATATCAATAAAATATCTTCCATAATCAAAATTTTCCGTTTTTACCACAATTGAATTCTGACTTGGATTTGGGTAAAGTAAAACTACATTAGTTGTGTCATAACTCTTGGCGTTGTTGTTTTTGAATATTGGTGGTGGGTAATTAGTTATTGATTTGGTAAAATCAGAGACTTTCGTAAAATCATATTCTCTAATTTGACAGTTACTTAAGTCCTGATTTGATATAACATATTTAGATTTAAATGGAATATCTTGTACAGGATAATTTATGTTCGTTAGTGTTATAGATGAAACGGAATCGAAACCATACTGACCATATATAATAACTTTTAAACTTGTGTCTACTAAATTACTATCAATTTCGATTTTACCTTTTATAAGAATCATAATATCTGGTATTGTATCAATATTAAATGAAGAAATATTAATATAAGACCTTATATTCATCCATTCTGGATAATGAATAAAAGTTGTATCTACCCAATTATAGTCCTTGGGAAAAGCTTGTATTGTGGAATCAATTCCCCATAAAATATAGTTTAACTTTAGGGTTGAATTTTCAAATGTTCCGATTAGTGTATCCGGTACACAATCGTAATTAATGTCCTTTATGTTAATTAATGACTTTAAAGTATTGCACCTAAGGGAGTTCTCAACGGTGGGATTTATTATAATTGTTAAAATTATAATAAAAATTACCTTCAACATTTTGTTTAATGCCATTTTAATCTCGCTAAAAATATTTGTTCATTATTATTTACAAAGGTAACAATTCTTAGAGAAAATTAAAAAAAAAATTTATAGCATGTATTTATATCTTGAATTCTTATCTTTTTTTGAATTTTTTTTTTGCAGCATTCCATATTATAAATACATTCCAGCTTCAGATTATAACTATACAATAAAATTTTGGAAAATGCTAATTGATATAGGTAAATGTTGAAAAAAAAACTTGAACTAAATTCACCTAAATGTAATGTTTAGGAGTTATAGAGAGTAAAACCAATAACAAAACTATTAAGTTTTGTTTAAGTGTTTTATGCTTAATATAATTTAATAAAGAGATTAAAGCTTTTTGGAGATGTGATTATAAAAAAGCATAAAAACACAAAGAATTTCAGTAATCATTGAATAATAATCTAATTCTAATTGCTTTCTAAAACAGATCATTAAAAAACTAAGTTCTCGAATTTTACTTTGGAAATGTGTAAATCATGTTAGTCTTAACTATATGGTTTATGCTTCTATCTTATATGTTGTACAAGAAATAAGATATTTCAATTAACTAATGACCTTCACTTTTTTGTTTTTGAAATTGTCGTATTTATGGGACTTAAAATCAGTTGGAGATTTAACAAAAAATTAAGCAAATTGTTTATTACTTCTGAGGTAAAATGTCAATCATTGTTGAGAAAGTAAAGAAGTGATTGAAATCTCATTTAATTTAATCTAAGCAATACAGCACGCAAATTACTAAAAAGCAATTATAAATCTCAAAGTATGATTGATAAAAGATAATACTTAAGAATTTCGTTTTAAATTCAGTTTATTCAAAATCTAAATCTCAAAGTATCATTGGAGAATTAAAGAACAACAAATGAAGAAGAAAATTAGATACCTGGGTTTATCTAATTGTTAAAGTTGAAAAATATTTATAGAAAATCATAATATCTTATTCCCAACAAAAAGATTTATTGTGATTTTAAGGATGTATTAAATGATTTTATTTTTTTTATTCAACTTAATTTGTATAAGCAATGACAAATAATCATTAAATTTCATAATGCTGTTTTAATATCTCAACTAAATACAAGATAGATTTTCTTCCCCTGTACCTTACCTAATAAAAAAAGCACAATCTATGTGATTGTGCTTTAATGACTTAAAGATTCTTTTTGTGCTCCCTGCGGGATTCGAACCCGCGACCCAATGATTAAGAGTCATTTGCTCTGGCCAACTGAGCTAAGGAAGCCCTCAAAAATAACACTATTTTTGCTAACAGCCAAATATTTGTTAATTTTTGATGATGCTTCCAGTGAGTCTTTCAAGTTCAATTTCGTTTATTTTTATGTTATAATTGGTATTTAGTAATCTTAACTGAGCATTTAAATTTTGTCGCTGGATTTCTCTGAATTCAATCGGTGACATCAATCCGAGCTTAAGACTTTCGAGTGCCAAATCAATATTTTCTTCCGAAGATCTGGTATTTTGTATCTCAAAAGCACTCAATTCTTTGTATGTATTAAAGTTGTTGCAGGTGATTATGATTGCTCTTTTTATCTGCTCTACCAAGTCTTTCATCATTAATTCGGCAGTCATTTTATTGACCTTAGCATTTTCGATGAGTGCGGAGGTCCGCATTCCGTCGAATAAACTAAACGATAGATTAACGCCGTAGTTAAGTCCATTACTGGTATTACTCCTCAGGAATCCTGCCTCAGACTCCTGCCTGTTATAATTTAGATTCCCGTAAAGTGACAGTCTGGGATAGTAGTCTGCCTTGAATGATTCAATATCATACTCACTCAAACCAATCATTTTATCTGTTATCATGACATCAGTATTTGAGTTCACTTTTGATAATTCACTATCCACAGAATAATTATTTGTAACATCAAATTTGCCGACAATCTCAAACTTTGCATCTGATTTCAGGTTTATCAATCTTTCGAATTCAACTAATGCATTGTCGTAACTCATTTGCTTATCAATGGAATCAGATACATCAGCATTCAGGTCAATATTTGCCTGAAGTAATTCACCCTTTGGAGCCACACCAACATCAAATCTGTCTTGTACGTACTTAAACCTTTCTCTCGAAATTTCTAAATTTTTGCTGACAATTGTCAGATTCTCTTTTAGTCGCAGCAAATTATAGAATGCTATCGAGACATCTCTTACAGTGGTTTCAACCTGAGATTTCAACTTTAGCTCACCGATACCTTTCAGCTCACCGAGCTTGTTGTAGTTGATGAACATTTGCAAACCGTCAAATATTGTCCAATTCAGACCTAAAGTACCTTCGTAAGCACTTGACTTAGCACCATCCCTTTCGAGAAAACGTCCATCTAAAAACTCCTGTTGAACATTCTGTGTAGAATTATTGTAACGTCCGGTCAAGTCAATTTGTGGCAATAAGTTGTATAATCCATAAGAGTAGTTTATTGCTGACAACTTTGATTCGTTTTCAGCAATTTGAATAGTATAGTTATTCTCAAGGGCTATTTTTACTGCTTTTTGCAAAGTCATATCATCCTGAGAAAACAATTTTACGTTAATCAAGAATAAAAATATTATGACAAATCTTAATGAAATTTTCATGCTGTTTCAACCTGATTATCTGTGTTTTGGTCAACAATTAGATTTTCTGTAACATTCGAAACAGATTTAGTTTTATCCGAAAAATAAGAATATACAGCGGGTATTACGAACAAAGTAAGCAAAGTAGAGAAGATCAGACCACCGATGACCGCTAATCCCATAGAACGGCGCGAACCTGCTCCTGCACCAACTGCCAATGCAATAGGCAGTGTTCCTAATATTGTAGATAAAGATGTCATCAAAATTGGCCTTAATCTAAGCACAGAGGCCTCTTTAACAGCACTGATTACATCTAATCCCATAGATTTTTGTTGATTAGCAAATTCTACAATAAGAATACCATTTTTCGTAACCAAACCTATCAACATTATAATACCAATCTGGCTGAAAATATTGAGTGTTTCGTTGTAAAAAGCTATTGTAATCACAGCTCCTGCCAATGCTAATGGTACTGTGAACATAATTATGAACGGATCTCTGAAACTTTCGAACTGTGCAGCTAAAACAAGATAAATAAGAATTAGAGCCAAAATAAATGTAAATACCAGCGAAGATGATGATTCCGTGAAATCTTTAGACGGACCGTCGAGTGCAGTCAGGAATGTATCATCAAGCACATTGTCGGCAATCTTGTTCATAGCTGCAATACCATCACCAATAGTTTTGCCCGGCGCTAAACTTGCAGATACCGTAGCAGACGAAAATCTGTTAAACCTAAATAATTGAGGTGGAGAGCTTGTCTCGTTTAATCGTATCAAATTATCAAGTTGTATGAGTTCGTTTCGGTTATTTCGAACGTAGAGGTCGGTCAGATCGGTAGGTGTTGATCTGTTGTCTCTTTTCAACTGTCCGATTACCTGATATTGTTTACCATTCATAATAAAATAGTCAAACCTTTGCCCGGAGAATGCTGATTGTAGAGTCAGAGCAATATCTGATGTAGATACACCCAAGTCTCTAGCTTTGTCGCGGTTAATTTCTACAACTATTTCAGGTTTGTTGAATTTCAAATTTACATCAGCAAGAAGAAAAGTCGGCTCTTTAGCACACTCTTCCATAAATTTGGGTACGACTTTCTTTAATTTTTCAAAATTCTGTGCCTGAATTACAAACTGAACCGGAAGTCCCCCTCTTGATGAGCCGATTGACTGCTCCTGCACAATAAATGATCGTGCATCGTTGAACTTGGATACTACACCGGTAAGTCTTTCAGCAACTTCCATCTGCGAAGCTTTACGCAGCTCCGGACTAACTAATTTAATTCTGATGAATCCACTATTGACCGAACTCGAAGCACCAAAACCAGGTGAGGTAATTGAAATCAGTGATTCTTTTTCAGGTAAATTCGTTTCAATTGAGTCAACCAACAGGTTGATATAATTCTCCATATACTCAAATGTGCTGCCTTCTGCACCTGTAATGACTACTCTCAGCTCACCTCTGTCTTCCATTGGAGCTAACTCAGAAGGTATATTTTTCCCAAGTAAATAAATTACAAAACCTATAATTCCAATAATGATGAATGATACCCATCTGTAATTCATAAAGGATTCAAGTGAATTGCGATAAGCATTTGAAAGCCATTCGAAAAAAGGTTCGGTTAAGTTGTAGAAAAAATTATGCTTTTCACGTCGTTTCAAAAGTTTTGTTGACAACATTGGTGTAAGAGTAAGGGCAACAAAGGAAGATATAATCACAGCTCCGGCAATGACAACCCCAAACTCTCTGAACAATCTTCCAGTAATTCCTTCAAGAAACATTATTGGTAAAAATACTGCAGCAAGTGCTACAGTAGTAGCAATAACCGCAAAGAAAATCTCAGCTGATCCGGATATTCCGGCATCAATGGGTTTCATTCCCATTTCAATTTTCTTGTATATATTTTCCAGAACAACAATAGCATCATCAACTACAAGACCAATCGCAAGCACAATTCCTAGTAATGTAAGAACATTAATGGAATAGTTGAAAAGATACATAATGAAAAATGCACCAATAAGTGAGATAGGAATTACAATTACAGGGATTACTGTGGTCCTCCAATCTCTCAGAAATAGAAATATAATTACTATTACCAATATAAATGCTGTGATGATAGTTTCCTGAACTTCATAGATTGAATCACGTATAAACTCAGTAGAATCAAATCCCATGAGTGTTTCAATATCATCAGGTAAATCTTTCTCGAGTTCATTTAATCTTTTGTAACATTCATCAACAATATTAATATAGTTAGCACCCGGCTGTGGAATTATAACTACATTTACCATTGCTTCACCGTCTCTTTTCAGAAGTGTTCTCTCATTCTCGGGGAATAATTCAGCATATCCAATATCTTTGAATCTTACTATACTTATTCCGTTGTCCTTAATGATTAAATTATTAAAGTCTTCAGTAGAATATAATCTTCCTAAAGTCCTTACTGACAATTCTGTACTTCTTCCTTCGATACGACCGCTTGGCAATTCAATGTTTTCTCTGTTAAGAGCATTTTTGATATCAATAGGGGTGAGGCCGTAAAGTGCCAACTTGCGTGGGTCCATCCACATTCGCATGGAATATCTCTTCGAACCCCAAATATTTACTTCGGATACACCATCAATTGTTTGTAACTTTTCCTTGAATACATTTTCGGAAATTTCAGTAATTTCGAGTAAACTTCTGCTGTCACTCTTGACGTTGATGGCAAGAATAGGGCTCGAATTTGCGTCAGCCTTGGTTACTACAGGTGGCTCGCAATCAGGAGGTAGAGATCTTTGAGCTCTGGATACTCTGTCTCTTACATCATTTGCTGCATCTTCAAGGTCAATATCTATGTTGAACTCTACTGTAATTGTGCTTCTTCCGTCGCGACTAACAGATTTCAGTGATCTGATACCTGCAATTCCATTGATGGAACTTTCGAGAGGCTCGGTAATCTGTGTTTCCATTACATCAGCATTAGCACCAATATAAGTAGTTGATACAGTAATTATTGGAGGGTCAACACTTGGATACTCTCGAACACCAAGAAATGTAAACCCAATTATTCCGAATAATACTATAGTAATTGAAAAAACTGTTGCTAAAACCGGTCGCTTAATACTTAGTGAGGATAAACTCATAATTTGCTAACCTTCGATTTTCTTGAGTATTACAGGTATCCCTGGACGTAATTGCATTATTCCAGATGTTATCAATGTATCACCAACATTCAATCCGCTTACTATCTCAATCATATCCACATTTCTAAATCCGGTTTTAACGTTGCGTTTAGTTGCTTTGCCTTGTGAATAAATATAAACAAACTCGGACTCTAAGTCTGGAATTAATGCGATACTTGGGATCATAAAAGTATTATTGTTTGACTCGGTTTCTAAATACACTTCTGCATACGAACCTGGTAACAATTTGTATGAGCTGTTATTGAATTTACCCCTCACCTTAATTGTACGAGTCATCTCATCAACCTTAGGTTCAATTCCAAGAATGCTTATAGTATATAGGGTTGTATCAGGTGGTACTCTGAAATTTAAATACTTTGATTTTTTTATTTCATTAGAAAATTTTTGTGGTACAGAAAAATCAATTTTCAAAAATTCGTTCTTTTGTAATGTGGTAATAACATTTGCCGGTGTAATATATGCACCTTCACTTATGTTACGCAAACCTACAACTCCATCAAAAGGAGCACGAATTTCGGTTTTTTCGATCATAGCTTTTATATAGTCGAGCTCAGCTCGTTGCCCGGTAAGTTCAGCAAGAGAAATGTCGTAATCCTGTTTACTGATACCCTGCTTATCTAAAAGCAGTTTCTGTCGCTGTTCAGTTAGTTCAAGAAGTTTAAGTCTTGTTTCTGCCTTTTTAAGCTGTGGGATTAAATCATGGTCATTTAATTTGACTAATAGATCTCCTTTCCTGACTCTACCTGATTCGATAAAATTAATTGAAATGATTTTCCCTGAGATTTCAGGGCGAAGCTCCACTGACTCGTCAGCTAACAATGTGCCATTAGAGAAAACTGACTTATTAACGTCGCTGATTCTAGCCAAAATTGCGTTCACAGGAACTTCTTTAAGCCCTAATTTACCTTTTAGGGCAATTTCTGGAGTGACTGCTTCATTTTGATTAAACAAAAATTTATTTAGAATAAGGACCACTATGATCAATACTAATAAAGACCATATTACTATTCTTTTTTGAATTTTACTCATTTGTGAGAATGTTTTTTATGAAATAAATGAATTTAGAATGAATAGACGTATAAAAAAAGCCATTCATTGTTGAATAACCTATTAGAAGAGTTGAATTATTATGTTTTTCTTAATAATAAAAAATAATGCATCTTTATTCAGAGAGACCAATTTCAATATTAACTCTGCGTTTTTGTTCGTTTGGTTTTTCTGATTCATCAATACCCAATCCTTCAATTTCCCATTGAATCTTTCCAAATTCCTTCGGACTGATTTTATTCATAATTGAGGTTTTGATATATTTTGCTGTAAAATACGCCCGCATTCTGGATAATTTTACATTATCAACAGACTCATCTTTTTCGATAGAAAAACCTAAAGATTTATCGTTAATACTTTCATCCGTGAATTTTGAAAATTCTGATAAAATTCTGGGGTCTGAGTATCCTGTAATTTTAATTTTAAATTTTTTATTATTCTTTATACATTCATCATTTGATGTTTCTAGTATTTTGATGATGTGATTAATAGTTTCATCAAGTGCATTCTCTACAATGATTGCATAGTCATCGTATTCATTGCCGGGTTTTTCAATATATTTTGTTGCCGGATTATTTCCTAGTAAGTTATAAGCAAATTTTAGTCTTAAACTTTCTAGTGATTTTGTAGTGTTAGGATGATAATACCCTGAAACAAAAAATGGTACTTTGTAATTGGCAAAATCAAAACTTTTCTTAGTTTCTGGAATAATAAAATTGATGTAAATTACAACTATATTAGTGTCGGAGCAAGGAGCTACTATCTGTTGCTCAGGTATATAATTTGGAATACATGAGTTAAAATACTGAAGATAATACAAATTAGATGGTTCTAGCGGTATCCTGAATTTCCCTTGTTCATTAATTTCATAAACATTGAGTAACTCTTTATCTGAATTGAATAAATATAGTTTACCTTCGAGAGGGAAATCCGGATTTTCTCCTTCAATTGAGCCATCCAAAAAAACATCACCGCAATATTTGAACTTATAAATATCATAATTGCCACAACCACCCGGGCGATTAGATGCTAAATATAGGTTATTATCAAATATAGCAGGTGTAATATCATCATAATCAGAGTTAATTGGGTGGGGGAGTGCACGCTTATTTACCCATTGTCCACTTCCGTTATCCAAAGCTGAATAAATATCATATTTCCTGTTTTCTTCACTTTTGGATGAAAAAACGAGGCTATTATCAAAATTTATGAAAGGCGAAATTTCGTCGCCTGATGTGTTCACAGATTCGGTCAATAGTATCGGCTCCGACCACTCACCATCAATGTCAATAGTGCTTTTGTATAAATCTATTCCACCAATTCCATTCGGTCTGTCTGATGCGAATACAAGTGTAGTTCCATCCGGACTAACACAAGGATAACTTTCAAAGAACTCTGTATTTATAACACTAATAGCGATTGGGTCCGACCATTTATCCTGACTGTTTTTGAACATATAATAAATATCACTGTTTGAATTTGCACCACTGTTTGAAATGGCAGCAAAATATGCAAATGTTCTATTCAATTGAATATTTCTGTACAACTTTACTAATCCTGGATTATTAAATTCACTGAATCCTGAATTAAACATTGGTTGAATATTTATTATACTGTCTAAGGAGATTGTTCCAGCAAATACAATAAACCGTTCGGTATTATGCTTGTTTGAAGTATAATAAATTTCTTTGTCATAAATAAATGGCGAAATTTCGCTGTCATCAGTATTAACAGGATTTGAAATATTTCCGTCTGATGGTACTTTTGGACAGTTGACAGTACTGCTGCATGAAATTATTGTTAAGCTAATTAAAAATAAAATAATTACATGTTGAATTACTATTGCTGAACTTCTAAACATCATTTTATTATCGTACATATTATCTGACATTAAATATTAACTAATTAAAAACATAACATTATGATAAGAAAAAATTATACCATAATATAAGTTGTAGTGTATTAATTCAACATACAATAATAATAATCGTCATTTTTAAAAATTAATTTACATTTTTTTTACATTTTTCAGAAAAAAAAGTATGCGTTCGACAACAGCTGAGATAAATCTTGCCAACCTTATTCATAATTATAATCAGATGAAAAATACTGCCCAGGGTTCAGAAATTATGCCTGTGATCAAAGCTGATGCCTATGGACATGGCTCTTTAGAAGTTTCGAGAGCATTTCGTAAGATCGGTGTTAATCTTTTGGGTGTTGCGTTTGCTGACGAAGCTGTTAGACTAAGACAATCCGGTGATACAGGTGAGATTTTTGTATTGATACCTAACACTGAGCACGATATAGATTTGTATTGCGCATACAATTTGCAGGCTTCAGCCGAAGACTTTGAAGTTTTGAAACTACTTTCATTTGAAGCTGTAAAAAGAAATATGAAGGTCAAGACACACTTATTTATTAATACAGGTATGAATAGAGATGGGATTGATGCTGATAATGCTCTTGAGTTTCGTAAAAAGTGTGAAGGTTTGTCCGGAGTTGAAATAATTGGAATAATGACACATCTGGCAAGTTCAGAACTTGAGGACAGGACTTTTGCAAATATTCAGCTTGATAGATTTAATAAAGTGTTGAATCAAATGTCAGCCAACGGTTTCTCTTTTAAATATGTCCATGCCTTTAATAGTGGTGGGGTATTGAATTTTTATAATGAAAGCTACAACATTGCCAGATGCGGAATTTCTATGTATGGATATATGGACTATCCCTCAATGTCAGCAAAGCTTGGTTTGAAGCCAGTAATGACAATAAAATCGAAAATTATTAACATTAATAAAATTGATGTCGGTGACAATGTTGGTTATAGTCTAAAATACATATCTGATAATAAAAGAAGTGTTGCTGTAGTTCCCTTTGGTTATGGTGATGGCTACCACAGAATTTTATCAGGCCGTGCTGAGTGTTTGATAAGAGGTAAAAGATATAGAATCATTGGAACTATATGTATGGACCAATGCTTGATTGATATAGATAATGAAAATTTCGAGATTGGAGAAGAAGTTGTGTTTTTAGGTGAGCAGGGTGGAGATACAATTACTGCTTATGAATTATCTGAAGTGATGGGTACAATACCGTACGAAATTACCACAGCAATCAAAGAAAGAGTCCCCAGGGTTTATCATTATTAACAATAGTTAATCAATTTATATAATATTTTATTTTACATTATTGATAAAACACTTCAATATTATGTTATTTAATTATTTTTAAAAATAAAATTATTATATAAAAAATCACAATATTATTTGTCAAACATAATATTGTATGTATTTTTGTATATATGTTATATTGAAAATTAACTAATTTTTATTTTTACTCATTTGAGGACACGTATGGCTATTGAAGATAAAATCAAAGAATTGATGCAAATGCGAGAAAAAGCTCGTAAGGGTGGTGGTGAAAAAAGAATCGAAGCCCAGCATAATAAAGGAAAATATACAGCAAGAGAAAGAATAAATATGCTTCTCGACGAAGGTAGCTTTGAAGAGTTTGATATGTTTGTCACACACAGGACTAAAGACTTTGGGCTTGAAGGTACAGAAATATTATCTGATGGTGTAGTAACTGGTTATGGTACTATTGATGGAAGACTTGTATTTATTTTTTCACAGGATTTTACTGTATTTGGGGGCTCATTATCAGAAACATACGCTCAAAAAATTTGTAAGGTAATGGATAAAGCTATGAAAATGGGTGCACCAATTATTGGTATTAACGATTCAGGTGGAGCTCGTATTCAGGAAGGTGTTAAATCTCTAGCTGGCTATGCAGATATTTTTCAACGTAATATTATGGCTTCGGGAGTGGTGCCTCAAATTTCAGCTATATTTGGTCCATGTGCGGGTGGTGCTGTTTATTCACCGGCATTAACAGATTTTACTATTATGACAAAAAGTAGCAGTTATATGTTTGTTACAGGTCCAAAAGTTGTAAAAACAGTAACAAACGAAGATGTAACTGTGGAGCAATTAGGTGGGGCTCATGTTCATGCAACTAAGTCAGGTGTAAATCATTTTGTAGCCGAGAACGAAGAAGAAGGTATTGCTTTGATTCGTAAAATCTTAAGCTATTTTCCACAAAACAATATGGAAGACCCACCTGTTTATAAATGTGCCGACCCAATTGATAGATTAGAGGACAAGCTTAATCATATTATACCCGAGAATCCAAATAAACCTTATGATGTTAAAGATGTCATACATTCTATTGTTGACGATGATGAGTTTTTGGAAGTACAAAGAAACTATGCTCAAAATATCGTAACCGGTTATGCTAAGTTCAATGGTATGCCTGTTGGAATCGTTGCTAATCAACCTAATTATTTAGCTGGTGTGCTTGATATCAATGCTTCCCGAAAAGCAGCAAGATTTGTTAGACTTACAGATGCATTTAACATTCCTATTCTAACACTTGTTGATGTACCCGGATTCTTGCCCGGAACAGCACAGGAATATGGCGGAATTATTATACATGGTGCTAAATTACTTTTTGCCTATGGTGAAGCAACTGTTCCAAAAGTGACAGTTATATTGAGAAAAGCCTATGGCGGAGCTTATGATGTAATGAGCTCAAAGCACTTAAGAGGTGATATTAACTATGCGTGGCCAAGCGCAGAGATAGCTGTAATGGGACCTAAAGGTGCTATTGAAGTTCTTTACAGCAAAGAACTCGAAGCTTGTAAAACTGATGAGGAAAAATCGAAATATTTTTCTGAGAAAGAAGAAGAGTATAAAAATAAATTTGCTAATCCTTATGTTGCCGCAAAATATGGTTATATTGATGATGTTATTGAACCGAGAAATACAAGATTTAGAGTTATTCGTGCCTTACAAATGCTTGCAAGCAAAAAAGATAACAATCCATTGAAAAAGCATGATAATATTCCATTGTAATCAGTAATAGGAAATAAGAATAATATGATTAACAAAATATTTGAAATACTGGCATTGATTCAGACCAATGAAGTTGCCCCTAAGAGTCTTAACAATATAACACTAGACTTTGGCAACAAAAATATGTTGTTTGCTGAAGAAATTTCTGTTGTTGGAATTATTATAGTGTTTGCTGCTTTGGGAATTTTAGCAACTTTGATTGGTAGTATTGCAAAAGTACTCAAGCTGATCCAATTAAAAAGAATGGAAAAAAAAGGCGAAGTGATTGTCAGCAAAAGTGATATATCAAATGTGACCGACGAAATAAATGTTGCAATTGCTCTTGCACTGAATAGATATTTCGAGGAAATTCACGATTTAGAAACAGCTATACTGACTATCCATCGTGAGCCAAGACCATATTCACCTTGGAGTTCAAAAATTTATAACATAAGAAGACATTTATAACAAAAATATCAGGTAAAATATGAAAAAATTCAAATTTGCAATAAGAGGTAATGATTACGATGTTGAGATTAAAAATATCGAAGACAATATTGCCGAAGTCGAAGTTAATGGCTCAGTTTACCAGGTCGAACTTAAATTAGATAAGCCAATAACAAAAACTCCAAAGCTTATGCGTTCCATTACAACACCAAATAATAATCCTGGTACAAAAACACAGGCTCCGGGAACTGTACCTTCAGGTATGCAAATCAAGTCACCTTTGCCAGGTACTATACTTGAAATCAAGAGACGAGAAGGCGACTCCGTGAAAGTAGGAGATACAATTTTGATAATGGAAGCCATGAAAATGGAAAATGATATCAAAGCTGATATTGATGGCATAATCAAATCAATCAAAGTGCATGTTAATGATGCTGTGCTCGAAGGTGATGTTCTGGTTGAGATAGGGAGCAATTGATAATGGAAGGTTTGATGCATTTTCTTGAGTTCTCCGGGTTCGCAAACGTTACCTGGGGGCATTTGGTCATGATTTGTGTAGGTATAGTCTTTATTTATTTGGCTATCTCCAAAGATTATGAACCATTACTTCTAGTTCCAATAGGATTTGGTATCTTAATCGGCAATGTTCCTTTTATGGAAGGTGTTGGATTACAACTTGGAATTTATGAAAATGGCAGTGTTATGAACTACCTATATTTTGGTGTATTAAAAGGTGTGTATCCACCGTTGATATTCCTGGGTATAGGTGCAATGACAGATTTCTCAACATTACTGTCCAATCCAAAGTTAATGCTTCTTGGAGCAGCAGCACAAATAGGTATATTTATAACCTTTATTGCAGCTCTGGTGCTTGGATTTTCACTTGAACAGTCTGCCGCTATTGGTATTATTGGCGGTGCTGATGGACCAACAGCTATATTTTTAGCTTCAAGGCTTGCACCTGAGCTAATCGGTGCTATAGCTATAGCTGCTTATTCTTATATGGCTCTGGTTCCTGTTATTCAACCACCAATAATAAAATTATTGACCTCAAAGGAAGAGAGGCTAATTAAGATGAAACCTCCACGTTCGGTTACAAAAGTTGAAAAAATGGTGTTTCCTATTGTCGGATTACTTCTGACAACATTTATCTCACCAGGTGCTTTACCACTTTTAGGTATGCTTTTCTTTGGTAATTTATTGAAAGAATCAGGTGTTACCAAACGTTTAGCAGATACTGCCAGCAAACAGTTGATTGATATTGTTACAATTTTACTTGGTGTAACTGTTGGTGCATCTACACAAGCAACTACATTCCTTACACCACAATCAATCCTAATTTTTGTATTGGGTGCCGTTTCTTTTATGGTAGCAACAGCTGGTGGCGTTCTATTTGCAAAATTCATGAACTTATTCCTGAAAGGTGATAATAAATTAAATCCTATGATTGGAGCAGCTGGAGTTTCAGCCGTTCCTGATAGTGCAAGGGTTGTGCAAATGTTGGGATTAGCAGAAAATAAGAATAATCATTTACTAATGCACGCTATGGCACCTAACGTAGCAGGAGTGATAGGCTCTGCAGTAGCAGCAGGTATTTTGCTCAGTTATTTACTTAAGATAAGCTGGGCGGGATGATATTATTTATACAGTATTGGTATATCACAAAAAGGCTGCCTATTAATGGTAGCCTTTTTTATTGAAAAAAGTAGTTAACATTATTTAATTGCCATTAATGTTCCCAGCCTGCCAAAAGATATAATTATTATGTTACATAAATAATTTAAAAAATAAAAATATTATAAATAAATCACAATATTATTTGCCATATATGATAATGTATGTATTTTTGTATTAGATTTTAATGAAAATTAACTAATTTATATTTTTACTCAATTGAGGATTTGATGGTTACTGTAAACGATAAGATAAAAGAGCTTAGAGAACGAAAAGCAAAAGCACTTTTGGGTGGAGGAGCCGACAAAATAGAAGTCCAGCATGAAGCAGGTAAACTATCTGCAAGAGAAAGACTTGCGCTATTATACGATAATAGTTTTTATGATGAATTTTTTATTTTTGCTGAACACATAGGCAACAAGACAGAATTGGGTGGTAAAGATCTTGCATCTGATGGTGTTGCTACAGGTTTGGGAGCAATAAACGGAAGACTTGTTTATTCAGCTTCACAGGACTTTACTGTAATGGGTGGTAGCGTCGGTTGGATGCATTCATGGAAAATTTGCGAAATGGCAAACAAAGCATTAAAAGACGGAGCTCCATTTGTTACGATAAATGATAGTGGTGGTGCCCGCATTCAAGAAGGAGTGCAATCATTAAGAGGATACGGTAATATTTTTTATCACAATACTTTACTATCAGGTGTGGTACCGCAAATTGCAATAATTGCAGGACCTTGCGCAGGTGGTGCTGCTTATTCACCGGCGCTTATGGACTTTATTATTATGGTAAAAGGTACCGGCAAAATGTTTATTGCTGGTCCACAAGTAATTAAGCAAGCTACAGGTGAAGATATATCAGCTGAGGAGCTTGGCGGTGCTATGGCTCAGGCTTCGATAAGCGGCAATGTTCATTTCATAGCTGATAATGATGAACACGCAATTGAAATTTGTAAAAAATTACTTTCATATTTGCCATCAAATAATACAGAAGAGCCACCTTATTATGCTCCCGAGGATTTAGAAATAATTCAGGATGAAGCTTTAAATCATGTATTACCCGACGACCCTAAAGAAACATATAATATGTTTACAATTTTAGAATATGTATTTGATCCTGACTCAATATTTGAGATTCAAAGTCATTTTGCTAATAATATTATCATTTGTTTTGCCAGATTAAATGGCAGAGTCGTTGGTGTTGTTGCAAATCAACCAATGGTGATGGCAGGAGCGATTGATATTAATGCCTCGGATAAAGCTGCCAAATTTATTCGCTTTTGTAATGCATTTAATATTCCTCTTATAACTTTTGTTGACGTTCCAGGATTTATGCCCGGTGTTGATCAGGAATTTGGGGGTATCATAAGGCATGGAGCAAAAATGTTGTTTTCATTTTCTGCAACAACAGTACCAAAACTTACAGTTGTTGTTCGTAAAGCCTATGGTGGCGCATATTTAGCAATGTGTGCTAAGAGTCTTGGAGCAGATAGAGTTGCCGCATGGCCAACAGCAGAGATTGCTGTCATGGGTGCTGAAGGTGCAGTATCTGTGTTGTTTAAAGATGAAATTGCAAAAGCTGAGGATAAAAAAGCAAAAAGGAATGAATTAATTGATAAATATCGCGATGAGTTTTCGAGTCCTTTCCCAGCTGCTGCAATAGGAATGGTTGACTCAGTTATTGAGCCTATGCAAACTAGATTGTATCTATCTATTGCATTAGAAACATCCAAAAATAAACGCGAACTTCGTCCGCAGAAAAAACACGGTTTGATTCCATTGTAAAAAAAGGATAATAATATTTATGAATAGTAATCTAATAGAAGCTTTAGAAGTAATGGTTGTAGGATTGACTGGTGTGTTTACGGTGCTAACATTCTTTTCATTAATGATTTGGGCACTTAAATGGATTGATGCAAAAACTTCAAAAAGTAAAGCAGAACCTCCTATTTTGAAAGTTCAAAAAGAATTTTTTGAAACCAAAACTGAATCTGAGTTAGTTGCTGTTATTACAGCAGCAGCAATGCAGGTATTCCAAAGTAATGTAAAAATTCACAAAATTCACTTTCTGGACGACAATACAAAACCGTCAAACTGGGCTTCTTCGGGTAGAGTTAGTATCATGGCATCTCATTCAATTAATATAAAAGGATAAATAATCATAATGAAAAAGTTAAGAATAACTGTAGATGGAAAAGTTTATGATGTAGATGTTGAAGTCTTGCAGGATGATGATAATCATATATTACCATCATATTATCAACAAACTGTTCCACATCACTCAAATACTCCTGTTACCAGACATTCAGGCGATAGTGCATTACACCATAGTTCTGCTCCAAAACAAGTTAAAAAACCTGTTGCAAAAGTAAACTCTGATAATAATACTTTAACATCCCCGATAAATGGTATTGTATTGGAGATTCCCGTTAAAGCCGGTCAAAAAGTTGCAGAAAACGAAACTGTACTTGTTCTTGAAGCAATGAAAATGAAAACAAATATTTCTTCTCCATTCTCCGGTGAAATTTCGATAATTAATGTAAAACAAGGTGATACAATCGAAGCAGGTGATGTTCTGATCACTTTCAAGAAAGAGGAATAACATGTTAGAAGGTTTTCAAAATTTCTTTGGCGACATGGGTTTTCAACAATTTACTCTGGGTCAAATAATAATGGTCCTAGTTTCCGGAGTACTATTGTATCTGGCTATTAAGAAAGGGTTCGAACCTTTGCTTTTGTTACCTATTGGTCTTGGAGCATTTCTAACGAATCTGCCTTTGAATGGATTGTTGACACCACCTACTGATGGTGCGATTGGTGGATTATTTTATTACATTTCCCAGGGCATTCACCTCGAAATATTTCCACCATTGATTTTTCTTGGAATTGGTGCTATGACTGATTTCGGACCTTTGCTGGCAAATCCAAAGACTTTTTTGTTAGGTGCTGCTGCACAATTTGGAGTATTTATAGCACTGATTTTAGCAGTAATATTAGGATTTGATTTAGATCAAGCTTCGGCAATAGGTATTATCGGTGGTGCTGATGGTCCAACAGCTATTTATTTAACTCTTAAATTGGCACCGGAATTACTGGGTCCAATTGCTGTGGCTGCATATTCTTATATGGCTCTTGTGCCGTTAATACAACCACCACTTATGAGATTGCTTACTACCCAAAAGGAAAGAATGGTTGTGATGGAACCTCCCAGAGCGGTATCAAAACGATTAAAAATTGTATTTCCAATATTGGTAATTATTTTTGGTGTTTTAGTTGTTCCTCCTGCAGCACCTCTGATTGGAATGCTGATGGCTGGTAATTTAATGCGTGAAAGTGGGGTAGTGGATAGGTTAACAAATATGGCTCAGAACGAACTTATAAACATTATTACTTTCTTTTTGGGAATTTGCGTTGGTATGACAATGACTGCAGAATCATTTCTCCAGTGGGAAACTCTCAAAATCATTGTTCTGGGTGTATTTGCATTTGGGTTTTCTACCATTGGTGGATTATTATTGGGCAAACTTATGTACCTAATTAGTGGTGGAAAGGTAAACCCCTTGATAGGCTCAGCAGGGGTATCAGCAGTACCTATGGCTGCCAGAGTATCTCATAACGTAGGACAGGAATTTAACAAAAGAAATTATTTATTGATGCATGCTATGGGCCCAAATGTAGCTGGTGTTATTGGCACTGCAATTGCCGCAGGCATATTGTTATCATTCTTTAAATGAAATCTATAAAGAAGGGGTTTGATTATTTTAAAGTCAAACCCTTACTTTTTGATTCATTTTTTTTATTTAATCCTATATGATTTCGTATATCAAATTTAATCCTCAAGAAATAAATTAAATTTATTAAATCATCACTTATTTTGGAAAATTATAATTTCTTATTATCAAAAATTAAGAGTATAAGACTGTTAACTATTCATCAAAATTCAATATTCCGACAGAAATCATGATTTCCATATCCATTTTAATTGGTCAGAATAATAAATGGAATAATTTTTGATTATCAAATATTAACTAATTAATTTAGAGTATCAATGGAATTGTTTAATATTTTTGACTCATTTATTGGATTCTGTAGGCACGAAAAAGCATTTTCGGAGCATACT
Source organism: bacterium (assembly GCA_024711295.1). GTDB lineage: Bacteria > Bacteroidota > Ignavibacteria > Kapaibacteriales > UBA2268 > JANJTB01. The sequence goes on along the minus strand of JANJTB010000029.1, from coordinate 74,938 downwards.
ATTACTAGTTACCAGCATACTCTTAACGAACTTTATGAATATTTGTCTGAAGTTTATGGGAAAGAGATAGATTTAAGCATCATAGATGCTGATGATTTACGTCCGTTTTTGGGTTGGCTCCATGATAAGGGACTTCAAAAAAATTCATTGAGACAAAGAATCTCTGCTGTTAAATCATTCTTTAAGTATTGTCATAAGAAAGGAATTATTATCTCAAATCCGGCTTCACTTATTTCTACTCCAAAAAGAGACAAAAATCTACCAACTTTCTTGCAAACAAGTGAAATAAACCAGTTGGTAGATATATTTAAAGAAGATAATTTAAGATCAGCCAGAGCGTTAGCATTAGTAGAATTACTTTATGGCTCAGGCCTTAGAATTAACGAAGCTCTTTCTCTTAACAATGCTGATATTAACTTTCGGGAATCAACTGTAAAAGTTACGGGTAAGGGAAACAAGCAGCGTGTAGTACCCTTAAGCAAAAAATCTTCTGAAGCACTGACCAAATATTTAAAATATCGAAATGACATTACTTCTTTTGAAAAAAACGCCGTATTTTTAGCCGATAACGGTAAAAGGCTTTATCATAGTGCTGCTTACAGAATAATAAAAAACAGTCTAAAGGGAATTACTGAGTCTAAGAAAAAAAGTCCCCATGTTCTAAGACATAGTTTTGCAACACATTTAATTTCAAACGGAGCGGATATTAATTCTGTCAGCCAGATGCTTGGTCATACCTCACTATCAACTACAACAGTTTATACCCACTTATCAATTGAGAAATTAAAAGATTCATATAAAAAAGCGCACCCAAAAGCATAATTTTACGTATATTTAAATATTGTTAAACGTAATATTGCAAAAAATGAAATTGAAAGTCAGTGTTGTTGGTGTTGGACATTTAGGCGGCATTCATGCTAAGCTTCTAAAAGAGCATAGCGATATAAATTTTGTGGGTATCAGAGATATTAATGTGCAAAGAGCAAATGAGATTTCTAATTCTCTAAGTGTAAATGAGTTTAAGTCTTTAGATGATACTATTAAGAACTCAGATGCAATAATCATAGCTGTACCTACAGTAATTCATCACGAAATTGCCTCTCAGTGTATTAAGCAGGGGAAACATGTGCTTATTGAGAAACCAATAACTGCAACATATGAGGAATCTCTTGATTTGATAAAACTGGCATCAGATTATGGTGTATTAGTTCAAGTTGGTCATGTTGAAAGATTCAATCCTGCTATTGCATCGGTTAAAAATTATAAGCTTCAACCTTTATTTATTGAATCACACAGATTAGGGCAATTTAAACCTCGAGCTAGAGATGTCTCTGTTATACATGATTTGATGATTCACGATATTGATATTATTTTGTGGTTGGTAAAGTCAGGAGTTAAGAGTATTGATGCTAATGGAGTAAATGTTCTTACTGATACAACCGATATTGCCAATGCCAGAATTACATTTGAGAATGGTTGTGTTGCAAATATAACAGCTTCAAGGATTTCTGCCAATCCGATGAGAAAAATGAGAATATTTCAGAAAGATGCCTATATCTCTCTTGATTTTCAAGAACATAAGGTTGAAGTATTCAAGATTTATTCTGATGATTCTAAACCCATTACAGGTACTCCGGCAACAGTGTTAGGCTCACTCGAAACAGGTACTAAAAACCAAAACATATATTATGAGTTACCTATAGTCAACAAATCAAATGCAATTTTTGATGAGCAAGCATCATTCTTTAATGCTATCAGGAACAATTCAGAAGTACCTGTTAGTGCATATGATGCATCTAATGCTCTTAAGCTGGCAGAGCAAATACTTGATAAAATAAATAGATAGAGGATGTTATGCGTGGGTTCAATTTTTTTCTTGTTAATGCATTTTTATTCTTTTTGAGTCAGGAACTTATTTCAGATATAATGGTGATTAACATGGAAGGTGGAATTGGACCATCTAAAACCTATTACCTCAAAAATTCATTGCAAGAATGTAAAGAGAATAAATATAAAGCATTGATAATAAAATTAAATACGCCTGGTGGTCTTTTGGATGCCACTCGTGAAATGACAGGAATTATAATGAGTTCCGCAGTACCGGTTATTGTTTATGTAAGTCCTATTGGTGCGAGAGCTGGCTCTGCCGGAGTATTTATTACTATGTCAGGTCATGTTGCTGCTATGGCTCCAGGTACAAATATTGGTGCAGCACATCCTGTAGGTTTAGGAGGTGATGCAGACTCTTCTGTTATGGGGCAAAAAGTTGAAAACGATGCTGCAGCTTATGCTAGAAGTATAGCTGATAAAAGAGGCAGAAATTTAGTTTGGGCAGAAAGCGCAGTAAGGCAAAGTGTATCAGTTACAGAGAATGAAGCGCTGAACGAAAATATTATTGATATAATCGCTAATAATATTAATGACTTAGTTAATCAGTGCAATGGCAAGGTCGTGATAGTAGGCGATAAAGAAATCAAGCTTGATTTTCGTCAGGAAATTTTAATAATTCGAGAAATGAACTGGAAGGAGAGGTTTCTTGATGTTATTAGCAATCCAAATATAGCTTATATTTTAATTATGATTGGATTATACGGCTTATTTTTCGAACTTAAAAGTCCAGGCTCAATTTTTCCTGGAGCTATAGGTATTACTTCTCTCTTAATTGCAGCTTACTCATTGCAAATGATGCCGGTTAATTACATTGGACTATCCTTTATTATTCTAGGATTTCTTCTATTTGTTTTGGAAATATTTGTTGTAAGCTACGGTTTTCTTTCAATAGGCGGTGTAGTTTCATTAATTTTGGGTTCAATTATGTTAATTGACTCACCATTAGATTTTATGAGGGTATCTATGGAGCTAATTATAACTTTTAGCGTTCTATCTTTAGCATTTGCCGGATTGATCATTTATTTGGGTATCAAAGCCCAAAAAGTTAATAAATCAACAGGGCAGTACAAAATAATTGGTTTAGAAGGTATAGCTAAAACTGATTTGGGTGCAAATTATTTAGGAAAGGTGCTTGTCAATGGTGAATTGTGGCAAGCAAGTACTGATGAAGAAATTAAAAAAGGCGAACAAATTATTGTAGAGCAAATTAATTCAATGGTTCTTAAGGTAAGAAAAAATATTAAGTTGTCTATATAAATTATTTGAAAATAAAAGGGGTACTATATTAAATAGTACCCCAAAATTCAAATGAATTATTTTTAAGAATTATAGTCTTATTGGTCCTGCTTGAATTACATCGTCAGTAAGCCCTTCAGAAAACAACTTAATATTCTCAATATATCTGGCTGCAAGACTGTCATATTTTTTCCAATATTCATCTTTGTTACCCCATGAGTTTGATGGTTCTAATACGTCATCAGGAACACCCGGACAAGTAACCGGAACTTTGAAACCAAATATTTTATCAGTTCGGTATTCTACGCTATCTAGCTTTCCGTCTAAAGCTGCATTTAGAAGATTTCTAGTATGTCGGATTGAAATTCTCTTTCCTACACCAAATTTTCCGCCAACCCAACCAGTATTAACCAACCAACATTTAGCTCCTGATTTTTCCATTTTCTGCTTTAATAAATTGGCATAATAAAATGGATGATGAACCATAAATGGAGCACCGAAACATGCTGAAAATGTTATTTCCGGCTCAATTCCAAGGCCCATTTCGGTACCCGCAATTTTAGAAGTATAACCGCTAATAAAATGGTACATGGCTTGATCTAAGTTTAACAAAGCTATGGGTGGCAATACACCGGTTGCATCGCAGGTCAGGAATATAATATTCTTGGGCTGAGTATTTACCATTTTTTCATGTACGACGTTCGTGATGAAGTCTAAAGGATACGAAGCTCTTGTATTTTCAGTAAGTTTGTCGTCATCAAGATCAATTTTTCTGGTAGTAGGATCGTAAACTACATTTTCAAGAATAGTACCAAATCTACGTGTACATTCATAAATCTCTGGTTCATGTTCACCTGATAATCTGATTACTTTGGCATAACATCCACCTTCGTAATTAAACACACTGTCATCACTCCAACCATGTTCATCATCTCCTATAAGTCTTCTGGTCGGATCTGCAGACAAGGTTGTTTTACCGGTACCAGATAATCCAAAGAATAGGGCAACATCACCCTCTTTACCTACATTTGCAGAGCAATGCATCGACATAACTTCTTTCTGAGGCAGCAGGTAATTCATTACAGTAAAGATTGATTTCTTTATCTCACCACCGTAGCTCGAACCCAATACTAAACCGATTCGTGCTTGAAAATTTAAGACAATGGCTGTTTCTGAACGAGTACCATCAATTCTTGGGTCGCATTTGAATGACGGTAATGCAATCATCGTAAATTCTGGTATATGCTTTTTATACTCGTCTCTGGTTTCGGGTAGGATAAACATGTTTCGTGCAAAAAGACTTTGCCATGCTTTGTCAGTTACTATTCTAACAGGTAATCTGTAATTTTGGTCTGCACCTGCATAACAATCCTGGACAAAAAGCTCTTCACCTTCCAGGTAAGCTTGAACTCTACTGAAAAGAACAGAAAATTTATCTTCAGGAAGAGGTCTGTTATAAACACCCCACCAAACTTTATCATCTGTTGATGCTTCTTTGACAATATATTTATCATTAGCTGCTCGAGCAGTCCATTTGCCTGTGTGTACAACCAAAGGTCCACCATTAACAATGTGTGCTTCACCTCTGAACACTGATTCTTCGTATAAAGCGCTCGATGATAAATTCCAATAAACTTTGTCAAGATTTATCAAACCTAAATTACTCAATTTGAAATCGCTGGCAAGCTCTCCTGCTTGTTTCGAAGCAGGGGTTTCGAATTCTAAATATTTCATAACCAATCCCTTACTAATTTTCTTTCACCAATGTAAATTTCATTTGGAGCATCAGGATCTAATGCCCATTTAATTCTGTCTATACCCTCGGTAATATCCTTTACTGTTCCACAAGTCGAAATTCTCAAAAATCCATCCATGCCAAATTCTATACCCGGCACTGTTAATACTCTGACTTTGTCAAGTAAAAATTTTGATAATTTAGTTGAATCTTTCATGTAGTAGCTAAAGTCTGCGAAAGTATAAAATGTTCCGTCAGGTTTGTAAGATTTTACACCATTAAAAGCATTTAACCTATCAATTAGTATATTTCTGTTGTTTTCTAAAGTTTGTCTGAGCGACTCTACACCTGATTGCACACCATTTATAGCAGCAGCTGCAGCAATCTGTGTTATAGCAGAGGGACCTGAAGTTTGATGTGCTTGAATGTTTGTCATTACTTCAATAAGTCTCTTATTTGCAACAGCCCAACCAATTCTGAAACCTGTCATGGCATATTGTTTTGATACACCGTTTATTACCACAAGCTTTGAATTTTCTGACAAATCTTTTGCGAATTTGTAACAGTTAATTGGCTTTTTACCATCAAAAATTAAACGATGATAAATATCATCCATAATCAACCAAATTCCTTTTTTCTCGCAAAATTCAACTATCTCACCAATAAAATCAGCTGAATACATTGCTCCTGTAGGATTATTCGGGCTATTAATGATAATACACTTTGTATAGGATGTTACTCTCTGCTCAATATCCTTCATCCTTGGATAAAATGAGCCATCCTCGGCATAAACCGGAACGGGTACTGCTCCAATCATTTTAGCCATTTCTGTATAGCTCACCCAGTAAGGAGCAGGGAACAGAACTTCTTCCTGCGGATTCAGGATGGCTTGCAAAGCAACCATAAGTGATTGTTTTGCACCACTTGAAGCAATTACGTTCTCGGGTTCAACTTTGCGGTCATAAAATTCTTCGGTATATCTTATTATAGCTTTTTTTAGTGCCGGAATGCCATCTGCAGGTGTGTATCTTACTTCACCGGAATTTATCATTCCGGCAGCAGCTATCAATGCTTCTACAGGTGCTTTAGTTTTGGGCTCACCGCCACCAAGGTGAATTACAGGCTCACCTTTTTCTCTCAATATCGCTGCCATCTCATTTAATTTTAAGGTGGCAGAAACACTAATTGATTTGCCTATCAGACTAATACTCATAATTTACCTGTGATTTGTTTATAGAGTTTGTTTACTCAAAAAACTATTACTTATGAATTAATTATTATTAATAATATCTACTTATTTAGTTATCTTAATATTTTTTACTTTTTTGTTCAAAAATCTAAGTAAAATTAAGTATAATTTCAACATCAAACAAAAAAAAAGTTAATTTTTGATGAATTTTATATATTTTTTTGTCACCGAACAACATAATAAAAAAGAAAAACATCAATCAATACACTAAACAGTAATAATAATATATCTACACTTTTTATAAAACAACATTTTTTATAAAATGTTTTTTGATGTTTAACAAAAATTAGTTAAGTTTAAATTTGTAAATAATTGCAAAAATATAAATTTAAAACAAAAAAAATGCAAGCATTCGAAGAGAAAATTAATGAATTAGAAAATGAACTCGAACAACTAGGTAACCAGTTAGCTGATAATTACTTTCAGACTGTAAAAGTTCTAGCTCGTTTGACCGAACTTTCTGAGAAGTTCTATGATGGAAGTCATTCTAGATTTGTATCCGAAAAATCTGCTTTGATAGCCGAGGATTTAGGAATGACTGAAGAAGAAATAATGGAGATTAGGATTTCAGGGTTACTTCATGACATTGGCAAGCTTAGTTTTCCTGAAACATGTCTCTATAAATTTTCGAATGAAATGTCAGAGAAAGAATATTCCAAATATGTTCAGCATCCAATATTGGGAATGCGATTAATAGAGCCCTACAAGCTTTTTTCTAATATCAGTGAAATAATTCTTCAGCATCACGAAAAACTTGACGGCTCAGGATTTCCGCGTCAACTAACAAAGGAGCAAATTCATCCTGCTGCAAAAATAATCACTGTTGTTGATTACTTTCATAATCAAATCTACAGAAGACAAAGAATAAGAGGCGAGAACCATCCGGGAGCAATACAGTTTTCTTCAACATCTACTTTTCTTGACTCTACAAGAGAGAGATACAATGCAGCTCTTAATTACCTGACAAAGAAATCGAATGTTTTGTATGATTCCAAAATTGTTGACTCGTTTATAAAAATTATCGAAACTGAGCGAAAAAATCTTGGTTTGAGGTCGGTGATGAGAATTGCAGTTAATGCACTGGAGCCGGGCATGATGTTTGCTGAAGACTATTTTACAAGCTATGGTTTGCTTATGGCTGCCAAAGGTGAAACAATAACCCGTGAAGCTTTACCGCAATTAAGACGCTTCGTTGAGGCAGAAGAATTACCGCAAAAGGTATTAATAATAAAATAAAAATGTGAAATGGAAACTAACTCTAATATTAACAAAGCTGAATTACCTTCATTATCTGATAAAACTATACTATTGGTTGATGATGAAGAATCAATCAGAAAGTTTACTTCAAAAGTGCTTGAAAAGTATCTAAATGCTAATGTTGTTGCATGTTCAAATCCTAAAGAAGCTTTTGATTATTTAAATACAAACATTCCTGATTTAGTAATTATGGATTTACAGATGCCCATGATGGATGGGCTTACAGCACTTAAGTATATTCGAAACTCAGAAAAAACATTTGACTTGCCTGTAATTATATGCAGTGCTTTAGGGTTTGAGTCTGTACTAATGACTACAGCAAAACTTGGAGTATCCGATTTTATCGTAAAACCTGCAGATGTAAATACACTTATCAAAAAAGTACTCAAAGCTCTTAACATGGCAACCTGATCAATTATGTTCGATTCAATAAATACATTAACAGAAAAGGGGTTGGATTCACCCATAATTTTGTTGTTCGGAGATGATGAATTTTCAAGAGAAGAAGCTCAGGACAAAATCATAAATATACTTGTTGCATCCGAGGACGATAAATTCAATTTTGATGTTTTTGACGGTGAAAGTGCTTCGCTAAATAATATAATTGAACTTTGCATGAGCTATCCGATGATGTCGGACAAAAGAGTGGTTTTGGTAAAGAGGTTTGATAAATTATTCCAGGGGCGCGTGTCCAAAAAAGTTGAAACATCATCTGCAATAGCCAATTATTTGAATAATCCTCTCGAATCAACAAAGTTAATACTGACTGCTGAGTTGGAATCAGCAAAAGATGTCTATAAAAACTTCAAATCAAGTGACAAAGAAAAGTATATCAAAAAAGTAGCTGCTCTAAAGTTTCCATTCAATAAATTAATTTTAGATTATAAATGGATGGAATTCCCACGGGTATATGAGTCTGAATATCCAAAATGGACTAAAGACAAATTCAAGTGTTATGGAAAAAATATTCAACCTGAAGCCGTTGATATCTTATTATCAAGAACTAAGCAAACTCTGAGAGATATTAGCAATGAAGTAGAAAAAATTGTCATTGCAATCGACAAAAAAAATGATATTACCATTGAAGATATTAATTTCATTACCGGATCGAATCGGGAATTTACTGTATTTGAACTTCAGAAGCAAATTGCTGATAGAAATATCAGTAAAGTAATTTTTATTTTGAACAAGATGCTTTCTGTTGATAAACAAGAGATGTTGATTATGGCAATAATCTCAAAATTTTTCATTAACCTGTTGAAAATAAGTGAAGAATTTCGCAATAATGCTTCTCCGCAATCTTTAGCATCTAAGTTGGGAATTTCTCCTTTTCAATTCTCAGATTACTCAAACGCATTAAGAAAATACACATTAAATGATATTGAGAATGCTGTTTTGTATTTATTCGAAACTGATTTAAAATTGAAATCATCGGGGTATGACAATTTATCTGTTATTCAGGAAATGTTTATAAACATTGTCAGTCGAGAAAACTAGCTATGAAAATTTTGCATTGTTCAGACATTCATTTAGGAAGAAGAATTGCAGGTGGAGTTGGTGAATTTTCAGAAATGAGATTTAATGATTACTTTAATGCATTCGACTATATTGTTGAAAAAGCTATAGATTACGAGGTTGATGTTTTTGTTGTCGCAGGTGATTTTTTTGATAAAAGAGAAATATCGCCCGAAGTACTTCACCGAACAGAAAATATTTTAAGAAAGCTCAGTGATAATAAAATTGAGTGTTTAATTATTGAAGGTAATCATGATAATTTTAGTTATGGTCGTGAAAAAGACTCTTGGATTCATTACTTGTCTCAGAAGCAATTAGTTAGAAGAGTCAGCTATACTTATAATGAAAATTCTGAGATTGAGTTTCCATTTTATCAAATAAACAATGTTAGATTTTATGGTCTTGGTTATCCGGGATTATTTGTTGAGGAAGTAATTAAGGAATTTTCGGAAAAAATTATTTATGATAATAGTTTTGTTAATTACTTAATAATACATACAGCTATAACTGATGGAATGATGAGTGGCACTATTAAAGCAGAATCAATTTTTAAACTGAAAGAAAAGGTACATTATATAGCTGGCGGACATTTGCACAATTTCAGCAAATATCCATCCGAATATCCCTTCTTTTTTGTACCAGGTTCTCCGGAGATGTGGGACTTTTCTGAATTCAACCAGAAAAAAGGTTTCATAATATTTGATACAGATAGTAAGAAATATGAATTTTACCCATCAAAAAGACGAGAAACCATTTTAATTGAATCAAATAATTCAATTAACAATATCAATGACTTAATTGAAATTGTAAAGACTAATGATAGAATTGAATACTTTGACTCCAAACCCATAGTTTATTTAAAATGTGCAAATCAAAATAAGCTTGACAATGCTGATATTGAGTCATTCTTTCTTTCAAAGGGTGCCTGTAAGGTATTCATAATAAATAATAATAACTCTAATTATGCAATTTTTGAAAATGCCTCAGATGACAGCAATTTATTTGAAGTCGAAAAGGAGGTAATTACTAGTTGGAATTTATTTGATGTTGACTCTACATTTAATATGTTACAACGACTTAAGAGATATCATGAAGAAGATCTTATGGACGATTTTCATAGTACTTTAGACGAATTTCTTGATAAGCAGTTAGGAGTCTGATTTATGATGATTAACAAAGTTCATTTGCAAAATTATCGAAACCACATAGATAGTGAATTTAAATTCACTTCAGGAATCAATTTAATTTATGGTTTAAATGGTTCAGGGAAAACTTCAATTATGGAGGCTATTGGGCTTGTACTATTTGGTGCACAAACAAGAACAAACAACAAAGACGCAGTCAGAGAAAATGAAAAAACTGCTTCAGTAAGTGTAGAGTTTTCTACAAATGATGGTGGTAAATATTTGATTGAAAAGCAGTTGCCATCAGGAAAAGTAAAACTCACAGATTTAAATACAAATATTAAAAAAAATGTAACAGACTCTGAATTAAAGGATTTACAAAAAAGCCTGATTGGTATAAATGCTAACTCAGGTAATATGTTTTCTGACTTTATTGTTGGCTCACAAAACAAAATAACAGATATTTTTACTGGTACTCCCAAAGAAAAGCGTGAACGGTTTGACAAATTGTTTGATACAGAAATTTATAGGCAAATTGCAGATAAATACTTAAAAGATAGTGAGGATATTTACAAATTAGACTTGATCAAAAAAGAAGAATATCTTTTTAACAAAAGGAGTCAGTTATTCGATGATGAAGAACTTAATAATTCAAAGTCAATTCTTGAGAAAGAACAAAAAGAAAGCGAAATAAAGTATAATTCAATTAATAGTGAAATAGAATCAAATAATATAAAAATTAATGAATTAACCGAAATATCCAATAAAATTTCTAGAGTCAATTTAGAAATAAATCACTTAAATGAAAAGCAAGTTGAGTTTACAAAATCATTAAATAGCTTTCATGAGGAGCTGAATAATTCAAATAATGCTTTGATAATTGTATCTGAAACGTATGAAAATTATATGGAATATGAGTCAAAGTTATTGGAAATAAATAGAATTAACGATGCCATTCACTATTTTGAATCTTTGGATGATTCTACGAAATCTCTAAAAAACAGGCTTTCTGAGCTTGAAAAGGATATAGCTATAACAAACTTAGATTTAAAAAATGAACTTAAGAAATATGATGAAATAAAAGCGTCAATGGATACTAATAATCTCTTGATAAAACAATATGATGATGACTTACTTAAATTAATAGAGATGAAAGATTCTGTACAAAGGATGTTATCAGAATTAAAATTTGCCTCAAATAAACTGATTGAAATTCAGAATCGAGTTAGTGCAATTTCCAGTGAAATAGCAGAAAAGAATGTTGAGCTAGGTTCCATTAGTAGTCTTTTGGTCAACGAAGAGGAATTAACTGATGAATTGAATGAAACTAAGATATTAATCAATGACTTAGCAGAATTAGATAAAAAATTATCTAAAGAAAAAATCCTTTTAAGTAATCTTTACCAAAGACTTAACGACAATATTGAAGCAAGAGAAAAGCTGTCGGGAGGGATTTGTCCCTTTTTGGCTGAAAAGTGTAAAAATATTGAAGATGACGACAGTTCTTCAAGCAACTTCTTTGAAACTAAGGCTCAGTTACTGCAAACTGAGATTGATTCAAAGATTTTATATATCAATGAGTTAGAAATAAAGGTTTCGAAATATGACCAATATAAGGGGCAATACCAAATTTTACTTGAGAAACTAAATAATAACTCAGCAAATTTGACCCGTGTAAATGATATCAAAAATTCGATATCACTTATTGAGCAAACTAAGATTAATGCTGAATTGACATATCAAATAGAAGCTGAAGTGATTATGAACAAACTATCATTAACTAGAGTTGAAGATAAAATTGACTACATTAAAAATCTGAATGATTTAATCAACAATTCTACAATTGAAATTAACAACCATGAAAGCAATATAAGGTTAACTGAAAAACAGAAAAATCAATATATGACCGAAAAAGATAACCTTAATCAGCAATTAAACAATTTACAGAAATTAATTTCCGAAAAAACTAATAGCTTAAAAATTCTTAACTCAGAAAGAGTTGATGTAGAGTCAAAAATTTCTGAAAACACCGATAAACTTAAAGATTTTGAAGATACAAAACTAAGAAGAAATATGATTAACAATGAAATGAGTTTATTTAAATCAAATCATGATAAATATTTGCAATACATAGAGTTGGCAAACAGGAAGCAAATGATTGAAAATGAGATATATGATTTAAATGAACTTTTTAATCTAAATAAATCAAAATTATTGGAAAGTAAATCTTTAATGGATAATTTGATTAGTAAATTTGATAAAGATGAAATATTGAGACTTGAGAATTTAACTGGGGAATTATCTGCAATTAAGGACATGCATCTTTCAAAAATCCAGGAATTTAAAACTAAACTTGATTTTTTGAATGATAAAATAAGGCAAAACCAAATCTTTAGAACTGAAATATCAGAGTATGAAAAATTGTGCAAAATTCTGAACAAGAAAATGGAACTAACTAAAACGCTCAAAGCCAATTTAAGAAATATGGGGCAGATAATTGCAAATAAAATACTTGGTAAAATTGAGAACTTGGCTTCAAAAAATTATCAATTTATAAGTGGTAGAGATGAAACCATTAAGTGGAATTCTGACTTAGAGAGTAACAATTCATATCAGGTTTATTTGAAGCTCAAATCCGGTAAAACCAGAGAGTATGAATTATTATCAGGGGGAGAACAAATGATGGTGGCGATTTCATTGAGGGCTGCTATGAATACACTCTTGACAAATGCAAGATTTGTAATTTTTGATGAACCTACTGTAAATCTCGACGGAGAAAAGAGGGCTGCACTCTCCGAATCCTTAAATTACTTATTAAATTCTCTTGAACAGGCAATCATTGTTACTCATGATGAAACTTTTAGAGAAATGGCAAGCAATTTTATTCAATTAAGTTAAACGATTTTTTTTAATATTAAGAAAGTAAAAATGAGAATAATCAATTACATCATATTAATTATAATAGTACTGTTGACTTCATTTATGAATGTATATACAGATGTTGAAGATAGTAAGATACTGTTGTTTAAGCCATTTACTGCAGCGATCTTTGAGCCTAGAATTGGAAGTATTATCAACATGTCAGAAGATAATCTCAGATTAGATATTGGCACATCACTTGATTTATACAGGGCAAGTGACAATTCTGGTATAAGTTTCAGTTTTGGCGGTGACTTTTTTACATACACCAGACTTAGATCCGAGAAGAACTTTAAGTTTCCGGTAGAGACATCGGATTATTATTTTGGAATCAATTCTTCGACAGATTTCAGAATAAAGGATTTGAACTTTGCCTCAAGAATACGAATTGCACATATCTCATCACATTTAGTTGATGGATACTCCGAAAATGGTGTTTTTTATAAACAGCCATTTGTTTATAGTAGGGAATTTGTAGATTGGGCATTAGCTTACAAAAACAGCAATAATATTATTGATTACAGACTTTATGGTGGATTTTACTGGATTTTTTCGACCACTCCTGGTGATTTAAACGATTTTTTACCTTATTTAGGTATAGACTTTGAAAAGAAAATATTCAAAATATTAAGTATATCCGGAGGAATTGATATTAAAAAAGGTGAGAAAGAGTTTACAAATTTCTCGGGCCAATTGGGTCTGAACTTAAAACTATTTAAAGATTTTGGTGTATTCTTCGGATATTATAAATATTTTGGCTCAAGTATGCATGGGATGTTTTACGATACTAAAGATAATTATGATGGTATTGGCTTTCAGTTGATATATTTTTAGGTAATATTTAATTTTTTTTTGTTATTTTGGAAACCTATGAACTTTACAATTTGGAGATAAAATGGCATATTCAGTCAACAAAGTAATTATACTGGGAAATATGGGTAAGGACCCTGAACTTCGTTCAACACCACAGGGTAGGTCTGTTTGTACTTTTAGCATCGCGACATCCGAGAGATATTTAGACAAAAACTCAAACGAGTGGAAAGAAAATACTGACTGGCACAGCATAGTTGCGTGGGATAAATTAGCAGACAGAATTTCTCAATATGGTAAAAAAGGTAGTAAACTATATGTGGAAGGAGCACTAAAGCATAGACAATACGAAGGGAAAGATGGTGTTACCAGGTATATTACCGAAGTATTAGCTAGAGAGATAGTTTTTCTTGACAAAGTAGAAGGTGGTGGTGGAAATCAGTCTTATTCATCTAAGTCTTATGATAATCAACCTTCAAAATCATATACAAATGTTGCTGATGATGACATTGAGTTTGATGGCTCTCCAACACCTGATGATGAAGTTCCATTTTAATATATGAATTAAAAGATAAAGGGTTGCTCAAATTTGAACAATCCCTTTATTTTTTTGGGGAATATTTAATCAAAATGATGCGCTTACACCAATCTTAAAGGTATCAAACATTAAAGCTGGTTCTGTATCAAAGGGCCAATTCATGTTCTTTTTCCTAAGCTCATAAAATCCATAATTAAGACCATTTTTGAGAAGAAAATTAACTACCGGAACTGCCTCTGGTGTACTCTTACCTACTTCCCTTACAAACCAACCTATTAGACCTGAACCAATTCCGCGAGTAATCTCACTACCAGCCCAATACCAAAACATGTGTCTAGGAAATACTGCTGTTCGTTCGTAAGCAGCATTTAATCCAACGTAATCACCAATTTTCAGGTTGATATTAGATTCTGTCTGTGCACCAAATCTAAAGGAATCACCTACATAATCAAACCAATGATTGTCACTTTGGTTCTGAGATTTATCAATAAAATTGTTCTGAGTCCAAACCATTGTGTTACCTTCCCCAAAGCCAAGCTTGATATTTGAACCTAAATCATATCCAAAACCTTCCAAATTCCCTAAGCTGATCCTCCAGGTTTCTATTCTCAATTCCTGATTATTTGTCTCGTCATATTTTGTAGAAAATTGCTGATTATTGGCTATTCCAATGTAAGAATAGTTAAATCTATATATATTATCAGTAAATCTATATTTTTGGATTTTATCAAATCCTAATTTAATTTCAATTGCATTATTATCATGAAATTCACTGGCTACAAAGTCTTTATCATAAGAAACTGATGTGAATCCATAATTAACATCAATTCTTGGTTTGTTAAAATTTTGAAATCTGAATCTAACTAAATCCCATTCTTCTTCTATAGCATCAGAAGGTGAATTGGTCATACTTGAATCTTGAGCAATACTGTTTTGAAAATTAACACCAATTATAAGTGCAAACAGCAGCATAAAATTTTTCATCATAAACTCCCTGTTATTTATCAAAATGTCTTAATATGACTTTTAAAACGCAATAATTTGATAAAGGTTTCACATAAAATTCAAAATATTTGATATTATTATAAGTATTGATTTAAACTATTTAAATTCCAAATTAAAGAATTGAAATATAAGATAAATAATTCAAAATTTTGCATATTATCAGACGTTAACATCTTTTTGTATTTACATTAATTCAAATATTTACATAGTTCGAGATGATAAACTTAAATTCTGCATTCGAAGATGAATTATATTTTAATTTTTTGAAGGATCCTGATTCAGTTAGCCCTGAATGGAAAAGTTATTTTGAGAAAATACATGGCAAATCTCTTTTTGTAATTGACGAAAAACCAGTACCAGCTACTGAAGTAAGTGGAATTACTTCAAGACCAAATGGTAATGGAATTTCATATAATAAGTCAGGTAGTTCAAGAGTTTTTTCAGGTAATTTAAGTGATTTTTCAAGTGAAGATTCAAAGCATATAATTGACATGATAGAAAGCTTAGATGTTCCATCAGCTACTTCTACCCGTACAATGGCTGTGAAAGCTCTGGATGAAAATAGGCGAATCATCAACCGCTATCATTATAAACTTCGCAAACCAAGAGTATCTTTTACTCATCTATTGGCTTGGAGTGTAGTAAAATCACTTCAGAAATATCCAAGACTGAATGACTCTTTTGATATTAAGGAAGGTAAAGCCGTCCGTGTAAGAAAAGAAAGCATCAATGTTGGACTCGCTGTTGATATTGTTGCTAAAGATGGTTCCAGATTACTGGTAATACCATGTTTACGTGATGCTCAGAATTTGAATTTTTATGATTTTGTTGTTCAGTTCGATGAATTGCTCGACAAAGCAAGAAGCGGAAAACTTGAATTTTCAGATTTGACCGATGTTTCGATTACATTGATGAATCCAGGTATGATTGGTACAACAATGTCGCATCCGAGATTATTCAAAGGTCAGGGGATGGTTATTTCAGCAGGTCTTATTGACTATCCAATTGAATTTCAGGCAGTTCGACCTGATGTTCTTACTAAACTTGCTGTTTCCAAAGTTGTTAATATTTCTAATACATACGACCACAGAATTATCCATGGTGCCGAGGCTGCAGAATTCTTATCATTTATGAACAGGCTTCTTCTTGGTGAAGGACAATTCTATGAGCAGATTTTTTATAGTTTAAAAATACCTTTCGAACCGATTAAATGGCAAAAAGATTTTTCGACAGAGAAATTTAGCTTTAATACCCAAAACGATGACATCGAAAAAGGTGCTCATGTAATGCAGATGATTAATGCTTATAGGGTACGAGGGCATTTGCTGGCGTCAGTTAATCCTTTGGGTTACGAAACCTATTATTACCCTGAGCTCGATCCTGCTTATTATGGGTTTACTATTTGGGATTTGGACAGAGTTTTTCATGCTGATGATACTTGGCAAAGTAATAATTTACCTTTGAGAGACATAATTGAATTACTGCGAGAAACATACTGTGGCTCAACTGGTATTGAGTTTATGCATATTCAAAGTCCAGAAGTAAAGGATTGGATAAAGAAAAAATTAGAAACAACTAGAAATACTATAGAATACACAAAAGATGAAAAAATCCAGATATTGACTAAATTAATTGAAGCAGAGGTATTCGAAAATTACCTTCACACAAAGTTTGTCGGACATAAAAGATTTTCTCTGGAAGGGGGTGAATCATTTATAATTCTTTTAGACAAAATTTTGCAGGAATCTGCTGAAAAAGATATCCACACAGTTGTTATAGGTATGGCGCATCGAGGTCGTCTGAATGTTTTGGCTAATAATATAGGCAAATCATTTACAAAGATGTTTAAAGAGTTCGAAGGCCATATTGATGAAGATACTTACCAAGGTTCGGGTGATGTTAAATATCATCTTGGTGATAGGGGAGTGTACCGTACAGGTGATGGTTCGCAGTGCAATATATTATTATCACCAAATCCATCACATCTTGAACTTGTTGATCCGGTTGTAGAAGGTATGGCAAGAGCTCTTGAGAATGAAATTGGAGACAAAACCTATTACAAGGCACTTCCGGTATTGGTACATGGAGATGCTGCTTTTGCAGGCCAAGGCATCGTTGCCGAAACACTAAATTTATCCCTGCTTGATGGGTATAAAACAGGTGGGACTATTCATATAATTATAAACAATCAAATTGGATTTACTACTAATGTTGAATCATCAAGATCTACAATTTATGCTACAGATATTGCTAAAATGATTCAATCTCCTATTATTCACGTTAACGGAAATGATCCCGAAGCTGTTCGTACAGCAGCAGCATTTGCATTTCAATTCAGGTCAAAATTTAAGCAAGATGTTATCATTGATATGTTGTGTTATAGAAAGTATGGTCATAACGAAGGTGACGAACCATCATATACTCAACCTCTTCTCTATAAGAGAATTAAATCAATGACTAACGTAGCTAAAATATACGAAAATCAGTTGATAAAAGAAAATACAATAACACAGCTTGAGATTGATGCGATTTACAATGACTTGAAAGAGCGACTCGATGATGCTTATGCAAGACGTAAGGATAAATCCGATCAGAGTCGTTTAATTGTTGAAGATAAGTCTGTTGCAGTTTTTAGTGATTTTGATACAGCAAAAACCGTTTCAGAATTGAAAGAAATTGGAAGTGCACTTTCCAAAGAGCCCGAAGATTTTATTCTAAATCCTAAAATAAAGTCGCTGCTAAAAAAACGTGCTGAGATGATGGAATCTGATAAGCCAATAATTGATTGGGCTATGGGTGAGTTGCTTGCAATCGGCAGCTTGCTAATTGAAGGTAAGGAAGTCAGATTATCCGGTCAAGATAGCAGACGAGGTACTTTCAGCCAAAGACATTCTGTTTATACTGATTTCCAAAGAGAGATTGATTACATTCCGCTAAATCATATACGTAAACAGCAAGCTGTATTCAGAGTTTTCGACAGCCCATTGTCAGAAATGGCTGTATTGGGATTTGAATATGGTTATAGCGTAATATCCCGTGACGGTTTAACTATGTGGGAAGCACAATTTGGGGATTTTGCCAACAATGCTCAAACTGTCGTTGATCAGTATTTATCATGTGCTGAAGTAAAATGGGGGCAAACTAGCAACCTGGTTATGTTGTTGCCTCATGGGTACGACGGGCAGGGTCCTGAGCATTCAAGTGCAAGATTAGAAAGATATTTGCAGCTATGTGCGGAGAATAATATGTTTGTATGTAATTTTTCGACACCGGCAAACTACTATCATGCTTTGAGACGTCAAACAATGATGCCTGTCAAAATCCCAATGATTTTGATGACACCCAAGAGTATGCTGAGACATCCTCTGGCTGTATCTTCTATCAGAGATTTTAGTGAAGGAAAATTCCATCATATTTTTGATGATGATTTTGTAGATAAAAAAAATGTCAGAAAAGTTTTAATTTGTACCGGTAAAGTGTATTATGAGCTGGTCACTGAGCGTACAAAAGAAAATATCAAAGATATTGCAATACTAAGGGTTGAGCAAATTTATCCGTTTCATTTTGAGTTATTCAGACAACTTTTTGCTCAATATTCATCATGCAATGAATTAGTATGGGTACAGGAAGAGCCGAAAAATCAGGGTGCTTGGAACTTTATCAGAACTTCCTTAGAAGAGAATTTACCTGAGTTATCCGGATTATTAAAGTATGTCGGCCGTAAATCAAGTGCTGCTACTGCTACAGGAATTCATAGCATACATACTCGTGAACAGGAGTCAATTATGAATAAGGCATTAAGCTGATTAGAGAGAAAAAAAACTAATGAATCATTTCATTAGTTTTTTTTTGCTTTGTTCTTTATATTTAGTTTAATTATTTTCTTTTAGTATATAGATTGGTTCTTTGATTTTTTGATGATGTTTGTACTTAAGTAATACTTGTATTAAGTCATCAAAAATTTCTTGCCCTTCAGGTATAAGGATATTTCCTGATTCATCTTCAATATTGCTTGCCAGGATATTTCCTGCCTGTAGTTCACTGAATTTTACCGTGACAATTTCGAAAGAAAAGCTTTTATCTTCACTATCATGGTCACTTTTTCTTTTTTTGTCGTTACTTTTTTCTAATAAATTTTGCATGCCTTGGTCACTTAGAATATTCTCATCATTATTGTAGAGAGAATTTAAAAAATCATTGTCAAAAATGCCAAGTTTGGATATTATTCTCTTTTTCTGCCTTTACTTTGTCTGATATATCCCTTACAATGGATAGAACCTTATCTTCATTATATAGGTTCATTCTTGTTTCGAAATATTTGGTCACTCCATCAAGATTCAAGGAGTATTCGTAGATTCTTAGCTCTTTTTTATCTATTACTTCATTGAATAATGGTGTGATTTCCTTCACTAAATCATGTGGAAGAAATTCGTGCATATTCTTGCCGATAAAAGCATCCGGTGGAGCAATCAAAACATTGTTGTTTTGTGTAAAATAATCAATGTAAACACCATACCTGTCCTGAATAAGAATCAAATCAGGCATACTTTTGAGGAATATATTGATTGCCTCATGTGTTTTAAGGAATTTTCCGTATTGAGCGCTTTTAGGCATAATTAAAAGTTAAAGCTTTTCGGACAATATTTTGTAAATATTTTTAATTTCATCTTCTAACTCGGCTATTTTATTGCTTGCGTTCTTTTGTATCTGTTCTTCGTTGATAATAGGCTGTTGATTTACATCAATTTGCATCAGAGGTATTTGATAATAATTTAGTATTCTGTTTCTTTCTGACATTAATTCCGGCTGTACACCCGTTAGAAGATAGTCTATTGATATGTCAGGACATTTTGCCATTATCAAATCATAATCAAAACTTTTTCGTTGTTTCCACATCGAAATTGTGTTTCTACTTAGCCCAAGATAAGTTGACAGCTCATAGTCAGACTTGATTTTGAGATGTCGCTTGAGTCGCTTAACCATAATATTAACATTGTGTGATTTCGGCTTTATCATGTTATATACGTTTTGTAAATATTGAGATATTGTCAATTGTAAAAATAATAAAATAATTAATAACTGCAAGCAAATATTTACAAATTGTATAATATTATTTAATTTTTTTATGAGAAAAATTGAACAAAAAAACATAAATAAACTAGTGCAAATTTGGAGTAATAGGCAATAAAAAATATCGTTTTTATGATTTTTATGACTCAAAAATACTTTTGACAAAAAAAACACTGTAAGAGGTATAATGTTCTACTAAAGTCCGAAGCAATATAAATTAATAAAAAAACTAACCTATTAATCATGCGACGTTTTGGAAAAATCGGATAATTTATGAGCCATTACAATCCTAATGGTGTGTAAAAAAAAGTAAGTTAGATTAGAGAAATTTAATATAATGATTCGATCTGTTTCTAATATGTTATTGTAATTGATTTATTATTACTTTTAGTATTTATGACAATTTCTAAATAAATACAACCATCATGAATTGTGTATTAAATTATTAATGAAATTCTCAGGATTTTGATATAATCTATTTTTCAACTCTTCAATAATATTTCTATTTTTAATATCCTCACTTTTTTTAATCTTTTTGATGATACTTGCCTTAATAGAACTAAACAATTTATCAGGAATAATTAGTGCTATTAAATTATTAATGAATTTAAAAACTTCTCCACCTTTGAAGTTATAAAAATTCGAAGTTGATTTATATGGCATTGCATTGTAATGGATATGAAATATTAGGTCATCATAGATTAAAGCAAAATCTGGATGAATATAATTTTTATTGCTATGTAGTAATTTGTAGTAATTTAATTTATTGTGATAAAGACAAAACCCATAGCCGATGCCGGTTTCAACCAATACACTATGTTCTTTGATGTATTCTCGATATATTGGTGTATGAAGTGTTGTAAAATCAGGAATTAGTTTAGGTGAGTACTTAAGATAGAATTCTTTTTCAAACAACATAAAAGATGAGTGTGGCTTATTGTTTGTTACTAAATTAGTAACTATTGCTGCCATAGCATAGCTATTTCCAATATTATCAATAACAGTTTGAAACCAATTATATTTTATGGGAAAAGAGTCTGGATGAAAGAGAGCAATATGAGTGCAATTATCTTCTAAAGCAATGTCTATTAAATGCTGCAGATAATAAGTATTTTCGTAAGCTAGTCTAAGATTTGTATCTGGAATGCTGCAAATTCTCACAAAATCGTGACTTTTCAAAATACTTTTTAAATGTTGATGCAACCTATTTGCAGCAGCGTAAATTGTAAAATCCTGAGGAGTATATTTTTTTATAAAATCTAAATGAATCTTCAAAAGATTTTCATCATCTTCATTCATTAAATATACTACAACTATACCCAATTTAAAATTATCCGACATTAAATAGTGTCCATAGAGTTTGAGTATAAATTAAATAAAAATGATGACTTATCATATTCTATATCCAACAACGAAATACGTTCATCCTTTCTAACATTTCTCTTTAATTTTATTCCATCGGAAAGTAAAATTGGAAGTCCAATATTTTGTTCCTCTAGATTTTCAACTTTACCATAGCATGAATATCCTCCCAATCCGTCTAAAGATTCACCTATTGATAGATCTTTTTTGGCATAAGTTACAACATCAGTTTTTCTTTTCCCTATTGGTTGTAATAAAGGACTTCTATCAATAACCCCTTCAATTAATGTTCTCGTAAATTCTAAATGGCACAAGTGGTATGGGCGATAAAATAAATAAAATGGACCATTTCCTAATTTATAATAATTTAACATAAATTGCTGATACGGATTGTCGCAATATGCTACAACAAAAACACCACCGCCTGGTTCTGCACCTATAATGTAATCTATAATTGCATTGCCTGAATTCTTTATTTCCTTTAGATTAAATAAACCTAAAACATCATGGACAGATTTTGTATAATATCCGGTCATACCTGGTTTTTGTGTGCGTAAACTAAGGTTGTTAGCAATCAGTGCCATTTCGATGTTTAATTTGCTGCCATCTGTATAAGCAGTAGCCATTTTATAATCTAGCTTTCTAATATCTGCCTCGGGCTTAATTTTATCAGGATTAGAATAAATATCTAAGAAACCCTTGATATTACCAACCAGAATTGTCTCAAGCCCCCAAAGTTCAATATCATTTATCATTCTTTTTAAAACAGAGTGCTGGTCGCCATCACAAGAAGTTACGATTAGATTGTTTTTGTCAGCTATCTTTTTAAAATAGTGACCAAAAGCCAAATCAACTTCAGCGTTCATCAATATTAAATCTTTTCCCGATTCTAAAGTATTAATACAATAATGAGCAGCATCCTCAATTGAAGAAGAAGACTCGCAAACTGCTTCTAAAAGTTCACATTCAGTAATTAGATTAGAGTTATCTGTAATTGCTAATATGGATTGGTCTATACAATCATTTAATTCATTAAGATTTTCGACAATTCTATATGCCTTGTTGAATGTTTCTGCACATTTAATTGCCTTATTAATATCAAGATCAGATAGTACAGAACATTCAATATTTGGAGTAATAATTGATTGGTAATATACACCCATACCCATTGCACCACTACCAATATTTCCAAATCTTATTGGTTTGTTCAAAGCTTTTAATTTTTCTTTCATATTTTTATTAAAATATATTATTATTTAATAGCAAATATAAGAAAAAAAATAGGAGTTAAAGACAAAAAGTAGGCTGTTTTTTTCAAGATAGAAAAACATTAAAAAAATAATCTGTTATTTTTTAAAATCCGGTGAAGCATAATTAGTCTCTTCTAAAAATCAACCTAACAGAATAATCAGCGTATTTAAAGAAAGTCAGTATCATGGAAATTCTTAACTAAGTTTCTTTGATACTATTTCATACTTATGCCTTTAAAAAACTCAAGAATAAATATCTTCTTCCATTGAATTGATAAGTTATTATAAACATAAAGTTTACTTTTTAATTCTGCAAAATGACCATCTATTGAATTTTTAGTATTGTGGATTTTTAATACCACTCTTGAAGTTTTTTCTCAATACTATTTTTATTTATTGTAGTTAGTAATTTTGATAATTCTTTCAATTATTTTGATGCTTCCAATTTGGTATTTATGGTCAAATACTTTGTTATTATTGCTATTTGATGAAATTGCCACATCAGAATAGGATAATCTTTAAACATTGAAAATAACCTCTTCTTATATCAAAAAAACTGCTATTAATTCAAGACCTTTTGTTATTAACTCATGTAATCCTTCATAATAAAGTAGATTTGTATCATATTTGACAAACTTTGAAAGAAGATCTTTACCGGATAATGCATCTTTTAAAAAGCATTACACTAAGGATCTTTCAAAGTATGTTGTGTCCATAAAAACAACAGATATTTTTAATGCTTGAGTCTTTTTGTTTGGAATTACTGTAACTAGGTGCCTCTGAATTGTTCTTGTTTAGAAATTAAAACGATCTGCCACTTCTGTATAAATCTGTTTTCCTCTAACAAATTCATCTCATAATTTGCTTTTATCAATTCTAGTGCCACTAATAAATCGGCGGTAACAATAATAGCATTTATATAGCTGTAATTACCATTTTTTTTGGTATATTTTGAACCACAGAAATTACCTTTTTTTATTTCAATCATCAAATGTTACAAATATTAGAAATATAAATACTTACTACAATTTTAGTCTACTTTTTGTCAATTACGTATCAAATTTATAAGAAGAGAAAATTCTAAAGTAATTCGTTATAGAATTTAAATACTGCAGATAAAGATTGAATTATGATTTTTTTATTAATTTTTTAATGTAAAAGCAATTATTATAAATTATTTTTTCATTTTTTCCGTAACTTTATTATAATTTATTTGTCATATATAATAATGTATTACATTTTGACAAAAAGAAAATTAAATATAGCAAACTACTCATTATCAAGCTGTTTCAGTTTGATAATGTTGGTATTTTTATTTTTCAATTCGAATACATTACTAAGTAAAGATACTCTCGATGTTTTGCGACCCGAAATCTCAAAAAATTCACATTGCGGAAATTTTTTGGTTAATGTTTCTGATAACAGAAGTTTCAACATAGATGAAAGTAAGTTCCATCTTGACGTGGGTATTACATCAGCACCAATTTTATATCCTCAATTTTCAGAGAATTTTTCAGAGATTTACTCAAGTACTTTTGAAACGGGCAAGATTAACTTCGACTTCTCATTTCGATTAAGTGTAACCGACCCATACAAAGATGCTAAAGCTGTATTTGTTGTGACTGATATGGCGGGAAATTTTACATTTGATTCAGTTGTTTACAAGTCAGAAAAGTTGATGGTAACTCCCGGGTATTTAGGTTTCGGTTCCGTTTTTGTTGGTCAAAGTGCAGAATTATCCGCTCAGGTACTCAATGTAAGCAATTCATCAGTTTTTATTCGTTCCATTTTTTTAAAACGTAATGAACTATTCAAGCTTAACCAAAATATTACAAATTTTAATCTTGAAAAAGACTCATCTTTAAAAATAATTGTTAATTACTTTCCTATAAAAGATAATTATGATTTATTACCTGGTGATATAGATACTTTAGTAGTAGAGACAAACTGTTTGAGGTACACAATAGCTGTCTCAGGTCAGGGTGTAATCCCCAAAATTTATGCCGATGACTTCGATTTCGGAGCTATAGAGATTGGAACAGAATCGTGCACCTCCGCTGACGATGGCAGGGGGTTAAGAATATCCAATGGTGGGACAGGTAAACTATTCGTAAATGGATATTACCAGCTATCCGACGGCTCTAATTTTTATGTCAAAGCATCTACAAATCCTAACCTGAATGATTTGGAAATTAATCCAAACAACGAAAAGTTCATAACCGGAATTTGTTTCTTCCCACAAAGTATTGGTGAATTTATCGAACCTTTGATATTCAAGAATAATGCTTCCGGACCTGATAGTATTGCATATTTGAGAGGAATTGCCTACCTTCCCGGACCATATCTTAGTTCTCACAGTTTTGGCAGAGTCAGGGTAGGTGAGGTTAAAAAAGAATTTATAATTGTGAGAAACAGTGGCAGCGAGCCTGTAGAGATTTTGGATTTTCAGATCATTCAGCAAAGTTCAGATTTTAGAATTATTAAGTCTGAATCCATTCCCCAGAACTTTGTTAATGTTACACTATATCCTCAAACTCCTGAATACAGTGGTTTTTTACATGAAATTAAGTTAATGGTTGAATACAACCCCAATGTTGAATATTATAAAGAAGCAAAAATCCAACCTGTTTTTGCAGAATCATCCAAATACAAAACAGGAACGGTTTTCAATTATGTCAGAGGTTTTGCTTACTTGCCCAAAATTCAGGCCGATGGGCTGAACTTTGATGGCAGAACATTAGTTAATGTACCACATGAAGATACCCTAGAGCTTGAAGTCAGATCTGTTTCGTTAAGTAGTGATTTATTGATAAAAAAAGTTAATTTTATACCAGTTTTTCCGACTGGCAAAGACGATTTTTTGGTTATTGGCAAACAGTTAAGAGATACACTAGTAAAAAGTGGAAATTCCATTAAAATACCTATAAGTTTTATTCCAAGAGATGCTGGTGAAAGGGTGTTCAGAGTCGAAATATTAAGTGATGCGTATTCTGAACCTAATGCTTTTAAAGTTGATACTACTTTTGTATATATCAAAGGTACCGGATTCAACAGAATTTTGAGTATCGAACCATATATTTTTGATGATGTTAAGCATTGTGCAGTTCATAATGGCCATTTACAAATAAAGAATATATCAGATTCTGCTGAGGCTTTCATTATTACCTCGTATCTTAGCAATGGTGATATTAATGCCTTCAAGTTAAATATTGATTCAATTGAAAATAATTTTGTTGTAATTAAACCCCAGGAAAGTATTTCTATACCAATTACATTCGAACCTGAAAATTTTGACAAAGATTTTTTTGAATGTTTGGTAAAAGTAATCAGTGATGTTGATACAGGTACAGGTCTTATTAAAGGTACAACAATCAAAACACCGGTTTCAATATTTTTACCACAAATTGAAGAGCTGGCCCCAGGAAGTATTCTTGATTACAATCCTCCGGAAAATTATGATAAGGATTTTGATATTTTTGCTGATTTTACAAAAGTCGATTTGGAGGAGATTAAGTCTGTAAAAGTCACAATTAAATATAATAAATCTGAATTGGAATTCAGGAATAAGGTGAAAATGGGTGATTTGATAGAGGGTTGGAACTATTTGAGTGCTAATGTAATTGAGTTGGATAAAAAATATAATTTATTAGAAATCACTGCATCAGGACCAAGTTCAGTTTCAGGTCTTTCCGGAATTTTATTCAAACCTGTTTTTATGATTTTACTCAGTGATTCAAACTTTATTTACATAGAATTAATTAATTCGATAATATCCGGTTTTGATAATTGCTTTGAAAAAAGTATGAGAGATGGAAAACTTGCTCTATCTTATTGTGGTGACGAAGTCAGAAAAATTGTTATTTCCAAGCATATGTACAATCTTCGAAATGTTACCCAATCTCTGAGCCGGGGCAACGAAAATGAAATTATGTTCAGCATACCTTTTGAATCTTACACAAATGTAGTATTATTTGACAGTTACGGAAGTATTGTTAAAACAATTTATGACGGTATGTGTCGGCCTGGTGAGTATTATCAAATTATAGACACTTCAATACTAAGCTCAGGCTCGTATTACATAAGGATGAGTTCTGGTCCGTTCTCTAAGACAATACCCTTAATGATTGTTAAATAAATTTACCGGCATAAACCATTGCCTTAAGTGCAAAGTCTAAATCATTGCTATCAAGTGCCGACTTGATTATTTGTTCACATTCATTAATTGTGACCGGTTTGCCGGCACTAATTATATCCTTAAACTCCATCTGTAATAGTGAGTAATCACCTGATATCATATTGTTACAAGATTCCTCAACCTCAGCAATAGAAGGTAGCTTATCTACGTGAGCTAACCTTGCTATGTGATTTGCTGTCAATATTTTTGAATTTTTGATGAAAGCTGGTAAGCCATAATAACCTATCGGATTGTCAAACTTTGGTTTTGGAAGTTCATACATCGAGTTTTTATCGGCAATAGTGTACCAATTGCCGCTGTTACGAGCTGTATGCCTGATTTTGAAAGGATCAATAGAATTATTAGTAATGACATTTTCATCAATATGAAACAGCAGTACCTCACAAATTGCCAAGTTTCCTGAACCGTTAGAGCCACCAAGTTCAATGATCTGGATTACCTTACATTCCATTGCAAAAGGTGATTCTTTTACTCTAAATGGTCGAACCATTTGGGATTCAACTGGTGTAAAACCTGCAAGATAAAACTCATCTACATCACTTGGCACCTCTGCCGAAGCAAGATTCATTTGTTGAACAATATCAATTGTAACAGCATGGATCACACATTCGCCTGTTTCAACCAAGTTATTATAAGTATCTTTGACTGTATTATCTTTGCCACGTCGAGATGGAGAAAAAGCAACAACAGGAGGATTAGAACCAAACGAATTAAAAAATGAAAATGGAGACAGATTTCTAATACCATCTATGCTAATTGTTGAGACCAATGCTATTGGTCGCGGTGCGACACCACCTGTCAACCACTTTTGAACTTCACTCTGTTTTATCTCTTTTGGATTAATTGTCAACATTTTTCTTTCAATATTTTTTTAACCAAAATTCAGGACGTAATTTGTAGGTACAAATTATTTCTATGCTGTATATTCCGTGGTAATATCCTTTTGCTGTCTGACTGAATAAAACCTAAACTGGTCTATCCCTACTGAATCGGATTGCTGAACTTTTATTCTTGCAAAGTACTTTATCATTAGCTTTGATATTACTGATATTGTACCTTCGGTAATAAAATTTGCTATCGAAGGATGTACATTCAAAATAAGCCTAAATTCACTTGATGAGCGTCTGAAGTTCTTGAGCCATCTGTCAATTTCATTTATCAGAACGGTTTTTGATGTAATTCTCCCCGAACCCTTGCAAGTAGGACATGATTCAGTAAGCTTCTCTACGATATTCTGATTAATTCTTTGCCTTGTTATTTGCATCAATCCAAGTTGTGATAGTGGATAAATTACTGTTTTAGCCCTATCTCTGCTAAGTTCTTTTTTCATTTCGAGAAACAACTTTTTGCGATTGCCCTCATCATTCATATCAATAAAATCAATAATTATCATTCCACCCAAATCTCTTAACCTGATTTGTTTTGCTGCCTCTCGCATAGCTTCCATGTTTGTTCTGAATGCATTACGCTCCTGGTCTTTCTCCGTGGATTTTCCAGAATTCACATCAATGACTGTCATTGCTTCTGTATGCTCAATCATGATATCACCGCCATTATGGAGATTTACTCTGCGTTTGTACGTCTTTGACAGCTCTTTATCAACTCCAAAAGCTTCAAAAATTGGTTCTTTATCGGAGTACAGCTCTACTCTGTTTTCAAGATGAGGTGATACCCTTTTAATATAATTATTAAGTTCTTTGTACAACTTTTTTGAATCAAGAATTACTCTTTCTACGTTTGGGGTAAATAAATCTCTGACAATGCTGTTTGCGAGTTGCATATCCATATAAACATTGCCGGGGCGGGATGAACTTTTTATTTTTGTTTCAATTTCATTCCAAATTTCTAAAAGTTCTTGCCAATCTTTCTTCAATTCTTCTTCATTTTTACCACGAGACGCTGTTCTGATTATACAACCTGCACCTTTGGGCAAGAATTTTCTTGTCAAACTCCGTAATCTTTTTCTTTCCTGGTAAGATGCAATTTTCCTAGACACACCAATTAATTCATCTTTAGGTAGAAATACAACATATCTGCCTGGGATTGCTATTTTGGATGTAACTTTAACCCCTTTGTTTGCATAAGCTTCTCTAACAATTTGGACAAGTATCCACTGGCCTTCCTTTAGATTTTTGGATATATCACCTGTTTTTCTCTTTGTAAATTTTGGATTTTTCTTTTTCTTAAAATCATTTTTTTGTTTTGTTGGGATTGCTTTGTCATTTTCCTGAATTTCTTCTTCGTTTTCTGTAATAATTTCAGGTTCATCTATGGTGATACTTTCAGAATTTTCAAGCTCAACATCAAGTGATTCATCATCGTCTTCTTCTGTGATTACGTTGTTATCTAAATTATCGTCAACGTCAGAGAAGTGCAGGAATGCATCCTGACTCATTCCAATATCAATAAAAGCTGCATTGATACCTGGCAATATTTTATTTACCCTGCCATAATAGATACTTCCAATATATCTCTCTTTATTTGGTAACTCAATAAAATATTCCGCCAAATCGCCATCTTCAGTAATTGCGACTCTAACTTCATTAATTGCTGAATGTATAATTATTTCTTTTTTCATTAAAGTAACTTGATTTTAAAATACAAAAATATTAAATTTTAAGCAATTTATGATTAATCATTATAAATAAGAGGTGCAATACTACTTTGCTATTCAATTTTGATACATATTAATCGTTAATAAATTAAAAATCTTAAGCAACATCAATCTATGATAAAGTATATTTATATTCTTCTTTTTCTTAATTTACCTGTATATGCAGAATTTGTTGAAGAAAGTCGGTGGGAGAGATTTATTCATAATTTCTACTCTAAACCCGGGCATGTGGTAAATCAGGTCTATCTTAAATTTGACGGAGGAATATCCAATCTTACTTCATATAGTCTTACTAGTGAGACTAATCTTGCCCAAACACAAAATTTAGAGGGCTATTATGGTTTTGTAAGAATTGATAAAGAAACCGGCAACTCTGATTTGTTCAAACATCAGTCTGAATTTGCTTTTTTAGGCAATGTTTCTACGGACTTCAAGACCTTGGATTTTAATTTTGATGGAATTAAATCAGATGCATGGAGATTTGGTTTTGGCTTAAACGATGGATTTGGGTTTTTATCAGATGGTAAACCACTTTTACATCTTACTCATTCAACAGCAATATCTTTTTTAAGAGTTGATTTCGACGGTGTACCACAAAATACTAAAGATGCTGATTTCATCAAAACATTTGACAGGAAGTTTAAGTTTGGTCAAATTTACTCCGGGGGTTTAAGATTCAAAATATACGAATTTGTTCATTTGAATGCTAATTATGAAATGTCTCAGTATTATAGAGATTTTCAATTTATGAATTGGTTCGGAATGTGGATGACTGATAATTTGTTGCAAAGGTGGATTGATTATTTTGAACCAGATTTGATAAAGGTACTCGGCAATAATTATCCATGGGTAAAATTTGCTTACAAAAACTTTGTTTCATTGATAAGTTACAATTTAAGAAAGCATGAAATGTATTTTCCATTCAAATCAGAGCCACCTTTATACTATGACGCATTCAAGATTGGTCTGACATTAATTATATAAATATTAAAAAATATGAAAAAAGCTTTTTTGATTCTAATGACTTATTTTATGTTGTCCTGCAACACTGATGAGAGTAATGTAAAGGAATTTACCGATATTTATTACGATATTTTGATGATTAGAGAAAAATATCTTGATACTAATATAGCAAATCCGAAAATTGCTGATTTGCTTAAAAAATATGGGTATGACGAGCAAAGCTTTAAAGAATACTCTTACGAAATATTCTCAAAAAATCCTCAAATGTTTACCGCCATAATTGACTCAGTTCGAAACAAAGCTGAAAGAAATTTACTTGAGTTTGGAAAAGAGAGGCAAAGAAAATTAGATTCAATAAACCAGCAAAATAATCAATAATTAAGTATTTTGACCTATCATTTTCACTACACTTAACTTGTGTGGGCTGATATGCTTGGCAACGAATTCTTTTATTTCGTCTGATTTAATTGAATTGATGTTTTCGATAGTCTCGTTAATATCTTCAAAATCTGTTTTCATAAGAATATTTTTTGCCAATGATTGCATTCTCGCAGATAAGCTTTCCTGTTCCATAATAATGCTTGACTTTAATTGTTCTTTTGCTCTTACCAGTGTTTTATTACTAAGGTTTTGGTTGAGGAATTTGTCAATTTCTTCAATTATTAATCTTTTGGTTCTGTCAATTTTCTTTTTATCAGTAGCTGCATAGATATAGAATACACCACAATCTGAATGAAGTTGTAAAGTCGAATATATGGAATAAGCTATTCCATACTTATCGCGCAAATTTTGATATAGTCGTGAGCTCATACCGTCACCAAACATGATGTTGAACATTGGAAGTAAGTAGCTGTCATCTTCATCATACCCGGGTATTCTTGTGCCAAGTAAAATATGAGATTGACTGACAGTTTTTTCTACTTCTATCTCGTTATGAGGCATTACATCAGGTCGGTTTCTAATTTTAGACAAAATTTTCTGGCTAGAAATATTTACCAATCTGGAAATTTTTTCAATCACAAATTCATGACTGTGTGGACCAGAATATGATATTATCAAACTGCCTGATTTGTAAAATTCATTGTGATATGTCTCCAAATCAGATAAGTCAATGTTGTTGAGTGATTCTTCAGTTCCCAATATTGATTCTCCCATTGGGTGACTTCCAAATATCAGTTTATCACCTAAGTCAAAAATTGACTCTTCGGGGTCGTCATCATAGGATTTTATTTCTTCGAGAATAATTTCTCTTTCTTTTTCAACATCTTTGTTCTCAAATACCGTATCTAATGTAATTTGAGAAAGTAATTTCATAACAGGCAAAAAATTGTCCTTCAAAGCCCTCACATAAAAGCAAGTTGATTCTTGAGTAGTGAATGCATTAGCATAAGCTCCGTAGGATTCAAATTTTGAAGCTATTTGCTTAGAGTTTAATTTGCTTGTTTTACGGAATGCACAATGCTCAATAAAGTGAAATATGCCGTTGTACGATAAGTCTTCGTCTCTCGAACCTACAGGTAAAAAGAAACCTAAAGCATAGCTTTCAGAGTGTTGTAATTCTTCGCTCACTACAGTTATGTTGGTACCTAAAAAAGAGGTTTGTCTAATGCTTTTTGTGTACTTTTGTTTCAATTCCAATACTTTGTGCTTCATTATCAAATTAGTCCTAAATTCCTAAAACTCGAAAAACCGGTACCTCCGATTATTATATGATCAATTACCTTAATTCCTATTATTTCACCAGTTTCAACAAGCTTTTTTGTAATTATTTTGTCTTCTGAAGAAGGCTCCACCGATCCGGAAGGGTGGTTATGAATCAGTATAATAGATGCAGCAGATTCAACTATAGCCGGTCTGAATACTTCCCTTGGGTGAACGAGAGTGCTCGTAAGTATTCCTTCTGATATTACCTGTTCACGAATCATTTTATTTTGGGAGTCGAGTAAAACTATTCTAAAAGTTTCGACACGCGAGTCTCTCAATCTTGGAATAAAATAATCAGCTACATCATGAGGCGATGAGTAAGACCTTTTTTCATCGAATGGAGAGACAGCAACCCTACGAGATAATTCGAATGTAGCAGCTAATGTAACTGCTTTGGCAATGCCTATTCCGGGAAATTTTGAAAATTGCGCAATATCAGCTCTTGCCATATTTGCCAAGTTAACAAATTCTTTGAATAAAATTCTTGAAATATCAACAGCTGACTTACCTACAGTACCTGATCCAATAATTATGGCAAGTAGCTCAGAGTCAGATAAAGATTCACTTCCGTATCTTGATAATCTTTCTCGTGGCCGGTCATCCTCCCGCCATTTATTTATAGGTGTATAATCTGCAGTGTATTCGTTTTCGGGACTTTCTTTGCTGCGCATATAATTATTCTGCAAAAAAAACGGTTTTCATCCACTTAAGATATGGCACAGAAGATTCCTGCATACTTACAGTAATAATTTCCGGAATCCTGTCGTGGTGTAATTCGGATACTCTTTTGGTAAGCTCATCAACCTTATCTTTATGAGTTTTTATCATTATAATTGTCTCATAGCGCTCGGTAATTGAATTTTCCCATTGAAAAAAAGCCAAAGTGTTCTGAATTAATGAGCAACAAGCAGCCAAATGTTCACTCACAAGAATTCTGGAAATATGTGTTGCTAACTCAATACTATTTACACTTACATAAGCAATTCGAAAATCTGTTGCTGTATCCATAAAATTAAGATTATATTTGTAGTTTATATATTTGCAAAAATAAATAATTAATTGTAAAACGAAATAATGATTGAAGTATTTATTTTTTATTTGCACATTGTAGGTGCTCTTTACGGTTTTACTAAAAATTGGCAGAAATCGAATGTCAAAGAAGGAATATTTGCTATTCTGATAATCGGTCTTTTTTTTAGTATTGGTTGGGCACTAACCGGAACTATTGCAAGGTTAATATATCCGGATAGTTGGAACAATATTTACTTTACCTCTGATACATTATCATTGGTTCTGTTATTGATTCCGGAGATTTTCTTTTTTTATATTTTTTTTGTTAAAGACAAAGTAGTAAGTAAACAGGAATTATATAGTGAATAATAATGTAATTGAATATATTGAGAAAGAGATACCTTGTCTTGACCATGGGTTTGTCCGTTTGATTGATGTAATGGGTGATGATGCTGCTATTGTTCAGGCTGCCCGTGTATCATACGGTAAAGGGACAAAATCAGTTACTGAGGATAGGGGACTGATAAGATATTTGATGCGTCATAAACATACATCACCTTTCGAAATGGTAGAATTTAAATTTCATGTTAAATTACCGATTTTTATCGCTCGGCAATGGATTAGACACCGTACTGCTAATGTAAATGAGTATAGCGGCAGATATTCGGAGATGAAAGATGAATTCTATTTGCCCGAAAAATCTCAACTCAGAACTCAAAGTGTTGTCAACAAACAGGGAAGAAGTGACGAGAAACTGGAAGATGATTCAGTACAAATAATTTATGACAAACTTTCTAATAGTTTCGAAGAGTCATACAGCGAATATAAAGAATTTCTCGAACTTGGTTTAGCCCGAGAAATTGCTAGGATAAATTTACCTTTATCTAACTACACTGAATGGTACTGGAAAATTGACCTCCATAATTTATTCCACTTCCTAAGATTGAGAATTGACAAACATGCTCAATACGAGATTCAGGTTTATGGTAATGCGATCGCTGAGATAGTGAAAACAGCAGTACCTTTGGCATGGGAAGCTTTTGAGGATTATATTCTTAATTCAAGTTATTTTAGTTCGATTGAAAATAAAGTTTTAGCAGAATTGATTGATTATTCAAAATTGCCTTCAGTTGATGATTTAGTGCAGAAAGGAATATCTAAAAGGGAAGCTATTGAATTAATTGAAAAGTTGAATTTAATGAAGTCAAATGTAACTTAAGTTTTGCAATTACGTTTTTATTGTTGAATGATGAATAAATTGAAAAATATGGTTAAAATACTCCTTATATGTATGTTGCTATTTTCTGCAAACACAGAGATATTTGCTCAGAAGAAAGCTACCTCAACAAAAAAAGGTAAAAACCCAAACAAAAGTATATTGATCAAGAATTCAATGGCTTTTAATTCTTATCATAAGCTTATTGAATATAAAGATTTCAAAATTAGCGGGTACAAACTTGAAAATACCGGAGTTAAAAACAAATTTAGTTTTATAAGCAAAATCAATAATAGTTTTAGACTGGATTTAGATCTGGGTAAAGTTAGAAATACTGCTGTTGAATCTGATAGTAGTTCATGGAGTAAACTTGGTGGTATCAAACCTTTAGCTCTTGATTCTTTTAATAAGTTTATTCTTTACATTTTTAAATATGCTACTTATAATCCAATGGCTTTCTTCAACAACTATGGTTATTATGGTCTTAAGAATGAAAAAGAAGTTATTGGAAGCGACGAATGTTACGTCTTAATGCCTGATAACAAAACTGAAATCTATATTTCCATAAAGGATTACAGGGTTGTAAAACTAAGAAGTTTTTGGAACTTTGGCAAAGAAGATGACTTAATTGAAATGTTTTTCGAGGATTATCAAACTTTCGGATTAATTAAAATTCCCAAAATAATTTATGCATTTGCAGGAGCAAAAGACTTTAGATTTTTTGTTGAAAATGTGGAATTTAATTTGGGCTTTCTTGATAGTGATTTTAGCAAACCAAATTAATTATTTTTTTATAAATGGAGATTTTATGTATTTAAAATTATTAAGTGTTTTGATTGCAGTATTGGCAATTAATTCTAATCTTTTTGCCGATAAGGTTGAAGATATTATTCAAAATAGTATTAAAAATGCCGGTGGAACAGAAAAATTTGAGAATATTAAAACAATTACTTTTAGTGCAGACATGAATATTGCTGCTCAAGGGGTTGATTTAAAACTGAATTTTTCTTTAGTTAAACCGAATATGATGAAACTTGTTACCATTGTACCATCTATGGGTATGGAGTTAGAAGCAGGTACTGATGGAACTGATTTTTGGGGAACAGCTCCAGGATCGAAAGACAGAGTAAAGATTCCAGAAGAAAACCTTATGCAAATTCAAGCTCAGTTGAACGGTTTTAAAGGGTTACTTGATCCACCGATGCTTGATTTTAAAAATCGTGGTTTGAAATCTGAATATAAGGGTATGGAAGATATTGACGAGAAAAAATGCGAAGTAATAATTTTTACACAGGAAGATGGCTCAAAAAGTGAAATGTTTTTTGATGCTATTTCAAACCTGATTTATCTTAACAAATCTGTGGTAAGCTCTGAGGGACAAGAGTTTGTTATCGAAATGAAAGTTAAAGAATACCAAAGAGTTGATGGAATGACACTCCCAAAGAGAATTGAAGTATATCAAAATGGTCAGATGCAACAAAAAATTACTATTTCCGAAGTTAAATTTAACACTCAGTTAAATCCTGATGATTTTAAATTAAAAAAGTAAATTTAATACCTTATTGAGTTTTAAGCGAGT
Source organism: bacterium (assembly GCA_024711295.1). Lineage (GTDB taxonomy): Bacteria > Bacteroidota > Ignavibacteria > Kapaibacteriales > UBA2268 > JANJTB01. Next base: position 38,696 of record JANJTB010000029.1, on the reverse strand, counting down.
TTATTAATACAATAAATTCGCTTTTTTTTTGTTTTATACTTTTTTGTATTTACAAATAAATTAAGAAATTTAACACTGCATAAATATTTAAAATCGGAGAATTTTTAATGAAAATTGAAGTACCTATGCCCAAGATGGGTGAATCACTTCAGGAAGGCACAATCACTAAGTGGTTGAAAAAAGAAGGTGATGTAGTAGAGCGTGATGAGATGATTCTTGAAATATCTACAGATAAAGTTGATACTGAAGTACCTGCACCAAGCGCAGGTATTCTTGTTAAAATATTGGTAAATGAGCAGGAAACAGTCGAAGTTGGTACTCCTATTGCAGTTATCGACACTGATATGAATGCTTCGGTTTCTACAACTGTTTCAACGGCACAAACTGTTGTAGAAACTAAAACAGCTGTAGTGATTGAAGAAAAAACTGCTGCTCAGGCTACACCTGCACCCGTACAGGCAGGCAATAGTAATCTAATAGATGTAGTTATGCCAAAAATGGGTGAGTCATTACAGGAAGGTACTATAATTAAATGGATTAAGAAAGTTGGAGAGCTTGTTGAGCGAGATGAAATGATTCTTGAAATATCCACTGACAAAGTTGATACAGAAGTTCCATCACCTGTTGCGGGTACAATTGCTCAGATAATTGCTCAAGAGGGGGATACTGTAGAAGTTGGCGTAGTTATTGCAAAAATTTCAACAAGTGGAGGGGTAGTTGCTTCCGCACCATCAGCACAACCTCAGCCGGCTAAGACTACTGAGACTCCTGTTACTTCTCAACCTACTGCAAAAGTAGAAGATCCAAAACCGATTAGTGTTGTTGTACCTGTAGTTGGTGGCACAACTGAGATACCATCACGTAAAGATGATAAGTTTTTCTCTCCACTAGTTCGTTCGATGGCAAAAGATAACGGTATTACTTTGGAAGAATTGATGCAAATTCATGGATCCGGAGTACAAGGCAGAATAACAAAAGAAGATTTAAATAAGTATATTGAAAATAGAAAATCAGCTCCGGTTGTTGCAGCCCCAGCAACAACTGCTACTTCGACAACTAAATCGGCTGATTCACCAAAATCAGCACCTGTTGTATCAAAGGCACCACAAATATCATTCCCAAGCGGAGATGATGTTGAAGTGATTCCGATGGATAGAATTCGTCAACTAATTTCTGAACACATGGTTTATTCTAAGCATACTTCTGCTCATGTAACCAGTGTTGCAGAAGTAGATGTTACCAATCTTGTGAACTTTAGAGAAAAGTATAAAAATCAATTTGAGAAACAAGAAGGATTCAAACTTACATTTACACCATTTTTTACTAAAGCAGCAATTGATGCAATCAGACAATTTCCGATGGTAAATGTTAGCGTTGATGGTAAGAATATTCTTCGCCATAAGAGAATTAACCTTGGAGTTGCAACAGCTCTTCCTGATGGTAATTTAATTGTTCCTGTTATCAAAAATTCAGAAGTATTGAATATTACCGGTTTAGCTCGTTCAGTATTCGATTTATCTTCAAGAGCAAGAAATAAAAAGCTTTTGCCTGATGAAATTCAGGGAGGAACATTCACATTAACTAATGTTGGTACTTTTGGTACTTTGTTTGGCACTCCTGTTATTAATCAGCCACAGTGTGGAATTTTCGGTGTTGGTGCAATCAAAAAACGTGCTGTTGTTAAAGAAGTTGAAGGGAATGACTTAATTTTAGTCCGACACATGATGTATTGTTCGATTACCTATGACCACAGAGTCATTGATGGTATGCTTGCTGGACAAACACTTGCAGCATTCGTTAAGAGTTTAGAATCAATGAGCGAAAATACAATTACCTTATAGTTCTATCTAATTTTTATTTCAAAAAAGGGCTTGATTTATTCAAGCCTTTTTTTGAAATTCTTACTCCAACAATAGTAATATCATCAATTTGCTCTCTGTTTCCCTTGTGGGTTTCGAATTCATTATCAAGCAGAACTTGCTGCTCACTTAATGGTTTCGAACTAATTTTGTCAAGCAATTCTACAAATCTTTTTGTGCTGTATTTTTTGCTGTTTTCGTTCATCTGGTCAGCATATCCATCACTAGATAAATATAAAATTAGATTATCAGATTTCTTAATTTCTACTGATGAATAATTGTAGGTATCGTTATCATTGTGTCCGGCAATTCCTCGCTTATCAGTCTTAATAATTTCCATCGTTCCATTTTTTAAATAGAGTGGTCTTCCAGCACCTGAGAACTGAATTCTATCTTTTTGAATTGAAAGTAAAGCTACTTCCATTCCATCACGAATTGAATTTTCTGCTAATCTCTGATTTAATACTTCAGTAACTTTTCCATTCATATAAGTTAATATTTCAGAAGTAGTAGTTAATTTCTTACTTAGGACAGCATCATCCAAAACTGAATTTGCAATCACTGTAAGCATCGAGCCTGGAACACCATGTCCGGTGCAGTCAATTACAGCCAAAAACTTAATACCGTCAACTTCTTGAAACCAATACGAATCACCGGAAACTATATCCTTTGGCTTAAAAAGGATAAAAATTTCATCAAAGGAATTGGTTATGCTTGTTTCCCAGGGCAAAATCGCATTCTGTATTGTTGCTGCATAAGAAATTGATGACATTATTTGATGATTTTTCTCTTCAAGAAATTGTTTCTGGGTTTCTACTAAATTTTTCTGTCTTTCAATCTCTGCATTCTGTAATGATAATTTTTCACTTAATTTTTTCTTTTCTCTAAATCGAATGAATGCAATCAAGAATAATATTATAAAAACAATTGCACTAGCAATTAAGAAGTTCCTTTGTAAACTTTTTGTCTTTAATTCTGCATTTTGTCTTTCTTTGTCTTTATCTAATGATTCTATTTGACTTTTTTGTAATTTCATTTGGGTTTCGGATAGAGTAAGTTGCTTTTCCTTTTCTTGTTTTTCTGCTTGTTCTTTCAAATATGCTAAATGTTGCAATTGCTTTTCTTTTTCCGCTAAAGTCAGTTGTTGTTTATTTTGAATAAGGGTAGCATTTATTAATTCATTATCTTTTAATAAAATTTGATTTTCTTTTTCTTGTATCTCTAATGCACGTTTTGATTCAAGATCTGCAATCTTGGTTTTAACTTCAATCGTACTAATTGAATCTTGCAAATTGACAGCTTCTTTGAATGTAGTAAATGCACTACTAAAATCATTTTTCAATTCATAAGTTTCTGACAGTAAGAGTTTAACAGTGATAATTTCTTTAAAATTGATATTTGTTTGGAAAATTTGTAAACTCTCATTTAAATATCTAATACTTTTGTTTAGATTTTCTATATCAATTGAATCCAATTTGTAATCAATATCTTTAATTTTATTTTTAATTCTTGAATTTATCAGATTAGCAAACCTGCTAAGACCAAGAACTTTACAAGTTTCACAATTATATACTTTTGAAGAATCTATTACCATTTGATAGTACATTTCTGCATTTTTATAATCAACTAACCTTAAATAACTATTTCCTAAATTAATATAAGATGTAATATGATCCTTATTAATATCCGAACCCAAAAGTTTTAAACTTTTTAATTGATATTTTAATCCCTCTTTAAATTCACTTTTTGCATCTTTAACTAATCCTAAATTTGAATAATTGAGTTTAAGATAAAAAGTATCCTTATTCTTTTCGTTAATCTCTAATGCTTTTAACAAATATTTTTCTGATTCATTATAATCTGATAGGTAAAGATAGAGTGAGCCAATATCACTTAAACAACTACCTACGCCTTTAGTATCATTAATAGATTCGTACAATTTTAAAGCATTAAGTAAGTATTCCAATGATTTTGTATAATTTGCGCTAATTGAGTTTAATACACCTAACTGATAATAAGTCCGAGCAACACTAATTGTATCTAAATATTTACTATAATTTATTGATGTTTCAAAGTTTTCTATTGCTTCTTTTATTTTTTCAATACTCCAATTGAAACTACCCATTACTCTATAGTAATCACCAATTCCTCTTACAAAATTTATTTTCTTTGACAGGTTCAGACCTTTATTTGCATATTCATAAAATGTAGAATTTTCAAATTCTTTATCAAATTCATATTCATTTTGTATGAAAGTTCTTGCGATTTGATAATAAATTTTAACTTTATTAGTATCTTCTTTAATTTTCTTTGAAACATTTATCAATGAATCAACCATTGTTGGTCCCTTATTTTGGGATGTTACGTTTAATACTGATAAAATGTTGATAATAAGGAATACAAAAATAATCTGAAAGTACATTTTCATATTCTAACTCCAACAATAGTAATATCATCAATTTGCTCTCTTGCGCCACGGTGGGTTTCGAATTCATTATCAAGCATCACTTGCTGCTCATTAAATGGTTTCGAACTAATTTTGTCAAGCAATTCTACAAATCTTTTGGTGCTGTATTTTTTGCTGTTTTCGTTCATCTGGTCAGCATATCCATCACTAGATAAATATAAAATTAGATTATCAGATTTCTTAATTTCTACTGATGAATAATTGTAGTTATCGTTATCATTTTGTCCGGCAATTCCTCGCTTATCAGTCTTAATAATTTCCATCGTTCCATTTTTCAAATATAGGGGTCGACCCGCACCGGAGAATTGAATACTACCTTTTTGAATTGAAAGTAAAGCTACTTCCATACCATCACGAATTGAATTTTCTACTAATCTTTGATTTAATACTTCAGTCACTTTTCCATTCATATATGTTAAAATTTCGGAGGTTGAAGTTAATTTCTTACTCAGTACAGCATCATCTAATACTGAATTAGCAATTACTGTAAGCATTGAGCCGGGAACACCATGACCAGTGCAGTCAATTACAGCCAAAAACTTAATACCATCAACTTCCTGAAACCAGTAAGAATCTCCTGATACAATATCTTTTGGCTTATAAATAACAAAATGATCTTTAAAGCTATTATTAAGTACACTTGACCAAGGCAAAAGTGCATTTTGAATTGTAGCAGCGTAGTTTATTGAATCAACAATCTCGGTATTCTTTTCTTCGAGAAGTGATTTTTGAGATTCAATTTCATTATTTTGAATTGATAACTTTTCAATCAATTTTTTCTTTTCTCTCGACCTGATGTAAGCTAAAATTATCAGGATCAAAAGTATTATTATCCCTAATAAAAAGAAATTTCTTTGGAATTTCTGTGTGGTTAACTGAGCATTTTGAAGGTCTTTTTCTCTATCCAGTGATTTTATTATTCCTTCCTTGATAATTCTATCCTGCTCAGCTAATTTCAGTTTTTGTTCTTTATCATTTTTTTCTTTTATCTCATTATCAAGAGCTAATTTTTGAATCTCTTTTTCTTTGCCTAAAAGAGCAATGCCCTGTTTTTGTCGCAATAATTCAAGGTTTTGCAGCTCACTTTTTTGAAAAAGTAATTGATTTTCCTTTTCTTTGACTTCGAGTTCTCTTTTTGATTTTAAATCAGCAAGCTCTTTCTGATTGTCAATTTTTTGTAATGAGTCTTTTAGTTCTGAATACTCGATGTAATAATCAAGAGCCCTTTTAGGTTCGTTCATCTCTTGGCTAATATAGCTTAATTCCTTTAATAAGCTAACAATTTTTTGATGATTTTTAGTTTTCTTATATAAATTAAGTGCTTTCTCTTTATAATCGTACCCAGATTTTAGAAACTCAGTAATCTTGACGCTATCATTAATTGTTGTATCTGCATATTGTTCATGGAAATAATAACCAATCTTATAATATTCATAAGCTAATGATGATCTTTCACCTAATGAATCAAAAATTTGCACATTTCTGAGTCTGGATTTTATTGCCTTGTCGTAGTCTTTAATTTTGCTGTTTGATAACTCTAAATCAGCTAAAGTACCTTGAACTAAGATTATTGTACTAAAATCTTTATTTAATTCTGCATATTTTAATGATTCATGTAAAGCTGCAATGGATTTATCAATTTCATTTTTTCCCTTGTAAAAAAGTGAGATATTGTAATAAGATAAAGCTAACCTATTATTAATTTTATATTTTTTGTAGATATTTATACTTTCGTTCAGATAATCAATAGCTTTATCTAATTCCTTTAAATTATAGTATATACTTGCAATTGATGAATATGAAAGTGCAATGTCAAGTGAATCTTTCTGCTTTTCAGCTCTTTTCAAATTTTTAACTGCATATTCTAAAGATTTGGAATATAGCCCCTTCTTCTGATAAATTAAAGACATATTATAATTCAACATACCTTCGCTTGAAGTACCAAATGGTAATTTTACAGCTTCTTTTTCAGCTTCAAGATAATATTCCAATGCAATATCGGCTTCATCATTTTCCCAATATTTTAATCCAATGAGCATAATATCACTTATATAATTATCTAATGTACGATATTTTTTTGAATGTTCTTTAGATAAGTTAAAGAGTGAGTCTGCTAATTTGTTTTCTCCCTTCATCAAATGTACAATACCCAAATTTCTGAAGATTATTCCTCTAAATTCAGTATCATTTTTATTAATTGATAATTTTAATGCTTTATCATTGTAATCAACTGCTTCATTAATTGATCTATTTGCTACGTACATAGAAGCCAAGTTAGTTAAAGAGAGTAACTCAACATCATTCATCTCTTTTAATTTAGCAAACTCATAAGCCTCTTTCATTAATTCAGTAGCTTTTATTTTATCTCCCAGATCTGAGTAGAAAGCTGCATAATCATTTAAAGCACTGTAATAAAAGTCAGCATCACCATTATACTGGGCGAATGATAGCATCTGCTCGAAATTATGAATTGATTCATTAATTTTTCCTTGATTTCTCAGTGCATTTTTTTTAAGATTGAAAATTGCATTGTATCTGGAAAGCGGAACCTTCCCTTTATCATAATAAGTTAATGCTTCATTATATTTTATCAATGCTGAATCATATTTTCTCAAATTCGAGAATTGCCAACCCATATTCATGACAGCAACACCCATATATTCCCAGTTATTAACTTCTTTTGATTTTTCAAAAGTAAGCTTGTAATAATGCTCGGATTGTTCAAAATATTTATACTTGTTATAATGATTTCCTAATTGATTATAAGCTATACCCTCACCTCTTGTATAATTAATTAATTTTGAATATTCTAGAGCTTTGTTTGCAAAATCAATATTTTTGAGGGAGTCTTTGTTTAAAAATTCATGTGATAATCTATTAAGTAAGTCTATATAGTTTGTATCAGCTATAAAAGGAATTTCAGCGTAGCCGGTAGTTATTTTAATTTGATTCTTCCAATAATTAAACTCACGTAGCAACGAATCCAGCCTTGCTTTTCCAGTTTTTGTGTTAGATTTGTTTATTTCAACTTTCTTTTTATCTGTCTTTTTTGCCTTCTGATCTTTATTCTTCTGAGCAAACAGAATAAAGGAAATACTAATTAAAGCCATTATAAAAATAAGTATTGTTTTTCTCATATTCTAACTCCAATAATCGTAATATCATCAATTTGCTCTCTTGAGCCACGGTGTGCTTCGAATTCATAATCAAGCATCACTTGCTGCTCATTAAATGGTTTCGAACTAATTTTGTTGAGCAATTCTACAAATCTTTTGGTGCTGTATTTTTTACTGTTTTCGTTCATTTGGTCAGCAAAGCCATCGGAAGTAAGGTAGAAAGTCTGATTGCAATTTTTCTGTAATTCAACAGAAGAAAATGTATAAGAAGTATCAGAAGAACTTCCGGCGATACCTCGCTTATCAGTTTTTATAATTTCAATGGTTTCATTGAATATATACAAAGGGCGCCCAGCACCTGAGAATTGAATTTTATCTTTGTAAATAGCAATTATTGCAACTTCCATACCATCACGAATTTTATTTTCTACTAGTTTCTGATTAAGTACTTCAGTTACTTTTCTGTTCATGTGGTTCAGAATTTTGGCTGTATCTGTAAGTTGTTTGCTTATAATTGCATCGTCAAGAACTGAATTAGCAATTACTGCAAGCATCGAGCCTGGAATTCCATGACCTGTGCAGTCTATAACCGCTAAAAATTTAACTCCATTGAATTCTTGAAACCAATAGGAATCCCCTGAAACTATATCTTTAGGCCTGTAATAAATCAAAACATCTTCAAATGCCTTTTTTAATGTACTTTCCCAAGGAAGAATGGCATGTTGAATTGTAGAAGCGTAATTAATTGATGAAATAATATGTTCATTCTTTTCTTCGACAATTGCTTTTTGAATTTTCAGCGCATTATTCAATTTCTTATTTGATAAATAACTATATAGTGTAATCGCAAAGCCGAAAAACATTACGTAAACACCACCCAATAGCAAATACGATTGCAATTTTTGACTCTCATTCTGATACTTAAGTATTGAAATCTCTTTGTCTTTGATTTTTACCTTGTGAATATCTTCAATGTTGGCAATTTCTTTAGTTTTTTCAATATTAAACAAGGAGTCATTTAGTAATTTGTATTCCTTATGCAGCTTGTATGCATTAAGATAATCCCCTATGTTAAAGTATAATTCTGAAAGTGCTGCCAAATTCTCGCAACGATACTTTTGTTCTCCTAATTTTTTGTTAAGTTCGTTTGCTTGGTTATAATAATATTTACTTTTTTCGAAATTAATTCTTTTGTCAAGCAATATATTAGTTTCATACTTTAATTTTGATATTATACTATCACGAGTCAAGAAACTGTAAGTTTCTGCTATTTTAGATAGCCAAATAGCAATATCAGTCTCGTTACCAAGTTCGTTGTTTATCTTGAGTGCTTTATCAAAGTATTCAAATGCCTTTGTAAAGTCCATTTTATTTTTGAAAACTAAGCCAATTCTGCCGTAGTTTCTTGCAATACCTTCGTTGAAACCTTCCTTAATATCTAAATCAAGTGCTTGGTTTAAGTATTCCAATGCCTTTTCATTTTCCCCTTTGGATGATAATATCATTCCGATATTACCTAAGTTAGTTGACTGAGCCCTTCTGTTTTTTAACTTCTTGTTAATTTGTAATGCTTTATGATAATATTCCAGGGCACTTACAGTATCACCCTGCATGTGATAATTGGCACCAATATTTCCATAATTAGATGCAATCCCTTTTTCTAAATTAATTGCCATGTTAATATTGAGGGATTTTAAGAAGTATTCTAATCCTCTAGCAAAATCAGATTTAACAAATGTATAGGTTACACCCAGGCTACTATAAGCTCTGGATTCTCCAAACTTAAAGTTATGTTTACGGGATAATTCAAGAGCTTCATTTGCCAAAGCTATACTTTCTTTAGGGTAGGAGAAATAAAGTGTGTAGGATAAATCAATTAAAGCATTAACTTTCGAGGTGTCGTGCTTAAGCTTTGGGATTTCTTTTCTTAATGAATCAATCCTTAAATTACCTTCTAACTGGCAAATTAATTCATTTGTCAATCCAATATAAACTACAAAAATTACGACCAAAAAATACTTATTCATAATTGCCCTAATTATTCTGTAATTTATAACATAAGTAATTACTAAGTATTTCTGTGAACAAATAGTAATTAGTTTAATTATAAAATAGTTACCATTAAAAATAACTATATTATTTCAAAAAACCAAAATATATTTTTTAGTTTATTAAATATTTATTTATTCATACCTAAACTAAAAAAATATCAAAGTTTATCATAACAAAATGTAGATAATTAAAATTGGATTCTCATCATCGAAAAATCATCTTCAAGTGATGAGTCTGGTAGTTCGTATGAGATTAGTTTGAGGTGATTATATATAATATCAAGAATATTATCATTTCCATCGTAGGTATTGATAAGAGTTTCAAGCTCTTGCAGAGTAAAGTACTCCGTATCATTTGTTCTAATTTCATATGCACCATCCGAAAAAAGATATATTACATCTCCTTTGTCAAGTTTGATGGACATTTCTTCAAAATTATAGTTGGGGAGACCACCAATAAAAAAATTATCAGCGGGAGGAAGTTTTTTGTTATTATGTTTTGATAGCAAAATGGCAGGAGGGTGACCTGCTGAAGCATACCTTAATTTTTTAGACTCTAAATTATATACTCCATACCAAATTGTAAAATAAAGGTCATTGTGCTTACGCATATCGAAAACTTTGTTCAGACCTCTAAATACGCTTGCCGGGCTAAGGAAATCTACCTGAAGGATATTTCCGTCATTGATTGCATTACATACAGATACCGAATATAATGCAGGTCCGATTCCATGCCCACTAACATCAAACAAATAGAATATGACATGCTTTTCGTCAAAAAATTTATAGCCAAATAAATCACCACCAAGTTTTGATGATGGTTCAAATTTCCAACATATATTTAAACCCGATTTATGATTTTTTAATGGTTTGGGTAACAAGGATTTAACATAAGATGCTGCTTTTGATAACTCATTATTAAGTTTCTTTAATGTTTCTTCTTTTTCTTGGTTTGATTTAAGTAATTCAGAATTTTGAGCTTCAATTTTTTCACTTTGCTCTTTTAATACTGATTGAGCATTTCTTAATTTTAATTGATTGGAATCAGAAACCTTAACCAACTTGACAGCTTGTTTTAATAGATGTAAATACTCATCAGACAAGTCCGAGAGAGCACTCTTTAATTTGTCTGGTTCATCAGAATTCATTATTTCTCGTGATTTGTTATAAGCTATAAATTCACGCAGAAAAATTCTTTCGTTGTTGTTGAGATTATTTACATCAACCATTGTACTCAATTAAATCACATTTAAGGGTTAAATTCTCTGTAAATTCCAAGCCACTTTCATAGATATCTTCATCATCAATTTCATAATACCAGTTTAAAACAACATCTCCTCCGGATTTGTGATAATTATCAAGTTTTTCTATTATGTCGAGTATTGCTTTTGATGAACTTGTGTTGAAATAAACAAACCTGAAGTCGAATTGTATAGGTTTGCTTTCACTAATGTATTTGTCAAGCCAGTTGATTATTACTTCATAGAATAAAGAAAAATTTTCGGGGAAAGATTCGCCTGCAATTGATAAATGACCCGTATTATAGTCAAAATTTATGCTGGGTGTTGATTTTGTCCCTTCAATTATAAGGTTATTCATAATTAGTCTTCCTTTGCAATCTTTACGATAAATGAGAAAAATGAATTTTTGGAGTCAATTGGATAAAATTCGTAATCAATATTACTGTTGGATTTTCTGCAAATGTCAATAAAACCCAAACCTGCTCCTTTGCTGTTTGGATCTCTTTGGTTTCGAATCTGTTCATTGTAAATTTCTTTTAATTCTTCAGGATTCAGAGACTTGATATGATTAATTCTTTTTTTAATCGAATCAACTTTATTTTTTTCAATCAGATTACCGGATAAAATCAAAAAATGGTCTGCTGAGTCAACAAACAAAATAATTCCAACTCCGACCTCCTTATCATTGACGATTTCTTTTTCGGAGGAGTAATGCATTATATTTTGGGATAATTCTACAAAAACAGAGAATATCTTTTTTATTTTTTTACTTAAACTTAAATGGCTTTTTATGAGATTGCCCATTTCGACAAGTATTTCTTGACTTAAAGCACCTTTAAAAGAAAGCAAGATATGCTTCTCTTTTGTCATTTTGTAGTAATCCAATATTTCCATATTAACAGACCGAAATTTGTGTGAATAACTTATGAATGGTAATCAATAATTAAGCCAAATTATTACATAATATACAACTTGTAAATACTAATGGAAAGTATAGACTTTTAATATTATTGAAAATTGTGAATATATTTAAAGAGAATTATAGATAATCCGATTAATAATTGTAAATAACTTTCATTAGTCGGGTTGTAAAATGATTGTTGCAAATAATATAGTAGAATCCTTGAGCAATTCCGGGAAGTTCAAAATTATTTTCTCCAACTGTGATATTGGATTGAGAATAATAAATTTTTTCTCCCAAATAATTAAAAACCAAAATTTCAGCATTTAAAAAGTTAAGAGACGAATTTATGATCAATTCATCATTTTTTATTGTGGCGGTAAAATTTGCTGGAAGTTTTAAATCATTTACTTTCGTATCAATATCTTTGTATAATCTTAGGTTTAAATTTCTTATTTTCCAACCTGAACGCTGTGTAGCTTTGTCCGAACGAAAATTAAAGGCAATTTCATTAATATTAGAATTACTTGGGAAGTGAATCATCTGACTTTTGTAATCAGGTATATGGCCTGAAAAACCGTAAAATTCTCCAATCTGAGCAGAAAGTGGTATGTTGGAGCATGGTGTAAGGTAATCACCTATGGTTGGGTTTGTCAAATTACCTTCAGAATCAGATATCCAGACTGAGCCAATATCATATTCAGTTTCGATTTTATATGAATGTTCAAACACTAGTGTTGATGAATTAATTGTACCTGATAAACCTGACAATTTGTAAGATGCATTACTATTAAGTTGATTATCATAAAGACTATCTATATTTGTTACCAAGCATTTCTGGTTGTTAATGTTAAAAATGCTCCAGGAATTATCAAGTCTCCAATTTGAAATGTTGAGATCATCCAGTAAGGCAATTTGCTCATATTCATACAACTTTATGTTCTCTTTGAATTCTTTATTATACCCTATGTCAATCAAAACAGAAAATAATTCAAAACTCCCATTTTTAATACCTACAGGTATATATTCGAATAATAATTCTTTTTTCTCTCCAACATTTATATTGTCAATCACGAACAAGTTATCTACTAACAGCAAATTTTCGGAGTCATTTTTAATGTTAACTTTTGCATTTTGAATGCTATTCGAACCAATATTTTGAATTTCAAACTTCAAAAAAAACTTACCATCTTTTTTAATTGCATCCTTGTTTGAAACAGTGATATTTTTAGCAGAAGATAATATAGCGTTTTCGAGTAACTTTCGATTTTTGTAAGCATATTCAATCATAACATCATAAGGTGGCCAAAACGAGTAAAATCCGCTACCAATTTCTACTAAAATTGATTTTATAGGTTTGAACTTATCATTTCCAGTATATAAAAAGTCATCAAGGAGGCCTCTAACGGGATAAAGTATTTGACTTATGTTGTCGTAAGTATAAAGACTATTCTTAAAGTTATCCTCAAGGAATGCTCTGTACCATACAGAGTCAGACGGATTTATTTCTTTGTAACCTATTGGATGAGTGGCGATATTTCCATAAGAATGTAAATTTACAGATATATTAATGTTTTTGCTTTCAACAAAGTTTTTTAGAGCAATGTTTTCAGGTTCCGAAAAAGGGAACTCTCCTCTGTATGTACTCGAGTTTTTGTTTAAAGATGAAGCACCATTAGGTGCATCCCATGATTCCATAGGTCCAAAGTTTCTATTTAGATCTACACCGTAAACACCATTGCCATCTCCTCGCCTGTTTTTCCGCCACATTCCTCCACCATTTGGATTTGATGTATCATTAAACATAACTCCATCCGGATTTTGAACGGGTAAAATATATGTTTTCCTATCCTTCAATATAGTAGTTGCAACGTCATCTCCGGTTTCATACCTTTCGAATAAATCCCATAAAAAGTATATAATAGAAAAAGGAGTTCCTGCTTCTCTTGCATGTGAATAAGACATTATTAATGATTCAGGTGCATCACTATGGAGCTTTCCAATTGTATAAACAATTATAGGTAAATTCTCTAAAGAATATCCTATGGTGTCTATCATTATGAATTCTGGATAAAGAGATTTCATACTATCGAAATTTTGGTAAATCTCATTTAGTCGAAAGTAGCCATTCATTGTTCCAGGCTTAAAATATTTTGAACTTTGTAAAACATCAAAAGAATTTTCAGAATTTAATCTTTTAGAGAAATATTTTTCTAAATCATCATTAATAATTTTGAAAGGAATTTCTTCTTTGGTTAATAATTCGATTTCTTCTTTGGTGCTAATTATCTCGATATAATTGTCAGTCGACCTTTGAATATCATAATTTTTTATGATAAAATCCCTTGCTGGATGATTAATATCAATTTCTGCTTTAATTAGGAAAAAAGGAGTCTTTGCTTCGCAAACTATTAATGAACCAAAACCAAAGCTGAGTTCTATTACAATAAGCGTTAAATAAATATATAGATTTATTATTGATTTACTTACTTTCATTGCATCATAAAAAGGAATGAGTCACTCCAAAGTTTTGCAAATGCAAGCATTACTATTCCCACACCCAGTGGAATGCCTAAATTATCATCAATTTTAAGAGTCTTGGCATTTAATTCAGCAATACCACCAACTACAGCACCTAAAATGCCGGCTATGTAATAAATGTAATTACCATTAAAAATAATTCCAATGATGACTACTACTATAATCCCTGAAACTATGAAAGCTAAAGTACCTTCCAAAGATTTTTTTCCTAATTTTGTACGTCCCCATTTTCTACCAATAAGGGCAGCAGCAATATCCGAAATGATTAGGATTATAAAACTTACGATTGCAATTACTTTAGGGAAAAGTAAAACTGTTAAAACCGCACTTATAAGCACCCAACTTGCTCCGTTAAGAATAATTTTTTTCCTTTTTTTTGTTTCGTGTTTTCTTAGCATCGAGCCAAAGTAGCCGTAAATAAGTTTTTCTGCCCATGGAACTCCTTTTCTACTGAGTAAATCCAGAATAACTGCAATTAATGCCATTGGTATCAGAATTGAAAGTGCAAGTTTGTCGGATACAAATATATAAACTATTGGTATGTTAAGCGATAACAAATGAATAGTCTTTCGAAGAATTTCCTGTGAATATGATATATCCTTTTTCTTCTTTTTTTTCTTTTCCTTTTGCTCAGAATCTTTAATATTTATGGCGTTAGTTGATAGTATTTCCTCATTCATAGAGCTTGATTGCATAATCTTTTGTATTTTTGATAAATAATTTTCAAAATATGGAAATAAAGTAAATATGAATATAACTAAATATTTTGCTTACTCAAAAATAAATTTGGGTTTGCAAGTATTGAATAAACGAAATGACGGTTATCACAATATAAATACTGTATTTTACAGAATAAATTTATGTGACGAAATGGAATTTTCTATGTCTGAAGATATTATTATCGAAGCTGATATACCATTAGAGATTCCTCAGAAAGAAAATTTAATTTACAAAGCAGGTAAGTTGGTTCTGGATTACAAAAATATTCAGACAGGTTTCAAGGTTGTGGTCAATAAGAGAATACCTGTAGGTGCAGGTTTGGGTGGAGGAAGCTCTGATGCTGCGACAACTATAATTGCATTAAATTATTTATACGATATGAAATTAAGTACTAATGAAATAATTCAATTAGCGTCAATCATAGGTTCAGATTGTGCTTTTTTTGCTGCAGGATGTCAGTCTGCATTGGGAACAGGAAGAGGGGACATAATCACACCATTTGATTTTATTCTAAACAATAATATTGTATTAGTAAACCCTGGGATTCATGTTTCAACCCCTTTTGCTTATAAATCACTAGAGCGTGGATTTGAAGAAAAATCTGCAATTGATTTTAAACAAACATTAGAAAAATTTAATACTAGTTTATTTAAAGATTATCTGATTAATGATTTCGAACCGACAATATTTAAGCTATATCCTGAAATCGCTGATATCAAGACAAAATTATATTACTTGGGTGCTGATTTTGCTTTAATGTCAGGGAGTGGCTCTACAGTATTTGCATTGTTTCCAAAGTTAATTGAAACCAAAGAGTTAAATAAAATGTTTCCTAATTGCTTTATCTATAATTCAAAAGAATAGCTACAATTTATTCAACTGTTGAGAATTTGTTGATAATTATTTCGAATAATTATGTCTGCAGAGTACTTAATCTTGCTTATATTTGAAGTCTTTATTAAAATATGAATTAGAAAATGATGGAATTAATAGATTTTGTAAGCACAGAATTAAAAATTGCTAAAACGCAGGTTCAAAGTTCTCTAAAACTAAGAGATGAAGGTGGTACAGTTCCCTTCATTGCAAGGTATCGTAAAGAAGCAACAGGAAACCTTGACGAAGTACAGCTAAGGAACATTTTTGACAGATTTGATTATCTTACTGAATTAGAGAGTAGAAAAAAAACAATTTTACAATCTATAGAGGAACAAGGTAAGCTTACGGATGAACTAAAGGCTAAAATTCTTAACTGTTTTCAAAAAAATGAGTTAGAAGATTTATACCTTCCATATAAACCAAAAAGAAGAACTCGGGCAACTATAGCCAAAGAAAAGGGATTGGAACCTTTGGCAGGGTTGATAAAAGTTGCAAATCTCAATAATGAACTACAATTTAATCTTACTGAAGCTGCCTTGAGTTTTGTCAGCACAGATTTAGGTGTAGCAAACATTGATGAAGCTTTGGCAGGTGCTTCAGATATAATTGCAGAAGAAGTATCGGAAGTTGCTGATTATAGAAATTATATAAGGGAGTATATTTCTCAGAAAGGGAAATTTAAGTCATCAATCAAAGGCGATTTTCCTGTTGGAACTACCAAATACGAAACATATCGGGAATTTGAGAAGAATGTGGCTGATATTACACCTCATGCAATGCTTGCATTAAGAAGAGGTGAAAGTGAAGGTATCTTGAATTTAGACCTTGAATTTGATGATACTTTGATTTTTGATTATCTCCAAAAAATGTATGTTAAAACTTCGTCAAAGCAATTAATTGAGTTTCTAGGTAATTCCCTTAGAGATTCGTTCAACAGACTTATGAAACATTCACTGATAGGTGAAGTAAGGTTGGAGAAAAAGGAGTTTTCTGATATTGAATCAATTAAAGTTTTTGAGTCAAATCTTAGACAAATATTATTGTCATCACCTGCAGGAATGAAACCTACAATCGGAATTGATCCAGGATTTAGAACAGGTTGTAAAGTTGTGGTATTAGATGGAACCGGGAAATTTATTGAGTACAAGACAATTTTCCCCCATAATTCTGATTATGAAAAGAAACAAGCAGCTGATTACTTGATTTCAAGATTAGAGAAGTATGATGTGGAGCTGATTGCTATTGGTAATGGTACAGCCGGAAGAGAAACAGATGAGTTTGTTAGCAATGTATTGAAAAATGCATCAAAGAAAGTAATTAAAGTAATTGTAAATGAGTCAGGTGCTTCTATATATTCTGCCAGTGAAATTGCAGCAAATGAGTTTCCAAATTTAGATTTAACCGTTAGGGGGGCTATTTCAATTGGAAGAAGATTGCAGGATCCGTTGGCAGAACTTGTAAAAATTGACCCCAAATCAATAGGAGTAGGGCAATATCAACACGATGTTGACCAGAAATTGCTCAAAAGAAAGCTTGAAGAAACAGTAGAAAGTTGTGTAAATTTTGTAGGTGTTGATCTGAATACTGCATCAAAGGAACTTTTAACCTATGTTGCAGGGCTATCTGAAAAAATCGCTGAAAATATTGTTAATTTTAGAAATGAAAATGGTGCTTTCAGAAGTAGAAAAGAATTATTGAAAATATCCAAACTCGGTCCTATGACATTTGAGCAGGCTGCCGGATTCTTAAGAATAAGAAATGGTATTAATCCTCTAGATAACACTGCCGTTCATCCAGAAAGTTATTATGTGGTTGAAAAAATTGCTGAAGATTTTAATTTAGACCTGAACAATATTACTACATTCAGAGATAAGGTCAAAGAAATTGATTTATCGAAATATATTGATGATAAGATTGGAGAACTTACTCTTAATGATATAATCAAAGAATTGGAAAAACCTGGAAGGGACCCAAGAGAAGAATTCAAATATGCGAGCTTCAAAGAAGGAATAACCGAAATAAGTCACCTCAAACAAGGCATGGAACTTGAAGGTGTCGTAACAAATATCACAAACTTTGGATGTTTTGTTGATGTAGGAGTGCATCAAGATGGTCTTGTACATATTTCCGAAATGTCAGACACTTTTGTCAAAGATCCTACCAAAATTGTAAAAGTAGGTCAATTGGTTAACGTCAGAGTACTTGAGGTAGATGTAAAACTCAAGAGAATTCAATTGTCGATGAAGAAAAACACGGGCAACAAAAAAGTATCAAAGGAAGTTTCAAACAACTTCTCCGTTAATGACTTAAAAACAAAATTTGGTAGATAATATGGTACTTTAATTATTATTCATCATTGATATCTTAAAACTATTGATTTATCGTCTATAATTAACTTTATTATCCCGAAAATTTTAGGTTATATTATAGATGCGTGTATCACTCCATACACTTGGTTGCAAAGTAAACTACGCCGAAACAGCTGTTCTGAAAGATAAGTTTGAAGAATTAGGATATAGCATTACAGAATTTGGTAAGGAATCTGATATTATTGTAATTAACACTTGCTCAGTTACTAATAACGCTGATGTAGAGGCAAGAAAATTAATTCGACGGGCTAAGCGACAATCACCAAATGCTTTTCTTGGTGTTATGGGATGCTATGCTCAGCTCAAACCTAAGGAAGTTGCAGCAATTGATGGTGTTGACGCTGTTTTCGGTCAGCGTGAAAAATTTAGAGTTCCAACGTTAATTCATGATATTTTAGGTGGTGAAAAAACTCAGGTAAATGTATCTTGTATTGATGACTTACCTTTTGATGCTGCTCTTACAACAGACAATGAAATGCGTACAAGAGCATTTTTCAAAGTTCAGGATGGTTGCAACTACTTTTGTACCTTTTGCACTATACCGCATGCAAGAGGCAACAGTAGATCCATGGATTTTGACAGAATTATTCCCAATATCGAAAAAATAATTGAATCTGGTTACAAAGAAGTAGTGATGTCGGGAATCAATCTTGGTGATTATAAAGCTAAGACTGGTGAAAGATTTAAGGATGTTGTCAATCTTATTGATTCAAAAGAAATGGATTTGAGAATCAGAATTTCATCAATCGAACCAAATCTTTTAAATAATGAAATACTTGACACCGTAGCTAATTCTAAAGGAAATCTTTGCCCACATTTTCATATCCCTTTACAGAGCGGGTCACCCGAAATTTTAAAAAAAATGAGAAGAAGGTACAAAGCTGATTATTATGCTGAGCTTATCAACAATATTAAAAGCAAAATACCCCATTGCGGAATAGGTGTTGATGTAATAGTAGGTTTCCCAGGAGAAACCAATGAACATTTTCTTGAAACATACTCATTACTTGAAAGCTTACCGGTCTCGTATTTACACGTCTTTACATATTCCGAAAGGGACAATACACCTGCAGTTGAATACCCTAATCCGGTTCCTGTAAATATTAGAAAAGAACGCACTCAATTGCTAAGAGATTTATCTGTCAAAAAACAAAAAGCTTTCTATGGACAACAACTCGGAAGAGTTTTGACAGTAATACCTGAGACCTACAATAGTGAAGATAATACTTGGAAAAGTTGGTCTGAAAATTATGTTCGTGTGAAATTTAGTGCAAATTCAAATTTAAAAAAAGACTTTCACAGAGTGAGAATTACTTCTACTTTGGGAGATTATGTATTAGGTGAATTAATTTAAAAAAAGAAACAATATGAAAGTAAAATTATTTTGCTATTTATGTTTATTATTCATTTTGATTTCGGCTGCAAGTGCCAATATTAAAATGGAAAATGCGAGAAAGCTTTTCTATCAATCTGTCAAAGACGAAGATAAACTTGAGAAAGCAATAATTGAGTTTGAAGAAATTAAAAAAAATAATCCTCAAATGAATGGTGTTACAACAACTTACATAGGGTCACTAACCATGCTGAAGGGTAAACATGCATTTTGGCCACACAAAAAAGTTGAGTATGTTAATGAAGGTATTAAGGTAATGGACAAAGGTATAGCAGCAGACCCCAAGAACATTGAGTCGCTCTTTATCTATGGTTCGTCATGCTACTACTTACCATTTTTCTTAGGGAAAAAAGATCTGGCTATCGAGAAGCTTAGAAATATTATTCCTCTCTTAGATGAAAAAAGTATTATTAAATATGACTCAGAAATACTAACTAATGCTTTAAAATTCATACTTGAAAAAATTGAATTAACACCTGAAGAAAAGTCAAAAGTTGCTGAATATATAGCATTACTCGGGAATAAATAGGAATTGTCCAAAAAAGTTGCAATCATTGGCGCCGGTCTCGGAGGATTATCTGCTGCAGTACATTTGGCGGCAAAAGGATATGAAGTTGATATTTATGAAAAAAATGACGACATAGGTGGTAAATTAGGCGAAGTAAATATTGACGGCTTTCGTTTTGATACCGGTCCTTCTGTTGTTACAATGATTGATGTTATAAAAGATCTGTTTATTACTTCTGGGAAAAATCCAAATGATTATCTGCGATTCAAAAAATTAGAAATTATAAACAAAAATTTTTTTGATGATGGCTGCGAAATCACAAGTTTTTCCGACTTTGAGTTGTTTAAGTCCGAGATTTCAAAAATTGACTCAATATCTGCTACTAATTTATCCTCTTACTTTAATAAAATAGAATCAATCTACAGAAAAACAAGTGATATTTTTTTGTTCTCACCTTTACATGAAGTAAATTACTTTATAAAAAGCAAAAAGTTTCCTAATTTATTGGATTTTACCTCAATTGATGCTTTTACAACCATGCACAATGTGAATTCCGAATTTTTCCCAAATCCAAAAATACAGCAAATATTTGACAGATATGCAACTTATAATGGATCATCACCATATCTAGCACCCGGAACCCTTAATTTAATTGCATTCGTCGAGCTTGTTCTCGGAGCTTATTATATCGAGGGCGGAATATTCAGAATAGTTGATAGTATTAAGAAATTATGTGAAGAGCTTAATGTCAGAATTCATACCAAGTCCATGGTTGATAAAATTATTGTCACAAACAATAAAGCAAAAGGTATTAAAATTGGCTCAGATATATTTGAATTTGACTATATAATATCAAATTCTGATGTTGTATATACATATTCAAATTTAATTGACGGTTATGAATATATTAAGAAAAAGACAAATAAATTGGAGCCTTCGATATCAGGTATGGTTTTCTTATGGGGGATAGATGATGATTTTGAAATTCTTGACCATCATAATGTTTTTTATGCAAATGACTATTATAAGGAATTTCAAACAATATTCGAATATAAGTCTGTCCCGGATGACTTGACAATATATATTGCGATAACTTCAAAAAATGATAAGTCGCATGCACCGGCTGGTAAGTCTAATTTCTTTGTTTTAGTAAATATGCCATATAATGTTAACCAGAATTGGGTTAGTGAAGTGACAAGAGTTAGACAGTTAATTATCAACAAACTACTTAAGCATGGCATTGACATTAGAAATAAAATAATCTACGAGCATGTTTATACTCCTAAAGATTTAGAATCAAGGTTTTTGAGTAATAAGGGCAGTATTTACGGAATTTCTTCAAATAGTATGTTTACTGCATTCAAAAGATATGGTAATCGAGCCAGAATTATCAAAAATTTATTCTTTACGGGTGGTTCAGTTCATCCGGGTGGTGGAATTCCGTTGGTTATTCTATCAGGTAAAAACTGTGCATCAATTATAGATGGTTTTTAGTTATCTAATCAAAAAAATGTATTTTTGTTTAATCAAGATATTCAATTTTAGGAAATATAATATGAAGAAATTATTTTTAGTCATTCTGACTACTTTAGTATTCTATTCATGTAGTAAAATAAGCTTTGATAAAAGTCAGACAGTTGTTGTAGGAACATTCAATATGGAATGGTTAGGAGATGGAAATGACGATAGAATAAAAAGAAATGAGAAGGATTATCAAAGACTGGCAGAAATTATTATGAATCTTGATACTGATATCATCGGTCTTCAGGAAATTGAGAATGAAGCGGCTTTAAAAAGGATTATGAAATATTTGCCTGACTACTCATATTTCATTGGCAATACCGGATACGTACAAAATCCCGCAGTAATTTACAAAAAGGATATAAGTGTTAAATTTATAGAAAACTACGAACCTTTAGCTGTTGAAAAAAATCGAACAAGATCCGGTTTGGTTATAGAAGCAAAGAAAGGGAATTTTGATTGGATAATGATGGTGGTTCATTTAAAATCAACTTCAAGATATGATAGTACCGATGCTATGAGGTTAGCAAGCTTTGACATGCGAAGAAAACAAGCGGAAGTACTTCGTAATTGGTCTGACTCCATATCTAAAGCAGGGAAAGAACAGGATATAATGATTGTTGGGGATTTTAATGACAACCCAACCAGACCAAAATCAAAAAATATGATTCCATTGATCGAAAATAATGGTTTTGAGTTCCTGACTCAGAATGAACGGTCTTGTGCAAATCCTAATTGGGATATGATTGACCACATAACTGTTAATGCTAGCGCCCGAAACAGATTTTTGGTTAATAGCGTTTATATGTACAACATTCATCATGCTTATACCAAGAGTGAAATTGAAAAGATATCCGACCATTGTCCGGTTTTGTGCGCTTTTGATATAGTTGCCCCTGACAATGATTAATTTATCAATTATTTTGAAATATTGAAAATAAAACATATTTTTGAATATTAATTAAAGTTAAGTTTTTATAATTTATGTCTTTTTAAAAAAGGAATTTAATAAAATGTATAAAATGTTCATTACAATAATTTTGGCATTGGTTATGCTAAATTCTTGTACTTGGGAGAAAACAGAACCTCAGGCACAAAAAAATCAAATTTACACTGTAGATGATTTGATGAATGAGGATTTTGTTTACAAAGTAGGCGACAAGGTTTCTGTAGAGGGGCTGTGCGTTCATGTTTGTTCACATAGTGGTAAGAAAATGTTTATTTCAGGTGCTACACCAGACAATAGACTCCAAATATTCACAGGCGATAATATCCCTTCTTTTGATAAGAAGTATGAGGGAAGCAAAGTAATAGTTACAGGTTTATTAGAAGAAGAAAAAATTGATATGGCTTATATAAACGAATGGCTTGCCGAGATTGAAAAAGAAAGTTCTGAAAGCACTGAATCCTGTGAGTTTGAAGAAAGTATGAAAAAAGTTGAGCTTTTAAAAGCACAAGTCGAAAAAAGCAAAAAAGGTTATGTTTCGAAATATACAATGACTGGAATTGAAGTAAAAGAAATTTAGTCTGACTGACTTATTTTATGTATTGACAAAAGGTTGTCTCTGATTGATTCGTAGTAAAAGAGACAACCTGTTTTTTATAGAAAAAATTGAAAATAGTATGAATATATATAAGCTAAACAAAACTCTTCACAGAGATTTGGGTTACTTTTTTGTAGGTATGATTCTCATATATGCGATTTCAGGCATAGCTATAAACCATAAGCGTGACTGGAATCCAAACTATATTATCAAAAATGCAGATTTTGGACTTGATAGAAAAATTGAAAAAGTTGACCAAAATGTTATTGACGAAATTTTAGTAAAAGCTGGGGAAGTAGGTCAATACAAAAGCCACTATTTTCTAAATGATAGTACTTGCAGAATTTTTGTGCATGGTGGAAATATTACTCTGTTTATGAATAGGGGAGATTGCAACATCGAAACCATTAGAAATAGACCGCTATTCAAGGAAGTAAACTTTTTACATTACAACCCTGGAGTTTTGTGGACTTGGTTTTCTGATATTTTCTGTGTTGTATTAGCTTTTTTGGCTATATCAGGTTTGTTTATACTGAAAGGCAGGTATGGATTAGTTTGGCGAGGTGCAATTTTGAGTGCCTTAGGAATTTTAGTACCGCTTATATTCTTGCTATTTTATCTTTAAAAAAGTAAAGAATCAAAACCTTTCACCTTTAGACTCTAACAAAATTCTATTCTGCTCTATTCTAAGGAGTTTTCGTTTAACTGATTCTCCTAAATTTATTCCTTTTGAGTTAGAATAGTTCATTAGGGCAATCAATACATCAGCTGCCTCATCCTCAAATTGTTCTTTATTTATAACTTTGCCTTTCCAACTTTTCTTTTCAAGGTTAGCAAGCTCACCAGCTTCACCATTAAGTTCCAAACAAAAAAATTCTGGAAGACGCTTATCAAAACATTCATTCTGATAAGCGTCGAATCCATTTTGAATATTATCAATTTTATCGCTTATGATTTCGATAAGTTCATAAAACTTATTGTGCATATTATTTATTCTTCGTTAGCCACTTCTCTTAAACGATATCCAACACCACGAATACTTTGAACAATAGGTTTTTCGTCATCTTTCTCAATTTTTGACCGCAGTCTTTTGATATATACATCAATAATGTTTGACTCAGGATCAAAATTGTGCTTCCATACATGTTGAGTAATTGTAGATCTACTAAGAATTCTATTTTTATTTCTCATCATATATTCGAGAAGAGCATACTCTTTTGTTGTTAACTCAATTTCTCTTCCATGACGATAAGCCAAATGTGAAACTGTATCAAGGATTAAATCACCAGCTCGTAACTTTGTACTTTTTTCCGGACTCGACCTTCTTAAAATTGACCTTAATCTGGCTGCAAGTTCATCAAATGAAAAGGGTTTAGGGAGATAATCATCTGCACCCAAATCTAATCCAGCAACTTTGTCTTCTACTGTTGAACGTGCTGTAAGTAATATTACCGGTGTAGAAATTCCGGAATCTCTAATCTCTTTCAGTAAGGTCAAGCCGTCTTTCCCAGGCAACATGACATCGAGCACTATTGCATCAAAATGATTGTTCATTACTACGTCAATAGCTGAAATACCATCGTTGACGGTTTCAACTATATAGCGCTCTTCTTCGAGGCCATGTTTAATAAAATTTGCGACTTTTTTCTCGTCTTCTACAACAAGAACTCTCATAAATTCTCCCAATTTATTTGAAATTGAATTAATTATTTTGCTACGAAAACCTGATGAATTTCCCTCTTTCCATTTGGTAATTCAAATACTAAATAATAAAGACCATTCGCAACGAGCGAGCCATTTTCGTTTGTGCCGTCCCACCTGTCGGTATAAACAATGTCCTGATTTTTGGATGCATTATTTAATAATAATTTAACTAATCTGTTGCTTTGGTCGAAAATCTTTACTGTTACATTCGAACTTTTATCAATTTTGTAAACATACTCCATTGTTTCAATGTTCGGATTAAATGGATTAGGTGCTATTATATTTACATATTTTGGAGTAACATCTGAAACTGCGGTATCAGTCCTTAGGCACTGATAATTATCACAACAAACTCTTATTATTAAATTATCCGAAATGCTATATGGAACTTCCCACTTAAAGAATCCGGCATTAATATCAACTAAAGATATTTGATTAAATGTATTACCATTATCATCAGATGCTGATATGCCAATTTTATCACAAGGTAAAAGTGATTTGGCACTATTAATATCCCATCTTATAATAAGTGATGGATCTGCAGTTAATTTAGGATCAATCGAGATGTCGAAAAATTTAGGTACCACTTTGATACCATTAATTGATAAAGTATCTTGAATCCCGTTTATTTCTGTTACAAACATTAAATTAATGTACTTTTCTAACATGATACTTTCATTGCAATAAAACATGTCAGAAATGCAAGGAATAGTATAATTTAACTGATAGATGTCATTGTTAATTTGTGTAGATTCGATGAGATCCCACTCAGTTGTAGTTGAATTAAAAATGTAGGCACTTACAACGGCAGCACATTTAGTTTCACCATTCAAGGTAAGAATATCTCCAACCATTATACTGTCAGGTAGAATTGTAGTAATTGTAAGCTTAGGCTTATCAACTTCAACAATGCAAGATTCAGCATATAACTTATCAGGATATACTAAACCTTCAAGTATGAATCTGCCCGAAATGTTTGATGAATTAGTACCCTCAAATAAAGATAGTCCAGCAATAAAACTATAATTAATCGTATCATTTTGATTGTCAATTTCATCATCAATAATTAATGTATCAAGTTCAACTCCACCGACAAATCTTTCGAATTTTAAACGTAATTTTGGTTGACTAATTATCACATTTGTCCATCTTAGCTGAATAGTGTCATTTGCGCAAAATGAAGTAGAACCTGATTTTTGGGGACAATCCATAGTTATGGTGTTCGAAATCAGCGAGCCTAATACGTAAGTACTATCAAAAGTTGTTACAATTATGTCAGGCTTTCCGTCCCCTTCCAAATCAGCAATTGATACATTTGAAATTGTTTGCTTTTTAAAGTCCTGAACCATCACAGTGTCGAATGGATAACCTAACCTAAAGTTGATGTCTTTGTAATCTCTCATTCTCAAAATCATCAGTTTTGAGCCGTCAACCAACAAAATTTCATCTTTACCATCATCATTAAGGTCAATATCTGAAACAGCTGCAAGCCAACCATTTACTCTCGAAGTTGCAATAGTATCAAAAGGATATAAAGTATCACCGCTAGGTGTAGGCTTAATAATTGGATTACCGTTATTATATCTCATTACAAATAAGCGATTTTCGGGAATTACGCTTTCCTTGGTGCTTTGGGTTATGATTATTTCATTGCCACGATTGTTGGGATAATATTTTTCCCAGAAGTTTGTAATTTTTCCGTCAACATTTCCAACTGCAACAGACCAATAATGATTTTTCGACCCTGTCAAAGCAGGAATTGGGAGTCTGGAACCACTTGTAATTGCAGAACCTGCAGCATTATACAAATGAATCTTAGCTGTTCCGACAGAACTGTCAATACCTGAGTATTGTTCCAAAACAAGCATGTAATTTCTACTTAGAGTACCATTAGCGTCAGTAAGCTCCGCATAAACAGGTCTGATTATCGGTCTGTTTCCGTTTGGTGTAAATGGAATCGGTGAAAATGTTGATGCTGTTCCGGTATTGGTTATATTGAATCCGACAATGTAATTTGAATCTGCATGTGTAGAATAATTAGCTCCGCCGAGTTGCTCAATTACTGAGTATTTTTTAAAAAGAGTATCTTCGTGAGTATTGATTTTCTGGTATGGAAGCAGAGCACCTGCAAAATTATTGGCTAATAATTTAACAGATGGCTGATATAAACCTACATCACCTGCTATGTGAAATCTAAATTGCTTCTGGTCTTTGACGTCGGGCAAAGGAAAAACTGAATTAATATCATCATCATAAAATTGTGCAAATCCACGAAAATATTGATATTGATTGTTGTTTGCATTTATAATGGGTTTCTCCATGTCAATTATTGAATAAACCATAAGTTTTCCGTTAACTCTTCTTCCGTAAAAAGGTTTGATAGAGCAAGAAACATTAGGTTTAAATTCTCTTAAATCAATGGATAATCTTTTTACAACTTTTAGCGAATCCATATCAGTGTCATAGCCGAATATGTATGAGTGCGCTAAAGTGTCTCGTTTATTCGGATCGAAATATTCAATTGATTCCGAACCTATAAGAACAGTATTTCTTGTGTATTCGCTAAAACCTGTATCAGTAGAGTCGAATAAAGCTGTTAGTGATTTAACATTCAAAGCAAAAGAGGGGAGTTTCTGTCTTTTTATAAGCTTACCTGCTCCGTTGATTAGTATAAGTTCATCTCCCATTAATGCAACTATTTCGAGCGGTTCTGTGTCAGATACTCCAGAGAAACTATTAGACTTAATGTTTCCAATCAAAGGTACGACATCCCCGCTAATATAGGGTGTTGACCACTTTACTATGAAAGAATCAATATTCTGGTACATGTAACCGGGATTATTGCGTTTAGTAGCACTTAGATTACCGTCTTTAAAATGCCATGTGGAATAATTAGGCGGTTGAGCTTCTAAATTCATAATAAATATAGTACTAATAAGAAGTAGTACGATTTTTAATCCAATAATTCTCGTTGAAGCCAATTTTTTTAATACTTTGTTAAAAAAATGCATTTTTATTTTCTCCAAAATATTGAATTTAATTTATTTTTCATAATATTTTAACTAAAAAAATTAATTAATTAAAATTTTTTAAAAAAATAGCACAAATTATACCAATATTAAAGTATAATGAAAATTTGGCTTTAAATTAAATATATGAATAGGAGAAGTTCAAGTTATCTAACTAAAATTAGCTTCTGAGAGTTTACACTCCAGGGTGAATTCAAAATAATATTATAGACACCCGAACTGAATTCGTTTAAATTAAGATTGAAATCGAAATATTTCGTGTCACCATCATTTCTTACCCAGTTGAATAATTCTTTTTGAGAACCTACACCATCGCCTATATATATTTTAAATGTACCTCTTTCTGAAGTATAAACCTTCACATTAACATAAAAATCGTAACATGGATTGGGTCCGACATCTATTCTTGTTGCCTCGAATAATTGTATTGGCCTTAGTGGAATAGAGCAACCGGTAATTTCGATTGACCCATCTATGGGCTCTGTTACAAATAGTGAATCATTCCATTCTACTGCCCGAATTTTGACTGGTGCAGGTACTTCACTACCTATCAGTATTGTACCACTAATTTTACAGAGTATTGTTTCATCATCACTCAAATTTGAATTATTACCATTTAATGAAAGATACCTTACTCCATCAATGACAAAATTATCAGTAAATGTACAATTAATGCAACTATCCGGGAAAAAATAATCTGAATCAAATGATAATTCAGCTTGATATGACTGATTGAATTTTGAATCAGTTAATTGAGAAATTTGTGAATAAATTGGAATGTCTAACTTTTTTGATGGTTCTGATGAAAATGTGGGGAAGGTAATTTTTACAGGAACAATAATATTACCTACAATTGGTGCTTTGAAAAGTAGCGTACAATAAGGTGATTTAACTTCAATTACAAGAGAATCATTAATGTGAGCCGGTTTTGAAGAAAATATTTCAACATCTATTGTTCGCACTGAATTTGAATTCAAATTGCCCAAATTTGCCAGCTTATTCTTTATAGAAATATTACCATTATATCTTTCGATGTATATGTCTTCAATTTTAAGCTGCTGATCATCGTAGTTTATGAATTCAAACTTAATGAGTTTATTTGTCTCTATAGGAATTTTTCCGAACAGACCTACATTTTGATTACTGAAATCCGCATTAGTTATTAATCCTTTTACTTCAATTGTATCATGACTGAAGCATCCATTAGGGAATTGAGTACTCAAGCTATATAATCCAGGGGAACTTATCATCGTCGAATGGCCCCTTGAACCATTCGACCAATAGTAATTTAAGGAATCACTTACAGATGATGCTTTCAAAACAGCGTTTGTATTTACACATAAAAGAGTATCTCCTAGAATTTTCACAATCGGAGTTTGCTCAATCTTTACATAAATTGAATCATAAGCTTGGTAATCGCGGTATTTAGTTCTAAGATAATACATTCCATTAAGCGATGGGTTCGCGCCTGAAATTATTAAATCTTTTGAGTATGTTACTATTCCATTAGGTGCAGTCCATTCGTATATGATATTACTGAATTCAGCATTTACTTTAGATTTCAGTACTAATGGGTCACCAGAGCAAGGCTTTGAATAGTCAATTTTACTTTTGAATTCGAAAAAACTTTGATTAATATTAGGTAATCCATGGCGGGATCTCATTGAGGTTATACCATTCAATTCTATCGAATTAAAAATAAATCCACACGAATCTTTTAGTTTATCCGGGAAATTTATTGATGCAAGATTTTTATTCAAGTTTATTGCCATGTAAATCTTACCATTGGGAGCAATTTGCAATGCTCCGACAGAATGTGATACTGTATCTCTAAAAACTAGGTATTCAGATTTTACGATTACTTGACTGTCGAAATTTGAAATATCATATTGATGTAGTGTTTTTTTATCGTAATCAGTAACATATAATAAATTGCTGTTTTGCGAAAACTCTAATCCATAATTATTGAATCGGTTTTTAGTCTGAATTCTTATGGGATTGTCAAACTCACCGGTCAAACTATTGAATTCGATTAGTTCGACAAAGTCTAATCCCTGAACGCTCGATGCTACAAATTTTCCATTTGGTGAAACTTTGATTATACCTATAAATCTTTGGCTTTCGCCCGAATGGCTAATTGTTCCTTCGCTCTTTACAGCTGGTAATAAACCGTCTTTTGTTAGTAATAGTGCTACAAAAATTTTGGAATCCCATTCATGTGTTATAATCCAAATATCTTTACCGTTTTCATGATATACCGAAGTAAGCTTTTCTGTGCATGGAGAAAATATCTGTTCATTATATAAGATTATTTCTCCCTTACCATTATTTTTGCTCATATCAACTATTGAATAGCATAAACCTTTGTTTTTGTAAACATTTGTGTCAATATTTTCAACGTACAATCCTGCGTCAGTTGTAAAAATATAGTATAAGTGTTCTGAATATGGTTTCCTAACTATCATTGCACTTTGAGAAGATGAAAAATGCCCGTTAAGCTTGATTGAAGGATTCATCAATTCATTATCTTTGTTATAAACGTCAACTCCATCAGTATAAAAAAGCAATGAACCATTAGTATCAGATATTGATGAGCAACCTTCCAATGTACTAAGTTTAGAATTTTCGATAATTATCGGTTCACCGTCTGATGTTTTGAAATTTAATGCAGCTTTATCACCAAAATACCAATTAACAGCTTCATTAGCTGTATAAATTTGAAGCGGATATAAGAAAATAAATAAAAATATTTTTAAAGCAAATTTCATTTACTAATTTTTAATAATATACATCTTTTCAGTAATTACACTCCAAGGAGCTCTTAGTATTATGTGATAAAAACCTTGGTTAAACGCTTCAGTTTCAAGATTTAATATTCTATTGTTGTCAATGCTGAATTCACCTAAATTACTTTCAAAAACCAAAATTCCTTCCAAATTATAAATCGATAAGATATGATTACCTCTTTGTTGAGAAAATATTTTAATTTGAAGATTATCACTAACAGGATTGGGAGCGATACTTACAGAAGCTGGTTTGAAAACCTGAAGTCGTCTGATTTCCTGAGTACAGGCTTCTACCTTGATACTTCCAGTAGTAATGTTGTTGTATGTAAAGGTATTTCCCCAATCAATATTTTCAATCAAAACATCCGAAACTTCTTTTTGTCCTGCAAGCACTGTTCCGCAAATTTCAAGTTTTCTTTTTGTATTAGGTGGAAAGCTGTTTGAATCAAGTTCTAGATTAATAATCTTAAAAATATTGTCGTTATTTATTTCAATAATTTTGCCACCAATAACTGTATCTGGCCAAAAATATTCAGAAATAAATTTGATGCCGAATTTTGGTGCAAATAACTTATCATAAGGATTTATACCGCAATTTGAACTAATTTCGACATTTATACACCTTTTGTCGCCCGCAACTGCATCAATTTGATTAACAGAAAAATTGTATTCAGAATAAATTTTTATATAAACCGGAATTGATATTTGATTAGCACAGGGTTTTTCAATATTAACAAGAATTTCTCCTTCATAAATCCCAGGCAGGTTGCTACCAGGTATAAACTCAATTTTTTGAATAAATTCGGTCGGTGAAGTTTTTTCGACTTCGAAATCCAAACTATAGTCAAGCACATTACCTAACCATGTAACATCAGATATTATCAAATCCTGATTTGTATTATAAATTACTTCAATAATCTCACTAACTGAATTTCCTATGCAAACAGAATCCATAATAATGGAATTCTTGCTTGGTATTGCAGTAAAATTCAGGCCAGATATTGTAATATTCGAAGTGTCCTTGCAACCGATAGAATTTTCTGCAATGAGTGTATAGTCTCCTGGTTCGTGAACTCTGATAAAATCAGTCGTGTCACCTGTTGACCATTTATAACCTGAATATCTTGCATTGGCAGATAATGTAACTGAATCATTAAGGCATAAATAAGTTTTATCAGCAAGTATATTTAGATTCAATTCAGGAGCAACAAATAAATTGAACTCAAGACTATCTTTGCATCCAATTGCATTTTGATAAAGCAGTGTATGTTTACCTGTTTCTGTTAGAGAGATTGATTTTTCGCTGCTACCATTACTCCAATTGTAAGAATAATCATCATTAAAGTTTTTTATTGTAACATTTAGAGTGTCCCCAAAACACAATTGCATTGAATTATCAAACTCAAGCTCCGGCTGTATTAAATCTTCAAATTGTACATAAATATCAACACTACTTTCACAAAAGCCTTTGTTATCAACAATCAGTGTATATTTGCCTGATTGTGTAACATATCGTCTAAAACCTGCAAAACCGTCATTCCATTTATAGTTCCATAATGGATTGTAATCAATTGCTTCGAGCATAATGCTATCGCCTTTGCATGCTCCAACAGTATCAGAAAGGTTTAGTGTAACTTGTGTAGGTTCTATTTCTTCAACAAAAATTGAATCAGTACCGCTGCAACCTCCATTCCTAATAACAGTTACTACATACCAACCTGGTCTGGTTGCAACTGTTGATATAGTATTTGCTCCATTAGACCACCTAAATCTGTAATCAGTTATCGGTTCATAAACATCTTTGTCAAGTGCAATCCTAGCAGTACTGCCCTTGCAAATTACAGGTTTGCCATCAAAGGTAATATTAAGGTTATCATCATTTACAACTTCGTGAATTACTGAATCTAAACAACCTGCAGGATTTGTAACATATAGTTTATAAACACCCGGTGCAGAGATTAACAAATCAGGTCCTGAGCTTCCATCAGACCACTTATAAATATATTCTGGTGATTGGTATTTTGAACTCAATTTCACTTTTTCAGGAGGACATATTGATTTAGGACCTATTATTTCAGCTTTGGGGATTTCGAAAACATCAATATATACTGAGTCGCTTTTGAATAACTTTCCATCCAGTGAAACATTACATTTATACATGCCTGTGGCATTAAAGTTAGCATTCAGAATCTTTGGATTGGGTAATTTTGAATTAAATCCGTTGGGTCCTTTCCATTCATAAGTGTACTCAACATCATCAGGATATACTGTTGAAAAAAGTTCTACAGAATCACCTATACCGGTACAAATACTTTTACCATATACATCAACACTATAATAAATTCCGGTTATTACATTATTAGGTAATCCGAATAAAGATAATCTACCATTAAGTCCTACATCTCTTGGGCTATACTGACAATATGGATGGGGGACGTTTGGCTTTCTGATGGCAGCAAGAAGTGTATCATAAGATAAAGCCATATAAATTCTGCCATTAGGTCCTAATTGCAACTGACCAAACTTTTGAAAATTATAATCGAGACTGTCAAATACTATATTCATACTATTGAAGATTTTGTCCTTATCAAAAGTTGATACATCGTATTGGTATATTCTACCATAAAGATTGTTCACATATAGATACTTGTTATTCGATGAAAATTCAACTCCATATAATGCCGTTACAGGTTCTAAAACCGGGATACCAATATAATCAATTATCGATCCGCTGGCATTATCAAATTTATATAGTTCAATATTATTTGCACCATAAACAACTGTAGCAAGCATATCACCTTTTGGATTAGCTTTCAGCTGCCCTAATGCAAATTCAGGTGAAGCCGGGAAAGGGAAGTATGTAGGTCCGATTTCAAAAGTATTTGTACTTACAACACCACCGGCTGTCAAGAGACTCACGATAAATTTATTGTCGTTCATCCCTCTTGCAAAAATCCAAAAATCTTCACCGTTTGCATGCTGGATAGCTGTGAGCTTCTCAACAACAGGGCTGTGTAGTGTATAATTCTTGAAAACAACATCACCCTTGCCATTATCAAGGGACATATCAACCAGTGAAACACAAAGTTCGTGTGGTGAATCGCCTTCGTAAGGTCCTTTATCTACAGTAAATATCTGATAAAGATTATTAGATTTTGGTCGTTTTACAATCAAGGCTGATTGAGTACTTGAGTAATGACCTTTAAGGTTGGTTCCGTTAGGCATAACCTCTCCAAACCGATTGTAAACATCAACACCGTTTGTGTAAAACAAAAGATTGCCGTTGGTGTCAGAAATTGAAGCACAACCTTCTAGAGTATTTATTTGACTGTTATTAAGAGCGACAGGCATCCTGTTTGGTGTATTAAATGTAATGGCAGCTCTGCGACCAAAATACCAATTATCCCAAATCTGATTTTCGTAAGAATATATATTATAAAGTGATAAAGAAAATGCTATAGCTAAAAGAAGTTTGAATCTTGACATAGAAAAATAAAATTATTTCACAATCAGTACTTTAGAACTAAAAATATACCAAGGAGATTTTAATACCAGCATATATAATCCTGAAGAAATATCATTTGCAGGAATATTGAACTTTTGCTCTTTATAAATGCCGTCAATTTGTTGCCATTCTATTTGCTTAACAACATTTCCTTGTTGATTAATTAGTTCAACTACAAATATACCTTTTTCTTGTGAATTAACTGTTAAATTTAGAAAATCACCAACAGGATTTGGACTGATATTAAAGTTTGTTGGTTTGAACAGTTTTATTGGTCTTAACTCTGACACGCATAATTCTGTACTTATTGAGCCATTATTATAAATTGATTTAATGTTGTCAGACCAAATTAACTCATCAACAAATATCGTGGCTGCTGTATCATAGCCAATCAAGGCTCTTCCGCAAATATTCGTAACAACACCCTCTATAGTATTGAAATGATGGTTCAAAATATCAATTTCTAAATGTCTGGCAGAATTTGATATGTAGTTATTTACGATTTTGCCAACACTTACACTGTCAGGCACAAAATACTCAGCATTAAAGGAGATTTTTAACTTTAGAGAGGTGACAAAATCAACACTTTCAGCACAATCAAATTTGTAATTTACGGGGATACAATAACTATTACCCGATTCAACAAGAATATCCGGTAAAGAAATTTCACTTTCGATATTGCTTTTACCTGACAAAGTAAATGAAACTGAATCCGGACATGAATGTGAATAATAAATTTTAAAGTTGGAAGAAAAAGTGCCTGATTCAGTTGGTCTAAAATCAACAGGTATGATAATATCAGATTTAGGAGGTATAATTAAACCTGACAGATCAGATAAAATTACAAAGTTCACATTATTTGAATTTTCATATCTGTTAATAATCATTTCACTGTTTGAAGGATTAGATACAACAATTTCTTGTTTTGCTATTCTTCCAGGACAAATACTACCAAAATCATTGGCTGAAATTTTTAGTGCTACAGTACCTGTAAATTTAGAAATTTCTGTAAAATCTGATGCAGTGCAACCATCTGCCGAGATAACTGTTACACTGTAGTAGCCGGGTTTATTTATCTTTGTAGTGACAGTTGTATCTCCATTTGACCAAAATACTTTATCATATTTGCCTCCGGCAGTAAGGAGCAGTTCGTCATTTTCACACAAATACGGTTTGGAATTGATTATACTTACGCTTGGTTCAAGTGCTCGCTGAATATTTATACTATCAAATGCCACGCATCCATTGCTGTTCGTTATTTTTAAATAATACCAACCTGTTGAAGTAATTGTGAGCTCTTTTGAAATCAGGTTACTTGGCATCCATTCAAATTCAACATCATCTCCCTGGTACTCTGATACTAACTTGATGCTTGAGGATTTACACAATTTATTTCCATCTAATGATATAATTTTTGCGATAGGCTTATTTACAAAAACAATTTCAATTTCTGAACTATCTTTGCACATTCCTTTATTATAAACATAAACTTTATAAACACCAGATTGTTTAATAGTTTTCGCTGTAGCAACTGCTCCATCTTGCCAATAATAATCCCAAAGACTATTAGTATTAATAGGAAAAATCTCTACAGAGTCGCCTTCACATACATCAATCTTATTACTATAGTTGAGTTGTACAAATGGTTTGGATAAAATATCAACATTTATTGTGTCATATCCAGTACAGCCTGAAATGTGAGTTACTGTGACGTGATAGTTCCCAGAAGTTTTAGGGTTAATCGTTTCACTAGTTTCACCTGTTGACCATTTGTAAGTAAAATTATCGGCATTATCTATAAAGTTAACACCAGCTTTAAGTATAACCTCATTACCCTCACATTCAACATTATTACCCGTTATGTTTATAGGCAAACCTTTACCTAATTCAATTTTAATTGAAGTTGTATCAGTGCATCCCAGTTCATTTTTCACAACTAAATAAAAAGTACCGCTTTGCCTTATTATCATTGTATCTGCATTGCTGCCACCTAGCCACTGATAACTATAATCAGTGCCTTTTGGAAAAGCATTCAAAATTACAGAATCAGCGTTGCAAATATTAACATTTTTATCAAATTGGATTGAAGCTTTTGGTCGGTCTTTTACTATTAATTCAAAGTCTTTTCGAGTAAAGCAACCATCAACATTTTCAGCAACGATATAAAATTTTCCACTGGATTTTAATAATCTTGGAAAAACCTTGTAACCGTCATTCCAACTGTAATTAAGATGATTTTCTTTGTTAAGTAAGTTGACGATAACACTCTCACCGTCACATATTTCAACTATTTCAGGTACATTTATTTCCAACTTTGGAATATCGGATTTTTTTATTAAAATCGAGTCTGTGTATAGGCAGATATTTTCAACAATAACTGAAACCTGATATGTCCCTGGCTTATTTACAGTAATTTTAGAAGTGCTATCTCCTGTATTCCATAGAAATCTGTAAGCTAATGTTGAATCAAATGGTGTAAGTTTTGCAATCAACTCTGCTGTACCCGGTACACAAAGAACAGTATCCCCGACAATTTTTAACTGCATGTTTGGATATCTCACTACCTTGACGGAAGCAGAATCCTTGCAACCGTGTCTGCTTGTAACCACCAATTTGTAAGTTCCGGGAACTGTGACTGTAATTTCAGGTGTTATTTCTCCGTTAGACCATAAATATGAGTAATCATTTTGATGATTATCGTATTTTAAAGTAACTGGTTGATTGTTGCAAATTAACTTATTTCCGCTAATTTTAGCTTTTGGCGGATTAACGATTGTAACACGATGTATTGCACTATCAATGCATCCAAATTGATTGATAATATAAAGCTTGTACAAGCCGGGAGAGCTTGTAGTCAGAAATGAAGCTCTTCGTCCTGTATTCCAAATATATGTAAAAGAAGGATTTAGGGTGTCTGAAGATAGTGTTGTGCTAGTACCGACACAAATAGTATCCTGACCGTTTATTTTAAAACTGACATTTCCGCCTACATTAAGTTGAATTTTATATTCTAAAGTAAATGGATTACCATTTATTTGATAAGTTACTGTTAGCCTGTACAGACCACTTTGGTTAATCTGAACATCCTCAAGCAGAGGTTTTGGTAAGAATGATTCCCAACTGTTAGGACCGGTCCATTTATAACTATTCGGATATCTTGATGTATCAGCCAAAAAATCATCAGTATCCAAAAAAACGTCAGAATTTACACAAGCAGATATTACACGACTATTAGGTGCAGGTCTGAAAACCTGAGGTAAACCCAACTGACTTGTACTATCAAGCAGTTCTACAGATTTTTCCTGAAATCTGCAATTTGTTCCTAAAGTATTCGGGTTTTCTATTGAATGTAAAAATTTGATGTTCAATGGAGCTATATAAATTTTATTATTAATACCTCTCTGAAGTG
Source organism: bacterium (assembly GCA_024711295.1). GTDB lineage: Bacteria > Bacteroidota > Ignavibacteria > Kapaibacteriales > UBA2268 > JANJTB01. The sequence continues at coordinate 1,156 of JANJTB010000029.1, read as the reverse complement.
TTCCGATATGTCCTTCTTTGTTTGCAATACGAATTTGAGAATTTGAGATTTTTTGAGCATTATACTCCGACACATCAAACTGATAAAGGGAATAAAACCCGTAAGCATTTTTGCTTGCTGAAATGTAGAGTACTTTACCATTTGAAGAAAACTCGGCACCATACAAGGTAACCTGGTCAGGTACATTTATCTGAAGTCTATTGTAAAATTCACCGGTTTTATTATCAAATCTGTACATTTCGAAAAATTGCTCGTCATATACGGGTGTTACAGCTAAATTACCATTTGGTGAGAATTTAAGACATCCAATTGTGTGAAAATCATTTGTTCGTGTAAATCCGATTGAAGTGATTACAGTATCTACAATTCCTTCCGAAGTTAGTAAATAGGAGTAAAAATTATTATTCTTCCAACCTCTGGCTACAATCCACACATCGCTTCCATTTGCATGATAACAGGCAGATAACTGCTCTGAAGCAGGCTTTAGAAGTGGTCTGTTCATTTCAGTAAAAGTTCCCTGGCCCAAATTCGCACTAATATCAAAAATTGAATAATTTATTCCTCTGTTTGTGGAGCCGGTATATTCTCCTGCATCAGCAGTAAAAACATAATATATATTCTGTGAATTGGGTTTGGGAATTATTATTGCAGATTGGGTTGAAGATTGGTGTCCAAAAAGAGGATTCCCGATATTTACATTGTTACCAAATCGATTTATCAGGAATTCACCATTAGTGTATATCAGAATGTTACCATTTTTATCTGAAATCGTAGCTACACCTTCGAATTGCCCGAGTCGATTACCTGGAAGATAGGCAGGGTTGCCTGTCGGAGTATTAAATGTAATACCCGAATTTATACCAAAATACCAATTTGAATATTCTGCTTGTGAATATCCTGTTAAAGGCATTATGATAAATAAAATCAGTATAACTCTTTTCATCCCACAATCCCAGAAATAAATTAATTCTCCCACTAATTAATGTGCTTATTCTAACAAGAAAATAATGAAAAATAACATTAAATTACTTGTACATTAAACACATTCTAAGTTAATAAAAATAATAGTATTTTGCAAGAAAAAAGTATGTTTGTGCAAAAAATAAATCAATTAATTATTATTATTAATTATTATTAAAAATTATCTTAATATTAT
>JANJTB010000023.1 GCA_024711295.1 bacterium | reverse complement strand
CATACTGAAAGCAATGCCCCTGAGGTGCTTGTGGCTAAGAGAAGTCTCCTGATTGTCGAACATCATCTCGAGCAACATCCAGTATGCACCATAGCCCTCGATACCGTAATCTGCCCTCAGACAAAGGATTTTTTCGTCATTGCGGGCATTAGTATCATGCGAAAAGTAGTAAGAAGTATTCATAAATATTTGTAAATAATGTAACTTAACAATATGCAAATGTAAGCATATCAGCTACTTATAACAATTAACCCATTTTAAAACAATTTAAAAACTATATTGATAATATTTTGGGGGGTGGGTGTATCAATGTGATAACAATCCTAAGCCAATGATTTATATGGGTAATTAGCAAAAATCAACCAGTAGGTTAATAGAAAAATCCGACAAAATCTACATTTTTTATATGAAAACATCTATATATTTAAAAATATTTATCAATAATTAAAAAAAAATACTATTTTTGGAACATTCATTGTTACTGATTTGAATTATCATCGTCTTAATTTGAAAGAAAGTAATTTACTTAATTCACTTTTAATTGTAATTTTTTTAATATTTTTTTTGGAGTTTTAAATGAAAACTTTCACTACTATTCTCATGGCAATTTTTGTTGCAGGTATTACACTTGCTCAGTTTGCAAATGCACAGGATGCAGCAAAAACAGGAAAGACAATTTTTGAGGAATCAAAATGTACTGCTTGCCACGGAATCGAATCACAGGGTGTAGCTGCTAAGAAAAAATCAGACAAAGTTCCTGATTTAGGCAAAATGCACTCACATGATAAGGATTTCTTAGCTAAGTATCTTAAAAAAGAAGAAGTCATGAATGGTAAAAAGCATGCTGTTCCTTTCAAAGGATCAGATGATGATTTGACAACAATGGTTAATTGGCTGGTTGAAGTTAGTGAATTAATAAAAGAATAATTTCAATTGCTCAAGTTTTGAAATAAAAGCCATCCTTAGTTATGAGAATGGCTTTTTTTATTTCTACTCAAGAAGTATTCTGTGGGCTCCGAAAAGTTTTGACAAGTACGAAACCGATTCAACATTAATCCCGACAGGTGCATCAAGTGTATAATAAGTTTTCTTTATTGAATTATCAGTACTGGAAACAAAAAATCTAATTTTTGAACTACCTTTATTAAAAAGTGATTGATTTTGCATTAGCGATTTTAGGTTATCCTTATCTTTGTCATCCATTTTTAACCATATTTTGTAGCCACTAACAAAAGCATTGAGAGCATCTTCGAGTGATAATACCTCATTTACAACAATTTTGATATGGTCGCCTTTGTCGCTAAATTTGCCTGCGACAAAAACAATGCTGTCATTTCTGATTAAATTTTTGTATTTGCCGAATGCATCTGACCAGAAAATTAACTCTGCTTTGCCATTGAAATCTTCAATCATACAAAATGCAATTTCATTGTCTTTCTTGTCACGTCTGGTTCTGAGTTCTTTAATCAGTCCGCATATTTTAATATCTTTAGGAATATCAATATCATCATCATCTTTATTAATGCTTAAATTAACATTTGTAAGTGATTTAACGTATGGTAAAAATTCATTCAAAGGATGCCCGCTAACGTAGAAATTAAGAACTTCCTTTTCTTTCTCAAGTCTTTCCTTTTCGGTCCATTCTTCAACATCAGGAACAGATGGCTCAGGTATAGCTAATTCCACGGTATCGGTGCCAAACAAGCTGTCCATGTTGCTATTACCGCTATCCTGGAGTCTTTTTGCAAATTCAAGGGCTACATCAACAGCTGTAAGTAAGGGGTTTCGCTTGCCGTTTTCAATTGAGTCAAAAGCACCTGCCATAATCAAAGCTTCGAGCATTCTTCTATTTACAAACTTGTAATCAACCCTTGATACAAAGTCAAAAAATGACTTATATGGTTTATCCTTTCTGGCATCTACTATGGCATCAACAGCAGTTAATCCGACATTTTTTATAGCTGCCATACCAAAGAATATTGTCTTACCATCAGCAGTAAATTTAGCGAAAGAGCGGTTTACGTCAGGCGGAAAGACGCTTATATCAAATTTCTTAGCTTCTTCAATAAGCTTTACAATGTCGTCCTGCGAGTTTAGGTTTGCTGTCATGTTGGCAGCAAGGAATTCGGCAGGGTAATGACACTTTAGCCATGCAGTTTGGAATGCCAGATATGAATACGCCACAGAATGTGATTTATTGAAACCGTACTTTGCAAATTTGTGAATAAGGTCAAAAATTTCACCTGAAACTTTGGCATTAAGACCATTTTTTGCAGCACCTTCATTAAATTCGCTCTTCATTTTCAACATTAGTGCATCGTCTTTCTTACCCATAGCTCTGCGCATCATATCTGCCTGACCTAAGGAAAAATTGCCTATTACCTGAACTAATTGCATAACCTGTTCCTGATAAACAATTATACCATAGGTTTTCTTCAGAACGGTCTCCATTAGTGGATGCAAATATTCAACTTTTTTCTTACCATGTTTTCGGTCAATAAATTCAGGTATGTTTGCCATAGGACCAGGACGATAAAGGGCATTCATCGCAGTCAGCTCTTCAAGATTATGAGGTTTGAGCTGTTTTAAATACTCCTGCATACCACCGGATTCGAATTGAAACACTGCTTGAGTTTCGCCGTTGGAAATCATGTCGAAAGTTTTCTTGTCATCAAAATCAATTTTGTCAATGTCAATCTTTATATGATGGTTTTGTTCTATCATTTCGAGTGCATTGTCAATAATGGATAATGTCTTGAGCCCAAGAAAATCCATTTTTAAAAGCCCGATTTTCTCTAAATCTCCCATACTGAACTGTGTAGCAATTTCGGGAGTAGAATCTTTACCTTTTCCGGTGGATTGATATATTGGAACATAATCAGTGATATCACCGGGGGTAATTACAACTCCGGCAGCGTGAATTCCTGTATGCCTAAACTTGCCCTCAAGCAACATGGAATAGCTCAGTAAGTCTTTGAGTCTCTTTTCATTTGATTCTTTAAGCCACTTAAGGTCGGGAAGTTCGATAGCTTCATTAAGTTCTTTTACTTTGCCCTGTACAACCGGGATTTTCTTTGTAATATCTTTAACAATGTTTAGTTCAATGCCAAGTACTCTTCCGACATCAGTTATAACCGCCTTGCTCGAGAGCTTTCCGAATGTTACGATCTGAGCAACAGCTTCTTCGCCATATTTCTGCTTAACATAGTTGATGACCAATTCTCTTTTCTCATCACTAAAGTCAATGTCAATATCAGGCATTGTATATCTTTCAGGATTCAGAAATCTTTCGAAAAGTAAATCATAGGGGAGTGGATTAATATTTGTAATACCCAAACAGTAAGCAACCAAACTGCCTACTACAGATCCTCTGCCCGGACCCACGCTGCAACCAAGTCTTTTTGCAGCATCTATAAAATCCCAAACTATTAAGAAATACCCGGGGAAACCCATAGAATTGATTACATTAAGCTCAAAATCAATTCTTTCCTTTATCTCAGAATTCGTATCCGGGAATTTTTCATTCATTCCCTTGTATGTCAACTCCCTCAGATAATCCTCCAAAGTTTCAGACTTAGACTCTTTAGGAATGGGGAAGTTAGGCATGATACTTTTTGAATTTAGCTCAAGCTCGCATTTATCAGCAATTTCTGTAGTATTCTTCAGAGCATCAGGATAATCTTTGAATAAATCCCTCATCTGTTCAGTTGATTTGTAATAATACTCAGGAGTTCCATATCTAAGTTTGAGAATGTCCGTTTTCTCTGTTCCTGAAGCATCTCGAATATTCAGAAGAACATTATGGGCATAGGCATGCTCTTGCTTCAGATAGTGAATATCATTTGTACAAATCATTTTAATACCGAGTTCACCGGCAATTTTTGGCGCATGCTCCAGTATCAGAGGGTCATTCTCAAGATTATGATTTTGCAATTCAATATAAAAATCATCTCCGAACAAGTCCTTATAATATTGAGCTTCTAGGTAGGCTTTTTCAATATTCCCGTCAATGATGTGTGCATTAACCATACTGCCCATACAAGCAGTAGAGCAAATCAAGCCATCATGATATTTTTCAATGAGTTCCTTATCAATCCTAGGCCTGTAATAAAAACCTTCTGTATGCGCAAATGAAGTAAGCTTGATTAGATTTTTATATCCTACAGGGTTTTTGGCTATAAGCAGAATATGAAAGTAGTTTCTTTTCTTACCACCAGGAGACTTTTTGTCTGCATTTTTGTCAAACCTGGAACCATTCGCAATGTATGCTTCCATACCGATGATGGGTTTTATACCTTTTTCTTTTGCCTTTCTGTAGAATTCGACGATACCAAACATAACTCCATGGTCTGTAAGGGCTACAGCGTTGTGCCCAAATTGGGCAGCTGCGTTGACTAAATCGGCAGGTGTAGCTGCTGCATCGAGTAACGAATAATGAGTGTGATTGTGTAAATGAACAAATTCAGACATTTTATATGTTCAATAATGTTTGCAAATTTTGATGTCTTAAAAGTAAGAATTATTGACAAAAAAATGCTATTAGTTCAATGAAAAGTTATCAACACCAAAATTAATTATGTTGTTTTCTGAAACTCAATTGTTAAAAACCAGCCGATTTTTTCCCTACCTGTAAAACATGTTATCATTTTTGATACTATTTGGAATATTTTAGGAAACCTTCCAAGTTTATCATAATATGTATAAATTGTTGATACATTGAATTTTTGAACTTGAGTTTTCTGGCTTAATATTGTTTCAAACTCCTTAATAGTATAACCCTTAGTGCCTAAACTCTCCATATGATTCCAAAGAACCCAAGCAATTGATTTCCATGGTTTAAGTTTTAATAGTGCATGCTTAATCCAAAAGAAAAAAGCAAGTAATGAGTGCCTGTTATAAATCATAATTTTGGCACTTCCACCGGGTTTTAATACTCTAATTATTTCATCAAGAGCTTTCAAAGTATTTGGAGAGTGATGAATAACCCCCCAACTATATACATGGTCAAAATAATCATCAATGAACGGTAATTCTTCAGCATCAGCAACCAAAAGTGATTCAGCATTCAAATTATATAATTCTAGCCTTTTTTTGACATGTTCGATTGATTCTGGTGTTAAATCAATGCCATGACATTCAGCACCTGCTCTAATCCATTGAATAAAATCAGTGCCAGCACCAACTCCAACTTCCAAAATCCTTTTTCCATGATATCTTGTAAACTGAGCGAAATTAAAAATTTCCGGTTGAAGATCATATCTTAGCTTTTCAATTTCCTCAAAATACTCTTTTGTGAACTTTTCATTAGTGATGCTTGCAGTACCGCATGTCTGTTTATTCCAAAAATCCTTTAATTCGGATTTTAAATAACTTTGGTTGTGTTTTTCCATATATTTTATGTTTCTATATTCGTTGATTAAGAGTCAATATTATCCATAATAATTTTGATTTCATCTTTTGTTAATTCTTTTTTATAAATCCTTAAATCATCCATAAGACCTTTGTAGAATGATAACTGGTTATTATCAAATCTTTTTCCTACACAAAGACCATACAACATTGAAGGTTGTGGCTGAATTACATTCATTTCAAAGTTTAATTCCCCATTTAAATAGATTTTTAAGCTATTATTTTTAAATGTGATGGCGACATTTGTCCATACCTTAGATATCAAGTTACCAGGTGACTGAAAAAAGGAATAATTATCAGGATGGTCTGTTTGATTTTGAATCATGTTGTAAAACATGCCCTTAATATGACCTTGCTTACTTAAACTAAAAGCAAAAGATTGATTGTCCTGACCCCAATTACCCCATCTGCTAATTACATCAATATAGTCATAATAATCTGTTCCGTAAGTTTCATCAGGATTAAGCCAGAAAATGTATGAAAATTCATTTAGGTTAAATAGACTGTACATCTCTGAATACAAGTATGAGTTATTTCTTCCATAGAATTGGATTGCCTTGTTGTTAATTCCAAATTTATTAGAAGTATAGCCTACATCTGTTCCATAAAAGTTTAGTAAACTGTTATTTGTGGAATTAGTATTTCCATCAAATTTATACCTTGTTAACATAAATGAATTAAGAGCTTGATCTTTACCAATATTATTAGAATCAATAGGTGATCCATTTGATTTAATTAAAAAAACATCTGTATTGGTTGTTTTGCCAGATAAAATTTGTATAGAAACGGTTTTCGAGATATATCCCGGTTTTGAAAAAGTTATATCGTATGAATATGGTAATAAGTTTTCAATTCTATAATTTCCCTTATTATTGGTTGTTACAACTGAACTTGATGGCACTGTAGAAATCTGAACATTTTCCAATAATTCAGAACTTTCTCCATCTGTAACTTTACCTTGGATACTTCCATAATTAAGGTTTGAATTATTATCATCGCAACTGTTAATTGTAAACGATAATATTACTGACATTATAAGTAACATCTTCTTCATAATTTAAATCCTTTTTTGTGAATGTTACAAAAATATATAAAAATACAAAGAATACAAAAAAATTATACATTTGATCATACTTATCGAAGTATTTAACTTGATTTGAGATTCATTCATATATTTTTTATTATTTTTACAAATTATTAATAATTACACTAGGTTTCCTTATGTTAAAAATTCTTCTTAGTATCTTCATTTTGATGATTACTATTTCTTCATATTCTCAGGAAGATTTGAATTATCAAAAACCATCGGCTGAAATTTTAAGATTGGTTGATTACGAAAGACCTCCATCAGTGATTATGGATGATAAAAAAGAAATTATGGTATTTTTATACCGAAATACTTATAAATCCCTTAGTGATTTAAATCAGGAAGAATTGAGATTAGGTGGAATAAGAATTAATCCGGTTACCAATATTTCAAGCACCATAAATTACATCAATAACATTAAAGTATTAAGACTATCAGACAAGTCTGAAAAGCAAATCAAGGATTTGCCAACAAATCCCAAAATTGCTTATTTAACATGGTCTCCGGATGAAACAAAAATTGCATTTACAAACACAACTGATTCTGGTGTAGAATTGTGGTATGTTGATTTAAAGTCTTATACTGCCAAAAAAATTGGCAAAGGATTTCTAAATGCAAATACAGGCAATCCAATTACATGGTTTAAGGATTCAAAACACCTATTAATAAATAAGTTACCAACCAATAAAGCGTCTTTTGCTGATAATAGTAAAAGTACTCCAGAAGGTCCAATTGTAACTATAAGCGATGGTAGGAAAGCACAAAACAGAACATATCAGGATCTTTTAAAAAATAAAACAGATGAATTTAATTTTGAAAAAATGGTAGAATCTGAAATATATAAAATTAGTCTTGATGGTAATGAAAAGCTATTCCTTGAAAAAAATATGTATGTTGGGCTAGGGTTTTCGCCTGATGGTAATTATATTTCTGTTACAGCATTAGAAAAACCATTTTCCTATCTAGTTCCTTACAGCAGATTCCCAATGATTACAAATATCTACTCAAAAAATGGTGATTTAATAAAGACTGTAAATCAAATACCTCTTAGTGAAATTCTTCCCAAAGGCTTTATGGCAGTAAGGGAAGGAAAAAGAAGCATGGCATGGAGAAGTGACAAACCTGCAACACTATACTACGTAGAAGCTCTTGACAAAGGTGACCCGGCTAATAAAGTTGATTTCAGAGACGAGCTGTTTTTGTGGGATGCTCCTTTCAAAAATGAACCCTACTCGATTTTTAAGACTATAAATAGATTTTCTGGTGTGATTTGGGGTGACGATAATAATGCTATTGTTTCGGATATGTGGTATGATAGCAGGAATGTAAAAAAATACAAAATCAATCCCGGTAAAGATAATAAAGAAGTAAGTATTATTGAAGACAGGAACTCACAGGATATCTATTCTGATCCGGGAGAATTTTTGACAAAGAAAAACGAATTCGGACTGTCAGTACTACATATTGAAAATAATACTACTTATTTGATTGGAGATGGATTTACCAAGGATGGGAAATTTCCGTTTGTTGATGAGTATAACATTGCCAATAATACCAAAAGAAGAATTTTTACCTCAGAAGAAAAGGATAAATTAGTAAGTATTTTGGATTATTTACCAGGTAATATACCTAAAATTCTGATGAGAATGGAGTCTAAAAGTGATTATCCAAACTATTTCTTTCAAAACATTAAAAATATGGAAATAAGCAGGATTACTGACTTTAAAAATCCTTTTGAAAGTATTAAAGATGTTTATAAAAAAGTAATTAAGTACAAAAGAAGCGATGGTGTAGAGCTATCAGGCACATTATACCTGCCACTTGGCTATGACATAAACAAAAAAGAAAAAGTTCCCTTGCTTATTTGGGCATATCCAGCTGAGTATAAGGACAAAAACTCAGCGGGTCAGTCAAACCAAAATCCTAATGAATTTACATTCCCGGGGTATGGGTCTTTTATATATTGGGTAACCAAAGGGTATGCTGTTCTTGATGATGCTTCATTCCCAATATTAGGTGAAGGTAGTGAGGAGCCAAACGATACATTTATTCAGCAATTGATAGATAATGCTAAATCAGCTATTGATGCCGTTGATAATTTAGGGTTTATCGACAGGAAAAAAGTTGCAATAGGAGGTCATTCGTATGGAGCATTCATGACTGCCAATTTACTTACTCACTCTGATTTATTCGCTTGTGGTGTTGCAAGAAGTGGAGCGTATAACAGAACTCTCACACCTTTCGGATTTCAGAATGAGCAAAGAAACTATTGGGAAGCAAAAGAGGTTTATGACTCAATGTCTCCATTTATGAATGTTCATAAAATGAAACTTCCGATTTTACTTGTTCATGGTGAATCAGATAATAATCCCGGTACATTTACATTACAAACTGAAAGATATTTTCAAGCATTGAAGGGGTTTGGTGCTCCAGCCAGAATGGTCATTTTACCAAAAGAAAGTCATGGATATGTTGCAAAAGAAAACATACTGCACTTATTATGGGAGCAAGATCAATTTTTTGAGAAATATCTGAAAAAGTAGTAATATAGAGTGTTTCGCAAAATACTTGAAATATTTTATTATAATTCATGCTGAAATACGTTTGTGCTCAAGTTCTTTTGAACTTTTCAAAAATAAATTCATTACATTGATTGGATGCTAAGTTGTGAGCCAGTTTAAAGCTATTTTCAATAAACTAAGCAATTGCAAAAGCTATAAAAAAATTATAAGCGAAATCAATAATGAGCCTTTGATAAATAATGTTGAGGGCTCTTTTAAGTCATTATTACTAATTCATTTAGCTAAATCATTAAACCAAAAGATTCTGTTTATTTCAAATAATCAGGACCAACTAAAAGATATTTACCATGATTTGAAATTGATTGACAACGACCTTGATGTTAATCTACTTATAGAGCCGAAATCTACGCTAAGATCAAAAATTTCAAATAGTAACAGTCTTGATTGGATTGTTGAAGGATTAATCAACTTTAAACAATCCCAATTGTCTTTGCTTTTGTGTGAAGAGAATATTTTGAATTTTGAGTTGCCCGAAACCAATTACCTGATTGGCCAGAAAATGCTTATTTTAAAAAATGAAAACAGGGACTTTGAGAAATTTACAAAAGATTTAATCCTTAATGGATTTGAGAGAACTGATTATATTTCTTCGCAAGGCCAAATTGCCATTAGGGGTGGCATTGTTGACATATATCCACTTGCTAAAACAAACCCTATTCGTATTGAGTTTTGGGGGAATGAAATTGATTCGATAAGAGAATTTGAAATTATATCACAGAGAAGTATCAGGGAATACGACAAGATTGAATTCATAAACAGCATGTTTTCTGATAATGAAAGTAAGAATAGCTCATCAATATATGAATATGTTGGTAGCGAAGTAATTATTTTTCATGATGAAAGTATTGACAGTAAGAAATTGAAAGAAGGATTCATCAATAGCAATGTAATTGGTTATGATTGGTCGGATAAACGTGCTGTAAGTTTTAATACTGTAAAGCAACCATCATATAATGGTTCAGTAAGAATGCTGATTAAGGATATTGAAAAGTATCTTATTGAGTCTTTCGACATTTATATTGGTACGGAGTCATCAATTCATCAGGAAAGATTTAAAAATCTAATCGACAAAACAATAGAAGAACTAAATAATTCTGATTTGGATAATCAGATAAGTGTATTGAATTTAAATAAGTTCATCAACTGGAGTAATGGTTCATTCTCAAAAGGTTTTGTGAATAATGAGCTAAAAATTGTTTATATTACTGAGCATGAATTATTCCAAAGACTTAGAGTCAATGACAGCCCCAAAAACAAGAAAAATAAGTCAATGACCTTGAAAGAACTCCAGGATCTCAAAATTGGAGATTATGTTGTTCATGAAGATAAAGGAATAGGTGTTTTTGATGGATTTCAGACTATTAGCATAAATGATTCAAAACAGGATTGTGCCAGAGTTAGGTTTGCTGATGGCGATATGCTGTACGTACATTTAAATTATATATCTAAATTGAGTAAATACTCAGCCCAAGATGGAGCAGCTCCTATTTTATCAAAATTAGGCAGTTCTGACTGGTTTAGAAGAAAAGAAAGAACCAAAAAAAGACTTAAAGATATTGCCCGAGATTTGATTAAACTATATGCAGAAAGAAAATCACAGAAAGGGTTTGCATTCCCGACAGACACTACATGGCAAAATGAATTTGAGGCATCTTTTACATTCGAAGATACTCCTGACCAGTCAAGTGCAACCATTGATATTAAGAATGATATGGAGTCACCAACACCTATGGATAGACTTGTTTGCGGGGATGTCGGATTCGGAAAAACTGAAGTTGCCATAAGAGCAGCATTCAAGGCAGCTCAGGCAGGGAAGCAAACGGCAGTACTGGTGCCCACAACAATTCTCGCTCAGCAGCATTTTATGTCATTCAAAGACAGATTGAGTAATTATCCTGTGAATGTTGATGTGATTTCAAGATTCAGAACTAAGAGTGAACAAACGAAGATAATTGATAAAACCAAGTCAGGCGAAATAGATATTCTTATTGGTACACACAGATTGCTGAGCAAGGATATAGAATTAAAAAATCTAGGTCTTTTAATTGTGGATGAGGAGCATCGGTTTGGTGTTTCTCACAAGGAAAAGCTTAGACAACTTAAAGCAAATGTTGACACTCTTACTCTTACAGCAACGCCAATTCCAAGAACATTGAATTTTTCCTTAATGGGAGCCCGTGATTTAAGTTTGATTGAAACACCGCCTAGGAACAGAATTCCTGTAATAACTGAAATTGTTGAATGGGAAAACGAAACTGTTGTCCAAGCTATTGATACAGAAATCTCAAGAGGTGGTCAGGTGTTTTTTGTGAGTGATAAAATTGAAGACATCGAAAAGATTGCCGATGATGTAAGAAAACTTATGCCGCACCTTAAGGTTGTTGTCGCTCATGGTCAGATGAATCCGTCAACACTTGAAGATATAATGGAGAAATTTATTGAAGGAAAATACGATGTACTTGTTGCAACCAAAATTATAGAATCTGGAATTGATATTCCTAATGCCAACACAATTTTAATTAACAGAGCTCAAAATTTTGGTTTAGCCGAGCTATATCAACTTAGGGGTAGGGTAGGGAGGTCCAACATACAGGCATATTGTTATTTAATCATACCACCTGCACACAAACTAAATCAGAAATCATTGCAAAGGTTGCAGGCAATAGAGGAATTTACAGAGCTTGGCAGTGGTTTCAAGCTTTCTATGAGAGACCTTGAAATACGTGGAGCAGGCAACCTTTTGGGAGCTGAACAAAGCGGTTTTATTACCGACATAGGTTTCGAACTGTATCAAAAAGTATTGGAAGAAGCTGTTAATGAATTAAAAATAAATGAGTTTGCAGATATTTTTTCTAAGGATAATAAAGAAAAAGATGTTTCTGATAAGTATGCCAATGTTGATTTGGCAATTGAAATAGATGAGGATGCACTGTTTCCATCTGAGTATATTTCGAGTGATACAGATAGGTTTATGTATTATAAAAAACTGTACTCGATTAGCAATAATTACGAATTAGAAGAAATTCGAAAAGAGATTAAGGACAAGTATGGCAAAATGCCAAAAGAATCAGTAAATTTATTCTTTGCCGTTCAACTCAGAATTGCAGGACTGAATACCGGATTTTCAAGAATCAACATAAAAAATAATAAAATGACATGTGAGTTTCCGCCAAAAGACTTCAAGGACTATTATGACTTTACTTTCCCTCAAATAGTTGATTACCTGAGTCAGTTTGATAATTATTCACTTAAACAAAACCGTGAAAAATTATTCCTGGAATTTGTGCTTGAAAACAAAAATCAATCTATCGAAATAATTTGGAAAATAAAAAGAATTGTAGAAATGAGTATTGAATCATAAAAAATAATTATGTTTGAAATTAACAGATTAATAAATTTAGAAAGAAAATTATGACTAACAAAATAGCCGACAGAATATCATCAATGAATACTTCAATCTTTGCAGTTATGAGCAAAATGGCTGCAGAGTATAATGCTACAAATTTAGGGCAGGGATTTCCAGACTTTGACGGACCAACTTGGATAATGGATGAAGCTCACAAACAAATGAAGGAAGGTAAGAATCAATATGCTCCGTCACAAGGGATATTCACTTTAAGATACGAAATCTCGCAGGTACAAGAAAAATACTATTCACTTGAATATGATCCCGAAAGTGAAATAACAGTTACTACTGGTGCTACAGAAGCTTTGTATTGTGCAATAAATGGATTAATCAACCCCGGAGACGAAGTTATACTCTTCGAGCCATATTATGATGCATATATTTCAGATGTTATCCTGGCTGGTGGAATACCCAAGTTTGTAACATTGCACAAGCCTGACTTTAATTTTGATATCAAAGAACTGGAAAGAGCACTGACAACAAATACCAAAATGATTATTATCAATAGTCCGCATAATCCAAGTGGGAAGTGTTTTAACCTTGGTGAATTAGAAGCTATAGCACAAATTGCAAGGGATAGAGATTTGATCGTGCTGTCTGATGAAGCTTATGAATTTTTAACCTATGACAGTATTAAACATATCCCGATAGCAACTTTGCCTGGTATGAAAAACAGGACTATTACAATAAATTCGACCGGAAAAACTTTTGGAATGACTGGATGGAAAATTGGATATTCTTCAGCAAGCAGCATTCTTACAAGTGCTATCCGTAAAGTTCATCAATGGACAACTTTTGCAGTTAATACACCTGCACAGCATGCTATGGTTTTAGGTTTCAAAAATTTAGATCAGTACTTACCTGATTTCCAAAAATTATATCAGGAAAAAAGAGATCTGGCTCTGGCATTATTGAAAAAAACAAACTTCAATGCTCATATACCCGGTGGTAGTTACTTTATTATGATAGATATACCTAAAGGTGTATATATTGATGATGTGGATGCTGCTACTAAATTAGTCAGAGAAACAAGTGTAGCTACTATCCCTCCATCGGTCTTTTATTCAAAATCTGATGAAGGAAAAACTATGCTAAGGTTGTGCTTTGCCAAGTCTGATAAAACATTAATTGATGGTATAAATAAACTATCAGGTATTTAATTAATTGCAAAAGTACACTCCTGATATTGATGAAAAATTCATGGAAATTGCTTTGAAGGAAGCTCGCAAAGCTCTTTCATATGGTGATGTCCCGATAGGTGCTGTTGTAACTTTAAACAATATGCTTATCTCTAAGGCACACAATCAGGTTGAACGGAAAAAGAACTCTTTGATGCATGCAGAGATGATTGCTATTGAAAAAGCAATATCAAAAATATCCTACAAACATCTTATTGATTGCAATATTTACATTACTCTCGAACCGTGTTCTATGTGCGCAGGTTCGATTATATTATCCCGAATAAAAAAGGTAGTGTTCGGAGCATCTGACCCCAAAGCAGGTGCAGCAGGAAGTATCTACAACATTCTTAACGACAGCAGGTTAAACCATAGGTGCGAAATAGTATCAGGAGTATTAATGAAAGATTGTTCTTCTTTGCTTTCAGGTTTCTTCAAAGAATTGAGGTCAAAAAAAACTAAATGTTAGATCCCGCATTATATATTGTTGCTGTTCCTATAGGCAATTTGGAAGATATCACACTTCGGGCTTTAAGGATATTGTCTGAAGTTGATGTTATTGCTTGCGAAGACACTAGAACCTCTGGTCAGTTATTAAAAAAACTGAATATAAACTATAATAAACTGACAAGTTATCACGAACACAACGAATCTGAAAAGAGTCTGCACATAATACAATCAATAAAAAACGGAGAATCCGTTGCACTGATTTCCGATGCTGGTACACCTCTCATATCAGACCCCGGTTATAAATTAGTAAGAAGAGCTCGAGAAGAAAATCTCAGAGTAGTGCCAATTCCGGGAGTATCATCAGTAATGGCTGCATTGTCAGCGTCAGGAATGGCAACAGATGAATTTATTTTTTACGGCTTTCCACCCCAAAAAAAAGGCAGAAATACATTTCTGAAAAGAGTTATCGAAACCGAATCTACTATGGTGATTTTTGAATCAACACACAGGATTGAAAAATTTGTTAATGAATTGATTCAAAATGGTATTGCAGACCGAAAGATATGTATTGCAAGAGAAATAACCAAAATGTACGAAGAGTTTTTATATGGCACAACTGAGCAGATTTTGGAAATAATAAAAACCAAAAAAGGTTTGAAAGGGGAAATCGTCGTTGTGATTGATAAAAAAAGTTGAACTGGAGATTTTGCTTAATGTTTATTACTTTCGAAGGTATTGATGGTTGTGGTAAATCTACTCAATTAGGATTAATTGCAGATTTGATTGAAGCCAAGGGGTTCAAGGTTCACAGACTTCGTGAACCCGGTGGTACATCGCTATCAGAAGATATTCGTAATATCTTACTTTCGAATAAAAGTAAAATCAATGATCTGGCAGAGCTGTTGCTCTTCGAAGCCGCCAGGGCAAACTTAGTTGAAGAAATTATTCGTCCTGCCATCGAAAGAAACGAATTTGTTCTGTGTGACAGGTTTTTCGACTCAACAACAGCTTATCAGGGATTTGGCAGGCAACTTAGCTTTGACATTATTCAAGAGTTAAATTTAATTGCTACAAATGGCCTTAAACCGGATTTAACTTTTTATTTGAAAATATCACTCGAAACAGCTAATATCCGGTCTCATAATAGAATTCACGATAGAATTGAAAAATCAGGACGAGAATTTTTTGAGCGTGTATTGAGCGGTTTTGACTTCATAGCCGAAAACGATTCGAAACGATTTATAATAATTGATGCCGAACATTCAATTATTGAAACTAATAAAAAAATTGTTGATAAAATACCAATTTTAAATGTTTAAGTTTGATTACTTTTAGTTAATTTTGTAGTTATAATAATTACAAAACTAATTTTTTTTGAAATGGAAATTTTATGTTAAATCAGTTAATTCTTAAAACACTGCCATTAGTACCCAAGTCAATAGTTTATCAATTTGCAAAAAAGTATATAGCCGGTCCTTCACTTGATGATGCAATCAAAGTTACAAATAATTTGATGAAGTTGGGTGGTATGAGCACCATTGATGTGTTGGGCGAATTTGTGACTACAAAAGAAAGAGCTTTGCACGAAACAGGTATGTGTTCGGTAGTTCTTGATGCAATTTCAAAAAACAAACTATCTACATATTCATCTATCAAACCAACATCCTTGGGATTGGGGATAGATTTTGATTTTGGATTCGAAAATATTTCCGGTTTGATAAAAAAAGCAAATTCATTGGGAATATTTGTTCGCCTTGATATGGAAAACTCTCCATATACTACCTTAACATTAGACCTTTACCGCAAACTTAGAGATAACGGTTTCGACAACGTTGGTATTGTTATACAGTCATACATGCGAAGAAGCATTGACGACGTGAAATCATTACTTGATTATAAGCCTAACATCAGATTGTGCAAGGGTATTTACGTCGAACCTGAAAACATTGCTTACAAAGGTTATCAAGAAGTAAGGGATAATTATAAAAAATTGCTGGATCTGATGCTTGATAATAACCTGTATGTTGGAATTGCAACTCATGATGAAGAACTGATTCAATATGGATTACAATCGGTAAAGCAGCGAAAATTACAAAAAGAACAATATGAGTTCCAAATGTTACTTGGAGTAAGAGAGTCCCGCAGAAATGAAATACTGAAAGATGGTCACAACTTAAGAGTTTACGTACCATTCGGCGAGGATTGGTATGGCTATTCAACAAGAAGACTTAAAGAAAATCCTCAAATGGTAGGCCACATCGTTAAATCAATTTTCGGTATGGACTAATTCACCTTCGTTCTGAGGCAGGTCATCATCTTGTGAGAAGTCCTGCCTTGGGTATATTCCTGCCTGAGATGAAATATTTAGCAAAATTCCAATTGCTGCTGAATAAAATATTACAGCCGTACCTCCATAGCTGACAAATGGCATAGGTACACCCGTGGTTGGCAGTAATCCTGTATTAACACCTGCGTTAACAAAAACATAAATGGCAAAAGTAATGATTATTCCAATAGCTAAAAAGTACCCAAAATTATCCGGTGCCTTTTTGGCGATCAACATACCACGCCAAAATACTATCAAAAATACCATAACTATTAAAAACAATCCCACAAAACCATACTCTTCGCCGATTATTGCAAATATGAAGTCACCATAAGATTCAGGCAAAAACATGTGCGATTGCCTGTTTTGACCAATACCTACACCAAATATTCCACCATTACCAAGCGCAATCAATGATTGATTCAACTGATAGCTCACTGCTTGATTATCAGCATTTTCACCAAAGCCCAAAAATGCCTGCAAACGACTGATTCTGTATGGAGCAGATAAAAAATATACTACGGCTGCAACCATTCCAATACCCAATGTTGATAAGATATGTAATAAATTATTATTACCAATAAACATCATTGCAATGGCAATTATGAATATCACTAACATTGTCGAAAAGTTGGGTTGAGCTGCTATCAGAAAACAAATGGTTAATGTCCAGATTATAAACGGGAAAAATCCTTTTTCAAAGTCTTTAATCACAGGCTGTTTAATTGATAATAACTTTGCGAAATGAATAACCATTACAAGCTTAACAAACTCTGATGGTTGAAAACTTAAAGGTCCAAGCATGATCCATCTTGATGCACCTTTTACACTCGATCCTACAAAGAGTACCACAATAAGCAAAATTACACCAAATACAAGCCACCAAATAGAAAACCTTGCAAAGCGATGGTAGTCAATTTTGGCGAAAATTACCATTACCAATATTCCGATAATTACTCTGACTGTATGATTCAGGAATAACTTTTCAGAATCACCAAATTTAACTTCTGCATTTGCAGCACTCGCCGCATAAACAAATGATATCGAGAAAAGCATCAATGCCAGTATCGGAATAAAAATAAGCCAGTCTATGTGACCTTTTGCATTCATTGTTTCTGTTATAATGAATTGACAATACTCTTAAATACTTCGCCTCTGTGTTCAAAATTCATGAACATATCAAATGACTTACAAGCCGGAGAGAATAATACTTTATCACCCCTTTCGGTTTGCTCGTATGCTAGTAGAATGGCTGTTTCGAAGTCATCCTCTATTACACATCTTGCTTTTAAACAAAAATGGTTAAAAATGTTATCTGACTCTTCACCAATAGCTATAATACATTTAACATTTTTCCTAACCACTTCGTCGAGTTGATGATAATCATTTGAGTCGCCTCTGCCACCGGCAATCCAAACAATTGGTGAAGTATAGCTTGATAATGCATACCAAGTTGCATTTACATTTGTAGCTTTTGAGTCGTTTATGAAATCTACACCATTCAAACTTCTTACAAACTCTAAACGATGCTCAACACCCTGAAATTTCATCAGGCTGTCGCGAATATCTTCGTTTCGTATTTCCATTGCTCTTGCTGCCAGAGCTGCTGCCATAGAATTGTACACATTGTGTACACCTGGTAAACTTAGTTCGCTTACCGCCATTAGTATCTCCTCTTTATGCTTTTCTACAAAAACGAGATACTCACCTTTTATGTAAATCCCCCAATCTACTGGTGATTCCGAAAAATATTGAACCTTTTGTTTAAAATCCAAAAAGTTTTTTCGGATTGTATCATCGTCATGATTTAAAATTACTAAATTTTCCTGAGATTGCATAGAACAAATTTTCCACTTTGCATAAATATAATTTTCCATACTACCATGATATGCTAAATGGTCAGGTGTAATATTAAGAATAATGGCTACATCAGGTTTGAAATTTTTGATTCTGTCAAGCTGGTAGCTGCTGGTTTCAATCACAAGTATAGTGGTGTCATCAACATTACCTACCAAATCAGACAAAGGAGTGCCGATGTTGCCGCATGAGACAGCTTTCTTACCAGAATTATTCAGAATGTATGTAATCAAGGTTGTAGTTGTTGTTTTGCCGTTTGTACCTGTTATACTTATAACAGGATTCTTAAGATAACTCCATGCAAATTCCAGCTCACTGATAACCTGTATGCCTCTGCTCTCTGCTTCTTTTATAATTTGGCTGTGTGGTGGTACTCCGGGAGAGCTAACAACGAGGTCGCATGATTTAAGAAAGTGGCCAGTATTTCCCCCAAATTCAAATTTCACATTCATATCTTTGAGCAACTCAACTTCTTTCTCGAAATGCGATATTGCTTTTGCTTCCGACAAACAAACCTCGTATCCTAACTTCTTTGCAAGCTTGACAGCTGCTATTCCGCTTTTTCCGGCACCTAAAACTGTAATTTTCATAGTTTTGTAATTCTTGACAGTAAAAAAATATCAAAATTATTAAAATATGAGCAAATAAAATAAAAATAAATCATTCAATACCATTATTAGATGAATCTTTGTTAAATTGCTTTTTTATTTTAAACAAATTTGAAAAAACTTTTATGAAATGTGTTGTAATTATACCTGCCGGAGGGGTTGGTAAAAGGTTTGGTTCCGACCTGCCAAAACAATTTATAGAAATTGATTCTGTTCCGGTAATCATCCATACATTAAGAATTTTTGAAGAAATCAATGATGTCGAAGCTGTGATTTTATCTGTGCATAGTGAGTGGTTTACTTATACCAAAGAACTAATCCAAAAATATAATATCACAAAAGTAGCTGAGATTGTAATTGGTGGACTTGAGCGTCAGGATTCGGTAAATCATGCCCTCAGAACAAAATCTGTCGAAGAAGCTGAAATCGTTTTAGTCCACGATGCAGTCAGGCCATTTGTTACTAGAGAGTTGGTACAAAAGGTTATTGACACTGCTGAAGAAGTAGGTGCAGTAATTCCGGCGGTTAGGCCTAATGAAACTATCAAAGAAGTGACTCATAAAAATATGGTAGTTAAAACTATTGACAGGTCAAAATTATATTTAGCTCAAACTCCACAAGGCTTTTGGCAGGATATCATAATGAATGCCTATACTCAAGCTGCTAATGCAAGTTTTATGGGTACAGATTCTGCCTCCCTTGTTGAATTCATTGGTTACAAAGTAACGGTTATTGATGGGGAAGATACTAATATAAAAATTACTAATCAACTAGACCTCAAAATAGGTGAAATGATTATTAAAGACAGAAAGTAAAATACATTTATATTATCTGTAACATAATTGCTCTGAGATTATCGAAGATTTCAGAGCAATATTTGTGTAATAAGATGACATGTAAATGCGATAAATAATAAAATCAATAAAGGTTTATTTACATTGTTGATAAAAAATATTGGATATTAGCTAATTTACTGTTAATTTTGTAGTTCGTATTTTTCCAAATATTAGAAAAGAAAATTATTAAGCATATTTATTTAGGAGTATTCTAAAGAATGGGAACTTTGCAACAGATTCGAAAAATCTCTCCTTATGTTTTTGGGATTTTTGCTGTGCTATTGGTGGCTTTTTTCACAATTGGCGACCCAACTGTTATTGATGGTCTTCGTGAAGCTACAGGTGGCTCTGTGTCACAAGTCATTACAGAAGTGAATGGCGAAAGGATTACTTATGTTGATTACGAAACAAGAGTTCGTGATGAGATTGAAAATCTTAAACGCCAGCAGCAAGGACAGGAGGTTGCTGATGATCCACAACTTAGACAAAGAGTTTGGGACCAAATGGTTGAAGAAATTCTTTTAAAACAGGAAATGGAAAAAATCGGCATCAAAATAACTGATGAGCAAATTAAAGAGCAAATGCTGGATAATCCGCCTGAATATATTACAAAGATGTTCTCGGATTCTGCCGGTAATTTTATGCGTGATGTTTATTTGGAGTTGATAACAAAGCCTGAAAATTATGTAAATTACATGGGTGCTGACCCTTCAAAAATTCCGATCGAAGAGCGCGAAGCCGGTATTAACAATTTCAGAAAAGATATTATGAATATCGAAAAATATCTTAGAGAATCATTAGCTCGTCAGGAATTACAGTCTGTTGTAACTTCAGGTGTTGCTACTTTGTCGAATGAATTTACAAAGTTAAAATATACCGAAGAGAATGCTTCTGCAGATGTAAAGTTTATTGCTGTTACAACACGTGATGTGCCTCAGGATGCTATACAGGTTAAAAAAGAAGAGATCGAAAAATTCTATAACGAAAATAAGCATTTATTCAAACAAAAAAATCAAAGACGTTTGAAATATGTAGCTATGCCACTTATGCCTTCAGCTGAAGACTCATCTAAATTTAACAGAAGAGTTAACAATATTCTTGATGATTTGGAAGCTGTAGATACTGATGAAGCAAGAGATAGCGTATTCGACATCAAACTAAGTGAATATGGCGGAACAAACCACGATTATACTATGGTTCAGGATTTAGACCCAAATGTATATTCTTATTTAGCTGTATTAGGTAATAGAAAAATTGCAGGTCCTATCCAAAGAGCAGATGGAATTTATTTTTATAGAATAGATGATAGAAGAGTTGGTGAAAGTGAAGTTGTTAAAGCAAGTCATATATTATTGAAAAGCGGACCTGAACTTAATGATGACAGCTTGAAAACTGAAGCAAGTAAAATCCTTAAGTCTGCTAAAGATAACAAAGAACCATTTGCAATTTTGGCTACAAAGCACTCTCAGGACAACGGTTCTGCCAGCAAGGGCGGTGACCTTGGATATTTCAAAAAAGGTATGATGGTACCTGAATTTGAAGAAGCTGCTTTCAGTGCAAAAGTAGGAGATATTGTTGGACCGATAAAAACTCAATTTGGCTATCACATAATTTATGTTGAAGATAAAAGAAACGAAGATATCAAATACAGCGAAATTAAACTTTCGCCTACAATGAGTACTGCTACAAAAACAAAATTATTCCGTGATGCTGTATCTATTCAAAAACAAGTTCAAGAAGGAGTTCCTTTTGACACAGTGGTTGCAAGATTGAAACTCACTCCTCAACAATCTCCTTTCTTCGAAAAAGGAAAAGCTGTATTAGGTTCAAACTACTTAGCTGCAATTTCTTATGATGCTAATTTAGGAGATGTTCTTGAACCTCTTGAATTAAACAGATATGGAGTTGTATTGGCTGTATTAAGTGATGTTAAGGAAACCGGCTTTAAGACTCTGGAAGATGCACGAACTGAAATATCACAAAGACTAGGTCGCAGAAAACAGTTAGATATGGCAAAAGCAAGAATTGAAGAGATTTACAAAAAAGTAACTTCATTTGGTTCTATTTCAGCTGCTGCTGCTCAAGATACTGAACTATCAGCTTTAGTAAAAGAACTTCCAGGATACAAGCCATCCGGCACAATTCCCGGTGTAGGTAATGATGCAGGTTTTGCTCCTAAAGTTATGGAACTACCTGAAAACAAAGTAAACGAACCATTCAGAGGTGAAATAGGTTATTATATTTTAGAGATTTCTAACAGAGTAATGCCTTCTAAAGAAAAATTGGCTTCCGAATTAACTGCTTACAAGAGTCAATTGAGTCAGCAGTCCAAAGGTGCTATTTTCTACCAGTGGTTCCAAAATGTCAAAGAAAAAGCTAAGATTGACGACAATCGCAGTCAATTCTACAAAGAATATTAATAGCTCTCTATATGATTAAAAAAAGAAAGTGCTGTTTGATATTTCAAGCAGCACTTTTTTCTTTGTAAAGGTTAATTATAAGCTGACAGGTAGGATAACAAAAATCAGAGTGTCCCAGACTGCATGTGATATAATTCCGGGAACTATAGATTTAAACTTTGTGTACATTATACTCCAATGAACTCCAAGTACTAGAGCGGCAAGTAATAATAATGGATTTAATGCCCAAATATGCACAAAAACATAAAGGAAAATTGCTATGGCAGTACCAATCTTATCTCCGTATTTCGATAAAAATCTTTCTTGTACGAAACCTCTCCAAAATATCTCTTCTGCAGGTGCAATCAATAAAAAAAGCAAGGCTCCAATAAAATAAGGATTTGCTTGGTTACGGGTTTGATAAATTGCTTCTATTTGTGCAGGTGCCCAATCAAACAAATATACCAAGAGCCACATTCCGAATCTTGATAATAGATATAAGACTATTGCATGTACTATACCAATCCAAATGTATTTTTTCTCAAATTGGAATAGGTTTTTTAGTCTTGATCTTTGGTTAATCAGTGAGAAAATTGTCAGGCTTAATGTTGAGAAGCTCATTGCATACCAAAAATAGTTGTAATGAATTAATTTTGTAAAATCAAAACTTATCGAAAACATTACAAACCAAAAAAAGGTTGCAGCTAAAATACCAATATACAAAATCATTACTTTGTTTGGATTTGTTAATAAATAAAGTGAAATTAACGCAATAATAATTATTTATTGAATTGTAAAATAATAAATTGATTATGTCAGAGAATTATCTCACTGTTTTGAACATTCTGAATTGAGTATTCGAGGACTGCTCTAATGTTGTCTGATAATGGTTCATCATGACCTGAGTAAATCACATCAATTTTCATTCTGTATAATCGTTGCAAAAACTCTAAATAGAATTTGCTGTAAGTCCCGCCTCGTGTTTTTATGCTAATCACAGTATCACCGGAGAAAAGAACTTTAGATTTTGGGCAGTAAATACATATTGAATCATTGGAATGCACCGGTACATGTATTACTTCACATAATTCATCACCAATCTTTATATTCATACCGTCATATAGCTTTTCATCTACATTCTTAGTTTGGTTGAAAGCATAGGTTTTAGGATTGTTGTACAACTCTTTGATGATTTTCAACCCACCGGTATGGTCAAAATGCTCATGTGTTAAAATGATTTGGTCAACTCTCTTTTTTCCTACACCTGTAGAAATATAATTAATCTCTTCGGAAATCGATCCGTCAGTTCCAACGTCAATAAGAGTGTTCAAATCCGGTATAGCATTCCAGTCGCCCCTCGCTAAGTAAGAAAAACACGAATATACTTTTGGATCTGACTTTAGAAGAGTTACTCTCATGAACCTAATTTTCTATAAATATTTGCGTCAGGAACTGCCTTCTCGAACAAATGAGAACATTCAGGAGGCATTGGTTGAGTCTGTTCTGTAACAAGAAATCCTCCGGGCTCAAGACACTGATTAAACATCTTGATTACTTCAATTCTTTGATTTGGTTGAAAATGAAGTAACACATTCTTACAAATAATTGCATGAAAATTTGAGTCAAAAGGAGTTAAAGTCAACAAATCATGTTTCAAAAACTTCATGCATGAAGTAATTTCCGGAACTATTTTATACATGTCTGTTTTATCAGTAGGCTTGAAATACTTTTCAAAAATATCTTCAGGCATTCTGACTAATTCGCTTTTAGGGTAAACAGCTTCCTTAATGATATCACCGTATTTATCATGTTCATCAATATCTGAAGCTGTGACTTGTACTTTTCTGAATGCATAAGGTCCAATAGTTTCGGATAAAATCATAGCA
Source organism: bacterium (assembly GCA_024711295.1). Lineage (GTDB taxonomy): Bacteria > Bacteroidota > Ignavibacteria > Kapaibacteriales > UBA2268 > JANJTB01. The sequence continues at coordinate 89,862 of JANJTB010000023.1, read as the reverse complement.
AAAGTGTAAGGTTCTGGTCCCATTGCACTGCCAGCATCCCATATTTTTATATTACTGAATCCTTTGGTATAATCACTGATCAATCTTGATAAATGTTCGAGTGTATGTCTGTCTCTAAAGAAAAATGTAAATGCCATATTAATGCCTAAAATGCCTCATATTTGTAAAAATCATTGCAATGCTGTTTTCGTTAGCTGCATTTATTACTTCTGAATCTCTGACTGAGCCACCGGGTTGAATTACTGCTGTGGCACCGGCTTCTATAGCTTGTATCAAGCCGTCAGAAAATGGGAAGAACGCATCTGAAGCAACAACACTGCCTTTAAGGTCTATTCCCATAGATTTTGCTTTCTCAACTGCTATGCGAGATGAATCCACTCTCGACATTTGCCCTGCACCTATTGCCAATGTAGCTGAATCATTAGTATAGACAATTGCATTCGACTTAACATGCTTGCTAACTTTCCATGCAAACATCAATGCTTTCATTTCGTAGGGGCTGGGATTCTTTTCAGTAACTACTTTCATTGCATTTTTGTCAATCAATTCATTGTCAGAAGTTTGGATTAATAAGCCACCGGCTACCGACCTAATATCATGAGTTACTGAATCTTTAAGCGTTTCGAAATCTATTCTGATGAGTCTTCGGTCTTTCTTTTTTGTCAAAACTTCTAAAGCTTCGGAAGTATAATCAGGTGCAATAATTACTTCAAGAAATATATCATGTATCATTGTTGCAAATGTTAAATCAATTTTTCTGTTCACAACTACTATACCACCGAACGGTGATACTGAGTCTGTTGCAAAAGCTTTCTTCCATGCTTCGTTTATGTCACTATCCGATCCAACGCCACATGGGTTAGTGTGTTTGAAAATTGCAACTGTAGGTTCATCAAACTCAAGAATAAGCTGTGAAGCAGCATTAATATCAATGATATTGTTGAAGGATAATTCCTTTCCATGAAGCTTTTCGAAAATTTTTGTAAAGTTTCCTAATAGTGCAGCTTTTTGGTGAGGGTTCTCTCCATATCTGAGGTCGAATTCCTTTTTGTAAGGAATTGTAAACTTTCCTGGAATTTCAACCTGATTATATTTATTGAGATATTCAGCTATTAATGAGTCATAATAGGCGGTAAACTGAAATACTTCGCCGGCAAGTTTTGCACGATAGTTTACAGGTATAGTGCAATTGTTGGATTTAAGCAGATTTATAACTTCTGAATATCTTTCATGATTTATTACAGGCAATGTCCATTTATAGTTCTTCGCTGCTGAGCGCAACATTGTAGGACCACCAATATCTATGTTCTCAATTAATTCTTCGTGAGTAGCATTTTCATTGTTCAATGTTTCTTCGAAAGGATATAAATTCACTACCAACAGGTCTATAGAGCTTAGTCCGTGTTTGTCAAGCTGTTCGATATGCTCCATTTTACCTAAATCTGCCAATAAACCTGCATGAACTGCAGGATGCAGAGTTTTTACTCTTCCGTCAAGAATCTCTGGGAAGTTCGTAAGTTCGCTGACACTTTTAACGGGTATGTTATTTTCCTTCAATAATTTGGCTGTGCCACCAGTAGAATAGATATCTATGTTCAAGTTGTTCAATTCTTTGCAGAAATCAAGGATCCCTGTTTTATCCGATACTGATACCAGAGCCTTTTTTACTTGATGCTTGTTTGCGTCCATTATCATAAAATTCAAATCATTAATAATAATATAATACAAAAGTAGTAATTATTAGCGTTAAATCATATTAAATTATAAAAAAATGCCCGGCAAATATGATAAATTTACAGGGCAGTTTATATTTTAATAAATATTTAGCTTAATACATGAGAGATTGAATCTGCTCAATTTTAAGTACACTTTTAAAAATACTCAATTCATCTATTGCACCAAGAAAATACCTGTTATTATACATCCTTGCACCTATATATGTTTCACTTTTAGTATTTGACTGAGGTAGATTCACCTTTTTTGTCTCAGCTAAATTACCATTAATGTACAAGGAAGCATCTCCATCTTTAAATGTAAGTGCCACAAATGTCCATTCCTGAGTTGAAACAGTATGGGAGAATAAGGCATCACTATCACCCTTTTGGTAGTGATATGTCCTTAATACCAATTTCCCGTTGCTGTTTAATCCAACGAAATAATTACCATTTCCTTCGCCGGTAGCATTATAAGTGCCAATGATATGGCAATACCCGTCAATCATATCAGTTCCATACTGGGACGATGGCTTAATCCAAAACGTAATGGTAAAATTGTTTATTAAGTTGAGATCATTATGATAGCTTACAATAACAGGGTTTTTATTGAAATCGTAAGCTTTTGAGATTGATGAATAACCTTGTGTGTACTTTGGAACGTTGCATTTAACAACAATATTGTTAGGTCCGCTGTCTGCAAAAGTATCATCAAAAGATAAATGCAATGACCTGTTTGGCACTTTAAAGATAAGTGTCGAATCAACCTTGAACGAATATACTTGACTGCTGTTGCTTATTGAATATTTATCCTTGGCAATAACATACCAAAAATATCTCGTATTATCTTCCAGAATTGGTATAATGGCTTCTTTAGAGCTGTAATTGGTAAATAGTATTTTTTGAGGAGGATTGACGTTATCAAAATAAACAGTATAGGTTAATTCATCTTTGTCAAGGTCATCGGAATCCCACTTAAGGGTAATATCTCTGTTCGAAATAACAGAGTTTTGAGCGGGTGCGAGTAGGGTGGGCTTACCCGGCTGACTGTTATTAAAAGATTCATCATACAGATACATTTCGGCAGTAGCAGTTTTTCCGGCGTTGACTCTTACATAAATGTGATTAGTAAGATATCCGATTTTTTCAACTTTTATCATATACTCACCCGGCAATACATCTTCCATCAGGTACTGACCTTCAAAATTTAAAAATACTGTGTGCGAAGGAGGAGTAGTTGAGACCACTGCATCTGTTATAGCAGAATGGTTAACTGCATCTGCCACCCTGATCTGAATTTTGCCATACTCGGGTTTGGGGCTTACATTGTCGGAGCACGAGATTAAGAGCATCATCAATGATACTGTGAAGATGATTTTGAGTTTCATAAAAATACTTTTTTATAAATTGTACATGTGTATAACTATAAAGACACATTAACTTAAATTTTGTCCCAAAATATTTACAATTTTACAAATAATTATCCAAATTTATATTTGAGTATTAAGATTGTACAGGCAAATGCAAGTGTAAAAGAATTGGCTATTATGATGGGTAATTCATTCAGTAATATTCCATAAACCAACCACATAAGAATACCGAAAGTAAATATAAGGTACATTCCGGTAGATATGTCCTTTGCTTCTTTCTCCTTGATTATTTTGAATATTTGGGGTATAAAGCTGACCGTCGTACAGAACGCAGCCAGATATCCGTATATTGCACTTATTTCCATAATTTTTCAAATGATTGACAATGATTATTTTGATATGCAAAAATAAAAAAACAATACAAATTATATTGTAGTTTCACCAAAAAATCTTACTTTTAAGTTTCATTATAAATATTAATAATTACAATTAGGTGTGAAAATGGCATTTAGAATTGAAAAGGATTCAATGGGTGATATACAAGTTCCTGTAGATGTGTATTGGGGTGCTCAGTCAGCCAGGTCTTTGATTCATTTTAATATTGGTATCGAAAAAATGCCAAGGGAAATAATCAGAGGTATGGGAATACTTAAGAAAGCAGCTGCATTAACCAATTCAGAGCTTGGAGTACTATCAAAAGAGAAAGCCGCTTTGATTGTCAAAGCTGCCGATGAGGTTATCGAAGGTAAACTTGACTCTCATTTTCCTTTATCAATTTGGCAAACAGGTTCGGGTACGCAATCTAATATGAATGCAAATGAAGTAATTTCGAACAGAGCAATTGAAATAGCAGGTGGGGAGTTAGGTAGTAAGAAACCTGTTCACCCTAATGACGACGTAAACAAGTCTCAGAGCTCGAACGATACTTTTCCAACTGCTATGCACATTGCTGCTGCAGAGTCTATTCACCATCGTTTATTGCCCGCTATTAATGAATTAAGAAATACCTTGTTCAACAAGTCCGAAGAATTCATGGATATCATAAAAGTTGGCAGAACTCATCTCATGGATGCTGTTCCTTTAACTTTAGGGCAAGAGTTTTCTGCTTACGTAAGGCAGCTTGATGATGCCGTTGAAAGAGTGCATGCTGTGCTTCCGGGAATTTATAAATTAGCTTTGGGGGGTACTGCTGTTGGGACAGGATTGAATGCACATCCTGACTTTGCTGTTAAGTCAGCTGCTAAAATCTCTGAAATTACAGGATTACCGTTTGTTTCTGCACCTAATAAATTCGAAGCATTAGCTTCGCATGATGCCCTTGTGTTTGCTCATGGAGCTCTCAAAACGCTTGCTGCCTCACTTATGAAAATCGCCAACGACGTTAGATGGATGGCTTCAGGTCCAAGATGTGGACTTGGTGAACTGACAATCCCCGAGAATGAACCAGGTTCATCAATTATGCCCGGCAAGGTTAATCCTACTCAATCCGAAGCGATGACTATGGTGGCTGTGCAGGTAATGGGCAATGATGCTGCAATTAATTTTGCGGGTTCTCAGGGTAATTTTGAATTAAATGTTTTCAAACCTGTTATTATTTATAACTTTATCCAATCAGTAAGGTTATTGTCCGACAGTATGGTTATGTTTAATGAGCATTGTGCTGTAGGTATCGAGCCAAATAAATCCAAAATCAAGCACTTTGTTGAGAATACTCTTATGCTTGTTACTGCTTTGAATCCTCATATCGGATATGATTCTGCAGCTAAAATTGCAAAGCATGCTCATCATAACGGTACTTCTCTTAAACAAGCTGCCATTGATCTCGGCATTCTGAGCGAAGAAAAATTTGACGAGTTTGTGAAGCCCGAAGATATGTTAGGACCAAATATCAGATAGTATTTTTTTAATCGATGATATGGGGTATTTATTTAGCCGTTAAAACTTATTTCAATAGGTTTTTAAACTTTAATTTGGCAGAATAATTACCCCATATTTTTTGTTAGTAATATCTAAGTTTTACTTATGACTTTAGGTTAAAATTCTGATTATCATTTTACTTCTTGACTGACTTATAATCATCATAAAGTTTACGAAGATACTGGATATCTTCCCATACGAATTTCTTCCAGTTAGGATTTCTCAATAATGCAGCAGGATGGTAAGTAACAAGCATTTTGATGCCTTGATAGTCCAGCAGTTTACCCCTTACATCAGCCATTTTGTGAGATTTTTTCAAAAGTGTATCTACTGAGGTTAGCCCAAGAGACAAAATGAACTGTGGCTTGATTAACTCTATTTGCTTAATCAGGTAGGGCTCACAATTGTCAACTTCTTCTTTCTCGGGCCTACGGTTATTGGGTGGTCTGCATTTTACAATATTTGCGATATATACTTCATCTCTCGATAAGCGTACTGACTCAAGTATTTTTGTCAGTAACTGCCCTGCTCTGCCTACAAAAGGCAGTCCCTGTTCGTCTTCATCTGCTCCGGGTGCTTCACCTATTACAAGTATATCTGCATTGGGGTTACCCGAGCCAAATACAAAATTTTTGCGGGTATTACCCAGCTTGCACTCCATACAGTTGCAGATAGCTTTGTTGAGCTCAATCAGACTATTTGAATCCTCCCAGTTATCATCAATTCCACTAACTGCATCACCATTAATCTTTGATGTGATTGGTTTAGTAAACTCTGTCTGTGATGTAGTATTTGAGTTTGCATTTAATGAATCATTTTCTTTCGTTACAGATGATTTATTGTCTGAATCAGTAATTGCTGAATTTTCATCTATATAAATTAGCGGACCAAAAGACTCTTCTTGAAATTTGAGATAGTCAACAGCTCGGTCGAGAATATTTTTTTGCATAATATTTTTTTTAAAATTGTATATTTTTTGATGTACAAACTTAACTTATTAGCAAAACATAAAAAATAGTTTTTTTGATTAGAAAAAAAGTGTTATTTTTGAATTCTATTATTGTGCTCAGGTGGCGGAATAGGTAGACGCACAGGACTTAAAATCCTGTGGGCATTATGCCCGTGAGGGTTCGAGTCCCTCTCTGAGTACTCAAAATATCTAAAGGCTGTGAAATCTATCACAGCCTTTTTTATTTAGTAATGGTGCGGTTTTACAGCTCTTCATACTTCAAAAGTCAATACACCGTTTTACACCATTTTTCATCGTTTTTCACTACTTTTTGGACACAAATTGGACACACTAATTAATAAAGTAGTATCGTGAAAAATTACTGAAATATTGCCAAGGACCAGCACTTAAACAAAAATGGAAGCACAAAGCTTGATTTAACCACTTCAACCGCCACTTTTGTGTAGGTGCTGTTATTGGAAGTGGTTCTTTTATCCCGCATTGTCATAAGCGGCTTTTATCCAATTTACAATTTCCGTGTCAATCTCATTGACGTCAGAAATTTTTATTTTATGGGAACACATTGAATTTGGTTTTTCGGCTTCTAATTTTCCCGTTGGTTCTTGTCCTTTCAGATTGATACCAATTTCAATTCTTGATTTAGTCGCAGGATGTAAAGTTGCAAACTGTTTCTTTCTACGTAAACTCACATAAGCATTTTTTGGTGCAATTTCAATGTCATTTCCAAAGGTTTGAATGATTGTAATAAGTTTGTAGTAGATTGCTTTAAGGTCTTCTTTCCCTTTGTATTGAAGCGTAATTAAGTTTTCAGAATTTTCTGCCGAACCTGCGTCAGAGCCTTTTGATTTATGAGCAATAAGATTCGCAAAGCCGTGAGTTAGACCGTGGGTGTCTTTTAGAAACTTGATGATTTCTCCGTGTTTAGCGAAATTTTCTTTAGTTACAATGTTAGTCCATTGTTCTAAAGTTTTACCTGTGTTCTTATACAGGTTTTCAATCATTGTAAGTGTTGCTTTGTCCATATTGTTCCTTTCTTGTATTGTTTTTCATAAAATGACCGCTAACGTTTTGCGGTATGGTTAGTTGCCGATTACATAGCACAAAAACTGAAGCGAATAACTATCACTGAATTTAATGCTAAACCCACCTCGCATAATAATTGAAGCTAAGGGCTGTATTCTGCTGTCTTGTCTGCTTTAGGCATAGTTTTTTGACCTTTTATTCATTTTATTCTTCTCTTTGGTAAATAAGTCTGCTGTATATTTTTCGTATAGTTCAAATAGGAATTCCATTCTGTTGGCTTCACTTGTAAATGCTTGTGGTCTGTATGCCAAGTCAACTGCTTTGTCTAACTCGTTGTGTGCTTTCACTAATGCAGGAGGCATTCCATCTAACTCATATAAATCAGCCATTGTACTTTTTGGAAACTCCGCTCTTGCATCTAAAATTTTTTGTGCTGCTGTTTCAATAGCCTTGATTTGTTTTTCAGTTGGATTTTCAGGCCAAGGATAGTTATTGTAAACAATACTATTTGAATAACGATAATCACTTTTTAACCGACCACTTACATTTTTAACCCAAGCCATATGCATCATTGAAGTTAAAATTCCGAAATGAAAAAGTTTTGCATTCGGAATTATTAAGCAAAGATTACTTGCAATTTCTTTTGCAGACATAAAACCAATGGGAATATATTTTCTTCTTTCTGAGGACACACTCGGGATTATGATATAATCTGATTCTTCGTGAGACTTAAAAGCAAATTGACTTGGTAAGTCCGCTAATTTTTGAGTATCCTTTCTTTCGCTTTCTAGTCTAAATTTTCTAACATTTTCTAAGCGCTGCATTAGAAATTTTGATGATTTTATTTCACTCGGATTAAAATTCTCATTTGTGAACCACAAGCAAAATCTTACTCGCCCATTTATAAATTCTTCACTACCGAAGTATCGCCTTATGTATTTTTCAATGAAAGGCTCATTCTTTACAGCTTCATTTTTCTCCTGTTCATCCAAAATTAACCACCCACCATCAATTGGTTGATTACCAAATTTTATCTTAGGAGTTTTGCAAATTGGTTTTGTTCGCTTTGTAATAAAAATATCTTTTGCATCAACCAAATACGGATTGATATTTTTTGCTTTCAGTTCGTGGGCTTCGCCTCTAATGTCTTCATATTCAAAAATGCTCTTATTTGCGGTGTCGTAGTTAGCGAAGCCAACAATCACACAATAAACTGCTGCATTGCCTTTGGCTTCGTTGCTCCATTTAAAAGTTCGGTGTGCAAAGTGAATTTTGATATTGTATTTGTTAAGGATTTGCCCCCAAAGAATACTTGTTTGCTCGCCTTGAACGATTGAGTTTGTAGAAACAAAAGCCACTTTAATTTTTGTATTCTGAATGTATTTGGCAGCTTTGATATACCAACCTGTAACATAGTCTAAAACTCCGCTTCCGTCTGCGTTATCAAAAAGTTTTACAATTTGGTCGCGCTGACTTTGCTTCATTATTTTAGAACCAATGAAAGGCGGATTTCCAATAATATAATCGAATTTGATTTCTTGTGAACTTTTTGGCTTGCCTTTATGAACTGAATATGATTCTGCTTGAACATTTACTTTCCCATACTCAATAGGAGGTTCATTTACTAAGTAAATATTAGCATGTTTCGCAACTACATCAATACTGTTTATAGGATTCAATAATGATTGCCAATCGGTTTCTAATGCATCGCCATGAACGATTTTCGCAGCTTTTTTTAATGGTAAACGCACAAAGTACTGTCCAAACTCACTACTCACCAACATATTCATTTGGTGGTCAATTAGCCACATGGCTACTTCGGCAATTCTTGCAGGAAATTCTTCGTACTCGATACCATAAAACTGGTCGACGTCGAGCCAAACAATACTGCCAATATCTGTAACCCATTGCCCCGATTTGTGCAACTCTCTTAAAATCTCCAATTCCAACAATCGCAATTCCCGATAGGTTATCACCAAGAAATTACCACAACCGCAAGCGGGATCAAGGAATTTTAGAGTACTTAATTTTTTATGAAATTCAGGAAGTTTGTTTTTATTGACTTTGATACTTTCAAATTCTTTCCAAAGATCGTCTAAGAAAAGCGGTTTAATGAGTTTTAGAATATTGGTTTCGCTGGTATAATGAGCTCCTAAGTTTCTGCGTTCTTTCGGGTTCATAACGCTTTGAAACATTGAACCAAAAATAGCCGGCGAAATTTTACTCCAGTCAATATAACAGCAGTCTAATAACGCTTGCCTCATTTTGCTGTCGAAACTTGCAGTAGGCAAGATCTCTTCAAATAATTTACCGTTTATGTACGGAAAGTCGGCAAGTTGTTCGTCAAGGTTTTTAAAGCGGTTCTCTTCGGGTGTGTTCAGCACCTGAAAAAGTTCTTGCAGTCTTGCCGCAAGGTCGCTTCCGTCTTCATTTGTACGTTGCTCTAAATAGTCTTGAAATTGCTGTTTTCTGAATATGGTTGTATCTTCGGAAAACAAGCAAAACAGAATTCGAACCAAGTAAACTTCTAACGGATGCCCTGTGTAGCCGATTTCTTTTAATCTGTCGTGAAGCTTACCCATTAACTCAGCAGCTTTTATGTTTGCCGGGTCTTGCTCTTTGTAAACTTTCTTTTGGTAGCCCAATAAATAACCGAAATGCTGAACATTGTTTACAAGGTCGTTGAGTTTGAAGTCAATTGTTTTATTTTCTTCAAGGTCGTAAAGTCTGAAGTTCTCAAAGTCTGAAATAAGGATATATTTAGGTAATTCGTGTTGTTTCAGTCCGTGAGTGTATTCAATGGCTTGTCCGTAAGCTTTGTCAAGGTTTTTGCCCCGACTTTTCATTTCAATTAAAATCGTTCCTTTCCAAAGCAAGTCAATATAACCGTCTTTGTCATCCAGCTTTTTAACCCTATGCTCAAAAGTGCCTACCCGTTTGCGGCTAATTCCAAAAACATTAAAGAATTCTTCTAAAAACGGCTTAGCGTCAGCTTCTTCATTCGAAGTGTCAGCCCACTCTTTCGAGAATCTTAATGCTCGGTCTTTTATTTCGTTCCAACTTAATACCATGATTTTTTCTGTGTTTTATTGGATTTTTTTGTTTGAATTCAATCATTTACAAATTTATTGCTACTTCATTTCACTTATCTACGAATTCTCGATAAATGGATTTACAAAATTAGTGAATAATATCCTGATTGCAAAGAGAAAAGCTAAACTGATTTTTGTTGTATGAACTTATGTTGTGGTACCACTCCACAGGCACTCCTGAATAATTAAACAAATTATGATAATTTCAATTGTTTTCGTACTATTTTCAAAATGTTTCTCAACGGTTTTTCTGTATCTATCCGATAATTTATGATTAATCATCCCACGAGCTTGGATAACCTTCGGGGCATATTTGAATGTAGTTGTCCAATTCGTTTAAAGTGTATGATTCCCCTTTTTCGATATATCTCTGACACGATATGTCGTAGTCGAACTTAGCAAATCCAGTGCGACCTATGAACTTGTGCTTAACCTTTTGCATATAAACTATCGGGTAGCTCTCGCTTAAGTCTTCGGTGAAATGCCGATAAACAACCATACCGTTATCAGCAATATTGAACCAGTTAGCAGAGCCAGAAATATCGTAAAGAGTAGGTACATCAAATAGTTTGCTTTCTTTTTTTCGAGGTATTTTGCGTGGATGAGCTACAAGAAAGAGATGAATATCGTAAGCCCTTGCAAAATACTTAAGCTTGTTGAGAACCTTGCCGGTATAGATTGTTTCGGAGTCATTACCATACTGATGCTCGAAGGTATTCCAGGGGTCTAGAATCAGCCCTTTGATACCATGCTTAAGCACTAATGCACTAGCGGCATCGAGGATTTTATCAATATGATAATCTTCATTATCAGGCAGAATGAAGTAAGTATGATCATTAACGAAATCCCTGGCTGATAGCATCTCGCTTAGATTCATTCGATTGTTATATTCTTTGAGGAAAGGTTTACCGACAATAATCTCAATCAGTCGCATCAAATGAACCTCTATGCTTGCGTTTTCGGGAGAGAATACTCCCCATCGCCAATTGTGATTTATCGAAAGCTTAACCATCAGCTGGTCCATAAAATTACTCTTGCCATGAGAGGGAACTCCTGTAAATACTATCAGCTTATCATTTTTTATCATTTTATTACTTAGTGGAAAAAAAAGAGTATCAAAAAGATAAAAAATACATTAAAATTTAACATTTTTTGATTATATTAGAAAGATAAATTTTAATTAAAGAGTAATTTATTAATAATTATAAGGAATTTGTATGAAGAAGACATTCTTTTACACCTTTACAGCCCTTTTCATGATCCTTCTTCTGAATCCCCTTGAGAGTCAGGTTCACTTTACGGGATACACAGAAAATACCGGCACAAACCTTACACTAGTAGTACCAACGGATGCCAATCCAATGATAGGCACAGACCCTTTGGTAGCAGGTGATGAGATAGGTGTCTTTACACCCGGCGGCTTGCTTGTAGGAGCAGGAGTATGGGATGAACTCAACAACATCGCCATCACAGTATGGGGCGATAACAACCAGACGCAGGCAATAGATGGCATGCAGGTAGGCGAGACCTTAAACTTTCGTGTATGGGACAGCCAAAACAATATCGAACTTACCAGTGTAACAGTATCCTATCTTTTAGGAACAGGTACATATACTGATAATGGCTTTTATGTATTATCCTCTCTGGTAGCAGCCAAGAAACCCGGAAAGGCATCATTTACCAATCCGGTAAACAATGCAACCACCGTAGCCCTTAACGGCAACCTTAGCTGGAACGTAGCAGCAGGCGCAACAACCCATACAATTCAATTATCCGCAGCAAGCAATTTCTCAGGATTAATCATAAATTCCACAGGGAACATAAGCAGCATTTCTTACAGCAACCTTTCAAACAATACAATGTATTATGCCAGAGTAAGAGGCACCAACAGCGAAGGTGACGGAGAATGGGAAACCATATCCTTCAAGACCTTACTAGCAACCCCTGTTTTAGCTAATCCTGCTGATAATTTAAAAGGCCAAAACGAGAGCAGCGTTAACCTCTCATGGAACAGCGTAACCGGTGCCACAAGCTATACAGTACAGTTAGCCACCAATAACACATTCACCACAGGACTGGTAGAGCAAACAGTAGGTGTTACCAACGCAACATTCAACGGACTGAGTGTCTTTACAGATTACTACTGGAGAGTAATGGCCAAAGACGGCTCAAACACAAGTGCATACTCATCCATCAGAACATTCAAAACAAGAGTAGGTACCACCACTATCACCAACCCATCAAATAATGCTACAGGAGTAGCCCTGAGCGGTAATTTGGTATGGAGTGCAGTGACAGGAGCCACAAGCTATGATGTCCAGCTAGTCAAACTAAGCCCATTGACAACAGTCATCAGTAACAACGTAGCAGGAACAAGCGTAGCATATTCTAACCTTGAAAATTATACCAATTACGAAGTAAGAGTAACAGCAAAGAATGCAGACGGCAGCGGCTCACAGGTAACATCAACATTCAGAACCATACTTGGAATACCAGCATTACAGACACCTGCAAATAACTCATACAACAACCCTTTAACAGGCAATTTGACCTGGAATGCAGTAACCGGTGCTACAGCGTATGACCTCAGACTGGCAACAGATAACGGTTTTACAAACATAATCTCAACCCAGACAGATATCGCAGGCACCACAGCAGCATATAACGTACCGAGCAATAACCAAAGATACTATTGGCAGGTAAGAGCCAAAAACACTGAAGGAACCAGCGACTACTCAACAGCTTATTCATTTACAAGCGAGTTGTTACCGGCAACACTCATTTCTCCATCAAACAATGCCACACAAGTATCCTTTAATCCTGTATTACAGTGGAATGCCGCACCCGGTGCCACATCATATCAGGTACAGGTATCAAGCAACAATACATTTACAGCCATAGTATCCGACAACTCACCTGTAAATACAACTACACTTCAGATAAACAACTTATCAAGTAAGACAACATATTACTGGAGAGTCAGAGGGTACAACGCAAACAGTAACGGCGTATTTACTTCATCATTCAGCTTTACAACCATGCTGGGCAAAGTAAGTCTCAACAGCCCTCTTAATGGCGCACAAGGAATAATAGCCGCAAGCGGAACCCTTAACTGGAATACAATGAACGGTGCCACAAGCTATGACCTTTTAATATCACAGAACTCAGACCTGTCATCACCTGTAGTCAACACAAATGTAGCAGGCAACAGCTACAACTATGCAGGCTTATCCAACAACAGCACCTATTATTGGGCAGTAAGAGCAAAAGACTCAGAAGGAACAGGCTCATGGAGTGACACATGGTCATTTGGAACACAGATACCTGCTCCAACACTGTTAACCCCGGCAAACAATGCCACAAATATCGGACTTATCGGTTCATGCACTTGGACAAGCGTAGCTGAGGCAAATACCTATCAGCTTCAGATAGCCACAGACAACAGCTTCACCAATATCCTGTTCAATCAAAGCGGAATCGTAGGAACCACAGGAAACTACACAGGGCTCGACAACAACAAGACACACTATTGGAGAGTAAGAGCTTACAAAAGCAGCGGCGCAGGCTTATGGTCATCAGTATTTCAGTTCCAGACCATAACATTAGCACCACCGACCCCTATATTTCCGCCAAACAATGCCATAGACCTTTATACCAGCATCACCTTTGCATGGAATCCCGTAGCGCAGGCCACAGGATATAACTTCCGCTATGCTACCGACCCTGGAATGATAAACGTACTTCAGACAGTAAACAACATAGCCGGAACACAGCATACACTTACCGGGCTCTTTGTCGAAAGAGACTATTACTGGCAGGTACAGACCATAGGTGCACAGGGCGTAAGCAACTGGTCATCGGCACAGAAACTCACAACAATATACCCAATAGAAATCAGCGGAAGCACAGAAGTATGCGAAAGCAAACCTGCTACCTACACAACCCGAGTATCACCGCTGGTAGATTATCAATGGACAGTTACAGGCGGAACCATCTCCGGCTCGAACACATCAAGCAGCGTAACAGTAAACTGGGGAGCAGCAGGATCAGGTACAGTAACTCTTAAACGAACATCATCAGTATGGGGTAATTACACAGACAACCAGACACTGAACGTAACAAAGAACTCAGTAGCAAACGTAATAGTAACCCTCAATGCAAATACCCATTATCCTGGCTATGCATGCAGAAACGAAATCGTAAACCTATCAGCAGCAGTAAACAGCAATGGCGTATTTACATACGAATGGAAACTCAACAACACAGTAGTATCCACCCAGCAGTCCTTTAATTATCACTTTACCACAGCAGGCACTTACACCTTCAACTTCAAGGCAACAGGCTTAGATTGCGAAGCAGGATCATCTTCAATCACCATAGAAGTAAACCCTGACTGTCCGGTAACAATAATAAATGACGATGTAGTATATACCTGTAAGAACGGCTCACCTGTACTTACAAGTACAGCGATAGGGGGTAGCGGACAATTTACATACAGTTGGTCACCATCTACAGATTTTGTGAATGCAAACATATCAAGTCCTGTAGTAAAATCAGCCATATACTCAAAGAACTTCTACCTTACCGTAGTAGATATAGTCTCAGGTACAAACTACAGCGACTTACTAACGATGTCGGTATATGAATCACCATCGGTATCATTCAGTCCTGCATCAAAGACAGTATATAACGGCAATGCCATAGACCTGACCAACCCTGCATTTGTGACAGTGAACATCACCAACGGACAGGCACCTTACACGCAGAATTGGACAGACAACCTAGGCAACCCAATAGACCCGACCAACGTATATCCAAACTTAGGAACCAACCGTTACTGGTTAACAGTAAATGATGCTAACGGCTGTGCATCAGTAGCCAAGAGATTTACAGTAGTCCGCAGCTCGATGAAAGACGGGCAGATGGACCTAACCGTAGGCTTAACAGGCGAAGGCATAGTATATACGTATCCAAACCCTGTAGTAAACGAACTGAACATCATAGCAGACTTCGAAAGCATGCAGAATGTAAGTATCAGTATAGTCAACCTTCTGGGAATGGAAGTACAACGTTATAACTTAGGTACAATAGACAGTTACGAAGGAAACCTTAACCTTGTCAACCTTGTAAGCGGATATTACACACTGATAATCGAAAGTGACGGAAATGTATTTGCAAAACCATTTATGAAACAATAGTCACAATCCGCATCAATCTTCAAAGGGCACATTCTCTTTATTTGAGGGTGTGCCTTTTGTGTGTGTATAGAATCAAAATAAACTATTAGTATGTAACCTATAGATTATAATAAGAATTTTAATTTCTTAGAACTATCGAAAGATGATTAAAAGGTAATCTTAAATATAAGGAAATATGATAAATTCAAATATTTTGTATTATTAATTTTTATGTAGTATTTTTAGATTATCATTCTAGGATAAAGTTAACTTTTTTGTCCAAAATATGTATAAGATGTCAATGAAGGATACAGAAACAGGTCGCTTTATTACTCAATATTTGTTTAGTTAGAATTTTTTTGGATTGACATTGGTATAAGTAAAGTATCATTAATCCGATATTAGTGAAAGATTAGGATGGGAGGGATGTTTGTTTTTACTATTGTCAAGCGATAATTGAAACTTACTTTAAGCACAACAATTCAGAAGGATAGAAATCACTGATTAATAACAACAAATTATTACTATTAAAAAAGAAGAAGGGAGCATTTCTGCCCCCTTTTAAAAATCAACAATCAAATAAATTATAACAATGATTTATTTAACGTAACTCATACCTACTTTGAATGCTTCCATGTTTAGTGGAATTAACTTATGATATCTCTCTGGTAATACTTGTTCTAAAGCTTTGGGGACAGTTTCGGTATTAACAGCATTAGTTGCTTTAATCATAGCACCCAACATAATAAGATTTAATACTTTAATATTCTTAAGCTTGACAGCTTCTTCACTGCCTGGAACCGCATAGATATTGATATCTGTACGAGTAGGCGGAATAAGAATATTAGTGCTGTCATAAATTATATTTCCACCAGGTTTTACACGGGATTCAAATTTTTCAACCGACGGTTGATTGAGAGCAACAACAGTATCGTATCTTGAGATAATCGGAGAGCTGATCATATTATCAGAAACGATAGTAACTGCATTTGCAGTACCACCACGCATTTCAGGACCATAAGATGGCATCCAGCAAACTTGTTTTTTTTCAATCATACCTGCATAAGCAAGTATCATGCCCATAGAGAGTACACCCTGACCGCCAAATCCTGCGAAAATTGCTTCTTGTAACATACTATTTGTCCTCCGGAGTTTTGATATCGCCAAGCGGATAGAATGGAATCATTTTTTCTTCAACAAACTGGTTAGATTGTAGAGGAGTCATCTTCATATTTGAAGGACAATTAGAAACGATTTCAACCATACAGAATCCACGTTTTTCTTTTTGATACTGCAAAGCTTTTTGAAGAGCTTTTTTTGCACGCTTAACATTATTAGGTTTATGAACTGATTGTCTTGTAACGTATGCTACACCAGGTAGTGGAGCCAACATTTCACTAATTTTTAGTGGATATCCCTGACGAGAAGTATCACGACCATAAGGTGATGTTGTGGTAACCATACCTGCTAAGGAAGTAGGAGCCATTTGTCCTGATGTCATACCGTAAATACCGTTATTGATAAATATAACAAGTATGTTCTCACCTCTATTGGCTGCGTGAACTGTTTCTGCTGTTCCAATAGCAGCCAAGTCACCATCACCCTGATAGGTAAATACATATTTTTCGGGCATAACACGTTTGATAGCTGTGCCAACAGCACAAGCACGACCATGAGCTGCCTCCTGCATATCAACATTCATATAATGATAAGCGAACACAGAGCAACCAACAGGCGCAACACCGATAATTTCTTCCTGCAATCCCATTTCTGCAACTACTTCCATAAAAATTTTGTGAGCTGTACTATGTCCGCAACCAGGACAGTAGTGCATTGGAGTATCTATTAATGTGTCAATGGGTTTTTGATATATTAGATTTTCTTC
Source organism: bacterium (assembly GCA_024711295.1). GTDB lineage: Bacteria > Bacteroidota > Ignavibacteria > Kapaibacteriales > UBA2268 > JANJTB01. The sequence goes on along the minus strand of JANJTB010000023.1, from coordinate 72,716 downwards.
TAGACAGATACTTTCTCTGGTAACTGTTCCTTCAATTTCAGATTCCAAATCTACAAAAGTCTTTTCACTCATTTTTTTCCTCCTTCAATAAAGGTTTTAATAAAGTGCTCGTAAATTTCTTCAGGAGAAGGAATTACGCCACCCATTCTTCCATAAAACTCAACTTTGGTTTGCCCGTTTACTGATAAACGAACATCTTCAACCATTTGACCAGCATTCATTTCAACATCGAGAATGCCTTTTACCCTTGCACCAAGGTCATTGTATACTTTTGTAGGGAATGGGAATAAAGTAATTGGCCTGACCAAACCAACTTTAAATCCGTTTTCTCTGGCCATTTGCATTGCTTTCATACAAATACGTGCACCAAGACCGAAACCTGTGAAAATATAATCTGCATCTTCTGTATTCATTTCAACATATCTAACTTCATTTTCTTCCATCTTTTTGTATTTTGCTTGAAGTCTGTGGTTAATTTCTTCCATCTTTTCAGATTGAATGTGCAGTGATGTGATATATCTTCTTTCCTGGCCTGGTTTTTTCCCTGTAGTAGCCCATTCAGGAAACACAGTTCTGCGTGGCATTTGGTCGAATAACTCAACCGGTTCCATCATTTGACCTACAGCACCATCAGTTAAAATCATAGCTGGATTACGGTATTTTTCTGCCAGTTCAAATCCAAGTTTCACAAAGTCAACCATCTCCTGAACTGTAGATGGTGCAAGTACAATAAGTTTGTAATCACCGTGCCCACCACCTTTGACAGATTGGAAATAATCTGCCTGTGAAGGCTGGATTGTTCCAAGCCCTGGTCCACCTCTTACTACATTTGCTAATAAGCAGGGAAGCTCAGCACTTGCAATATAAGAAAGACCTTCTTGCATCAACGACATGCCGGGACTTGACGAAGTAGTCATTACTCTTCTACCGCAACCGGCAGCACCATAAATCATATTAATTGCGGCAACTTCGCTTTCAGCTTGAAAAGCGAGCATACCGGTTCTTTGTTCGGATTCTCTGGCTAAATATTCTAAAACTTCTGATTGAGGAGTGATAGGATAACCGAAATAAGCATCGCATCCGGCTCTTATCATAGCTTCGGCAAGGGCTTCATTGCCCTTCATTAATTTTAAATCACCCATTGTTATTCCTTTTTGTTAATTGGCTACTTCTTGAAATTTCGCCGTTGCTTTCGGCTCACGGACAACTTTACGATATACTTTAATTACTGCATCAGGACATACAAGTGCACAGTTCAAACAGCCTGTACAATCGTGATTTACTGTAATTGCATATTGATAACCTTTTTGATTTATTGTATCAGATATTGCAATTACTTCTTCAGGACAAGCATCTACACAAAGCTCGCATCCTTTGCATCTCTCTATGTCAATAATTATCTCGCCTAAAACTTTTGCCATATTATGACCTCTTTTTTATTTAAGGATTTTTGAACTAAATAATTTTTAGTTATATTATGAGAAATTAATATCATAAAATATTTTTATTAATCACATAAAATAACAATACAATTTAACAAGAATTCTTCAATTTACAAAAAAAAAACAGCATTTTGACACTCGAAAATGATTGATTTTTAATAATTTGTAACGATTTTGTGTAATCATTAGACTAATGAAAATATTAATATTAACTAAAATATTATTTTAAGGTTATTAATAAATTCTATACATAAAATAAAAAAAAGCTGACTACAAAAATAATCAGCTTTAAAACTTTTTAAAAAAAATTATTTAATAAAATCTATTTAACTTTTTTGATTGTAAAAACAATTTTATTCAAAGGGTTATCTCTTGAATCTCGTGGACTGTTAACAATGACGTCAACAATTTCGATGCCTGATACTACTTTACCGTATGCTGTATATTGACCATCTAGATGTGGTGCTGCTTTGTGCATGATAAAGAACTGTGAAGTAGCGCTATTGGGATCTGATGTTCGGGCGGCTGACAAAATACCTCTGTCATGTTTAATTTTGTTAAATTCAGCTGGAACTTTGGTTTGTCCCGGAGCGCCCATTCCCCAAGTTTCTCTTGGTTTATCTTTTGAGTTAGGATCACCACCTTGAATCATAAAGTTGGGGATAACTCTATGAAAAGCTACTCCATCATAAAATTTAGCCGCTACAAGGCTGTCAAAATTCTTTACATGTTTTGGTGCAACATCAGGGAATAACTCTAATACAATAGTTCCCAATTCTGTTTCTTTCTGAGTCTTCGAATCAATCTGCTTTACCTTCATCTCATAATGAGGTTTATTATCAGCAGCAATATTTTCACTAATATTCATAAATATAAATGCCGTTAAAATGAATAATACATTAATTAAATTCATAAATTAATCCTAAAATTTTTGTTTAACATAATAATAACAAAACGATTATATAAAAATAATGTTTCATATCAACCACGTTGAGTTATAAAAACTCCGGCAATAATTAACGTACCACCAACCAAAAAATATAGTGAAATACCTGTCCCAAAAATTAAAAAAGCTAATATCGCAGTCAGTGCGGGTTGAAAATTGTTAAATACCGAAAGTTTTGAAGCTTCAATTTTTTTTAGAGCATAAAACCAAAGAGCATAACCCAAACCTGATGTAATAGCACCTAAGTATAAAATTTGTAACCAATTAGCGAATGTTATTTCAGAAACATTGTATTCATGTTCAAATGATAAAAAAACTGGTATATATAAGATAAATCCTGCAGCCATTGACAGGAATGTTGAATATATGGCACCATATTTTCTGGAAAAGTCTCTACCGATAATGGTATATAGACCCCACGATAAACTTGCCAATAGCGCAAGAATATCTCCCTTCAGTGAGTCAGAAGTAAAACTGAATCCTTTCTCACTCAGTAGAACAACAGCACCTCCAACAGCCAATATAATACCCATTATTTTTTTTGTATTTACCTTTTCTTTATAAAATATCGCTGCAACAATAAAAACAAATATTGGTGTTAAAGCATAAGCTAATGAAACATTCGGAGCTGTTGTAAACGAAACTCCGACTAAAAAGAAAAATTGATTGATAGGAATATTTAATAGACCTAAAACAAATATTAACCACCAATCTTTATTTTCAATTTTTTTGAAACCACTTTTTCTGAAAAGTAAATAAATAAAGTAAACCATAGATGCTATAAAAGCTCTGAAAAAAAGCACCATTACAGGTGAAACATCGTTAGTAACACCTTTTGCAATTATATGGGTAAGTGAAGCGATTAATTGTTGAAAAAAAATAGCTATATGTATCATTTAACTTCAAATACCTTCTTTATGGCGTCAATTTGATTTTCGTAATTATATTTTTCAGCAAATTGAATAGCACTTTTTCTAAATTTATCGTAATTTTCTGTAAGTAATTTAATCTGTATAACAAGATTATTTACATCAAAAGGATATTCAATATAATTGACAAAGTTATACCCGGTTGTGACTAATTTCATCGCCGGTAAATCTGATGCAATAACAGGCAGACCTGCCATAGCATATTCAAATAATTTGTTAGGTAAAGCATACTTATAAGAAAGAGAAATGTCTTCGAATAGGGCAATTCCAATATCAGCTGAACAAGTCCATTCATGAAGACTTGTATAGTCAACCTTTTCTTTATAGTAGACTCTATCTTCAACTTGGCTTAATTTTGCAAATTTTCGAATATCATCAAGATATGGACTTGTTTCTCCTATAATCACCAAAACATAGTCTTCTAATTTTGACATAGCACTTATCGCAGGTAATATTCCTCTGCCTTTAATCAAAATACCTTGATAGAGTATAATTTTTTTGGAGTGGGGCAATTTAAAGTAATTTCTTATTAAATCCGATTCTACTTTAGGTTTGTAGTATGGTAAATTTAATATGGTGTAATATTCTTTTTTGTAAGGCAAATATGATTTCAGATATTCAGAGTCCAGATCTCCGGAGACTGTTAATAAATCAACACGTTTAACGAGGAGTAATTCAATTGATGAGATAATTTTCTGTTTGATTCTTTCTTTATCAAGCTTGCCGAGTTTAGAGTAGATTTCACGAGAGTCGTAAATTAATTTGGATTTAAACTTCTTTTTGAATAGATAAGCGACATGTAGGGAGTAAAAATCAGAACTAACAATGATATTTGATGTTAATTTTTGGGAATAGGTGAAATATGCTTTTATAAATAATAATAAATTAACAGCTAGTCTTCTAGATTTATCAATTTTAATTGGGTAATGCTGAAATCTGAATTCATAATCAAAGACCTCATCGAAAGAAATTACCGCAACTTTTTGATTTAAATCAACTAAAGCATTAGCCAGGTTAAGTGCTCTTGCATCAATACTTATGTAATTAAAACATATTATACAAACATCAAAATGTTTTACCATCACTTTGCTAATAAAAACTTTTTGTTAAATAGTTTACCATACAATTTAATGGTCATGATGTAAATTCCGGAATTTAAATTTTTGGTATTTACAGTAATTTTACCATTATTAATTTCAGAATCAGTGTTTTGTGAAAGAATTATATAATCAACATTGATTAAATTACCATAAGCATCAATTATTTGAATATTAATATCATCAGATTTGAAATCATTATTTATAATTGTAAAGTCAATTGATGAATTACTAGAAGACGGGTTAGGGTAGAACCCTGAAAAACCTGCCTGTATGATTTTATTCGAAAATCCCGAAATTTCGAACTCTAATGGTACATCACATTTTGATAGATCAATTGTACTCTCAGTGATTCCATAACCAAATAATGGAATTATATGGTCAGAGCAAATATCTGAATACAAAACTGTATCTTTGTTTATACCAACTTTTTCCGGAGAAAAACACACCTTTATGGATATTTCAGAATTTCTCAAAACTATGATTGGAAATTGAGTTTGAGGTGAAGAGAATGAGATATTTCTAAAAAAGTATAAGTCATTAATTATAACATCTTTGTCGCTTATATTCTTTAAGATGATATTCCTGCATAGAACTTGTTTGTAAAAAGCGCTGTCAAGATCGTATGAATTACTAATTGAATCAAATATAAAAACAATAGCATCTTTCTCATCTCTTACTGTTACGCTTACGGTATCAGAAATGCCTGAGCACCCATTACTATTAGTAACTTTGAGGTAATAATTACCGGAGTTTTTTACAATAATTGACTTACTGCTTGAATAAACTTGTTCGCTATCGGTTATGTACCATTCATATTTTGCGTAATCTATATCAGGGTTCAGTTCAACTGAGTCGCCTACACAGAAATTCATTCTACCTGATGGAATGATTTTAGGTTTAGGGTTTGGAACAAAATCAATTTGAATGGAAAATTCTCCGGAGCATCCATTTGTGTCTATGAATTTTAAGGAATAATTTCCTGATTCTGTTACTTGAAAAGTATCAGATAATGATCCATCTTGCCATTCAATTATGTTAAATTTATTCTTTGCAAATATTTCAATTGTATCACCCTGACATGGTGGTCCGCTACTGCTTATTTCAATTTCAGGTTCGTACTTGTCATAAAATTTAACTTCAATAGATCCTGAAACACCATCATAGCAAATTGAGTCAATAATTCCTCTTACAGAATAAATACCTGGAATAGTGACTTTAATGATGCGTCCATTTTCTCCATTTGACCAAATATATGCGTCATAACCTTCACTTGCGGTTAGAGTGACAGTGTCGCCTTCACAAATTTTGAAGTCATTTCCGCTTATATCTAAGATTATTGGTGGTTTTGCATCAGGTATAAAATATTCGTAAACACCATTCCCAACCACCCAACCGGTAGTATCATTTAAAAACCAGATGTCATCTAAATTTGCACCATTTTCTATTCCACAATTTTCAGACTTCCAAGTTTTTCCACCATCACCAGTATATATTACGGTACGATTAAAACCGGCAGCCCAACCTCTTTCTTTATCGTGTAAAAATGTTCCAAACATAGGAACACCTGTGTTATACTGAGACCAATTGCGACCTTCATCATGCGAAATTCTAATACCACCAACACTTGTTACTGTATTTCCAAAGCATCCTTCAGAATATGGAATTAAAAAAGTTTGCTCAATGTTTGTAATCTCTTCATGCCAGTCAACGTTGCCAGTACTTCTGATAGGTAGCCACGTCCTACCTCCATTAGTAGTTTTCCAAAGCCAACCTGAACCAACAGCATAACCTAAACCATCATTTGAATAAATAATGGCATCTGACATTTTACTTCCAGGTTGGTTATAAATTATAGATTGCCATGTAGTACCTCCATTAAAGGTACGCCAAAAGTACTGAGGTGAACCACATCCACCACCGAGTACAACTCCATTATTTTCATCTAAAAAGAAAGTACCCCACAAATCAGTAACATTAGGAGGGGTAATATTGAACCAATTTGCACCTCCATCTGTTGTTTTGTAAATCACTCCACCACCTTCAAATGATGATGTTGGTCCAGATGTAAACCCAATGTTTTCATTTACAAAATATATACTCTCTAATTGTGCTTCAACTGTAAACCCTAGATTGTTGAATATTCTTGAACCTTGCCATGATTTACCACCATCAGTTGTGCGTAAAGTCTTTCCTTCGTACCCGCAAATCCATCCTAATTGAGGATTTTGTGGTAAGAAATACACATCCAAATAAACTACATTTAAGTAGTCTGCAGGCATGTTGGTATTCCTTCTCCAAGCAGATTCACTTATACTGGAAAAAAATAAAAATATAGCAATCAGAATATATAGAAATTTCATTTTTAATTTTAATAATATTTGTTTTATGAAGTCTAAACGTAATAACAAACAAAAATTGTTAATTCAATGTTGATTTCTACTTATTTATTGTTTATTATAATACTTACAAATCTTTTGATTAGTTTTTTAATTTATTTGTGATAACTAGACAATTCTTATTAATATTTTCTAATTTTTTAGCTATTCTAAAATTGATTGTATTTTCAAATAGTTAGTAATATTTCAATAATTATCTTAACTCAAAATTCATTGAAACTATTCTAAATATTAGTGAAAATCAACTGTTATGCTAACAGAAAAAATGATTAACAGAATATTAACATATTAAGTCATTGAAAGTCATAATGATTGAATTTTCCAAGAAAAAAAGTTTTAAAAATAAAAATTTATATCTTGTCAATTAGCAAAAAAATTCTCAAATTTGAATCGTAAAGTTGTGATAACTTTCAAAAACTTTTCTTTGAAATGCACATTTTACAAATTGAAAAATACCTAATAATTGTATCTTTTGAGCCTTTTTAGGTATTTTTTTGTCTGTAAATTTGTGCAAAACTTGTACTTTTTATTTTTTTACTTTAATTATGAGTGTTTACAGACAATATGAGAATTGATACAAAACTTAGCAACCAAATTGAAAAAAAATCAGAATCTCTCCTCACAAAAGACCCTGCTACGACCAAATGGCAGCGATGCTTGGAGATAATAAAAGATAATGTAGGTGCTCAGGTATTCAAAACTTGGTTTATACCTCTAAAACCCATTTCTATGGAAGGGAAAAAACTGATTCTATCAGTTCCAAGTCAATTCTTTTTCGAGTGGATTGAAGAGCATTACTACGATTTGATGCGCAAAACCATTAATCAGGTTATTGGAAGTGAAGCAGAACTCGAGTATCGTATTGTTTTTGATGATATAGATAATAAAGTAGAAAATAAATCTATCAAAATGCCGGGATTAAGATATGACCCAAACCCAAATCAAAATGCAATCCCATTTGAACCTGTAATCCTTTCACAGAAAGAGTACCCAACATACCTGAATCCAAAATATTCTTTTGATAACTTTATCATTGGTGAGTCTAATCAATTAGCAAGCTCTGCGGCATTGTCTATCAGCCAAAACCCAGGTAAAACTAGATTTAATCCATTAGTTATTTATGGAGAAACCGGACTTGGCAAAACCCACCTTGCTCAGGCAATAGGTAATTATATTTCCAAAAATTCTCCCAGACTTAGAGTTTTATATACCGATAGTGAGAGGTTTACTTTAGAATTTGTCAATGCTGTTCAAAACAATAAAGTTGCTGAATTTTCGAAATTTTATCGCTCAATTGATGTTTTGATTGTTGACGATATCCAGTTTCTTTCTGGCAAAGATAAAACTCAGGATAATTTCTTCCACACTTTTAACTCATTATATCAGGCTGGCAAACAAATTATTCTTACCAGTGATAAACCACCACGTGATTTAAAATCAGTTGATGACAGATTAGTATCGAGGTTCCAATGCGGTTTGATAACTGACATCAAAGCTCCTGATTTTGAAATGAGAATGGCTATTATCATGAAAAAAAGTAAGGATGAAGGAATAGAAATACCATTAGATGTAGTTGAATACCTTGCTCGAAATATTAAAACTTGCATTAGAGATTTAGAAGGTGCAATTATTAGCTTAATAGCTCGGGTAACATTTGATAAAAAACCTATAAGTATTGAATTAGCCAAAGAAATTATTTACGGTAACAAGCCAGAGCCTGCTAAACCACTATCTATACAGCATATCAAAAGCATAGTTTCTGAATATTATCAAATTCCGCTTGAGCAGATGGTCTCAAAATCAAGAAAACATGAAATTGCACTCTCCAGACAAATGGCAATCTACCTCACTAAATTACTTACAAACAATTCTTTGAAAACCATTGGAAGTGAGTTTGGAGGAAGGGATCATTCAACTATTTTACACTCATGTCAAACTATTGATAACTATTTGGTAACTGATAGAAAAGTAAAAGCGTCATTCGAAACATTGCTAAAAACTTTAAAAAATGAGTTATGAATAATTAATAAATTACTACAAACTTCCACCTTGTGGGGTAATAATTATTTCTTCAGTCATCAGATTACCGTCAATTGACATTTTTATTGAATCATATATCAATTTTGCTATATAGTATGGATTTATCATTCTATCTTTATTCTTGTTTTTAAAATCTTCATACCAAATGTCAGTAAAAGTTGCTCCGGGGATAATATCAATAATTTTAATTCCATCTTTTCTGACTTCGTTTCTCAAGGATTTGGATAATGATAATATTGCTGCCTTTGATGAATTATAAACTGCACAATTAGCAAAATTGCTAATTGCCCCTATAGATGATATATTTACTATAATTCCAAACCTATTTTCTATCATTTTAGGTAAAAAACCGGTTAATAATGTAATTGGAGCTATTAAATTTGTATTAATCATGTTTAATTTTGGTTGTAATTCCATTTTATGAAACTGTCCAAATTCAATTATTCCAGCATTGTTAATGATAATATCAAACGAAATATTCCTAGCATTAGATTCATTTACAAAGTTTAATATGTTTTGTTGATTTGATAAATCACATTCAATTTGCCGATATTTGTCAGAATTGATTGACTGATTTTTGGTCCTACTTAAAGAAGTAACAAAAATCTCATTTTCAACAAATAACTTTGATATCTCTAATCCAATACCTTTATTTCCACCTGTAATCAAAACCTTTAATTTATTAAAATCCCTAATTTCCATAATTATGCGTCTTTACAATATATTATTCAAAAATGAACTAAAGAATTTATAATTGAAGTATGAAAAATGCTAATATTTCAAAAGCAGATGTTCTAAAAGATCTATATTCAAAACAAAGGTTTGGTATAAAGCCAGGGCTAGAGAGAACTTTGTTATTATCTGAGTCAGTTGGAGATCCTCACAAGAATCTCCGGTTTATTCATGTTGCGGGTACTAACGGTAAAGGCTCAATATGTAGTTCTATCGCATCCATACTAATGGAATCTGGATACAAAACAGGCTTATATACTTCACCTCATCTTGTTGATTTTAATGAAAGGATCAGAGTAAATAATTATTTAATTGCGGACGAAGAACTTATAGATTACTATTTAAAATTGAAACCAATTTCAGACGAGTTGGGAGCTACATTTTTTGAAATTACAACTGTAATAGCTTTTATGTATTTTAATGAGCAAAATGTAGATTTTGCTGTAATTGAAACTGGAATGGGGGGTAAGTATGATTCAACAAATATCATCAAACCGATTTTAAGTATTATTTCAAAAATCGACTTAGACCATAAAGAGTATTTAGGAGATACTATTGAGTTGATTGCTGAACAAAAAGCAGGCATTATTAAGATTGGAGTTCCATGTATTGTTAGTGAAAATAGTGCTGAGGTAATAGAAGTAATAAAAAAATACTCTGATTTAACTCAAATAATAAAATCTAACGATGTTGTTGGATGTGAACTAATAAATAATAGCATTGATAATCCAATATATAAAACTGACTTTTTGGGAAAATCTTCGTTTAATTTTGAATTTGCTATTCCGGGTAAATTCCAATACCAAAACTTACAAACTGTTTTGTGTGCAATAGATCTTCTAAAATCAGAATTTAACATTAGTAATGATTCTATTCAATCAGGGCTTAAAAATATTGTTAAAAATACAGGACTGAGTGCTAGGATTCAGATTATTAATACAAAGCCCATAATAATTCTTGATGCTTCACATAATTCAAACAGCATTTTAAATCTTGCCGGAACTCTTGAATATTTTTATCCTGACAAAAAGTGGTGTATGATCTTTGCAATAATGAAGGATAAAGATAATTGTGATGCAATTGATTTAATCAATAATTTTGCATATAAATTAATTCTTCCAAAAATAAAAAATGACCGTGCACTTTCACCGACTGAGATTACTTCAAAAGTTAATCCTAGATTATTAAGTTATACATACATTACTGATTGTACTCAGCAAGCTGTTGAAATGACAAATGGAGAAAGTAATATTCTCTATTTTGGTTCATTCTTCTTAATTGGAGAAGTAATTGAAATACTCAATAAATAACAAAAAAGGGCAATTGCCCTTTTTTGTTATTGGTTATTTTTGATGTGAGATTGGTCTGGTTTTACATCAAGCTCACTTTCGACAGTATTAACAATTTCAGAAGTTTGTTTATTAATTTCGCCTCTTACATCGGTAATTTGTTCTGTAAAGACTGCTTGTGCTCTTCGTACTTCAGTAATACCTTTTTTTATCATTTTTGCAAATTCGGGTATCTTCCTTGGTCCGAAGAGCACTAGGATTGCCAAAATGATAAATATTAATTCACCGCCACCAACATCAAACATAAAGATTGCTTAATTAATTTTTATTCTTATCGTTAAGGGAATTAGATTTAATTTCCTCGTCTTCTGCACTTGTGGCTTTCTTAAACTCTTTTATACCACTTCCTAATCCCTTCATAAGCTCTGGAATTTTCTTTGCTCCGAATAAAATAACGACTAGCAATACAATAATGATTATTTCAGGTGTTCCCAAACCAAATAAGGCTAAATACATATTAATATCCAATTACTTTATAAAATTATTTGCTATAGAGTGAAAAACACTAGTTCCGTCAGAACATCCCAATAAATCATCACAATAACGTTCAGGATGTGGCATCATGCCTAAAATTCTTCCATTAGAAGAAATAATGCCAGCAATATTGTTAATTGAGCCATTTGGATTGAAACTTTTATCAGCAACTCCTTTTTCATTTGTGTATCTGAATACTATTTGATTCTCATTCTCTAATTTCTCAACAGTTGAATCATCAGCGTAATAATTACCTTCTCCGTGAGCAATAGGAATTCTGATAATTGAATCACTCTTAAATTTATTTGTAAATGGGGTGCTGTTATTTTCTACTTTTAGAAAAACATCTTTACAAATAAATTTTAAATTTTCGTTTCTTAGGAGTGTACCGGGCAGTAAACCACTTTCTGTAAGAATTTGAAATCCATTGCAGATGCCAATTATGTAGCCACCATTATTTGCAAACTTAATCACTTCATTCATTAATGGTGAAAACCTTGCAATTGCACCACATCTCAAATAATCACCATAAGAAAATCCACCGGGTAGAATTATACAATCTATATCTTTAGGGATTGTTGTGTCTTTGTGCCACAGATACTCAGCCGAATAACCTAAATTACCGGTTACAGAATAATATGCGTCATGGTCACAATTAGAACCCGGGAATACTACAATTCCAAATTTCATAAATATTTTCCCTATTTAATTTCTTCTAAAATGATTTTGTAGTCTTCAATAATTGGATTTGCAATAAGCTGATTGCAAGCCTCACTCAATCTTGCTTGAGCAATCTCAGTATTTTCTGCAGAAATCAATACTTCAACGTATTTACCTATCCTCACGTGAGTTAAATCATTATAATTTAATGAGTGTAGTGCATGCTCAATGGTTTTTCCCTGTACATCAAGGATATTCTCACGTAATGTAATACTGACTTTTCCTTTAAATTGTTTCATTTTAATTTATCCTAAATTATTCTGTAAATTGCAAATTATTTTAGTCTGAAAAAGGAGTTGGTTCTGAATCAATCTCATCGTCAATCTCTTCTTCAGGTTCAAGTGATTCTTTAAAATTGTAATAGAATTGCCTGATTGTAGATGTAATTATATAAAACATCATAAATGCAAAAACCAGTTTCCCTAATGTAACAATTGATAATACTAATCCTAGTATAAAAATTATCGTTACAACAGGTCTTTGCTCAAATGATTTTTTTGATGGTCTTGGAATATTGTCGTATTTAGCTGTAGAAACCATCGCAAAAGAAACGAGTATTACTAATATAAAATACAAATATCCAGTTATTGCTTGGTTCCCAAAACTGTAAAATTCTGTAAATAGCGAAAATGAAATAATAGTTAATGCACCTGAAGGTATTGGTAGCCCTTTGAAATATATTTTATCTTCAAGATTTGTAAGTTGAATGTTGAACCTTGCTAATCTTGTTGCACCTGCAAGTGCAGGAAATGATGCTAATAAAATTCCAATCTCATTGAATTGATAAAAATAAATTTTGTATAACAAAAATGAAGGGGCAACACCAAAAGATACTACATCGCATAATGAATCCAACTCAGCACCAAATTCACTGGCAGCATTAATCAATCTTGCAACCATTCCATCAAGCATATCGAATAATGCAGCAATTAGTATAAATAATGCTCCTCTCTGAAAATCATTCTGAGAAAAATAAACTATAGCTGCAAACCCCGAAAAAAGATTTACCAAGGTCAAAAGATTAGGAACTAATGATTTTGTAACTTTAAGTTTTTTCATCAAGTGCTGATTTCATTAAATTCAAAAATAATTTAATTTTTCGAAACCATCAAACTATTTCATAATAGCAAGAATAGTCTCACCTGCAACAACTCTGTCGCCCACTTTAACTTTAAAATTTGTTTCCAGAGGAAGATATACATCCATTCTTGAACCAAATTTCATCATTCCTATTTTATCACCTGACTTCAAAATATCCCCTTCTTTGACAACACATACGATTCTTCTTGCGAGTACACCAACAATTTGTTTAAAAAGTACTTTACCTTTGGATGTCATAACACCTATCTTCGAATGCTCATTTAATTCTGATGATTTTGGGTGATACGCTACAAGATATTCACCAGGATAATAATTGTAAAACTCAACTAATCCTGAAACAGGACTTCTATTTACGTGTACATCAACAGGAGAAAGAAAAATACTTAATCGGATTGCTTTATTTTTGATATAATATTTTTCTTCTTCTTCGATAATCTCAACTACTTTGCCATCTGCAGGCGAGATAACATAAGAATCGTCGTTTTGTGCAACTAAAGGAACTTGCCTTTCCGGGTCTCGAAAAAATACAAAGGCAAAGACAAATAAAATTATGGACAATAACATTAAAGGGTATTTTGCATAGAGTGAATTTATAAAATAACCCAGAACAAATAAAATTATAGAGGTTATAATTATAATTAAAAAGTTATCCACACCATACTTAGTTATCAACATATTGATTCCTATGATTATATTTTCAAATAAATTCTTTGCAGTAAAAAACTAAATTTGTAATTTTAATATTCTTAACATTGCAAAATAATAAAATGTTTTTTAATTAACATATAATAGGCAAAAAAAATGGAATTTACCATATTGTTATCAGATTTTCAAAAGGTTTTGCAAAAGGTATTACCTGCTGTTCCTCCTAAATCTACTGTTGCAGTACTTGAGCATTTATATTTTAAGCTCAGGGGCAATAAGCTTCAGATTATTGCTACTGACCAAAATATTACCATTTCATCTAAGGTTACGGTCGAAAGTCAATCAGAGGGTGAGGTACTTGTTCCTGCCAGAATGTTAAATGATATTGTAAAAGCTCTTGGCACTACCGGTTCAATAAAATTTAAAGTAAATTTAGAAGGTTTAGACATTACAATAACTACTGCTCGTGGCTCATACGAAATGAAAGGGTTAAGTGCTGATGAGTTTATTGATTTGCCACAGCTTTTTGATGGTAATGATCCTACTTTAGCTGGTGAAGAGGGAGTAGTATCTTCAACAAATAATGGTACTTTCTTTACTAAAGACCAGATTACAAGATTGTCGGACAAAACTATTTTCTGCGTTTCGACTGATGAATTTAGAATCTCTATGATGGGTGTTTTATTCCAATTCCGTGAAACATACGTAAATGCTGTTGCAACTGATAGCTTCAGGCTTTCAAGAGCTACTGTAAGATCAGAGGGGGCAATATTCCCGCAGGATTTTGATTTGTTATTACCATCTAAATCTATTGAAATTTTAAGAAAAGTTGATACAGATGTTCATCTTTCAACTATTGACAGTTATGGTAAGATAACACATGCAAGGTTTGATATAGGTGATACAACGTTCATTTCAAGAGTAATAAATGAAAAATTCCCGCCTTATGAATCCGTATTACCTAAAGAAAATAATCTTGTGGTTTTAGCCGATATTGATGAATTTATTTCATCCCTCAAGAGAGTATCATTGTTTTCAAATGAAAAGTCAAAACAAGTAAAACTTTCAATCTCAAGTAATACAATGAAAATATTTACTGAAGATGAAGATACAGGAAGACATGGCGAAGAATCTATAGGATGCGAATTTAACGGTGAAAGTATAGATTTGGCATTTAACTACAAATTTGTTTTGGAAGCTCTCGAACACGTTGATTCGAAAGATACTGAAGGAAATTTATTTAAAATGCTTTTATCATTACCTAATAAACCTGTATTATTTTTACCAAACAATGATAATGATGATTTATTGCTTCTGGTAATGCCTGTAAGAATTAATAATAATTGATAGATTTTTAAAATAAAAAAAGCCCTCAAATTAATTTTATTTGAGGGTTTTTTTTAGCTTTATGAAAAATTATTCAACGATTCGAACTGCTCTTTTGTCAGGCCAAGAGTCTTTATCACCTGTAATGTAACCATTGAAGTTTATTGTACCATTATTGGCAAGCAATATTCCGGCAACATGTGGTGTTGCCATAGATGTTCCTGACATAGTTGCGTAACCGTTATTCTTATAAGTAGAATAGATTAAATCACCTGGTGCAGAATAATCAACCGGTGCTCCAAAATTAGAATAGCTTGATAGTTTGTATTGCTCATTATGAGCAGATATAGTGTAAACATTAGAGTGATTAACCTGGGCAGGTGAAAAAGTTGAACAGTCTTTCGCACTATTTCCTGCAGCAACTACTATAATTGCACCTTTATTTGCAAGACTGATTACAGCATTATCTAATGTAGTGTTGGCTGAACCACCCAAGCTCATGTTTACAACATTTAATTTGCCGTTTATTAGTTTTCCTGCTACATAATTTAATCCATTTACGATATCAGTAATTGATCCTGAACCCTGTGCATTGAGAACCTTTACCCCAATAACTGTAGCTCCTGCGCATACACCTAATGACCCTATAGTATTATTCTTTGCTGCAATAATTCCGGCACAATGAGTTCCGTGTCCATTCAAATCATTGGCAGTTTTGCTGTCTTGACCTTTCTTAACAAATGTTTTAGTTAAAGTGGTATTAATATTCAAATCGGGGTGAGTTAAGTCTACACCTGAGTCAACTATCCAGGCAACCCCAGTTGAAGAAGTTGCAGGAGATGTTCCACCGACTGCCGTAGTACCCCAAGAAACAGTTTCACCCATCAATTGTTCACCTTTATTAGCAGGAATCAGCTCATCGTCTATTGTGATTATTTGGTCTTGTTCGACATATTCCACATTCTTGTTAATTGATATTCTGGAGTATTCATCGTTTGTTAAATAAACCGCGCAGGCTGTAAATAAATTGTCGTAATAGTATACCACTTCGGCAGTTGCTATTGATTCGTCAGTCAATATTTTATCAATATAACTTCTTCTCAAGTTGTTTGAAGTTGATTGCAACTGTGGAGCTGAGTCTTCGAGGAATTTGACTATGTACAATTGTTTGTCTGAGCTACTTGAATCAGACAAATTGTTGTCTGTACTGCAACCAAATAAAATCATTGCAAACAAAGTAACAACAATAATCAGGTATTTAAAATTCATGGCAAATCTCCATAAAGTAATTAAAATTAAAAAACTTATCTACATATGTATCAAAATATTTAGACTAACTTAATAAAAATATTTTTGATTTACAATTAATATTTTTAAATGATTCTTTAATTATGAATTTAGCAAGCCTAATGTTTTATATTTTTAAACTACTTTAATTCCTTGCAATATGAATTTAAATCTAATTTAATGATTAACTTAAATTAGATAGGTTATTGGATTTCTTTATTATTTGTAATGTCAATAATTTTTAATTCAGCCTTGCTTAAAAATTCTTTAGTTTCATTAGTAAGTTTAATTCCTTCTTCATAGCATTTGATTAATTCTTCGAGAGGCAACTCACCGACATCAAGTATTTCTATGATTTCTTCAATTCTTGAGATTTTATTCTCAAAATCTACACTTTTTTTCATTTGTTATCCTTTAAAATTTTTACATTGATATTTTCTTTTTTTCGAATAATTTGAACTTCATTAAATTCTGTGAGAGATAAGTCATTGCCAATATATTTACCATCATATTTTAATGCTGCAAATCCTTTTTCGAAAGGAGCGAGAGGATGTAAGGATTTAAAATGACTTTCAAAATGAGAAACTTTTTGATTAAGAATTGATAATTTACTTTTAATGTAATTGTTAAGTGATATTTCCAAACTATCGATTATTTGATAATTTTTCCTGATTTGCTCAGTTATTCTTCTATAAGCTATTTTGTCAAATCGTTCTATTGCACCAGATTTTTTTTGGTTGATTATTTTATTGATTGATTTGCACATTGCAGAGTTCGAAAAGTTAGCAAATTCAATCAATTCAGTAAAGGAAATTTGACTTGCCAATTCAGCAGCTGCTGTAGGTGTAGGTGCACGTAGGTCAGACACAAAATCTGCAATTGTAAAGTCCGTTTCATGACCAACAGCGGAAATTACAGGTACTGAGGACTTAAAAATAGCATCTGCGACAATTTCTGTATTGTAAGACCAAAGGTCTTCAATTGATCCGCCACCTCTACCAACTATAATCAGTTCTGCATCAGTTCGATTAAGTTCCTGAATTGCTCTTGCGATATCATCAGCTGAACCTTCGCCCTGCACTAATGTTGGCCTAAAATATACTTTAGTCAATGGTAATCTTCTTTTTAAAGTACTTATCATGTCCTGAACAGCGGCACCTGTCGGAGAGGTAGAAATACCAATTGACAATGGAATCTTTGGGATTGGACGTTTTCGTGAAGTTTCGAAATAACCAAGTGAAGATAATTTTTGCTTGAGTTCTTCATAAGCAAGCCATAAATCACCTTCGCCAGATTTAGTCAATTCGTAACAGTCTAACTGATAATTACCTTGTGGTGGATATACAGTTACAGAGCCTCGGGCAACTACTTTCATACCGTCCGTTGGCTTAAAATTTAATGTTCTGCCTCTCCACAAGACACATTTGATTTGTGCTTTATCATCTTTTAAAGAAAAATATGAGTGACCTGATGAATGTAACTTATAATTTGAGATTTCACCAATTACCATGATGTTTGTGAAATCAGTTTCCAGTACAGATCTTATGCGGTTTGTTAAAATTGAAACACTTACAGCATCGTTAATTGTCATAATAATTATAATTCTCCGCTAATTTGAAGTGTCAGCAATCTGGTGCGTGCCAAATTACCTACCATTTCGGTATAATAATAATCGAAAATATTGTTGGCTATCAAACCGAATTTTAGAGATGAGTCTGTAAATTCCTTTAAATCAAATATCAGTCTTAAGTCAACAACTTTAGCATCAACACGTGCATCAGAATCATTAACCAATAGACCAAGTTGAATATCAATATTATCAACTCTTGATTTATATCGAAAATCAGCTTGAAACTCTACAAATTTATAAGGTAAAATTAATCTGGAGTACCACAATACCTCTGACCTGTAGTTCAATGTTTTATTTGTGGATAAGTCAATCGGATTCATCAATGTAAGTGATGACTCAATACCAAATGTATTAAATAGAAATGTTTTAAGGCCTAACTCGATGCCTTGGATTCTTGCTTTTGTAACATTCTGAAATTGAATTCTTGCTGTAGCATCAGATGCAAATGAAGGCTCAATTAAATTTTCTAACTCATTGTGGAAAATTGAAAAATCAATCTCACCAATGCTATTAAATAATTCATATTGTAAATTTGTTCCGATTTCAGCACTCCAGCTACTTTCAGGTTCAAGCTCTAAATTAGGTACGACTTCGAATCCCTGCAATATGATTGCTGAATATCTTTCGGCAACTGAGGCAACTCTAAATCCTCTTCCAAATGATGCTCTCAGATTAAAATGGTCTTTGAGTGGTATGTTTATTCCTACTTTAGGTGAGAACTCGATATTGGATTCTATTCCTTTTGTTATCTCTCGGTCAAGTCTGCTCCCTAAAGTAAGTGTGAACACATTTGGCAAACTGTATTCTGCTTGAGCGTATGCAGCTACTATATGCTGATTTCTATTGCCATAGGTAAATGATTTAACATCAACATAATTTTGTGTCAAACCATAAGTTAAATTGATTTTCCGATTATAAATATCAAAATTACTTACACCCTGCAAATCAATGTAGTATGATGTAGCATCCGATTGTCTGTATTCTTCAGAATTAACCTCAAAGGAATTGTTGTATTTAGTATTAAAAATACCAAATTTGATAAGAGCATAATTATTGTAATCAAATGAATGAGAAAACTCACCAAACCCTGAGTATTTATAAGAATCAATTCTTATATTCCTGTTGGTTCCTGTGGGAGGCAAGGTGGCTGAGTCGAGGGAATTCCAATAAACCCAATCAGCCCTATCTTCGAGTGCGCCATTAAATAATAATTTTAGCTTAGTATCTGAGTTGAATTCATATGCGACTTTTGAGAATAAATTATATCTTAGGCTATTATCATAGTCCCTGTATCCCTGATCAGAATAAAAACTGCCGGAAGCTACTACTGATAAAGCATTGATCTTTTGACCATACGAGAGATTTACGCCGCTATTGAACTGCAAGTTCTCTGTGAATTCCCATTGTTCGTAACGAGGTTTAGTATAAAAACCTGTAAATGTTCTATGTTTGAAAACACCAACTTCAGTAGGTTCTTCTATCATAAGATTAATAATACCTCCAATAGCGCCTGTACCCCAAAGTGCTGAACCTGCACCCTTGATTACCTCAATTCGGTCAATATTATATATGGGTAATGCATCAAACTTTATATCTCCGTTATCACCTGCTACCATCGGAAAACCATCAATAAGTAAAGATACCCTGGAGCCAACACCAAATGAAAATCCTGAGGAACCTCTAATGCTTGCATTGTCCTGATTAACTTCGACTCCGGGAACATATTCCAGCGCATCGTCCAATCTTGTTATTCCTCTATCAATCAAAACACGCTTGTCAATTACTGCAACAGAAATTGGAACATCTTGTATAGCTTGTACTTTCTTATTTGCTGAAACAACTACTTCGCTAGTCTGAAGCGGTTGTACTTTTAAAGAAAATTCCTTGTTATTGTCATTACTTAAGTCAACTTCAGATTTTAATGTTTCGTAGCCTATTAGCGATATAATAATATTTGCTCTATTTAAATTGTCGGGAAGATTTTTAATGATGAAAATACCTTTATTGTTAGTAAATGCACCAAATTGAGTATTCTCAATTCTGACGGCTACTCCGGGTAATTCTCTCTTATCTGATATGTCAATAACTTTGCCTGTAAAACTTTGTTTGGCAAACAAACTAATTGTGCTGATCAGCATTATTAATATATATACAAGAAATTTGCTCATTTATTAACTCATTATTTCTTAATTATTAAAAGGGCATGGGGGGTAAGTCGTTAAAATCAACATCAATTGTGATATTGTATTCTTTTCCATTTTCAATCATAATTGAAGAAGCTTGATTTTTGTTACCGCTAAGGGTATATACTCCAATTACTCTTTGAGATAATATATCAGCAGAATACTGTTGGACAGCGACAATATACACTAACTCAATAGGAGCATCTTTGATTTCAAAATTAAAATTTACTGAATCCACAAAAAGTGGAAGAGACTCACCTGTGAAATATGCATCACCATTTAAAATTGATAAAATTATGTCCTGGTCTGGCATTTTTTTGAATGCTGCAGCACGAATTGCTATAACGGAGTCTTTTACAGGCCAATTATCTTTTCCATTTACAAATCTTATTGTCCCATTCAAAAAAGCCTTATCCGATTCAGGAGGTGGTGCAAGTCCACCATCACATGATTCTAAAATTGGAATTAACAAGAAAAATATAATCAAAATTATTTTTGTCATAATCAACCATAATTATTTATTAAAATACACAAATCCAAGCTTAGTAATAATTGCTCCATCATTGCCATACATTGTTGTATTATCAATTAACCCAAAATTATTATAAGTATGTTTTACACTAACAACCAAATTGTCAGGATATGTCAAATTATTTATTTCTTTCAATTGACCTTTATCATCAAATACATTCTGATATTTTATATTAAAAGGTACATTAATATCTTTTGAATATACTTCTCTGCTGAAAATTCCATTATCTGTAAAATTAAAAACAATTGTTCCATCAAGTTCATTTTCCTTATTAAATATTGTTGTTTTGATAATTTTATTAAAAGGTTTGTCGTATAAATGAACTCTATATCCCGATAATTTATTCGATGAATCTTTGTTGGTTTCTATACAAATGCTTCTTTCTTTATTGTACTCATAATATATTGTCTCAATTGGTTTGCTATTAAACCCTGTAATAGCAATTTTGGATATTCTGCTGAATGGATCATAAGAGATATCTTTTTTTTGAATAATTGTATTAAAGTTATCTAATTCCAGAATACTCAATAATAAACCCTCTTCATTATAAGTATATTGAATCGTAAATATTGGTCCAACATCCCCTTCATAAGATTGATATTTAATTAGCTGACCATTATCGTTGAAGTACTCTTTAATGATCAGCCATTTTTCTACTTTCACACTATCAATATCTTTTTCATTGTAATTTGTAGAATATCTATATGTGTTTTTTTCAATAATCTTTGCTGATTTAATCTTTTCACGTTGTTGTTTAATTAAATCTAAATTGTCATTCGAATATGGATTTAATTCATTTGAATAACTTACTTTAATTAAAACCAAAAAACAAAAGATCAATAAAGTTAACTTTTTCATGATTTCTTAAATTCCATTTTGATTTAGAATATATAAATTATTTAAAACGTTATTTATACATAAAAATTGATAAATTTGGGATGTTTTTGATTATTTTTGTTTTTGACACAGATATTCTTTAATTAGTAAAATAATAGGTCAATTTATGAATTACGGAAAGGATTTGCTCGAGCTGTTCAATATTGATAGAGATATTATCTTTTTAAACAATGGCTCGTTCGGTGCTACACCTTTGAAAGTACTAGAGTATCAGAGTGTTTACAAAAAAAATATGGAAAAAAATCCATTAGAGTTCTTTCTGGAGATTTCACCCAAAGCCATATCGGAGTCTAGAGAAAAGTTAGCAAAACTTATCAATGTTAATTGCGAAAACATTTGTTTTGTAGATAATGCAACTACTGGCGTTAATTCCGTTCTGAATTTTTTAATTAATCAAATTAAAATCAATGGTAAAATTTTATATACAAATCATACTTATCCGGCTGTTATTAATACTTTAAAATATTACGAAAAATATTTTGGGATCGAGTTGTTGCAGCTTGAAATACCATACCCGACGGATAAACAACAGATTTTTGATATAATTCAAAATACTGACCTAAAAGGGGTAAAAATAGCATTAATAGATTCAATTAGTTCAGCTACATCATTAGTCTTTCCATTTAATGAGTTATCTACTTTTTTCAAGTCCATTGGAATCATCACATTGGTTGATGGTGCACATGGAGTAGGTTGTCTTGATTTAAACTTTGAAGATGCCAACTTTGATTTTTTTACAAGCAATTGTCACAAATGGCTTTTTTCTCCTAAAGGTTCGGCATTTTTGTATGTTTCAGATAGGTTCAAGAATGAGATTCACCCACAAACTATTTCCTTGTTTTATAATTCCGGTTTAATAAGGGAGTTCGAGTGGCAAGGTACTAAAGATACTACTTCCTGGATCGCTGTTTCTTCTGCAATTGATTTTTATTTTGAAATGGGAGCTGGGAAGATAATTGAGTATAATAACAACTTAATAATAAATGCCAAGGAGATAATTTCTGAATCAAATGGAACTTTGGTTGCCGATAATTCGATAAATGCATGTATGTCAACATTTTTACTTGACATTGAGCCTGACTTTACAACACAAAACACTACTATAAACTTAAGGAAGTTCTTTTTGAAAAAATACAATATAGAACTTCCTTTTATGATATTTGACAACAAAATATGGTTCAGAATAACAGCACAATTATTCAACCAGATTAGTGATTATCAATATCTTACTTTGTGTTTAGTTGATTTTAAAAGTAATTATAAACTTTACAAAAAAGATATTTTATAGATTTTTTAATTCATCGATTATTGATTTACCCGAGCTTGTTCCGAGTCTATTTGCACCGACATTTATAAAATTTAAGGCTTGCTCCAAATTTTTGATTCCGCCCGATGCTTTAATTTTAATGTTTGGACTTAGATGCTTTTTGAACAACAAAATATCATTAATTTCTGCACCCGAAGTAGAAAATCCTGTTGATGTTTTTATGAAATCGGCACCTGCCTTACTAACGATTTCACACATTTTTATCTTTTGAAAGTCATTAAGCAAACAAGTCTCGACTATAACTTTAACCAATCCATCATTGCAATGTGTAAGCTCGGTGATTGCCTCAATTTCTTCCTGAACATAATTATAATCTTCATTTATAACTGAAGCAACGCTTATAACCATGTCAATTTCTTCGCAGCCATTTTCTATAAGAGATTCGGTTTCTTCAAGTTTAGTACTAATTAAGTTCGCTCCTAAAGGAAATCCTACAACCGAGCATGTTTTTACCTTTGTATTCCCCAAAATATTTGAAGCATAGCTTACATAATGGGGGAGAATACATACTGAAGCAAAATTAAATTGAATAGCTTCCTGACATAATTTTTCTACATCCTTGTATGAAGAGTTAGGTTTTAGAATAGTATGGTCAATATAAGAAGCTAATTCTGATACGTTCATCATCATAAATAATTCCAAATCATAAATTGAATAATTACAAAAATATTTAAAAATAAAGTATAAAAAAACTTTTGTCATATCGAAAATTATACATATATTTGTAATTCTAATTTTTAAAAGTTGAAATAAAGTATTTTAGAACTTTATACAGCAGGATATAATGAATTATACCGGACCTAAAGTAAAAATATCGAGGAAACTCGGATTAAGCTTAACACCTAAGGCAGGCAAAGTTTCAACTCGCAAGCCTTATCCTCCAGGACAGCATGGAGCTACAAAAAAACGTGCAAAACAGTCAGACTACGGTCGTCAATTGCTCGAAAAACAAAGATTACGTTTACAATATAATTTGTCTGAAAAGCAGATGAGTAACTTTTACAAACAAGCTGCTGCTCAAACAGGTAATACTGCAGATATTCTTGTTCAATTGCTTGAGTCTCGCCTCGATGCACTTGTTTACAGAGCTGGATTTGCACCTACACTTTATTCTGCTAAGCAGTTAATTAGTCATGGACACATATTAGTTAATGGTAGAAGAGTAAATGTTTCTTCTTACAAAGTAAGAGTAAACGACATTATTGCAATAAAAGAAAAAAGCAGAAAAATTGATATTATTCAAGATTCTATACGTAACGTTAATTCACCTGCGTATCTTGAAGTATCTAAAGCCGATTTCACAGCAAAGTTAGCTTACATACCACACAAAGAAGAAGTGCCTGTTCAGTGCGAGTTACCACTCGTAGTTGAATATTATTCAAGATAATATTTAAGTTTAATGATTAACGGGGTTGTCATTTGAATGACATCCCCTTTTTCTTTTTATAAAAAAATCCTGTAATAATTATCATATCACAGGATTTTTTTATTCAATTCAATTTAGTAATTTTTTTTTAAAGGTTTTCTTTGAAATTGTGAGGCAAACCAAGCTTCATTTTAATTCTTTCCATCATTTGATATTCCTTAAATCCATTAGATTGCCAAAAATGTACTTTGTTTGTTACGTGGCTTTCCATTCCGCTAACTTCACCTATCATTCTGACGTAACAATTACCATCTTCCAATTCCCTGATAATAATCTTATATTGAAATCTTGCGTTAGCCCAAATACCCCCGCGAATAAATGGCACTTCAACGCTGTAGTACTTTAGATTTTTGAGCACTGTATCTCCAATTGCAAAAACACAAAAATCAGATTGAATAGTACCTTTATATAAACCATCGTCGCCTTGTCGGGGACTCTTGGTAATTATCTGACAATTAATATCATCAATACAAGTGACTGCTGCTTCCCACACCTGTTCGAACCCTAGTTTGAGCGTATCTTCGTATTTATCTTTTAAATATGGAAATTTGGTATCTACTTGCTCCTTAGCTTTCCAGTCATCGTCAGATTCCTGAGCAATAAGGTTAGTATTTAAGACTACAACACTTAATAGTATTGTTAAAATTAATGGGAAAAAGATGTTGTTTATTGATTTCATTATGTACTTACTCCTACTATGAATAAATGTCATTTATTACAATTTGTAAAAAAAACTATTAGCAAATTAACAAAAAAAAAATCAGATTTCAAAACTTAATTAATCAAAAAATACAGGTTTGCCCTTTTCAGCTAAAGATTTATCTGCCGCTTCGAGTATTTTGACAACGTATAAACCAGATTCTCCATTTGTTTCACTTTCTATGTTATTGACGATACAATCATAAAAATGGGTACACTCAAATGCCAAAGCTTCAAAATTTTTAATTGCAGGTGAATACATGTCTCCTGTTCTATATTGAATCAAAACATCATAAATGTCTTCTCTCTGAGTTATTTCAACTCCACTATCAAACACTTTTACTTTTGATACAGTTTCCATATCATCGAACACAATCATTTTTGAAGAACCGCCCATAATTATTTGTCTTATTTTGACAGGAGAAATCCAATTGACATTAATGTGAGCGATTGAGCCGTCTTCAAATTCAATGGTCAAAAAAGCAATTGAAGGTATATCATTAGATGAGTATTTATGAAACGACTTACCAGTTGCAGATACTGATACCGGTTTTTTACCAACTACATACTTCAATATAGAAATGTCGTGAGGAGCGAGATCCCAAATAACATTAACATCATGTTGAAATAATCCAAGGTTAACCCTTGTAGAGTCGAAGTATAGAATATCTCCAAGAACGTTGTTGTAAACCAAATCTTTAATTTTTCTGACAGCAGGAGTATAAATGAAAGTGTGATCAACATGCAATAACCTATTCATTCTTTTTGATATTTCAATCAATTCCTGAGCTTCTTCTGAAGATGAGGTAAGTGGTTTTTCTACCCATGTGTGTTTGCCACTCAATAATGATTTCTTTGCTAATTCGTAATGTGATGAAACAGGAGTAGAAATGACAACAGCTTCAACTTCATTGTCTTTAAATATAATATTACTATCTTCGACTGCAATGATGTTTTTATATTGAACAGACATTTTTTTTAATTGATTTAAATCTGAGTCAGCAATATATTTAACATTCCAGTTAGGTGATGAATTAAAGTTACGGATAAGGTGATTTCCCCAATATCCGCAACCTATTACTGCAACATTAAGCATTTTATAAACTTTATTTAATTATAACAATTTTTGTTTTCTTGATAGAATTGTCAGATTTAACAATGATGTTGTAAATTCCACTTGGGATATTGTGACCTTGTAAATTCTTGCAATTCCAATCAATTATATTATCTTTTTGAGAAATACTTTTGTAGTTCCAAATTGTATTTCCAGAATTGTCAGAAATTAAAACTTCATAGACCATTGATTCAGGTATTGAAAATTCAAATTTAATATGGTTATTATTAACAGGATTTGGAAAAGCACTTAGATTACTAATCAAATTATCTGAATCATTAACACCTGTACCTTTACCTACACCTGATAGTTTTACAGTAATTTTTTTCAAAGTTCTGTAAGAATCAATTTCAATTTTACAATCGTATTTTTCAGTTTTGGTTGGTTCAAATTTAATTAAGAAGTCTTTGCTTGATTTTGCATCAACAATAGCAGGAATCTCCGGACTTAACAAATAAAAATCATCACAACTAATTGTTGCTCCAGATATACTTAATGGAAAATCACTTTGATTAAATATTCTAAACCCAAGCTCATTTGAATCGCCTATCAAGACATCTTCGAAATCAATTAATGATTTGTTGGAGATTGCATCCCATTTCGCAACATTAGTAACAATATTAATGTCACCAATATCATTAATAGCATTACTGTATATTCTTAGTTTTGCGTTTTGTAATCCTAAAGAATCCGGTGTAAGCTTGATGTTGATAGGTATACTCTCATCTTGTTCAATTTCATAGCTTCCTTCAGATAACAACTCGAAAAACTTTAGGGTGTCAATTGCATTTAATATTTTTATACTATCAATTTTTAAAATTTGATTGCCAATATTACTAATAAATGAATCAAAAGTAGAATCAATTACAACGTCAGGATAAGTAATACCAAAATCAATTGACCCTGATGACAGTTTTATGCGGGCACCAGGCTCAGGTTCAATTACTAGTAGATTTGCTTTAATACTCGTTACATTTCCACATTCATTAGTAACCAGACAATCATAATCACCATTATCATCAGCTGTGGTAGTTTCAATTCTGTATGTAGCCTCTCTCGCATCAGGAATTGCAGTACCATTTTTTCTCCATAAATATGACTTGGCATTTTCTGCAATGACAGTAAATTCAGCAGGCTCACCAGCCATTAACATTAAGTTTTTTGGTTGACTTGTAATTCTTGGCAATAGGTTGACAGTCAACTGCACAACATTGCTTGTAACAGGTTCTCCACAGTTGTTTCTTACAATACAGTAGTATTCACCCTGATTTTGAACTCCTACATTATTTAGGACAAAATCAGGAATTGATGATGATGTAATTTTATTATTATTAAAATACCATTCATAATTATTTAGTAAACCGGATGCAACAATTTTGAATGTAATATTCTTTTTTTCACATGTGGTTTGGGATAAGGGTTGTGTAGTAATTTTTGGAGCTTCATTGATTGTCAAAGGGACAGTATTTGACTTCACAGTACCGCAAAAACCTTTAACTTCGCAGTAATAACTTCCAATGTCAGAAGTTTTTACATCAAGAATTTTTAATTCAGGTGTAGTAGCATTATTAATAGCTCTGTTGTCTTTATACCATTGATAAGTTACAAAATGTCCATCAGCTTCAACTTGAAATATTGGAGTGTTACCTAAACATGTTATAACTTCAGTTGGTTGTTTTCTGATTGATGTCGGTGTTCTAATTTGAATATTAGCTTCTGTACTTGTTATAGGTGAATAACAGTTAGACGATACAACCACGCCATAAAATCCCGTTGTTCCGGAGTTGACATTTGAAATAACTAAAACGGAATCTGTTGCATTTGGTATATTAAACCCATTTTTTCTCCATTGATATTTCAGTCCTGTACCGATAGTTGAAACGCTGAGTGTCAAAGATTCGCCAGGACACATCTCTTTCGAAGTAGGGTGGGAGGTGATCGAAAATTGACCATAGATACCAAAATCTCCAGACATTTCAGAGCTAATGTTAGGATTTGCAACATCAGACAATTTAATTCTAAAATTTGGTCCTTGCTGGAAATCATTTGGAATGTTCCATGTCCAATTACCACCAACAGCTTTAAAGCTATTGTTCAATACAACGCCCCATGATTGACCGGAATTTGTTGATAGCTCAATCTTTATATCTTCAACACCTGCACTATTCCATTTGATGGTCATTGTGTTTCCGGCACAAAAATTATTTCCTGGTATTGGTTCTAATATTTCTATGCCCCTTACAATTAGTTCCATAGGTGTCATCCAATTCCATTGATCACCTGAAGATGTATTGTCATTATTTACAGCATTCCCTGCAGCCCTTAAGTAATATTTGCCGGGTTTTGCAGGAGCTTTCCAGGTAAAATCAAAATCTGCATTTCCATTCGACATTGCTTTTGGACTTACATGTGTTAACTCATCTACAAGAACCTGCAAACCTGAACCAACGGGAGCTTCAAGATTTCCGATATTTGTTGAACCAGTAATTGTTGTTTTTGCAGCAATATTTATTCCTGCTCTTTCTTTGGATGAATTTGAAACCCTGATTGTAAAATTATTTGTTGTGTTTGGGTCAACTGTTAAATTACCACTTATCAATGATAAAGAAGTAGAACTACTGGAGCCTGTCCCGTGACATCCGCTACCACCACAACCACCATCATATGTTGAAGTACGAAGAACTCTACCAGTCGATGTAGCGTATGCTTCGTATGTAAAATAAATGACTAATGAAAGAATTATCAGTAAAGGTAAATATCTGTAAGAACGTTTCATCTAAGACCAACCATAATAAATCCAACAAAAATAAAATCATAACCACTTTAGATTACAAAATTAACAAATTATTTTCTAATTTAATAGTTCAATATTAATTTGATTGTTTAAAATTATTAAAAATAAAAATTTAATTAGCATAACTTCTAAAGTATCATTAAAAAAGGACTTCAATTTTAAAATTGAAGCCCTTTTAAAAATCTAACTAACATAGAAACTTATTATGCTGATTGAACGCTTTTTCGTTTAAAAATTCTTCCAAAAAATCTAAATACCCCATCATTAACATAATAAGCTGCCGGAATAACTATAAGCGTAAGAACCGTTGACATTACTAATCCTCCTATTGATACAATACCCAAAGGTATTCTCATCTCTTTTCCTGTGTCGCCAATGCCAAGTGCCATTGGTAACATACCCAAAATAATAGCAACGGTTGACATCAAAATTGGCTTTAATTTTGTAGGACCTGCTTTGATTAATGCATCTCTTGCCGATAATCCTTCTTCTCTAACTAATTGATTGGTATAATCGAGCAACAGTATCGCATTATTCACTACAATACCCAAAAGCATGATTATACCCATCATGGCAGTAAGTCCAAAATTGGTGTCTGTATAATACATTAATAATATCACACCAATAAGAGCTAATGGGACAGTCAACAAGATTAATACAGGTTGCCATAAACTCTCAAGCATCGCAGCTAGGAGCATATATGTTAACAAGAAAGCCAGCAAAAATGCAAATCCTAAGTCAAGAGCCATTTGCATTTGCATTTCTGAGGTTCCTGCCCATTTTATTCTATATCCAACCGGCATATCAATACCACCGGACTTCTGCCCATTAACAGTCTCACCGTCAATAATTTTTGTAATATCATTTATAATATTTCCGGTTGGAACCCCTTGAGCAGCATCAGCAGTAAATTTAATTGCCGTATATTTATCTCTTCTTAGTACCATTGTAAATCCTTTGGTAAATTTAATGTCACAAAGTTGTGATAGTCTAAAACTACCCATTGGAGTTACAATTGGTATATTCGAGATTTTTTCAGGTGTATTTACAGAATTATCCGACATGGTAACTGCAATATCATACTCTTCGCCTTTTTCTTTAAACTGTGTAGATACTATTCCTTCAATTGCTGCACGGACAGTAATTGCTATTTCATTTACTGTAACGCCGGCCTCTGCGATCTTGTCTCTTAGTGGTGAAATAGTGATTTCTGGTTTTCCGGCACTTGAAGAGTTATCCAGATTAACCAGCCCTGTTACATCTTTTATTTTGGTCATTATTTCTTCTTTGATGGTTTCCAACTTATTCAAGTCTTGACCAAGCAAATAGAATTCTATTGGTGCTCCGGGTCCAGCCATATCTTTAGCAACTGCAATTTTGATTTCAGCGTTCGGGATGTCAGCTAAATCCCTGATAAATGTTGTTACATAATCATGTACAGACACTTTTCTAAGTTTTGCATCCTTTAAGTAAACTTCCATCAATGAAAGATTAGTACCAAGGTTTAAGTCATCGGTCTTACCCAAATTTGTAAGAATATTCTCGACATCATCGTATTGACTTACTCTGGTTTCGATTGTTTGCATAATTTTTTGAGTTTCATAAATATCGTAACCTTCAGGTAATTTGGCTTGAATTCTTATTTTTCCGTTATCACCCTGAGGCATAAACTCTGTAGATAATTGAGGGCCATATACTGCTATTACCACAACATAAAACACTACGGCAATACCAACCAAAATTCCAATCGGCATCCATTTATTAACAAGAACTATTTTTAGCAATTTACTGAAAGCTTTCTCTTGCATGTGCTCGAATTTTAAAAGTATGCTAGCTAACCTGCCAACTTTAGGCTTTTCAGGGATAATTAATGATGCAAGCATTGGGGTTAGTGAGAATGACATAAATAGTGAAAATAAAGTTGCATAGGTTGCTGTAAGAGCCATTTCCTGCAAAAACTCGCCTACAATTGAGCTTATATTTGCAAGTGGCACAAAAACCACAATGTTAGTTAATGTCGAAGCCAATACAGCGACTGTAACTTCTTTAGTGCCAAGAAATGCAGCATCTTTTCTGTCCTTTCCCATATCTTTGTACCTGAAAATATTTTCAAGTACAACAATTGAATTCGATACCAAAACACCTACTGAAACAGATATTCCCATTAGCGACATCATATTTAGGGAAAATCCTGATGCCTTAACCAACAAGAATGTTGAAATGATGGATGTGGGCATTGAAAGCGCAATGATGATTGTTGACCTTATGTCATGCAAAAACAATAATAATATTATAGCTGTGAATAATATTCCAAGATATATATTACTCATTGTATCATCAACGTTTGCCTGTGTAAAGTCAGAATCATCATTTACAATAGTAAGTTTTGTGCCTTTTGGGATGATTTGATAAAGCTCAGGCATGATTTTATTTAAATCATTGGATATATTGATTGCATTTCCGTCTGTTGCTTTAATCAAACTGAGTCTGACTACGTTTTCATCTCTGTTTTTTGCTTTATTGTCAAAATAGATAGCTCTTTGTCTAACAGTTTTAGAAGCATCTTCAACTCTGGCAATTTGATTTAGTTTCTTTTTACCAAAAGGTGTTGGTACTTCCATGTTTGATATTTCATCTAAAGTTTCGTATTCACCACTAACTCTTACTGTGTATTCTGTACCTTGTGTAGTAAAATAACCACCTGGCAGGTCAAAATTTTGTGCTCCAATTATTCCAAGCATCTGTGGTAAGGAAATTACATTTTCGTAAACTACCTTATCGTCAAATGTGACTTTAATTTCTCTTTCCTCGCCACCAATAATATTTACTCGGGCAACTCCAGCTATTTGAGATAATCTGTCTTTTAGCGTTTTACTTGCAACATCGTACAGCTCTTTAGGTCCTAAACTGCCTGAGAAAACAATATCAATAATTGGAAAAGATTGCAAGTCAACTTTCTGAATAACAGGTTTGTCGGCATCCTTGGGTAGTAAATTGATTACAGCATCAACTTTATCTTTTACTTCCTGAGTTGCAATATCAATCTTTTTTGATAGATCAAACTCTATCATTACAAGAGATACACCATCAAGAGAGTAGGATTCCAATCTTTTAATTTCACTGACTGTTGCTACAACATCTTCAATTTTTTTACTTATCTGTGTTTCAATTTCCTTTGGACCAGCACCCGGATATATAGTTTGAATTGTAACAAAAGGTACATTAACCTCTGGTACAGTATTCATATTCAGGCCTGTAAACGAAATGTATCCAAAGATCAGAAATACCAAAATGATCATAGTTGCCATAATTGGTCTGTTAATGGATATTTTAGCTAAAATCATTAGATATTCCCCTTATTATCTACTTTGATTTTAATACCATTTTCTAGAAATGTAGTACAACAAGAAATTAATTTGTCGCCAATATTTAAACCTGAAACAACCTCTACAAGAATACCACTTTCGCGTCCGGTTTTGATTTCTTTTTTAGCTGCTTTACCATTATCATCTAAAAATATATATTTTTTACCAGATTCATCCAGTATGAACTTTCTGTCTATTGCAATCAAATCGCTGTCATCTGAAAGCTTTATCTTAACTTCAACAGATATACCACTTAGTAACTGGTTCCCAGGGTTATTAATTTCAATTTCTACAGGGAATGATTTAGTCATTGGTGATAAACCAAGTCCAATGAGCGATACAGTGCCTTTATAAACTTTTCCATTCCAAATTACTTCTGCCGGCATACCCTTTTTTATAAAACCAATTTCTCTATCAGAAACATTTACCTTGGCAATCATTTTTGAAGTGTTTGCAACTGTAAACAATACATCATTATGTCTTGGAACATCTCCAACTCTGAAAGGCATAGAGATAATAGTACCTGATACAGGTGCTTTAGCTACAATCAATTGGTTTAATTGCTCATAATTTCTTTTGCTGACTAAAAATTGAGTATATGTATTGTCATACATTTGTTGAGAAATTTCGCCTGCAGCAAGAAGCTCCTTCATTCTTTTAAGAGTAATTTCAGCATTATCCAAACCTGCCTTAGCTTGTTCAATTTGTAATGCAGGATTATTTGACGGAAATTCAATAATTGTTTGATCTTCACGAACATTGTCACCAATTTTAGCATTAATCTTTACAATTTTATCTGATACTTTTGCTAATTCAATTGATTCTTTTATAGCATTAAGTGTTGCAAAGTAGGATAATTCTTTAGTAAATCCGGTTTTCTCAATAATTGAAACTGTTACCGGAACACCTTCTTCTTTTTTAATTTGTTCCATGCTTTTTGGTGGTTCTGCTTTTTCTTTCATACATGAAACCACGCTAATGGAAAGTAAAATGCTAAATACAAGCATTTTGCCAGTGACATATTTGCTAAATTCAATCATTGATTTATCCATTCTATAATTAATATTATTTGTTTTCATTCTGGTACACCATCCTAATATAATTTTGATTAATGTTGCCAATTAAATTATCAATATCTGCTAAAGTAACAATGTATGAATATATTGAATTTAATTTGTTAGTTTTGGCTTGTCTAAGCTGGTTTTCAGCTGTAATTACTTCTAATTGGGTTCTGGTACCGTTAGTATAACCAATTGAGGCAATTTTTGCAGTTTTTTCGGCCAATGTTACATTTTTATCAGCTGTAACGAGGTTTTGTTTGATTTTATCAAGCTCATTCAACTTTGTTTTAATTTGCATCGTAACAAAATCTTTTAACTGAGATAATTGCTCAATTGATTTTATTTTTTCTATTGTTGATTGCTGAACTTTATTTTTTGTTCTATTCCCACTGAATAAATTAACGTTGAATGACAATCCTACAACAGATTGGCGATAATTCAGGAAATTAAAATCATCTGCAGCGCCATTGAAGGAATAATTTCCAAAAGCTACCAATGATGGATACCAGTCCGATTTATCCAATTCTATGAATGCTTGATCAACTTCAATTTTATTTTCAAGTGTTTTAATATCTAAATTGTTACTATGAGCCTGACTAATAAGTTTTTCAGAACTTTCTATTGATAATTCGTTATATTCTAAGTTCCCATCAATATCAATTTCAGTTTGGTTATCAATTTTGATTATCATTTTAAGACCTTCTTTTGCGTTTTTTAGGGCATTTTGAGCTTCCAAAAGACTTGGTTTAAAATTTTCAACCTGAACTTCTGCCTGCAATACATTATATTCAGCTGCTAATCCTTGTTGATATAAAGATCTGACATTCGACAAATGTTTTTCTAAATTATCAAGACTCGAATTCATTAAAGCAACAACTTCTTTTGCTAACACAATGCCATAAAATGCCTGCTTTACCTGCATTACTGTTTTAGAAACTTTACTATTAAGCATTTCCTTTGATGTTTGCAGATATTTGCCTGAAGCACCAATTCCTGTAAATACAGCTGAATTGAATAGTATTTGACTAACCTGAAGTTTAGCTTCATAGTTATTGGCAAGAGCAAATGCCTGTAGAGAATAATTCAAAGGTTTGTAAGGATTTGGTGTGTTATATTTAATTCCTTCCCTGTCAAAAATAGCATAAGTAGCATTATTTAGCAATGCTTCAAAATCTGGAAACGGCATTCTGGGCTTTTCAATTAAATGTGAAAAACTACCACTCAAATCAACAGTTGGAAGTGCATATCCATAAGCTTCGTTTACTGCAGCTTCTGCTTTTTGAACTTCAAGCAAGGCAATTCTTGTATCTGAATTATTTTCCAATGCAATTTTAATTGCATCATCCAGAGAAAGTTTTCTTGCTTGAGATTGCAAATTAATCACAAAAAATGGTATTATCATTATTACCCAAAGGTAAATAAGACTACTTGTTTTGTTTTTTGCCATAATCTATCTCTTAAGTTAATTAGTTAATTTTCTCAGTTAAAATTTTTTCGAAGTCTTTTCTTGCTTTTTCTGTCAACACACCTGTTAATAGAACTTCATAAAAGTCAGAAAGTATATTTTTGATTGACAGCCCTAATTCTTTCATATTTTCAGGTTTAAGTAAGTATTTTAATGCATGAAAATGCATTACGTAGAATACCTCCAAACTTATGTTAGGCTTTATATATCCACGTTTTATACCTGAACTATAGATTTTGCGAAAATCTTCGGTTCTTTCTTCATCAAATTTTTCACATTTAATCCAGTGACCAGGTAGGTTATATTTTATATCGTTTATAACATCAATGTTGAAGTAAGAAGTGTGATCAATAATTACATCCCAAAGATTTTTGAGTTCTTTAAGAAAATTTGAATGATCGCTGTCTGACATCCTTGAGATTATTAAATTAGTTCTGCTTCGAAAACTAAATAAGGATTCTTCAATAATTTCTTGGAACAAATCTTTTTTTGAGTCAAATATTTCATAAAATGTACGTTTGCTTATACCAAGTTCATGAGCTATATCATCAATATTTACTGACTTATAACCTTTTGAAAGGAAATAATTTTCGGCAATTTTTTTTATCCTTAGCTTTAAATCTTGACTATGGTTCATAATATGTAATCAAAAAACTATTTTAGTTTAAAAAGTTTTATTTGTGATTAACGTATCGTTAAATAAAAAATTTGATAACATATTCATTACGGCAAAAAACTTTTTAGGTTTCAAGTATAGTAAAAAAAATTAAACGTTAAATCTGAAATGCATTACATCTCCGTCTTGAACAATGTATTCTTTTCCTTCAATCCTTAATTTTCCCTGATCTTTAATTTTTTGTTCTGAACCTAACTCGAACAAATCAGTGCAATGGTAAACTTCTGCACGAATAAAACCTCTCTCGAAATCAGTATGTATAATTCCTGCAGCTTGTGGAGCTGTGTAACCTTTTATAAATGTCCAAGCTCGCACTTCTTTTTCACCTGCTGTAAAGTACGTTTGTAAATCCAATGAATGGTATGCTGCTCTTATCATTTGGTCTAAACCTGATTCCCTGAGTCCGAGTGAAGATAAGAATTCTCTTTTTTCATTCATATCTTCTAATTCAGCGATTTCTGACTCTATTTTCCCGCATATAACAATAACATCTGAACCATTTTTCAACGCGATTTCTTTAACTTGTTTTACATAAATATTATCATTTTCGTTTAATGAATTTTCATCAACATTACAGCAATAAATTTGTTTTTTCAAAGTTATTAAATTCAAGTCCTTAATAGAATCAAGTTGCTCTTCATCAAATTGAATATTTCTTGCTGATATACCCTGATTCAGTGATTCAGCAAGTAAGTTTAATACTGGTTCTGCAATTTTTGCTTTATCAACAACTTTTTTGTCATTAGACCTAAGCATCTTGCCAAGTCCGTCAATTCTTTTCTGAACACTTTCCAGGTCGGCTAAGGCAAGTTCTACCTCAATTGTATCAATGTCGCGCTGTGGGTTAATACTGCCTTCAACATGAACAATATTGTCATCATCAAAACACCTTACTACGTGTATAATTGCACCTACATTTCGGATGTTGCCCAAAAATTGATTTCCCAATCCTTCACCTTTTGAAGCACCTCTAACCAAACCGGCAATGTCAACAAATTCAACCGTGGTTGGAATTAGCTTTTGTGGAGGTATTAATTGAGCAATCTTATATAACCTTTCATCAGGTACACTTACAATTCCAAAATTCGGATTGATTGTACAAAATGGATAATTAGCTGCCTCAGCTGGGGCAGATGTTAATGCTGAAAACAAAGTTGATTTCCCAACATTTGGAAGCCCGACAATTCCACAGTTTAACGCCATAATATTTATTACTTCTTTTGTAAATTTAAAGATTGTATAACGCTTTCATTTGCTAAATATTAAAATACATTACTAAAAATAATCAATTTATTAAAATATTTACTCAATTTAACCGATTAAATGTTATTATTTTGAATTATTAGAGGAAAATAAATAGACCAATTATTACATCTATGTTATTTTCAAATTATTGGACAAGAAAAATGCAAAGTAAAATTGTTTTATGGATTAGCTTGATTTTTTTAAGCGTAATAAGTGCTTTTTCACAAAAAGTTGGATTTATAAATTCAAACACAATTAGAGAAAAGTATCCTGATGCTCAACAAGCAAAGCAAAGAGTACAAAGTATGGTTGACGAATGGAAACGTGAACTTGATGCAATGCAACAAAAAGTTGACAATCTTGAATTTGATATCAAAAAGAATCGTTTAATATGGACTGAAGCCGAGAAACAAAGTAAAGATAGTGAATTAGGTACCTTGAAGAAAACTCGTGAAGATTACGCTAAGTCAATTTTTGAAATGAATGGTAAGCACGACCAAGCTGTAAAAACTATTTTTACACCGGTTGAAGAGAAGATTTATGCTGCAGTACAGCAAGTTGCTTCAGATCAGGGATTTGATATTTTAGTTGACCAAAGTGTTCAGCCACTACCTTATGTAAACTATAAGTATGATATGACTGTTAAAGTATTGAAAAATCTTGGTGTTAATGTAGATGAGCTTGAGAAAGATTTGCAGGATAGGATTGAAAAAGACCCACGAAACCAGACAAAAGAAACAAAACAACCAAGAAGGCGTGGCAGAACATCTTCTCAAACTGACGATAACAGAACGTTTGAACAAAACCAATCAGACCCAAATAACACAATTAAACCTGAAACTGACCCGGAAAAAATGAAACAGCTTCAGGAAAGAAGGATTAACAGATAGTTATTATGATTAATTTTACTGTAAACCAAATTGCCGAGATTATTCAAGGTGAAATCATCGGTTCGACTGATAGTAGTATTTTTTCATTTAAACCACTTGAAACTGCTGAAAAAGGTGACCTGACTTTTTATTACAATGAAAAGTATGAACAACTTTTCAAAAATTCGCAGGCTACTTGTATAATTGTTTCCAAGACCAATGAATCATCACCATCAACGAATCAAGTTTATATTAAGGTTGACAAACCTTATGAAGGTTTTGTAAAGCTTCTTAAAATAATCGATAAAGAAAAGAAAATAGGAAGATGTGGTGTTCATGCATCTGCTGTAATTGGTAAAAATGTAACAATCCACGAGAATGTATTCGTTGCACCTAACTGTGTAATTGGAGATAACTGCATTCTTAAAAGTGGGGTAGAACTAATGCCGTCAGTAATCTTGTACGAATCAGTCGAGATTGGCAATAACTCTGTTATTAATTCAAATGTTACAATTTATCAAGAGGTAAAAATTGGTAACAATTGTATTGTACATGCTGGGGCAGTAATAGGTTCTGATGGTTTTGGTTACATTGAAAACAAATTTGATGGTTCTTTTGATAAAGTTCCACAACTTGGAAATGTGATACTCGAAGATTTTGTCGAAATTGGAGCTAATGCAACAATTGATAGAGCATTGATAGGAAGTACAATAATCAGGAAAGGAACAAAAATTGATAATCTGGTTCACATAGCTCATAATTGCGAGATTGGAGAAAATAATGGTATAGCGGCTCAAACTGGCATTTCAGGAAGTGTCAGTACTGGAAAAAGGAATAGATATGGAGGCCAGGTTGGGATTGCAGGGCATTTAGAAATTGCAGATGATGTTACAATTTTAGCACAATCAGGTATATCTAAAACTATTCCTAACAAGGGGATTTATTTTGGTTCTCCAGCCAAAGAACACTTGAAGGCTTTCAAAATTGAAGCTGTATTAAGAAGATTGCCGGAATTGAACTCTGAAGTTGAAAGAAATTCAAAAGAAATAATTAAATTAAAAGAAAAGATTGGTGATTAAATGGTTGAAAGATATACTCTTCCAGAGATGGGCTCAATTTGGAGCGAAGAGAACAAATACAGAATTTGGCTTGATATTGAGATTTTAGCTACAGAAGCTCAATCAATACTAGGCTTGGTACCCAAATCAGATGTTGACACTATTAAAGAAAAAGCTAATTTTGATGTAAAGAGAATTCTTGAAATTGAAGAAACAACCAAGCATGATGTTATAGCATTTTTGACAAATGTTGAAGAATATGTCGGAGCTCCTTCTAGACACATTCACTTAGGTATGACATCCAGCGATGTATTGGATACATGTTTATCAGTTCAAATCAAGCAGGCTGGAAAACTGTTGATGGATGACATGGTTAAGTTGAGTGAAGTGTTAGCTAAAAAAGCTCAAGAATATAAGTACACAGTTTGCGTTGGAAGAAGTCATGGAATTCATGCCGAAGCAATGACTTTTGGTTTAAAGTTTGCATTATGGTATGATGAATGTATCAGAAACATCAAAAGACTTGAAAGTGCTCTCGAAGATTGCAGGGTAGGTATGATTAGTGGTGCTGTTGGAACCTACGAACACCTTTCCCCATTTGTTGAAGAGTTCGTTTGCGAAAAATTAGGGCTCAAGCCAGTGAATTCGTCAACTCAAGTTATTTCAAGGGATAACCACGCTTACTTACTTACAGTAATTGGAATTATTGGCTCTATGCTCGAAAAAATTGGTATTGAAATCAGACATTTACAACGCACTGAAGTTAGAGAAGCTGAAGAATATTTCTCTAAAGGGCAAAAGGGAAGTTCGGCTATGCCTCATAAAAGGAATCCTATAGCATCCGAAAATATCAGTGGTCAAGCAAGATTGTTAAGGTCTAATGCAATTGCTGCAATAGAAAATAATGCACTTTGGCACGAAAGAGACATTTCGCATAGCAGTGTAGAAAGAGTAATTTTCCCTGATTCAACAATTTCACTTAATTATATTTTAAACAGAACGATAAAGGTGCTCGACAACCTAGTAGTTTATCCTGAAAGAATGATTGAAAACCTAAATCTCACTTTTGGACTTATTCATTCTCAAAAGGTTCTTTTGGAACTGGCAAAAAGAGGTTTACAAAGGCAAGAAGCATACGTAATGGTTCAGCGAAATGCAATGAGAACTTGGGATGAAAAGAAGCCATTTATAGAATCTCTTTGCGAAGATAATGAATTATTGAAGTTTATTTCAAAAGATGAACTCAATGATTTGTTTAGTTATAAAAAGGTATTTGAAAGTGTAGATGTTATTTTTAAAAAATGTGGTTTGAATTAATGAAAGCAGTAATTATTGAAGAGCACGGAAGTGCTGACGTTTTAAAATATATTGAGGATTTTCCTAAGCCAAAAGTTGGCGAAAAAGAAGTGCTACTTAAAATTGGTGCAACTAGCTTAAATAGAATTGATACTGTTGTTAGAAAAGGTTACCCGGGCCTGAATATTCCGAAGCCTCATATAATAGGTGGAGATATATCCGGCACAGTTGCTGAGCTGGGAAGCAAAGTTGACAACTTCGTTATTGGAGATAGGGTGGTGGTTTACCCGGTTTATTTGCCTAACGAAAGAGACGAGAAATATGTTGATAATGAGCACCTGAATGATGGTTGGCAGTTCTTTGGAATGCAGCGACACGGAGCTTATGCAGAATATATTTCTGTTCCATCTGAAAACTTATTTAGAATTTCTGATGATGTTAGCTTCGAAACAGCAGCTTCATTACCAATCGCAGGTTTAACTGCCTACCACGCAGTTAACAGTCTGTATAATCTAAAGCCTGGTGATGTATTCTTCATATGGGGTGGAGCTGGTGGATTAGCAAGTTATGCTATTCAGTTAGCGAAGCTAAAAGGAGCTATAGTAATTTCAACTGTTGGAAAAGATGAAAAAAAATCTAAAGTGTTGGAGTATGGTGCTGATTATGTCTTTAATCACTACACCGATGATATAGTTAATGAAGTAAGGAAAATATCACCTAAAGGGGTTAACTTGCTTATTGACTATGTAGGTCCTGCTACATTTGAAAAAAGCTTTACAATTTTGAGAAAAAATGGACATTTGGTTTTTTGCGGAATCCTAACCGGTACTGAGACTAATTTAAGTATTCACCAAACATATTTTCGACATTTAAATATTCATGGGATATATCTAGGTTCAAAACAGGAGTTTTCAGAGTTTCTGGAATTAGTCAATACTAAGAAAATAAAATCAAATATTCATCAAGTATTCGATCTGAAATATGCTGCAGATGCACACCGCTTACTTGAATCGGGCGAATACTCCGGTAAAATTGTAATAAAAGTTGATTAAGGAAGTGTTCTAAATGTGATGTAACGTCCAATTATTTCTAAAACAATCAAGATTAATGATATTAACACCAAAGGATGATATTCTTCTTTTTTTCTTGAAAAAACAGCTACATCAACTTTTGTTTTTTCCAGAGAGTCAATTTCGGTGTATATTTCATTTAACGATTTGTTGCTTGTGGCTCTGTAATATTTGCCACCGGTTAAATCAGCGATTTGATTTAACAAGCTCTCGTCTATTTGTACATCAACATTTCTGTACTGTATTCCGAATGATGTTTTGAACGGATAGGGGGCGGTTCCTTTAGAGCCAACCCCTATAGTATAAACTTTAATTCCAAATGTTTTTGCAATTTCTGCCGCAGTCAAAGGAGCAACGGATCCTGTATTATTTACTCCATCTGTTAATAATATAATAACTTTACTTTTAGCTTTACTGTCCTTAAGTCTGCTAATAGCTGTACCTAATCCCATACCAATGGCAGTACCATCCTCGAGCAAACCTGTTTCCACAGATGATACCATGTTTTTTAGGACTGCATGGTCAACAGTTACTGGGCATTGAGTAAAACTCTCTGCTGAAAATATAACTAACCCCATTCTGTCATTAACTCTTTTATCAACAAATTCAATAGCTTGCTTCTTAGCAGCTTCAATACGATTTGGTTTGAAATCTTCTGCTAACATTGATGTAGAAATATCTAATGATATAACAATATCTATACCTTCTGTTGAAATTTTTTCCATTGTTGAGCTTGTTTGAGGTCTTGCTAGAGCAGTAACAAGGGCTGAAAAAGCAGCAATTCTTAATAGCAATAATGAATGTCTCAAAATTATTTTTGCTGTCTTATCAGCTTTTGCAAAACCAAGTAGAGTAGATACTTTGAATGATGGGTATTGCTTGCGTTCCTTATAAATATACCAAATTATAAAAATCGGAATAAGCAGTAAAAAATAAAAATACTCAGGATTAGCAAATCGTATATCTGATGGTAACAGCATTTGTTAAAGCTCCTTGGAAATTTCAGTAGAATTTTCAAATTCAATATCTACTACTTTTGTAAGGTTGATAAATCCATAAGCATTTTTCATACTATCTTGATTTTGAACAATTGATGGTTCGAATTTAGCGAATTTTGCTAGGTCAGCAACTGTTAATATTTCATTAATAGAATTTATGGCAACAATATTAGACTCAAGATTATTTAGTTCGTTAATTAATTCATTCGAGGTCATTTCAAGTGCATTCAGGTGATATCGCCTGTGGATATATACTCTTAGAATATCTGTAAGTCTTGAATGATAAATTTTATAGTATCCATTTTGCCATAAGTTCTCTTTTTCGAGCCTGTTCAACTGTTCAATAGCTTCTAAATCGGCTGGAATTCGAGGGTCATATTTTGGAATAGTTTCTTGTATTTTAACTTTTGTCTTGCCAAACATATATACAATGA
Source organism: bacterium (assembly GCA_024711295.1). GTDB lineage: Bacteria > Bacteroidota > Ignavibacteria > Kapaibacteriales > UBA2268 > JANJTB01. The sequence continues at coordinate 30,090 of JANJTB010000023.1, read as the reverse complement.
AAAGATATATTAATGCTATTGAAATTGCGGCTATTAAATAAGGTAATAAGTCTTCAAGTGTAAAAGGTACTTGAATCGGAGGTTTAATATCTTTGATATCAGTGTTTGCGGTGTCTATATCGAAAGTAGAAAAACTAAGTGACAAAGAATTTGTCAGTGAAACCCTGAAATTAGTATCGTTGTCAATATTATAAGTGATTACAAACTCAGGTATATCAAATTTACCAGCTTCGTATGATGTAACTACCAGTCTTTTTTTATAGTTTAATTTTCCATCTCTGTACGTTGTGTCAACAGGAGAAATTTCAAGTATTTCAATTTTACCTATTGTGTCGGAAATAATTGGAAAGTTAATTTTTACATTTTTTCCTGCAGTAACATTTATATCAAGTTTGACAAATTCTCCAATCATAACATTATTTGTATCATTACTAATACTACTTGTTACCAAATTAGAATAAGCTACGGTAATAGTTGATATAAAAATCAATAAATATAATCCGAAAAATTTATTTTTTCTTATACTCATCTTACAACTTTTAGAGTTGAACCAAATTTTTGATATAAATCACTGTAAACAATAAAATAATTTCCAATCGGTAGTTCTTTCAAATCAATTAAATAAGAGAATCCCTTATCATAGCTATGATCAATGTCAATTACCTTAATAGGTTTACCGTGTATATCAATTATTTGCAATTGTCCATCACTTGATACTTGTTTATTAAACTTTATTGTAGCTAATTGATTTACCGGATTCGGAGAAATAACTATATCTAATCCCAATTCAACTTGATTATTGACAGATGCAGGATGTCTTGTAATAAAGTGGTAAGTATCTCCAAATTCACCCTGGAAATCATTTTCTATTGATGCCAATCTCCAAATATAACGCTTATTTTTATCGAAATTTTCAACTAAAAATGTATTTTCTGTGATTACTGTATCAATAAAGTTATTAGAAATATTAAATCCCTGAGCTACTTGTAATCTATAAGAAGTAGCAAATTCAACATTTTCCCACAAAAAACTAAAACTTGTCATGACCTGATCAGAGGCTGAAGCAGGGAATACAATCTTGGGTGCTTGGATTGCACTGGTGAAACTCCATGTTTCAGAATATTCACTTAACCCACCAGGTCCAACATTTCGAACTCTCCAGTAGTATGATTTTTTCCCCTGTTCGATATCTATTATATTATATTCTGTTGAAGCAATTCCTTTGATATTTAAAAATATATCAATGAAATTCGGATCTCTTGCAACTTCAAGTTCATAAAAACCTTGTTCGGTAGATCCTTCCCATTTTAAATTCACAATTGAGGTTACATTTATAGTATTATTCGCCGGTTCAAGCAAGTTGACTGCCTGTGGAGGCTCTGGTAAATCCTTGTAAAAAGCTTCAAAAACACCTGTACCATGGGTACCTATGGCAACATATCCATCACTTTCGCGAACATCTATCTCGTGAATTACCATGTTACCTATTGATTCAGGTCCTTCCAAAGCCCACGCTGTTGCATCACCATTAAGAAAGGTAGTTGAAAACAATCCCGCTGTTGTTCCTGCAAAATACACTTTTCTGTTTCCAACAGGTAAAATGCTAATCCAATTGACTCCGGGACCTGCTCCACCGCCATTCTGTCTCTCTTCGAGATTACCTGAAATAGCTTGCCAGTTATTACCGGCATCATTACTGTAAAATATACTGACTATTCCATAATTGGAATAACTTACTATAACCTCATCAGCATTCATCGGATCGATAGATATACTACTAACATAACCTGAAGGTAGGGGACTTTTGAATAAACTTAAAGGTTTTGGGTCACCTTCGTTGGCATTGTTAATTCTATATACTTTGCCTGTGCTTGTCCCATAATAGACAATATTTGCAGGCTGCTTGGAAACAGAAACAGCAGTAATTCTTTCACCTAAAGGCGCTGTGTTAATAAAATCTATTCTGGTATTAGATAGACTATCCCAACTAATTGAGGTAGAATCATTTGAATTTTCAAATGGAATTGCTGATAAGTTATTATTTCGCCACAACATTTTCCCTCCAGCAAGATACATAATGTTGTTGTTATTAGGGTCAAGAACAAATGGAGTATTCCAAATAAAATCTAATCCACCAATGGGGTCAATTCTTGTACTAATCGTATTTTTTCCATTCTCATCTTGAATAATACGATATATTTTGATTTTTGGTTGCCAAGTGGAATTTTGAGAAGCATAGTAATAAGGTGCATCATCAGGAATTCTACAACAAAAACCGTCTGCCCTGAGAGGATTTGTCCATTCATTGCTTTTCATATCGGTTGATTTGCTTAAAAGAGTACCATTATCCTGCAAACCGCCAATTATTTCTCTGCTCAACTTAGAGCCATGGTCAATGCCAATTGAATAAAATTGAGTTGTAAAATAACCATTATTAAGTGATATCCATTCAACATTATCTGACATATTGTCTAATGTCTTATGAATACCTCCATCTGAACCGGTATATAAAATGTCAAAATTATTTTTGGAAAATAAAATTGTGTGAACATCAGCATGGTGATTTGTATAACGGAATGAATAATCACATGATTCATCAGGACAAGTACCACCAATCCAGGCCCAGTCGTTATTTTTAAATCCGGAATTTGAACGGTACATAGCTACTGCGCCGACAAAAACTACATTTGGATTATCCGGCTTTACTTTTATGACTAAATTGTAACCCATTTGAGAGTTCATTTGGCCGCGAGTTGGCTCAGGTTTCGGAAGATTATTAGATCTGTCTTCCCAATCACCAAGTACAGTATTGCCCTCACCACCGTAATTCTTGTAATACCATAAACTGTGCCACAAACTATCACCGGCAGAATTAAAAGTTAGCTTACCATAACCTGGTGTTTCACCCAAAAAATAAATTTGTGATTCATCTGAAGGTGAAATACCAATTACAACTCTTCGATAGTTTCTGGGAAAATTAGAAGGAGTGATATTTATCCATTTTACTCCATCTGTAGAAAGAAAAATTCCTTTTACATTGTTTTGAGCATCAGAACTAAGCGTAGCATAAAATATACCACCACTGGTTACGGCAATATCAGAGAATGCAGATCTTGATTGACCGCCAATAACAGATGTCCAGGTTGATCCACCGTCAGTAGAGCGCATTATACCAAATGACGCAGTAGCAACCAAAACCTCGTCCTGTTCGATTGGGGCAGTTGGATTGGTTACAATGTTCCAACAATAATCAAATGGTTGGTCCCATGCCTGAGGAGTTTTTCTGACTGTTGAACTTATTTCCTGCCATGAAGAGCCATTATCAGTTGACTTAAACAATCCATCGCCTGAAATTGCTGCTGAGTTTCCCCAATATTCTCCTGTTCCATAATACCAATTATTTTCCTTACCTTTTCTAGTATCCTGAGCTATGCATGATACCGAATGCAATTGATATGGTAAAGATGTTTTAACCCATGAAATGCCTGCATCTGAAGATTTCCACATACCTCCAGATACCGATCCTGCAATCAATATGTCTTCGTTTCTAATATCAAATCCAAGTGCACGGGTCCTGCCACCAACTTCCCATGGACCACGCCTTTGCCAAATATCATCATTTAAAAAATTGGGGGTATTCTTGGAGTTATTTGTATTGAATTTTTGGTTTACAAATTCTAACTCAAGGCTTCTGATGTTTTGAGGAACTAAGCCTGTATTTGGGTCTTTAAGTCTTTCCCAAAAGTATTTATCCCTTTCTTTATTGAATTCAGGAGCAGACTCAGCTTTTCCAAGGGAAACAATTTCTTTTACTTCCGTAAAATAACCTGTAAGTGAAATTGTAATAATAGATATAGCTAAAGCTAAATGAATTAAATACTTACTATACATAATAAATAACTCCCAATTATATTATTCTATCTTTTATTCTCACGTTTTCTGAAGAAGTTTTGCAAAGGTCCAATATAAGACTCGTCAGTCCTGATTTTTATTAAATCTACTTTGTTTTTATTTAAACTGATATTTAACATCTTTTGATTGGAATCCCACCAATTTTTATAGGATTCTCTTACATTTTTGGAATTGGTATCAACCCATAAATGTTGGTTTGTTTCGGAGTCTAACATTCTAATTATACCAACTTTTGGGAGCTCTTCTTCAGCAATATCATAAATTTGAATTGCAACAGTATCATGTTTTTTTGATGCAACTTTCAAAGCCGCATCATAGTCTTTACTTATAAAATCAGAAATTACAAAAACAATGCTCTTTTTTTTCAATACATTTGTAAGGTAAGCAAGAGCATTACTCAAATTTGTACCTTTACCCTTAGGTTGAAATTCTAAAAGTTCACGGATTATCCTAAGGGCATGATATTTACCTTTTTTGGGTGGTATGAATTTCTCAACTTCATCACTAAAAAAAAGTAGTCCTATTTTATCGTTGTTTTGAATAGCTGAGAATGATAAAACAGCACATAATTCAGTAACAAGATCTCTTTTGAATTGTAACTTAGTGCCAAATCCTTGCGAGCCAGATATATCGACTAATAATACTACAGTTAGTTCTCTCTCTTCTTCGAATACTTTCACGAAAGGAGTAGCATATCTGGCAGTAACGTTCCAATCAATTGACCTGATATCATCTCCTGCCTGATATTCTCTGACTTCGTTAAAAGCCATACCTCTTCCTTTAAAAGCACTGTGATATTCTCCTGAGAACAACTGTTTTGTAAGTCCTCTGGTTTTTATCTCAATTTTTCTAACCTTTTTTATTAGCTCTGTTGTTTCCATTTTTAGATTAAGGTACTTCTACAGAATTAAGTATTTCGTTAATAATATCTTCGCTAGTAATATTTTCTGCTTCGGCTTCGTAAGTAATCCCAATTCTGTGCCTCATAACGTCAAGACAGATTGCTCTTACATCTTCAGGAATAACATACCCGCGCCTTTTTATAAAAGCATAAGCTTTTGCTGCCATGGCAAGATTTATCGAACCGCGAGGTGATGCTCCGAATCCAATCAATTCACGCAGTTTGCCCAATCCAAAATCTTGAGGAAATCTTGTAGCAAAAACAATATCCAGGATATATTGCTCAATTTTCTCATCCATATAAACATCTTTAACAATACTTCTTGCCTTCAAGATTTCTGATGGATTCAATACTACTGAACAATTGGGGAATTCTTTTGCAACATTTTGTCTTAGAATGCTTTTCTCTTCTTCGCGGGATGGATATCCAACTTTAAGTTTAAGCATAAATCTATCCACCTGAGCTTCGGGAAGGGGATAAGTACCTTCCTGCTCAATTGGATTTTGCGTCGCAAGTACCAAAAATGGCTCTTCTAATTTATATGTACTGTCACCAATAGTTATCTGTCTTTCTTGCATTGCTTCAAGCAATGCTGACTGAACTTTAGCAGGGGCACGGTTGATCTCATCAGCAAGAACAAAATTTGCAAAAATTGGGCCTTTTCTAACAGTAAACTCTTCTTTTTTCTGATTATAAATCATTGTTCCTGTTAAGTCTGCTGGTAATAGGTCAGGAGTAAATTGTATTCTGCTGAATTTTGCATCTATAGCGGAAGCGAGTGTTTTAATGGATAATGTTTTAGCAAGTCCTGGAACACCTTCGAGCAGAACGTGACCGTTAGAAAGTAAACCAATTAGAAGACGTTCGACCATATATTTCTGACCTACGATAACTTTGCTTATCTCAAGCATCAGCATATCTACAAACGCACTTTCTTGTTGTATTCTTTCGTTTAATTCCTTGATATCAAGCATGACATTTCCAATAATAATTAGATAATTATATTTACAAACATCATAAAACGATCTTTATTATTAAAAATTGATAAGCAATGAGAGTAATCATTTTTTTAATAAAAAAACAAAAAAAAATGATAAATTAATTGTCATTTACCTTGATTATCATTATATTTGAATTGTATTAATCATTTAATATTAAATAAGGTATTTAATAAATATTTTTAGAGAAAATTATGGCAAAAATAGAAATAATGAATACAGCTAATAATGAATGTATTCTGTGCGGTGATAAAGTTCAAACATTGAAAGAGCCATTGAAAACACATTGTGATTTTTGTGGGCAAACTAAGCTTACAAGTCACGAATGCGAAAGTTCTCATTTTTTGTGTGATGATTGCTTCAATATTCCTGTTACTGAATTAATTAAGAATACTTGTCTGAAATATAAAGGTATTGATCCTATTGAGCTTGCTGTAGAAATTATGAACTCTCCTGCTGTCAAAATGCATGGTTCCGAACATCATTTTATTGTACCTGCAGTTTTGATTACCTGTATTAATAACACCAAAGAAGTTCCCGAGGAATTGCTTCCAAAGTTAGAAAAAGCTCAAGAAAGAGCTTCAAAGGAAACAACTCAAGTGTGTTCTCACCATGCAGGAACCTGTGGTGCTGCGATTGGAACCGGAGTGTTTTTGAGCATGTTTTTGAATCGTGAACATGAACACGATGATGCATGGTCCTTGAGCAATCATATTATTGCTGACTCGTTAAAGAAAATAGCTGAGCATGGAGGACCGAAGTGTTGCAAAAGAGATACTTATTTTTCTTTATTAACGGCTGTTGACTACTTAAATGACCATTTCGCACTAAGTTTGGAGAAATCTGAAGGAAAATGTACTTTTTCTTTACGAAACAAATCTTGTGGTCACGAGCAATGTATATTTTATAATATGACAAACTCATTAGTATAATAATTATTAAAGACTTAATTAATATGTTTGACAAATTCCCCGAATTCATTCGGGGTTTTTTAATTTGATAGAATATGATTGACAATTCATTTAAGTTCAGTAAAATATTTTGGCTTCTTCAATCTAATCAAATGATTGAAAGATTAGTTTACTCTGCTTTGGTTTTACAGATGGCTGTATACATTTCACAAAAGGATTTACATGGTGGGTTAGGCTTTGAACATACTGATAAAGGGTTGATTTTTTTTGTTTGGGCATTGGTCCAAAACCTGACCCCCGTATTCACAGGTGGATTATCTGATAAATACGGTAGAAAAAAAATACTAGTAATTTCAATTCTTATAGCAGCATTAGGTTACTTCATTACAGGATTCCAAAGAGAATTCTATCCATTTTTATTTTCTGTGATTATGATAGGTTTTGGTCTTGGCCTTTACAGACCTGCAATAAATGGTCTCATTGCTTCTAATATCAATAATGCGAATAGCTCAATTGCGTGGGCAATCAATATTACATTGATTAATTTTGCAGTTTTTTTCTCACCTCCATTGGCAAAATATTTGGAAGAAGTATCATGGGTTATATTTTTTTCCGGTCTTTCACTAATTTTACTTCTATCATTAATTCCAATTTTTATATTTAAAGATGAATCACCAACAATTGAGAATATTTCTATCACGGAATTGTTCAAAAGTACTTTATCCGAAGTTTCTGATAAAAGGATTTGGAAAGTTATATTGCCATTATCTGGATTTATGATGATTTATATGCAATTCTATGAAACTCTACCAAACTTCATTTACGACTGGATTGATACAGGTAAAATTGCTGAAACACTTAAATTACCTTTTTTTATGCTTTCTGAGACTCCTTTAGGATTAGCGATAGATTTTAAATGGTTATACAACATCAATTCCGGTTTTACAGTAATTGGAGCTGTATTGATTTCCATTTTGATTAAAAAGTACAATACTATGAATGGTCTGCTATTAGGGTTAATTATTGCAACATTTGGAATATTAATTTCAGGACTTACAAACAATAGCTCTTACCTGATTATTGGCATGATGACTTATACACTTGGAGAAATGATTACAAATCCTAAGTTTAGCCAGTATATGTCTGAGATTGCTCCAGTAAATAAGAAGTCAATGTTTATGGGATATATTAATCTGGCACTGGCAATTGGATTTGGTATGGGTTCATTAATTGGTGGTTTTTTATATAAAAATTATTCCGAAAAGTCAGGACTGGCAATAAAATACTTACATGAAGAGTTAGGGATAAATAATGCAACACACAAAAACGCTTTCAGTTTGTTAATGGAAAAAAAGAATATTGGATATGGTGATGCAACTAATTTATTATGGAATTATTATAATCCTGAATTAATATGGATAATATTTGGTGTAATTGGTATAGTTTCGTTTGCTATGCTTTTGTGGGGCAAAAGGACAGCAATTAAGTAAACTATTTATTTTTCAAAAGCATTTTTCTAATAGACTCGATACTTCTTTTTTCATCGTCATTATAATGTTGAAGTAATTGGTCCTGCTTAATGGGATGTGGTTTTTCAACAATATCTTGTGAAACAACACTCTTGATGATAGGCGATTCTGTAATAAGTAAATCGAGTGTTCTCGGTTCATTTATTTGGCCATTTGTATCATTCCTTGATTCGAAATCATATATCTGCTCGCCTTTGGCTATCATATTTAACTTCTCTTTGCCAAAAATATCAACTAATTTATCATAAATTGTTGCTCTGGTAAAGGGTTTGGAAATAAAGCCAGCAACCCCGCTTTTTACGGCAAGACCTAAATTTTCGACATCTGACATAGCTGAAATGATTATTACTGGTATGTTTTGGGTAAGCTTGATTTTCTTTAGTATTTTAAGAATAATGTGTCCGGAAAGCTCTGGCATTAGAATATCTAAAACAATCAATGTAGGTTGTTGGTCAACTGCTATTGCAATACCATCAAATCCATTTGTAGCCAAAAGAGTTTTCTTAAAGCCATATGTTTGCATGGTTTTGGAGAGAATTCTCTGCATCCATACATCATCGTCAATCACCAGTGTAGAATATTCGACCATTTTTGATTTAAAAGTGAAATAAATTATTCTAAATTACTTATCATTCGTTGAGAAATTAACAAAATTCAAGTTAGAATTGGTGTTGTCTTTATCCATATTGAAAGAGTTCTTGGCAGATTTTAAAGCATCTTTGAGAGCTTGCAACTCTGTTTTTGCTGCTTGCTTATTTAACTGAATAATCCTGTCGTGAACCTCTTTTCTATGAACAGGAACTGACTTTGGAGCAGAGATGCCTAATCGTACAACGCCTCTGTCATGGCTTAACACTGTAATTTCGATAGAATTTCCTATCGTAATTATTTCACCTATCTTCCTTGATAATACTAGCATTTACGTTTTTTTCTGTTTAATATTTATTTATTAATCCCGATTACTTGATTCGTAGAGTATTTGTCGTTAGTCAAAATAATTTGTTCACCAGTTTGCTTTTCGGTATTCAACACAATAGGTGCCTTCAAATTTGCTGTCATTTGCTTATTTTCATCTTCGAGTGTTACTATGCAAAACAATACCAAATTTTCAAAAGCAAAATTCTTGCCAGGGTTGTATTCTATATCAATTAACCAAGGTGATAATAATGGAAAACCGATGTTTGGTTCATCAATACTTATAAGCCATTTAAATGGTTCTGATTCTTCCTCGCTTATAAGAACAAATTCTCTTAAGTTTTCGAACCCTAAAATACCTTCTGGGAACATAAAAATATAATCATTTTCAATAATTAACTCACCAAAATGCAGGGTTACTATCTTTCTCTTCTCTTTATCGGTGCTCATTTTTGCAATTACGTCCTGTACTAGAATTTATATGTTCGAAAATAATTTGTAAAATTAATAAAAAAAAATCATATAAAAAAATATTTTTTATTTCTTATTCATAACCTTCATTACTTGGAGTCTCAGGCTTGGATTCTTTGATAAAAATTTCTACTCTTCTATTTTTTGCTTTACCAATAGGGGATGTATTATCATCTATAGGTCTTTGTGAACCAAAACCCCTAATAATTAGGTTATACTCGGGAACTCCTTTTTTAATTAACCTGTAAGCAACATTGGTAGCTCTTGACGCAGATAAATGCCAGTTAGATTCATATGTAAATGTTCTGATGGGGTCTGAATCCGTATGGCCATCAATCATAATAACCTTATTGGTATTATTCAATATTTTTGATATAGAATCAAGGGCATTAATGCCTTCTTTCTCGATTTCTGCTTTAGCTGATTTAAATAGTAACTTTTCAGATAAAATAATTTTTAAACCATCTCCCGTTTTAATTATTTCAATATTCCCTGACTTTATATATTTAGCAAGTAAACTTGTACTCTGCTCCTCAATGTCCTGAATGTCTTTCTGAGATGTGGGTGGTAAAATTGGTTCAGGAATTCCCTTCTTGTGACCTTCGAGAACTCCGTCTCCACCTGAAATTATTTTATCATCTTTTGATTTAAAATAATCGGAAAATGCAACAGAAATTTCTTTAAATTTTTCAGAGTCAACTTGTGAAGTAGCATAAAGTATAACAAATAATCCTAATAGCAAAGTAATCAGGTCAGCATAGGTTATCAAATACCTGTCAGCCCCAACATTATGCATTGCTCTTGGTTTTTCTTTCTTAAACTTTTTCAATTATTCACCAGATTAATTAATTAGATTTATCGGCTTATTTAGGTTAAAGTTTACTGTTTTTTTTTAAAGTAACTATATATGAATGTAATAATTGAAATGAAGGACGCAATTATTGCAAACCAATCGCCAAATTTTACATAGATAGAATCAATTTTTAAAATCGGAAAAGTAAGATTCAGTCCCGATTGCTGGTATTGTTCCAAACGAGAAACAGTATTTCCTTTGGGTGAAATTAAACCCGAAACACCAGTATTTGCAACTCTTACAATATATCTTCTGTTTTCAATAGCCCTCATACATGCAATTAAATAATGCTGTTCCGGTCCTGGAGTATAATCATACCAAGCATCATTTGTAACGATAACTAAAAAGTCTGCACCATTTTTTGCAGTATTTCTTACAAACTCCGGGTAAATACTTTCAATACAGATTACCGGTCCGATACTAATACTTTTATCATTTAAGAGCAAATCCATATTATGTTGACTTTTACCTATACCCCAAGCTGATATACCAACACCCCATTCAAACCAACTTCTCATAAAAAGCAAAGCTTCGCTATATGGTAATCTCTCGGCAAATGGTGTTAACCTCATTTTCTGATAGACTATCGGGTTAGTCGGTGTTGAATTGTTAAGCAATAACAGTGAGTTGTATGATTCGAAATACGTATTATTCGAGTTTGAATCAAATCTTGCAGTCGCAGTTTTATTCTGTGAATTAAACAGTTTTAGTTCAGCAAAGCCTGTCAAAATTGATGTTTGTGAATTAACTACCCAATTACTAAGATATTCATAAGTGAACTTATCAACTGTGTTGATATACTTAGGAATAGCTGTTTCGTTCCAAATTACTAAGTCCGGTTTGGTTTCACTTCTAACCAATGAATCTGATATGTTAAACTGTACATTAATTATCTCGTCTAAACTGCTAGCCCATTTTTTCCAGGGATTAATAGCTGGTTGTACAATTCCAACTGTAATTTTTTCTTTTTCTTCATTAATTCTATTATCAATATCATTTAGTCTAAAGAATCCGTAAGCCATTGGTATAATAAAAATTAAAACCAAAAAGGTTATTAAAACTTTTTTTTGAAATATGGCTGATTTAAAATTTCTGGTGTTTTGAATTGAATTCAAAATATCAAAAATAATGACATTGACCAATATTATTAGAAAACTTGCTCCCCAAACACCGGTTATGTCAATAAATTGAATCCAGTAAAAGTTGTAAATTTGAGTGTTGCCAACTGTCAACCATGGGTATGAAAACTCGCCTAAATTGTGAACCCATTCAAAAGCTACCCAAATAAAAGGGAAAAAATATAAACTGTGTTGATAAGAAAACCTTTGTCGAATTTTGAATAGAAATGCAAATGGAACCATAAAGAAAAATGGGTGAGCAATTGCCAAAGCAATAGCAGAAATAGTAAGATATGGATCGCTTTCAGGCTGCCAGGAGCCAATCCACCAATTACTCATTGCATGATAAATAAAAAAAGTAATATATAAATATAAATATTTGCCTTTTAAATTTTCGTCGGAGAATAAAAAGAACAAAATTATAAATCCAACAAATGCAAACACAAATAAAGGGAATGTCGGAAAAGAAAAACCTAATATAATTCCGGCAGATGATGCTAAGATTGTATTTTTAAATTTCATTTTCAAAGTTAACTGATATAAAAAAGCAAATGTAAGATATTTTAATATATGAAATTTGAATTTTATGAGTCTTTTATGTTAATAATTTGATATTTTGCGATATGTATATGATTAAAGCTTTAATTATTTTTGTTTCATGTTTCCTATTTTCAATTATGCCGGTTTATTCAGGTGAAATTGAAAATAATTTGGGACACTTAACCAAACCGTTATTAAGGTTAAAAAATTTTGATAATATTAGGGGTGATAACGATTCAACCAACAGACTAAGCAGAGTGAGTGCATTTGTTGAATTAAATCGTTTTGAAAATGAATCAAAGTCAATTTTGCCAAATCTGTTAAATGTTGTTCCTGAATGGAAAAATATAGGACCTTTTGATATTGGTGGTAGAGTAAGAAGCATTGTAGTACATCCAAATAATAAAAATATTGTTTATGCTGGTGCTGCTTCGGGTGGAGTATGGAAATCGACTGATGGTGGTGTAAGTTGGACTCCAAAATTTGATTTTGAAAGTGCCAGTTCATTTGGTGCCTTAGGAATCGCAAGTAATTCACCTGAAATCATTTATGCAGCCACTGGAGAAATGATCATTGGAGGAGGCATACCTTATTTGGGTAATGGTATTTACAAGTCAACGAATGGTGGGGATACATGGTTCCAAATTGGATTGACCGAAGTAGCGGCATTTTCAAAATTTTATGTTCATTCATCTAATAATGATATTTTGTATGCTGCAGGTTCTATCAGAAATGGCGGATTATACATTTCAAATAATGCCGGATTATCATGGGATAAAAAATATGATGGAAATATAACTGACTTGTGGGTAGACCCTCAAAATCCTGATTATATAGTAATTGGCGTTAATGCATTAGGTGTATTTATAAGTGAAGATGGTGGTAAAAGCTGGTATAGTAGAAGTTATGGTTTAGTAGATTTAGGAGGCAGAGTATCTGTTCAGGCACATGATAAAAATTCAAAATTAATGTTTGCTTTGATTGAACGAAAAGATGGAAGGGGAGCAATCTTTAGGTCAATTGACGCCGGGGAAAACTGGACTATGATGTTGAACGGTCAGTTCTCATTTTTTAACTCTCAGGGCTACTACAATAATTTCATTTCAATTAGTCCACAAAATCCAAACATTGTATTAGCTGGTGGTATTGACCTATGGAGGTCTACAAATAGTGGGCTGCAATGGGAAATTGTAAACGAAAGAACTGTTCCATCAAGAATGCATGTTGATCAGCACTGTGCTTTTTTCGCTGCTTCTGATCCTGCAACAATTTATGTCGGAAATGATGGCGGTGTTTACAAATCAACAGATAATGGGTTTACTTGGTATGATATGAACAAAGGTCTTATGATAACCCAATTTTATTCAATGAGTTTGGATTTAAAAGAAAAAAACAGGAATTTTGGTGGAACGCAAGACCATGGAACATTGGGGAATCCTTCCGGGGCTTGGAGGATGCTTGTTGGCGGTGATGGTTTTGACAGTTTTTTGCACCCTAATAATCAAAATGTTTTATATGGTGAAATATACTATGGAGATGTATTCAAATATGATATATCAAAAAATCAACTTCAATTTCTAAGAAATGGGATACCTGAAGAAGATCAGGGAATATGGCATTCTCCATTCGTTTTTGATAATAAAACTCATACAATGTTTTTAGGTAGACGTTCAATTTATGCATCATACGACTATGGAAATGTATTTTTCAGACTAACAACTCAGTATAACCATCCATTTACAGCTATTGAACCAAGCAAGAAAAATTCAAGATTCATTTTTGCAGGTAATAATCTTGGCCATTTCTTTTCTTCTACTGATGCAGGGATAACATGGGTACAATCTGAGCAATCAGTTACACCCGGCAAATTTATTACATCAATAACTTCTTCAAATGCTAACGATAGTGTGGTTTATATAACTTTTGGAGGATTTGGAAATAAGCATTTATTTAAATCATCAGATATTGGAAAAACTTGGAATTCACTTGATAATAATCTTCCTGATATACCAATTAATTCATTACTAATACACCCTGAAAATGAAAAAATTATTTTTATTGGAACTGATATTGGGGTTTTTTTCACAATTGATGGTGGCAATTTTTGGATGAGTTATGGTGAGAACTTTCCCAGAACACCTGTTTACGATCTTAAGTTTCATACTAACCGTACTTTATTGCCCGAACTGACTTTAAGAGCAGCAACTTACGGAAGGTCAATATGGGAAATTGAAGTTCCAAAAGAAATCAATATTAAACCAGGAATTATAAGTCCTGCTGGTGGAGAGATTTTTACAGGTGGTTCTGACATTGATATGAGTTGGTATGGCTTTGATTTGCCTGTCAAAGTTGAGCTTTACAACGGTGAGGAATTTATTTTAATCGAAGGTAATGTGATTGCAAGTCACATTAAAACCAGAATTCCTGATATAAGTACATTTAATGCCTTTTTAAAAGTAACTTCATTAATCGACAATTCAACTGCAATCTCAAAAACATTTAGTATATCCAGGCAGAAGGAAGGCTCAATTCTATTTGAAGATAATTTGGGATTTAACACCTATGGTTTGGCATTTTACGACAACGATATTCTACTTGCTATTGATTACAGAACAGGAAATATTAATTTTCTGAGCAAGAACGATTTAAGTTTAATTAAGAGGATTAATATCGGTATCAAGGGATTATTTACTGATATTGCTGTTGATGCATCAAGGAATATTTGGATCCATAAAATGGAAGACGAACAGGGTGGAGGGGCAGAAATTATTAATGTTAATAGTAATGGCCAAATAATAGCAAGATTTAATTCACCTGCAAAATACCCTATGGGTATTACTCTGAAAAATGATAAATTAATTGTATCCGAACGGGATGGAGAACAGAATATCTATGAAATTACTTTAAATGATTTTCAAATTCATAAAAAGTATAAAAATCCTGTGGCAGTACCTTTTGGACCTCGCGGATTAAGTTTTAAAAATGGTAATTACCATCAGGTCACTACTTTTTTTGTTAACCAAGCGTTAAATAATTCAGAAATTAGTGTATTTGATGACAAAGGTGGAAATATTATCAAGAGAATACCACTATTGGAGAAAAACTCGATAATGAATGCAAGAGGTATAGATATTGACCCTATTGACGGACATTTCTGGGTTTGCAATTTTACTGGGGGTATATTCAAGATTGCTTCTGAAGGAATAAATACATCAATAGGGACAAATAACTCAGATATTAATATTAATATATTCCCAAATCCTGCATCAAATCAAACCAAAATAGCTACTAAAAAAAATGTAAACATTAATAATATTAAAATAACTGATTTGATTGGTAATAATATGTTAAGTTTATTTGATTTGAACAGGAATGAAATTAATGTTGATACTTCCGATTTTTCTCAAGGATTATATCTTGTCGAAGTCACTATTTCAGGTGAAAATCCTATTATTTTAAAATTATCTGTTATTAGGTGATTTGTAAAGTAGAAAATTATCGAAAAAGTTGATTTTTATTTTTGTAAATAACTGAAAATTTATTACTTTTGTAATTCTGAAAATTTTAGATAGTAGAAAACTGAGGAAAATAATGTTAGCAGTAGTTGAAATTGCAGGAACACAATTTGAAGTTGAACCAAATTCAGTATATAATGTACCATTACTGGATGCGAATCCAGGTGATACAGTAGAATTTACGAATATCTTGTTAGCTGAAAATAGTGGCTCTACAACAGTAGGAACTCCATATTTGAACGGTAACGTTACAGCTAAAGTAATTGAACATGGAAAAGGCGACAAAGTATTGGTATTTCATAAAAAACGTCGCAAAGGTTATCGTAAATTGAATGGTCACAGACAAAACTTTACTCAAATTGAAATAACTAATATAAGCATAAATAATTAGGAAGATTACGAAATGGCACATAAAAAAGGTATGGGCTCGACCAAAAATGGTCGGGATTCGCAATCCAAACGCAGAGGCGTAAAGAAATTCGGCGGCGAAATGGTTACTGCTGGTAATATTATTATCCGTCAAGTTGGTACAAAATTTCATCCAGGCAACAATGTTGGCTTGGGTACAGACTTTACTATCTATTCACTTGTTGATGGTGTAGTAAAATTTGAAAGAAAAGATAAAACTCGTAAACAAGTTTCTGTATATCCTATAAATTAATATATTCATAAAACCTCTCCACTTGCTTGGGAATAGAAATACAAATTTCTGTTCCCTTTTTTTTTATATTCAACTCAAATTTTTTTGTTACTCTTTTTTTAATTATTTTTCCCAATTAATATTGGTATTAAATAAATAAGTTATGAATTTAAATAAAAAACCTCTTGTGTTGATTGTTGATGATATAGCAAGGAATATCCAGGTAATCGGAAATTTATTGATTGAGAATGGCTTTGATATATCGGTTTCAATCAATGGAAAGCAAGCCATCAACACTGCCAGAAATATTAAGCCCGACCTGATCTTACTTGATGTAATGATGCCTGATATTGACGGTTATGAAGTTTGTAAAATGTTGAAAAATGAGCCAACATTAAAGAATGTACCAATAATATTCCTCACTGCAAAACATGATTCCAGTGATATTATTAAAGGATTCGAATCCGGTGGAGTTGATTTTATAACTAAGCCTTTCCATAAAGAAGAAATCATTGCCAGAATCAATAGCCAGATAGAATTAAAAATATCCAGAGATTTGCTTTTAGTTCAAAGTAATGAAATTAAAGAAATCAATGACAGATTAAATGAAGAGTTGACAATAGCAGCTGACTATTTTAGTTCGTTGTTGCCTCCAAAAATTGATAATGATTATATTCAGACCTTTTGGAAATATGTACCTACGGCAAAGTTGGGTGGTGATGCATTTGGGTATTTTGAATTAGATAATGATAATTATGCATTTTTTCTTTTCGATGTATGCGGTCATGGAATTGCCTCGGGTATGTTTTCTGTTTCATTAATCAATACTTTAAAATATCTGAATTTATCTGATACAGACTTTTATAATCCTGAATCAGTTTTCTCAGCTTTAAATAAGATTTATCAAATAGTCGAACACAATGGTATGTATTTTACAATATGGTATTGCACTTATAATGTAAAAACAAGAGTTCTCAAATTTGCTAATGCCGGACATCATCCTTCAATTTTATCATATTCAAGCGGTACAACAGAGTTTGTTACATCGCCAAATTTTATAATAGGTGGGTTGGAAAATTATTCATTCAAATCCAGCGAGATAAAAATTGAACCATTAACAGATCTTTATATTTTCTCTGATGGTACTTTTGGGTTAAATTTGCCTGATGGTAAAAAATGGGGTATAGATGATATGCGGCTTTTCATTGAGGCACGTCACAGCAGAAATGATAAAGAACTGTTGGAGCTTCACGAATTTGTTTCTAATCTTTATGGTTCAAGTTATCAGAAAGACGACTTTACAATACTTAAAATAAGATTTAAATAGAGTTATTCAAAACTACATACGATAATTTTTTTATTATCTTCTTTAAAATATGGAACTCCCATCATATCAATATTTATAACATCAATTTTTATATTATTGAGCAACTTTTTTGCTGAATCAATCTCTTCATCTAAATTTCCACCTTTTAGTAATATTATTTTTGCAGATGGTTTAATTAACTTAGCTGTCCAACCAATTATCAACTCTATTTTAGCAACAGCTCTGGATATTACAAAATCAAACTTTTTGCGGTAATCCTGAAACTCTGCGAGGTCTTCTGCTCTGGCACATATTGCACTAATTTTTCTTAAACCTGTATGTTGTGCAAACATTTGGGTAATTTTGATTTTCTTTGATATCGAATCTACCATTAGTAAATCAATGTGTGGATTGGCAATTTTCAAAGGAATACCAGGCAATCCACCACCTGTGCCAACATCCAAGACTTTAGCTTTGTTAGGAAAATCAAAATACTTTGAAATAGACAAAGAATGCAAAATATGCCTTTCAAAAATATTATCCTCATCTTTGCGTGATATCAGATTCACTTTAGAATTCCAATATTTTAGCTCATTGGCATATCGTTCAATTGATTTGATTTGTTCTAAATCTAATACTATTGAATTTGTTGAGCAAATTGTCCAAAATTTTACCAGGTCCATTTATAGTTTTTTTGTATGTTATTCAAAAATATTCCAATGCAATATGCTTGTAAGTGTAAATAAAAATATCATTCCATTTTTTTCAGTTATAATAACAAGTTACAACAGAGCCAATAAACTATCAAGAGCAGTTAATTCATTAATTAATCAGACATGCACTGATTGGGAATGTATTTTGGTTGATGACGGTTCATCAGATAATACATTTGAACTCGCAAAGACATTTTGCGATTCAAACGATAAGTTCAGATATGTTTATCATTCAAACAGAAAACAAAGCCTATCAAAGAATGCTGGAATTTTAGCATCATCAGGAATTTTTATTACTTTTCTTGATTCTGATGATGAATACGATACTGAGCATCTTGCCATAAGGCAAAAAATCTTATTCCAAAATCCTGAAGTGGAATTATTGCACGGTGGAGTAAAAATTATAGGGAACGAATTTGTACCCGACAAAGATAATCCAAAGGAGTTAATCCACATACATGATTGTATTATTGGTGGTACATTCTTTATAAACAAATATTCTGCTGTTAACTTAGGTGGATTTCCACTTACGGACTACGGTGATGATACAGATTTTTTTGACTTGGCGGTTAAAAGCGAATTAGTAATAGCAAAGATTGACCATCCTAGTTATATTTATTATAGAGATTCTGAAGACTCATTATGCAATCAAAGAAAATTACAAATAAATTATCCAAGTCGTTGAAATTACAAAAAGAACGAATGAGTGTTGTTTTAAATCGGCTATCAACACTTTATCCTGACATAAAAATTCAACTTGATTTTACAAATCCATTCGAACTTTTAATTGCTACAATTCTATCTGCTCAATGTACTGATGCACGAGTGAATATTGTAACAAAAAAACTATTTCAAAAATATCTGACCCCGGCTGATTATTTAAAAGTACCTGTTGAAGAATTGGAAAGCGATATATTTTCAACCGGCTTTTACAAAGCAAAGGCAAAAAATATACGTGGAGCATGTCAAAAGATAATTATTGATTACTGTGGAAAAGTTCCTTCAACAATGGAGGAATTACTTACATTACCGGGTGTTGGAAGGAAAACTGCAAATGTAGTTTTAGGACACTGTTTTGATACTCCCGGAATTGTTGTTGATACACATGTTACCCGCATTGCAAATAAGCTGGGATTCGTTGAAACAAATGATGCTGTAAAAATAGAATTTGCTTTAATGAAGTTGATTCCAAAGGAAATTTGGGTAACATTTACTCATTATTTCATCAATCATGGTAGAAACACATGCATTGCTCGAAGACCAAAATGTAATGAATGCATAATTAATGATATTTGTCCGTCTAATGAACTTAGTTAAAAAAAATAAATAGAAATTGAAAGATATGAATAAAGTACTCGTAACAGGTGGTGCAGGGTATATAGGATCACATACAGCCATTGAACTTATTAAAAAAGGTTATGAAGTAATTATTGTTGATAATTTTTCTAATTCAGAGCCATCTTCTTTAGATAGAATTAAGAAAATTACCCGTAAGGATGTACCTTTTATTTTTGGAGATTTAAAGGATAGAAATGTTATTAGTAAAATATTTGAATCCTTCAATGATATTGACACCGTTATTCATTTTGCTGCATTCAAAGCAGTAGGTGAATCAGTTGCAGAGCCGCTGAAGTATTATAATAATAATATTCTTAGTCTTATTAATCTACTTTACTCAATGAAGCAGTACAATGTACCTAACTTGATTTTTTCTTCATCCTGCACAGTTTACGGTCAACCTGATGAATTGCCTGTTACTGAAGATACACCACTTAAACCGGCAAGTTCACCCTATGGAAATACTAAAAAAATTTCAGAAGATATAATCACTGATTTTATTAATTCGGGAAATTACATTAAAAGCATAATTCTAAGATATTTCAATCCTGTTGGTGCAGATATAAGTGGGGATAATGGTGAGTTACCTCAGGGAATACCAAATAATTTATTGCCCTACATTACTCAAACAGCTCTTGGAATCAGGGAGTGTCTCAATGTTTATGGAAATGATTATGATACACATGACGGTACTGCAATCAGAGATTACATTCATGTTTCAGATCTTGCAAATGCACATATAGATTCAATGAGATATTTATCTAATAAATCAGCTCCATTCTGTGATATTTTTAATATAGGAACAGGAGAAGGATATTCTGTGCTTGATGTTATTAACAGTATTAATAAATTTCTAGACAGGCCTCTACCATATAAAATAGTCAATAGAAGACCAGGTGATGTTGAAAAAATATGGGCTGATAATACTAAAGCAAAAAATACACTAAATTGGTTTCCGAAGTTCAATTTGGATGATATGACTTCGTCATCCCTAAATTGGGAGAAGAAATTCAGAGGCACTTTGTAAAGATATGCAAATTTTTCTTATTTTTGAATGTATTAAAATTAAAAAAGCATAAAAATGAATAAAATCTTAGTTATTTTATATAGTTTAATCTTTGTAATTATTGGATGTGGCGGCTCTAAGCCTATCCTTAACAATAACGCTGAACAAGTTTACAGCAAGGCAATGCAGCTTTTTGAAGACGAGGATTATAGAGAAGCAGCAAGTTATTTCGATATAATCAAACTACAGTATCCTGCTAGTCAATATGCAGACGATGCTCAATTTTATCTGGCAGAGATTAATTTTAAGCGTGATGAATTTATTATGGCCGCATATAATTATAACATGCTTAGAAGAGTTTACCCCGGTAGTCCATTCAGTAAAGAGTGTTTATACAAGAATGCTTTATCATTTTACAAATTATCTCCTACTTACGACAGAGACCAGGAATATACCAACAAAGCAATAGAAGCTTTTATGGAATTTCAGTATTTATACCCTGAAGACTCATTAGCAAAAGAAGCAAGCATACAGATTAAGGAATTAAGAGATAAACTGGCTTACAGAGAGTTTTTTACGGCAGAGTTATACAGAAAAATGAACAGTCCTCGTTCCTCTGTTATTTATTATGATGCTGTTATCAATAATTTCAGTGACACTCAATACTATGAAGATGCCTTTATCGGTAAAATTGACGCCCTTAGATATATGAAAAAATATGATCAGTTGCAAGGTGTTATTAATGCTTATAATTCCCAGTTCCCTAAAGGTAAAGCCCTAGAGCAGAATAAAAAAATTCTTCAGGAAATTTCAAATTAATAAATAAAACTACTTTTATTAAATCAGACAAATAATTCTCATTTGTCTGATTTTTTTATTGTTTTTATTTGATATAGTATATTTTTGTAATAAATACTTTTTCAAATTATTAAATGGAGGTTTTTTATGACTAACAATATGTACAAATTTCTCATTTATTTATTATTATTTATTCCTGTTTCCTTGCTAAGTGAACCTTTGCAGGAGTTCAAACCTGAAGTTAAAATTGGTGGTCAAATAAGGTATAGGGGTGAGTTCGACTTTAGATTTTTTGACATGAATGGGAAACCTCTTTTCATTAATATGCTGAGATCAAGACTGAATGCAGAAGCGATACTAAGTCCGAATGTAAAAGCGTTTGTTCAATTTCAGGATTCCAGAAATTTTGGTGAAGAAAACTCAAGACCATGGAGAGGAACTTTAGATGGTAGTGCAGATAATATTGACTTACACCAGGGGTGGATTGAATTCAAAGATTTAGGTGCTGAGAACCTTACTGTCAGACTTGGAAGAATGATGTTTAACACAAATAATGAGAGAATTATCGGCTCACTCGAATGGCATAACTTTGGCAGAGCGTATGATGGTGGATGGGCTTCGTATAAATACTCCGACTGGTCAGCACGTGGGTTTGCATTTCTTTTAGGTTCTCAAGAACTTCTAATGACCAGTGCTGTTCCACAAATTCCAAAAATGGTTGGTGGATTTGAAGTAAATGTTCCATACATTCCATCCGGTAATGTTTACATTTATTATGATATGAATGATAAAACAATCCCGGTTTTAGGACCAGGAGCTCCTACATCATTGCCAAAACTATCAAGATATACAGCAGGATTATTTACGAAAAATGATAAGCCCGGAATAATCTGGGAGCTCGAAAGTGCACTTCAATTTGGTACTATTGATACTTTACCGAGGTTGTCGAACAATCAGACTAATGATATCAGTGCTTGGCTTATTTCTGCATTCGGTGGTTATAAGGAAGGTAATTTCAGCTTAGGAGCAGGTGTTGATGTTTACTCCGGTGACGACCCTAATACTGATGCATTTGAGGGATTTGACCATTTATTTTTTACAATACACAAATTTTATGGCGCTATGGATTTCTTTCCTTTCAATGTTTTACCTAATGCAGGTATTCGACCAGGTATTAAGGGTACTACAAATGGTTTGTTAATGCCCAATATAAAAGCAAGCTGGAATCCTGTTGACAAATGGAAATTTGATTTAGCTTTTTTGATGTTCAGAACAGTTGAACCATTTAACTTTGAAGGAGATGAACTTTATTCCTTAGGTAATGAAATTGATTTATTGGCAACATGTATAATTACTAAAGGAGTTAATGTACAGTTCGGTGCATCAACATTTTTACCTTCTACCATTTTAGAAAATACCAATCCATCATCAGGTTTAGGGACAGACCCTGCCTTTTGGGGATACACAATGATTACTATAGACTTTTGATATTTAAAATAAAAAATTCTAAATAAAAAAGGACTGTCTTATAAAAAGGCAGTCCTTTTTTAAATTAATAATAGAATAAATTGAAATTGAAAAATCTAAGTTGTTCGAATATTGTATAATTAAGATTATTTTTTATTATCATTAATGAATGCATCAAATTGCCAGATCGCATTTTTTCCTGCCAACCATCAAAATATATAATAACAAACTGATCAACTTACTTATAGCTAAATGATACTGCAACTTTGGCAGAACCTGAACTTAAGTTATCAATTTCAATGTGTATAGTATCATTTTCGAGCAACAGATGGTTCAAATCAAGTGAAATTGAATCATATATTCCAGATGAAAAGAACCAAGTTTCTATAGAGATTCCATTTTTCATTAATTTAAAAAACATATCATATGGGCCATCAGCCTCAATTACCTTGATCTTAACTTTGCTTAATGTTGTATTCACCGGCATAATATATGCAACATTTTCAGAATATATGGTTCCGTCATATTTACTTCCATTTAGCGAATAATTTAATTCAATGCTAGATCCCGGTACAGTAATATTATTTGCGAAGAATGCTGGGCGAATATTTCCTACGTCTGCCCATTGAGTATTGCCATTTCCGTTTGTAATAAGAACATTATTAGAATTACCGCGATCAGAAGGTAATGTATAATTATTAGCAGATGATCCGACTGTTAGATTTGTAAAATTAGCTTGTCCTGGAGTTGTGGCACCAATATGTCCTGGTGTTGCCCAACCCGATGAAGTCAGACCATGCGATAGTATTGAAAATGGTGAGCTGGTTATTTGAGTACGTGGCAAAGCACTTCCACCAATACTGACTTCAATCCAAGGAGTTGTATTAAGGAACATCAAGGGAGTAAAAACTTCGTCTCCAGATGCTCCGGTACCCAAAAGTACAGAATACAAACCTTGCTCAACATTTACACTTTTTATTACCGCTGACGATGACTGAGGCCATATTTTATCACTACCGGATTCTGAATTGAAGATTGCAAATCCTATTTGGATATTACTTTGATTTATGGGTAAACCGCTGTTATCCATTAATTTGCCCTGATATGTGATTGTTGATGGCTGCGAAATAGCAACTGATGTCAGAACAATAAACAGTAAAAATACTTTTTGTAACATTCTTTTTACTCCATAGATTATTAAATATATACAAATATAAACAATTTGATTAGTATCTATAAAATAAAAAATTTATGATGTCTAATTCTAATGATTTTTGATCTGTTTTTTTTAAATAAAATGAAACCAAATTCTGTAGGATACCCAAAAAAGTATTATATTTGTATTTTATTTCAATTCGACATTAAGTATAAATGAATAAGCGCGTATATGTGCCTACAAATTTTGCAGTAAAAGAGATTATTGGAAATATTTCAGAGGAATGCAAAAATCATAATCTTGATTTAATCAGCATAAATGAAAAGATTTGTACTGAGCATACATTACAAAATCGTTCTTCTCTTTCACTAATTTCACCATTAGCTTATGGATTAGGAGTCAGGAAAGCTGATTTTAGGATTATTCCTACATATGCGGTAGGTATTATAGGGTATTCCGGGAAATCTTCACTTTATTTCAGGCAGGGATTAAGTACATTCGATAAGATTGGAGTAAAGGACAAGGATGATTATTTCTCTGTCATAGGCAAAATTTTGCTCCACGAACGTTACGATATTGAGGCGGAATTAGAGAACACCAATCAAGTATTACCGGATATTCTAAATAATTATTCTGCCTGTATCCTTGATGGCTGCGACGATAACTATCATAATATGGACATCACTGAAGATTGGTTCGAAACATACGAAATACCACTACCTGTAGGAATTTGGGTAGTCAGAAACCAGGAGGAACCTGATGATGTTATTGAACTAACAAACAAGTTTGCTATGGATGATTTGCCTGAAGAATTCGAATCTAATCATCATAGCGACCACGAGCGTGAGGGCAGAATAATGACAAGGTGGAGTTCGGATATGCACAATGCCCTCGAACAAACACTTGAGTTATTATACTACCATCGTTTGATTCCTGAATTACCGGCTGTGAAAATATATGGCAGAGATTAACATTTATTTTTGTTTATTACGTCCATAGTTTACAGATTTAAAAATATTTTGAATATTATCAGAAAAAAATATGGCTAAAATTATTAAAAAGAAGAGTGTTAGCAGCGTTGAATGGAAATTGCCTTTCGACTCACACAACTACAAAATTTTACTTGCAGGTTTGGTAACCATTTTCATCGGCTACTTACTTATGTGGACAGGAGTTTCTGAGTCTGCTGCAAGTATAGATGGTACATGGAATAATTTCATGGCAATAAATGCAGCACCTGTTGTATTAATAATCGGATATTGTGTCATTATCCCTTTGGGTATAATGAAATTCTTTGGTAAAGAAGAAACAGCAGAGCAACAGTAATATAATGCCAACAAAATCAGGATATGCCGCGATAATCGGTAAACCAAACGCCGGTAAGTCAACCTTGCTTAATGCTATACTTGAGAGCAAACTTTCGATTGTTACACCAAAACCGCAAACAACCAGAAAAAGAGTTCTAGGAATTTACACTAATGGTGATAATCAGATAATTTTCCTGGATACACCGGGTATAATCAATCCCCGCTATACAATGCAGAAAATTATGATGGACTATGTATCTGAGTCTATCAATGAATCTGATGTAGTTATAGCCCTGATTGACATGGAGAAATATGCAGAGGAAGGCATTCCTGAAGCAATTATGCAAATTGCCACTAATTCAGGTAAGCCTGTCATCTGTGTTCTGAATAAAGTTGATCGGTTATTGGACAGGAAAATGATTCTGCCTGTAATTGAAAAACTAAATGCCCTCAAAGTCTTTGCAGATATAATCCCTGCAGCTGCACTCAAAAAAATGAATATTGACGACATTATCGAAACAATCACCAAGCATCTGCCCGAGCACGAGTTCTATTTCGACGAAGATCTTTTATCAACCCAGACCGAAAGATTCTTTGTTTCTGAGCTTATCAGAGAAAATATTTTTATACTCACTAAAGAAGAATTGCCTTATTCCACCGAAGTATCTATCCTAGAATTTAAGGAAAGAGCTTATGGTAAATGGTACATTCATGCAGAAATTATCGTTGAGCGTGACTCTCAGAAGCGAATTATTATAGGTAGTGAAGGTAAGCTAATCAAAGAGATAGGCGAGAGGTCAAGGATAAAAATTGAAGAGCATCTAGGGGAAGAAGTATTTTTAGAGTTATTTGTTAAGGTTCGTCCTAATTGGAGAGATGATTCTCATAAACTTAGGTCATTCGGATATTAATTTTTTATATAGAGATTTTCGCAATGAAAAGAGTAGCTGTTTACGAAAATACGGACAAGGAAGAAGCCATCAAGTATGCTGCAAAAGCTGCTGAAGTGCTTGTGAATTTGGGTGTGGAATGTGTTGTAAGGCCAAGTTTGTCACAATACCTACCGCCACATATTGAGGGGTCTGTAAAGGTACACGAAGTATGTGATTTCGACAAACTCGCAGATATGGTTATATCATTTGGTGGCGACGGAACATTGCTATCAGCTGCACGAGAAATGCTTATGTGTGAGATGCCTATAATGGGATTCAACGTAGGTAAACTTGGTTTCCTTGCCGAATATTCTGTATTAGAGTTAGAAAAAAATATTTCGCAGGTTGTTAACGGAAATTTCAGACTGGTTGACAGGTCTGTTCTCGAAACTTACGTCAATAATAAAAGGTATTTTGCTCTCAATGACTTCGTAATGGAAAAAAGAAATACATCAAAGATGATTACAGTTGCAGTATATTCCAACGAACATTGCGTAGGTGATTATCGTGCTGATGGTATCGTGCTTACAACACCTACGGGATCTACTGCTTATTCTTTAAGTTGCTCAGGTCCGATAATTGCACCATCGGCAAAAGTACTTTGCATAACACCTATTTCCCCGCATACTCTGACATTGCGACCTTTAGTAATACCTGACACTAACGAAGTTACTTTCTCGCTTACTGATGCAGGAGGGGGAGTTATAGTCGTTGCCGATGGCACTACCATAACTGAGCTCGAGACTGGAGACAGCATTAAAATAAAACTCTCAGAAGAACGGGTTAAATTAATTAAACCTCAGGACAGCTCGTACTATGATATTTTGAGGAACAAGCTGCTTTGGGCTGCTAACTCTTTTGATAATAAAACCTCTGCCAAGGAGTAATTTTTATTATGGATTTCCTTTACTTTATTAATTGGAATGCTTCACCTGAAATTTTTTCGATTGGACCGCTCACTATCAGATGGTATGGATTGCTTTTCGCTCTAGGATTTGTGGTTGGTTACCAAATAATGAACGGTATTTACAAACAGGAAGGTAAAACTGTTAAACAACTCGACTCCCTTTCCATTATTATGGTATTATCTACTGTAATTGGTGCCAGATTAGGGCATTGCTTATTTTATGAACCCGAAATTTACTTAGCTAATCCAATTAAAATACTTTATGTATGGGAAGGTGGACTTGCTAGTCATGGCGCAGCAATAGCTATTATTTTGGGCTTAATTTATTATTCAGGAAAAAACAAAGGTATAACACCTCTGTGGGTTCTCGATAGGATTGTTATAGTGGTAGCATTAGCAGGAACTTTTATTAGATTGGGTAATTTTTTCAATTCCGAAATTTATGGCATTGCAGCAAATGTACCATGGGCAGTAATATTTGAAAGAATTGACAACATTGCAAGGCATCCGGTACAGTTATACGAATCCATTTCTTATCTGATAATTTTCATAATTTTATTTGCCAATTACAAAAAATTTAAACAGGGATTACCCGCAGGGCTCAACTTCGGATTATTCTTGATACTTGTGTTTGGAGTAAGGTTTGTACTAGAGTATTTTAAATCTTATCAAGCTGATTTTGAGTCCGAGTTACCACTAAGAATGGGGCAAATATTGAGTATTCCATTCGTTTTATTGGGAATTTACTTCGTTTACAAAAGCAAATTAAAAAAATAAGCACACTCATTTTTTAGACTGTAAATCGGGAGAGTTTATGATATCACAACATAAAATAATTTCGCATCTGTGGTTTGATAATCAGGCACAAGCGGCAATTGATTTTTATACAAATTTATTTCCTGATTCACTTTTAATTAGCTCTACAGTGCTTGCTAATTCACCTACGGGTGAGTTATCAATACATTCTTTCAAACTTGCCGGACATGATTTTATGGCAATTAATGCCGGACCTATGTTCAAAATAAACCCTTCAATATCATTTTTTGTATATTGCGGTTCCGAGTCAGAAATAGATAGAATTTATAGTTTACTGATTGATGGCGGTGAGATTTTGATGCCACTTAGCAAATATGATTGGAGCAGTAAATATGCATGGGTGCAGGATAAATTCGGTGTATCGTGGCAGCTTGATATTGATGATATCAATAATACTCAAAAAATTGTTCCTTCTCTTCTTTTTGCAAATGATAACTTCGGTAAAATGTCGGAAGCTTTAGAATACTATAAAAGTATTTTTTCGCAATACCAATTATTATATGAATACAAGGCAACTAACAACTTTGGGAGTGAAGAAACAGTCTTTGCACAATTCAAATTGAACAATACTATCTTCAATGCTATGAATAGTCACATCAAGCATGGTTTTGACTTTAATGAGGCAGTTTCTTTTTTAATCAATTGTGATAATCAAATTGAGATTGACTATTATTGGGATTTATTATCCAAAGACGGGCAAGAGCAGCAATGCGGTTGGCTGAAAGATAAATATGGATTATCCTGGCAAATTGTTCCTGCAGAACTCAAAAATCTGATGAATTCATCTGAGAAGCAGAAAGTAGCCCAAATGAATGAAGAATTACTCAAAATGGTTAAGCTCGATATTGCGAAATTGAAGAATGCATTCAATAGTTAGCCAAAAGCAACCGGAAGAGTAAAAATTATTCATTTGATAATTCTTAACATTCCCCATCTTGTTTATTGACTGCCCAAATGGGCCGGGTTGATGACTTCAACACCAAGCATATTGAATATCTGCACATTCAAAAGTAGCCACGTCAACCCCACGCTGAAGCGAGTGGAATTGCGAATTAGTTATATTATAGCTTATATTATCATTGCGAGTTACAAGGGAATCATTATGTTTCAAATTCAATAAACATCAGCATACAGTTAATCTACATAATTTCTAAACAATTTTGTGTTGTAGCTATAATTTCTTCCAATTCATCAGTTATAAAACCAATTTTCTTAATCATCCGGGCTACCGAAACACACCTTAGTTGATAACAATTCACAACACTTATTGACTCGAGACCATTAATTTCATCAGGATTTAATTTAACCAACCACCAAATTTTGTCAAAATCGTTTTTCCAGGAAGTAATCGGTGCGACAATTCTCAAATCAAGTCCAATCGCAAAATTTCCGTTAATTATTACAGCAGGTCTGATTTTCTTTATTTCATCACCAATAGTTGGATTGAAATCAACTAAATATATTTCACCTTGTTGATATAGATTGTTATAATTTTTCATACAATCCCATCTCCGGTTTCATCAACAGTCAATTCGTCTTTGTACTTGTTA
This sequence comes from bacterium, assembly GCA_024711295.1. Lineage (GTDB taxonomy): Bacteria > Bacteroidota > Ignavibacteria > Kapaibacteriales > UBA2268 > JANJTB01. Next base: position 491 of record JANJTB010000023.1, on the reverse strand, counting down.
TAAACAGGAATTGCTTCTTCGGATAATTTAAGCAAAAGAGCATTTCTTGCTTCTTTTGATAATTTTCTTATATCTACAGAGCTAAGTTTTTTAGATTTTAATTCCCTTTCTACCAAATCTTTAACCATTTGTGAAACTGGTCTGTTCTCAAGAATCGATAACAATTTAAAATTCTCTTTTTCCAAGTTATTAACTCTTATAGAAATCATTGATGATTGAGTAGTTGACATAAATAACCTTTTTGAATAATAATTCAAAAACCTGATACTTTGTAAAACGTATATACGTAAATATTGTTTTAATTTACATTACAGCATTACATCTTCACAAATTTCTCTACTTTATCGCCAATTCTAACATAATACACACCTGCCGGTAGATGTGATACATCAATTCTCACATTACCATCTTGAGGGGTGGCAGCGTAGCTGACAGAGTTGATGACTTCCACGCCAAGCATATTAAATATCTGCACGTTTTCAACTACATTG
>JANJTB010000012.1 GCA_024711295.1 bacterium | reverse complement strand
CGCTAAAGAGAAAAATAAGTATTAAACGCATCATAGCATTCACCCCAAAAGAATGTTTTTCAATATTTGCAAATATACCTATTTATAAAGACACATCAATTTGATTTTTGTCCCAAAATATTTGAAAAAAGTAAAAAAAACACATATTTTTTCTCATTTCCCCTCTTGAGGGGTGCCTGCCTTAGCAGGCGGGGTGGACGGATTTCACACTGTTGCCAAATATTTTAACAAACATCTCCATCTTGCAACCAATTTTTCAATTCCCCTCATTGAGGGGTGCCTGCGTAGCAGGCGGGGTGGATGGATTTCCACACACCGGCAATAATATGTCATCTTCTCACTCCCTTAAATTGTCAGAACCTTGATTTATGTGATTATCCTGATTTTTCTGATTTTTGAAATCATAATAATCATATCAATCATTAAATCATAGTTCAGATATTTTCTTTGCGCGTGGTGGATGGGTTTCCACAACAAGAATAATGAATATCTGCACGCGACATCCTTCCGAAAGTTTCAAACTTTCGGAAGGATTAATCTGAATTGTGATTAATTCACTTGAGGGATTGAGGTGATATCTGTTTTATATCTGAGAAATGATATAATTAAAAGAAATACCTGATGCCTAACTGCATTTGCCACCTTGATTGAAGGTCGAGAACATTGAAGATTGCATCTTTGGTATTCCCTCTGAAATTAGGTACAAATCCGGCTTTTATTTTGTTCAAATCTTCCTGTTTGTAAAGCCCGGCGTTAATCTCTGCCTGCGAAACACTTCCTTCGTAGCGCATCAAACTATAGCTTGAATTAGAAATGAAGTACTGATAGCCCCATTCATGGTTCAAAAGATTCAATAAGTTAAGAATATCAAGTGTGAACTGTATTTTTTGCTTGTTAGCCGTAGGTATTTCCTGGGAAATTCTAATGTCAAGGTTATTTCTCCATGGCTGACGCAAAGAATATCTTTCGGATATTTTACCTCGTTGATCCTTAATTTCATCAAACTGATTTAAGAATGATTCTAGTTCGTCCCAGTTGTTTGTGGTCAGGACCATCTTTGTGTCATCCGGTCCGGTAGGAATATATACCAGGTCATTTGTCCAAACATCATCGTTATTTGCATCACCTGAGAATACAGATCCCTGTGAGAAGTAAACCATCGAAAACGGTGCACCGGAGCGCCCTTCGTAGAATAAACCTATGGTAGTGTTATAACCTTTGGATATTTCGAACATATAGGAAATATTCGCAAGAATTCTGTGTGGAATACTGAACAGTGATGTTGTAAGTCCGGGATTATTAACATCAGTTACATGATTAAATTGCCAGTTTGATGCAGCTATACTTGAGGTAAGTGAATTAACATCATTGGCAAAATTGAAAGTATATGCAAGGTTAAGGCTCAAATCTCTCCAGATACCCTGTCGGAATGGTTTTTGGAGCTGAAAAGTGAACGAACCCTGGTTGCCTTCGCTGGTATTTGTAAGGTACAAGACACGTGTGAATGTATTATTAAGTCTGTTTCGTCCCATGTATATCGGACGACCGTCAATGCCATAAATCTGATTGCCTTCGTTGTCGCGTGCATATTTCAGATTAATATTCTTGTACAAAACATCATAAATTGTTGAGCCGTATATAACTTCTAATGTTGTAAACATACCATAAGGCAATTCCTGATCGTAAGCTATATTAGCTCTGAATATTTGCGGCATTTTGAAATCAGGGTCAACTAAGTTAATTTCATAATTGGTATTTGTCTGAGTCGGTGGATTGAAGCCGATATCTTCGGTAAACTGAAAAGCAGGGTCACGAAGGTCGGTACGTGCAAGATCCATACCTGTATTTGCATATTGATTGGATAGCCAAACACCGGGAGTCCTACCCGAAAACACACCTACTCCACCTCGGATTTGAGTAGTTTTGTCATCAAATACATCCCAATTGAAACCAATTCTTGGTGAATAGGCAAATGGATTGGGATTCATGTCAGTCTTCAGGCCGGCAGGCGAAAAGTCGGTAGAGCCCGCGAATGTTTCAGCAACTTTGGGATTTGCAAGTGGAGTGTTTGGGAATACAAACAAATCAGCTCGAACACCGGCTAAAATCTTGAAATTTGACTGTAAAGTCCATTCGTCCTGAATGTAAAATCCCAGCTGACCATACGAAAACTTTGCTCTGGGCTGACTAACACCATCAATTAGTGAATAGCTGCGTGTAAAACTTCTTGCTATACCTTGCTTGTATGCCTCAACTCCTTCGAACGACCAGGAACCATTGTAGTCCTGAATAAATAAATTATCAAATGTTATGAACTGATTAGAGGTACCTACAGTGAGAACGTGGTCGCCCATAAACCAGTTAAAATTATCGGTAATTTCAAGAATACGCTGTCCGAGTTCATTCGCCTGGCTGGCACTTCTGGTACCAAAAGATACAGACGCCGTTCCATCAGGTCCTAATCTCGAAATTGTTATCTGAGGATATGGAGAGTTGGAAAGCACATCTCTTGCATCATCAATAAATGTGTATGCAACACGCAATTCATTAGCAAAGCCGGACCCAAAAACGCTGTTCAATTGCAGTACAGATTGATTTTGCATACTGTTAAAAATATATTCCTGTCCTGCATAAGAGTAAAATGTTTCGCTTCGTGTGATATCCTTACCCTGATTTGCATGCACAAAATTATGCCTGAATGTGAGGCGATGATGCTCGGAAATATTATAATCGAGACGTGCAAATAGCTTATAAGCATCTGTAGTTCGTGAATACTGGTCGTATGTGCCGGGGTCGTAATTATATTTATTAATAGATATTTGCCTGATTATATCCAATGAATCTCTTGTAAGCGGAAATGTTCGCAAGGCTTGAGGGTCACCCAATCCTATGGTATAAGGGTCTGAGCGCAGCTTATATTCTACATTTGCAAAATAAAACAACTTATTTCTTACTAGTGGGCCACCTACACGACCGCCAATAACCGTTTCACCGAAATCATCATAAGGGCGGCGGTTGACATCGGGGCTGGAGCCAACCAATGCTCCGTTACGGCCGAAGAAATACAAACCTCCGCGTATATAGTTCGATCCACTGCGGGTAATAGCATTTATCGCTCCACCTGTAAAACCACCTTCTCTTACATCAAAAGGCGAAACAGATACCTGAAACTCCTGAATAGCATCGAGTGATATCGGCTGCGACTCTGCCTGACCACCGGGTGTGCCCGATGCAGACAATCCAAAGGCATCGCTCATGACAGCTCCGTCAACCTGTATTGTGTTGAACTTACTGTTACGTCCACCTACATTCGAGCCGTCGCTGGTTGAGGATATCACATGAGGAGATAATCTGGAATAATCATGTATCGAGCGGGCAATTGTAGGTAAATTATTTATTTCTTCTTCTCCGACTGTTTGTGTGGCGCCGGTTTTTTCCTTGCTGATGATATCCCCTTTAGATGCTATTACTTCGATACTCTCCGTACGAATACTTGTCTGCGATAATTTTACATCAATTGACAGGTTCTGGCCCACTCCGAGATTAATATCATTAATTATATGTTTTTCGTAACCGACCATGCTTACTTCAACTGTAAAAGGTCCACCTACTCTGAGCCCTACCACATTAAACCTACCGGACTTATTACTACGACCACCCATAATCGAACCCGACGGTTCGTGAATGACCTTGACATTAGCACCAACAAGAATTTCACCTTTGGTATCCTTGATTGTGCCGCTCAGACCTGCAGTTGTAAGTCCCTGAGAATTAGCAGTAAAAGGTAATAAAAATAATACTGAAAGAATAAAAAATATATAAGTAAAATTTTTTGTCATCTTTAACTCCAATAAAACACTTACTTAATTCTTCTATGAATTAAATTAATTGTGAATATGAATTATCTTAATTATCAAAAATACCAATTATTAATATGAAAATAATGAATTATTTTGAAAAATTCAATAAATTGCTTGTTATAATAGTGCTTATAATGATATTTCAACATGCTGATTTATCAGCACAAAAGAAAACATATCCCAAGCACCAGTTCGGCATTGCATACTCCTCGTTTTCGGGTACCGGTCTTAATTATCAGATTGAGCTTAATCAGAGTTCTGCTGTGCAATTAGGAGGAATAGTTTATTATTACGGTGATAATCCACCTGACGACCTCGATTTTTATACTATACTTGGTGCAGAGTATCAGCATAGCATTATTAAGCAGGGAAACACAAGAATATACGGTTTCCTTGGGGGTAGCTATCTTAACCTTGAGCACCGCAGAGTAAAAAGGTATGTCATCAACGACCGCGAAATTGTGGAGAAGAACATCATAAGTGACGAAATAATCAATCTTGGTGCAGGTGTAGGTATAGAATACAAGATACTGCCGGCATTTGCGATAAGCGGTAGCGTTGGTTTGCTCCATCAGATATCCGACAACACATCATTCTCTGAATTTTGGGACCGTTCACCGGATGGCACAACTTATACAGGCTTTGGTGTATCAATCGCGATAAGATACGTATTTTAACTGCTACTCAGGAAGCTTTGGCTCTGCCATGATTACAGTTTCTTTTGCCACAACCACTGCACCAACGTTTGCTCCTTTTGGCTTGCGAACATATTTTTTGTATGTCCATATTACAGGTACATATTTGGCATTACGAGCACCCGAGTAGTAAGCGGTAATTTCAGCTGCTTTTTGTAAAATCAGTTTAGGAGGTTTCTCTTCACTATCCATACGGATAATTGTATGCGAGCCGCTGGTGCCTCTTGCATGTAGCCAAATATCATTTGGTTTGGCAAACTTCATAGTTAGCTCATCATTATTTGAGGCATTTTTCCCGGCATACAAAACATAGCCTTCGCCAAGTTCGAATTTTCTAAATTTATCTTCCATAGTCATTTTTGATGTATTAGTTCTTTCACCGGTAACTTTCTTAATATTTGAATCAAATCTCTCAAGTTCCTTAATGCTTTTTACTGATTTCAAATCTTCGACAGATTTGTGAATGTCTCTTTGTTTGACTAACATTTCCGGCAATCTCTGCTTTCTCGTTTTGATATCTGTCACAGTTGCCCTTGCTTTGTCAAAATACTTTGCAGCATTGTCAACGAGATTTAATTTCGAATCAAGTTTAATTTCTACTTGATTGTTTTCCCAATCATTAAGAGTAATTGCATTTCCAAATTTGCTCCTGGACTCCGGATGCGACATTAATAACTCTGCGAACTTTCTGTAGTCAGCAAGTCTATGCTCGGCAGATTCAATATCCTGCATGAATTCAATCTGCTTGTCAATTTTGCGTTTTTGTTTGTCTAAATATGCAAATATTCTCTTGTACTCAACACTAAACTCCGACTCAACTATTTGCGATACTATCTTTCGGTTAACTGCTTCGGAGCAAGTTTCGTAAGTGCCTATTTCACTATATCCATTGAGCAGCAGCGGCGACATTATCTTCTTCGAATCAGAACCCGAAAGCAAGTAAAATTTCGTGGCATTCGTAAGTTCATTTATCATACCGATGGCATGATTTTGAATTTCAGATAAATCATCAGCACTTAGGTCAGCCAATTTTTCACTGCCATCAAATTTGCCTGTTCGTCTAAGCAATTCAGCAGAATATGTGCTACCAAACAAATATGACGAGTTAGCCAATGCATGTTTAAGCGTTGTATCAGGCGAGAAGCTGTCGAATTCTTTATTGGACTCAGATTCAGGAGCAAATATCTTCGAAATATTTTGGTGTTTATTTTTGAATGCGTCTAAGATTAGCCCATCACTGTTTACAAGCAGAAAATTGCTTTTCGCACCGCCAAATAATACGGCATAAGCAGTTGTATGAACAAAATTCAGCCTGATAATTCTACTCTTGCCTATAACTTCTGCACCCTGAAAGACTTCGCCCGTAAGGTCATTCAGCAAGCTGAATGCGTTTTTTCTGGCTTTGCCAAATGAGTTTTTATGGTAGAAAGAATCAAACTTGCCGTCACATACAAAAATCATAAAAGACTCTCTTTTACCATCATTCAGACTGATAACCAGAGAGTCTTTGTCTTGAGTAAAAACATCATCAACTACCCACCCGCATAGTGAATTAATCTCTTTGACTATATGAGTAAGTGTATAGTAATTTCGAATCATCAATAACTATTCGATATTTTGGACCTGTTCGCGAATTCTTTCAAGCTCTTCCTTAACCGTGACCACATATTGCGAAATTATCGCATCATTGGCTTTGTTGCCGATGGTATTAACCTCTCTGCCCATCTCCTGCAACAGGAAGTTTATTTTTCTGCCTGAAGGTTCGGGAGATTTTACAGACTCGTAGAAAAACTTAAAGTGGGAATTAAGCCTTACAATTTCCTCCGAAACATCAAGTTTATCAGCAAGCAACACCATTTCTGTCTGCAATCTTTGCTCATCATATTCATCACTTTCGAATAACTGAGCAATTCTCTGGCGTAGCCTTTCTCTCTCTGCAGGAATTTTCTCGAGGCCTAATTTGGAAATTTTCTCAACCAGCTCACTGACATTTCTCATTCTGTTATTGATGTCCTTCATAATTTGCTGACCCTCTTTTTTCTGCATATTATCGAGGTTGCGTATAGCTTCGTGAAGTGCTTTCTTAACTATACTCATTATGAGATTTTCATCTTCCGAATTGTCGCTTACTACCAGCTGAGATGCGAAATGAAGTATGTTGTCCATACTAACAGGCTCTTTAATTCTGAGTTTTTTCCTGATGCTGTTCAGAGAGCCATATACATTTTTTGCAGCATTTTCGCTAAGCGCAAAACCACCTGTCGAAGCATTCGTTTCGATTGTGATATTCGCTGTTAGTGTACCTCTGGTAACAGAATTTCTGATGATTTCTCTTACTTCGTACTCGCGATGCTGTATATTTCTGGGCATTTTGCAATTAATATCTAGAAATCTGCCATTGAGGCATTTCAGTTCTATTAACGCATGAATACCATTTTCTGTTAATTCAGCTTTGCTGAATCCTGTCATACTTTTTATCATACAAAAAGCTCTTAATTATAAAATCTATATTTAGAATTATTTCTTATTTCAATTAGATACAAGGATACAAAAATACTAAAAAAACAATTATCTTAGTGAACTTACTATCTCAAAATGTATAAATACCGGACAAATGCCACTAAGTATTCATTATAAAGTATGTAAATATCGGGTAAATTTTGTTGGAAAAGTAGATATTCCAGCAAGCGAAACAGTGTTGCGAACATTGATATTATTAAAAAGTACCTCGAGAGTAAGCCCGGTATCAACAAAATCATCAGCTAAGATTAATCCTTTTAACTTGTAATTAATATCAAAATCACTACTGAAATAGAATATCTACCTACAGTAATCTCTTATGTATTCGTAAACATCTTTCCAACCAAGATCTGCAGCTTTGTTCCAGTCAATACATGCATTATCCTTATCCCCAAGACCAAGATAAGACATACCACGTTTCATATAAGCATGTGCATTGAAAGGGTCAAGATATATAACTCTGTTGAAATCATTCAGAGCACCCGAATAATCTTTTAATCTGTATTTTGCTTGCCCGCGATTAAATATTGCTTTTGGAAAATTTGGATTCAATACTATTGATGAATCCAAATCTTTGATAGCTCCTTCATTATCACCAAGTTCGAGTTTTGCTAATCCGCGGAATGAATATGCATCAGAAAAATCAGGATTTATATCAATAGCACTTGTGTAATCATTTATCGCATTCCTTAATTCATTTAATTTATGATAAGAAATTCCACGATCAAGAAATGCTTTGAAATGTTTTGGATTCATTTCCAAAACTCTCGTGAAGCTGTTAATAGCATTTTGATACTCTGCTTTTGAAGCGAATTTCAGCCCACGAAAATAGTATTCTTCTGCAGACTGGGAAAAGCTTTGTAACGCATAAAGAAAAATAATTAAAATATATATTATTTTCATTTAAATCCGATTAATAAGTGTGGAAGTTAATTATCAAGTATGTAAATATCGGGTAAATTTCGACCGTATTCAGCATAATCAAGTCCATATCCAACAACAAAATATGGCGGTATCTCTATTCCTGTATATTTCAAATCTACTTCCACTTCGCGGGAGTCGGGCTTGGATAATATAGCCGCCGCTGCCAGCGAAGCAGGATTGTGAACATTGATGTTGTTATAAAGTGCCTTGAGAGTAAGACCAGTGTCAACAATATCCTCAACGATTATTATATCTTTTCCGGCAAATTTTACTCCAAAATCAGCAAGTTTTACTTCACCCGACGAGCTAATGTTTGTTCCATAACTCTTGGCACTCATCACTTCGAGTTCGCAGGGTAAATTTACATATCGTATTAGGTCGGCTGCAAACGGCATAGCACCTTTCAGTACTACAAGGAATGTAGGAGTTTTGCCTTCGTAGTCGGCATTTATTCTCTTTGCAATTTTGTGTACTGCATTATCAATTTCGGACTTCTCAATAAACTTTCTGAATCGCTTGTCCTTAATAATAATTTTTTCTTCCTGCATGATAATTCTCCTACAAAATATTATTTTTCGTTACTTAATAATCTTAATCTGTATATCTTTGAAGTCTTTTTGCCGACTCTTGCTTTTTCGCTGATTCTATATCCCAACACCCACAAAACATGAATTCTGTTTGTCAGAATCAATACATTAGTCTTATCTATCAATGATACTTTTTCGTTGGTAAGGAAATCGCTCAGTTTCATCTCGCCTGGAGCACCCAAGGGGTGGAAAATATCTCCTTCGCGTTTGTTACGAATTTCGAGGAAAGGCAATGCCATATCCGCCGGTATGTACTCTACATTTTTATCTTCGCTAAACTTGACATCCTGCCATTGTACCTCGGTAATCTCCAGCTTATTTTTGCCCAATTTATATACACCGGGCTTTTCGATAATCAACGAAGTAGAGACTTCTTTGGCTCTTTTAGCAAAAATCAGGTTATTCCTGTCTCTGAGAACAAAATACGCGGAAGAAATCTCGCAAATACTGCCAGTTTGTTTGTCGGTAAGTTCCAAAATTCTGTCAATAACTGCCAATGACATAGGCTGCAATCTGAAATATTTGCTCCATGCATATTGCAAAACTTCGCCCTGCATAAATCTGTTCAATGTCAGCAGCATATTAATCTTAAGACTAAACTTCTCGTTGCTCGACTCTTCGATAATATTAGGTGCAGTTTTTACAACGAAATCCTTTATTACTTCATCTGCTCCCTGAATCAACTCTGCAGTGCGGTTTATGGTCTGAATTATTGAAGGATTATATTCATTTTTCAGCTTTGGAATCAAGTCGTGACGAATTTTGTTACGTGTATAATTCAAAAGGGAATTGGTTTCATCTTCATTCCATTTCAGATTTCTGATTTCGGCATACTGATACAATTCAGCTTTATTGAACTGCAAAAATGGTCGGACCAAAGTGACATTCTTAACAAACTTTCTTTTCGAAGGCATACTGCTAAGACCTGTCAAACCACTTCCTCTGAATAGGTTGATAAAGAATGTCTCTACCAAATCATCTTCGGTATGTGCAGTAGCAACTATATCAGCATTAATATTTCTTGCGGTTCTTTCGAAAAAGTTGTATCTCAAAATTCTTGCAGCGTGCTCAATTGACAAACTGTTCTTAGTGGAATAATGTTTAACATTGCCTGTACCGCTATAAAAATGCAAATTGTAATCTTTACAAATCTGTCTGACCAATGACTCATCATTATCAGACGAGAGCCCGCGTAATTGATGGTTGAAGTGTGCAACATAAAGTGTAAACTTCATCTTATCAGCCAGGTACGACAGTGAATCCATCAAAACAACCGAGTCAACACCTCCACTGACAGCCACAAGCAGCTTTCCGCCTGCCTCAATATAAGCTTCTTTGCGCAAGTAGTCCTCAACATTTTCGAGGAATTTCATTAATACTTCGCTAGATAACTGCTTTTTGGTGAGCTGCTTTTTCTCAGGCATAATCGAATAAAGCAATTCCTTCTTAACCTTTGGTGGTGCAGTTTTTTTAGTATTCTTATCTTTATTTTTTCTGTCTGTTTGGGTAAGCAGCTTTGGCTTATTTGTCTCTTCTTTCTTTTGAGGTTGATTTTTTTGCTTTTTAGGAGATTGCTTTTGAGAATTATGCTTATTTTGAGTTGATGTTGTTTCCGGTTCAGTTTGGCTCACAACATTTTCAACAGGTAATTCATCGGCAACCACTGTATTTATCTCTTCAGTTTGGGCATCAATTTCTGCAAGTTTTTTTTGTTCGAGCTTTCTTTTGATGTTCTCCTTGCGCTTTTTATTTTTATAATAGTTCTTACCTCTTACGATAGTATTATCACTATCGGGTGTCAGAGTAGCCGTATCTTTTGGAGTTTCCTGAACAGTAACTTTCACTTCAGGTTTAATTTCAGCGTCAGCTTTGCCTTGTGGTTTACCTGGTATTGTGTCGTCAATTTTCTTATCTAAGGGTTTACCGTCAATCTTCTTAAGCTTTTTATTTTTGTGATAGTTCTTGCCTCTTACGATAGTATTATCACTATCGGGTGTCAGAGCAACAGTATCTTTTGGAGTTTCCTGAACAGGGACCTTCACTTCCGGTTTAATTTCAGCGTCAGCTTTGCCTTGTGGTTTACCTGGTATTGTGTCGTCAATTTTCTTATCTAAGGGTTTACCGTCAATCTTCTTCGGTTTTTTATGTTTAGATTTTAATCGCACTTCCGTCACAGATGCCGGATTATCATTTTCGGGAGTCTCCTGCTTATTTTTAACTGTATCGTTAACCTGAACCGTTTGCTCCGAAATTTCTGGCTTTACTTTTCGAACAGATTTTTTGCCGGATGATTTTGCTCCGGTTTCGACAACCGCAATCGTTTGTTCATCCGCTAAAGTATCTGTTAGTTCTGTTTTTTTCTTACTTTTTGAAGTCTTTGCCATTATAAATAATTTAAGTTGCTGATAAAATGGTTTACAAAACTACTGAAATTAAAAAAAGCGGCAAAAATTAATTATAATTTTACCGCTTTTTATTGTACTATTGGTTCAAAAATTACTTACTTACATTTATAGGAATAGTTTTGAAGTAATTTCCGGTGCTTATTCTATAAAAATACATGCCGTTAGCGAGATCTGAAAGATTATATTCTTTGATAAGTTCTCCTGCTGACTGAGACGGCAAAAATTCACTGATAATTTTGTTGCCCAACACATCAAAAAGTTCAATTCTGATATCAGAATCAACGGCTGTGCGTATGCCTACTCTTGCAAAATCTTTTGCAGGATTTGGGCTAACAGAAATCAATGACATTTCTTCAAGATTGTAGTTTACTGATGATGGTCTGTCATCAATTTTGATGTTGTCAATGTACCAGCCGTCAGTATTTCTGAAATCGTTTGATGATAATGTAAATCTGAACAAGATAGTATCACCAACATTTCCGCTTAAATTGAAAGCTAAGTTTTGCCATTTACTTGCTTCGAGATTATTGATAATGAAGTCTTCTGATGAATTCTTATTTACCCATTTCAATAATTTCCAAGTCTGGCCAAAATCTTCAGAATAAGCTATTTCGCCATAATCAAGTCTTGGAACATTTTGGTTGTCAATTCTAACCAATGTGTCAATAAGAGCAATGTGGTCGAAACTAATAGTTGATTTGCCTGATGATAAAATAACCGGCGCCAAAATGAAAAACTCATTTGCATTTGCAGAGTAATTTCCGTCAGGTGAGTCTGTAAAGCTATTCGGAGCAGATACACTCTTGCTTGTAGTCACATTCCATTTACCTTTAACATAAGCAGGAACTCTTGCCTGAGGTATATCGAAAGTTTCTTCAAGCTCGGTTTTTGGTGTTCCGGCATAAGCTATAACAGGAGTAGCAGAAAAATCTGACTCTGTCTCAACAGTACCTCTAACGCCAACAACTTTGATATTCAAATCATAGAATTTGTTTGTTTCGAGAGCAACTGTATGGCTTGCTGTATTACCTGCAGTAAATTCTGATGAGCCGAATGTTTCTATCAGTGTATTAGTCGAAGCATCATAAACGGCAACTTTTAATCCATCTAAGAAAGGTTCATCATTTATAGTTTGTGAAGGATTTTTCCAAATCAATGTAACGCCATTTGCAGCCGGACGCCATGTAAGCTCGGTCGGAGCTTTTGGCTTAGGATTGCCGCCAACAGTAGCCGTTAACTCAGTCTTAGAGCTTTTCAAACCATTATCTGACTCTGTTTCTAAGTAGTAGGTATATTTTTGTCCGTAAACTACATCATTATCAAAAAATTCAGGAGTTTGATTCTTGTTTACTTCGCCGATTTTATTATCACCTTTGTAAACATTTATCTTGAAATTGCCTAAATTTTCACCTAAAAGATTTTTAGTCGGATGTGTCCAAGTAAGTTTTAATCTTAGAGGTCCTGTCATAGTCAGAAAATCAGGATTGAAAGGCTGCTGTGGAGCAGGAGAGATAAATGCAGTAAATAGAGCAGTTGAATAGTATAGGTAATTTTCGGCAGTTGGTGCCCAGTAGAGTGGATAAACTCTATTGTTGTAAGCAACGACGTGAGTATAATCTCCCCAATAAACATTGCCTTCACCACCCTGTGCAAAAACCGTATTCGGAGCACGGAGGTAAGTTGTGTTAGGGCTTACTCTCATGTTTTTCCATGTTTCGCCGCCATCATTCGACAAGGCGATATATGCGTCAACGCCTACGTTGTCGGGGTCATTCTGTGAAGAATAATATAATACTGCTATAAGTCCGGTAACAGGGTCAACAGATATACTTGGAAAGAACATGTCATTTCTGCGTGTAGCATTGTCAATACGAACATTCTTTATCCAGGTTGTGCCCTGATTTGTTGATTTTGCCAAGTATATACCGTAAGGACCACCTGTATTATCACGTCCTGCCTGAACGATATAAAGTGTTCCTCTGTAAGGTGAGTTTGAATTGTCAACTGCAAGTTGAGGTACAGATGACACACGAATATTTTGTTTGTTAGTTAATACGAATCTGTAGCTTACAGGATGTCTGTCGCCTACGCTGATTACTCTCTGAGCTTCGAGTGGCGAGCTGAAGTTGGTGCCACCATCGAACGAGCGTAAAAACATAGCTTTGGCATAATTGTTCATATCAGCATCAATCCAAGTGATATAAACTTCACCATTAGGACCTGTTACAGGCTGAGGAGCCTGCCCGTTAGGAGCTAATCTGCGATAAGGAGTCCATGTTTCGCCGCCATCAGATGACTTGCTGTAAACGATACCTTCCACACCACGGAATACTCTCCAAGTTACATATAAGTGGTCTTTGTAAGCAGATGTAGGGCTGGCATCCACACCGATGGTATATCTGTCGTGGAATGGATTGCCTGATGTACGGAATGCGTCAGTGGTAATTGCCTGAATACCCTTTTCTGAGCCATTCTTTAATGCATCCCATGTTTCGCCGCCATTTGTTGATTTTACTATAAATACACCATTTTGCTCGGTATCTTTATCCTCGCTTCCCCAGCTTGTTTCGGAGAATCCGTAAATGTAATATGCATTGCCCTTCGAATCAAAGCCAACACCCGGATCGAATATCGTTGCCGCATTGCCTGAAGGAGTAAACCACTCGCCACGGTTAGATGGAGTAGGACGGTGTGTCCATGAGCGTCCGGCATCCTTTGATACAAATGCAGTCATTCTGAATCCGTCAAATCCGCCAAGATAAGCATTATCATTGCATGTTGCAATAAGATTATCAGGATTGAAAGGATTTATTGCCATCCATGTTTCAGTTTTGGCATTTGGGAATGATGAGGACAAATTAATTACTTCGATACCGTCACTCGACAATAAACTTGTCTCGGCTGGTACAAATTTTAAATCCTCTGCGGTAGGCTCGTAATACTTTAACTTACCGTTTATAGGGTATTTATAAAAATCAGGGAAACGTTCGAAATAATCAGCACGAATATAATCAGGAACGTTATAAGGTTGCCATAATGAGAATAATTCTGTACTTACAGAGATATTCAACATCAGCAGAAAAAAGATGTACTTTCTAAACATCATAAGACCTTAACAAATATAAATCAACAAAATTATTTACTTTTTTCAAATTACTTTTATATTGTATTACTAATAAACACAAGAACTTAAAAAGTTACAACCTTGATACATATTGTTGTTATATTTACAAGTAAATACAATTATATTTGTTACGGATTAGAACTTCATTTATTTTGCTTTTAGCATATTATGATTATTAAAAATACCCAGTGATGATTAATGGAAATCATTATGTAATCAAGGTTTTTTAGGTTAATATTCAAGTATTTTTCACTATTTTTACAAATCTATGTTAATCAATTAATTAGATTTATTAACCCTTGATATAAATAATCAGAAATATGAACAAAAAAGCTGCGATTTGTGAATTTGGTGATTCTCATGATGATATATTATACGGGCAGTTCGAATTTTTGAAACGGTCTGGTTACCGGACTTATTTTATTTCAAACAGAAAACTTGAAGATAGAGTAAGTAATTACGATAATATTGATTCAAAACTATTTCTGGACTTCGGCAAGGGGCAATCAGCCAATTTCTATCAGATTTACAAAACTTGGCAATTTATAAAGAGTAATCTGATAGATAAAGTTATTTTGAATACAATCGAAGGTACACCCGTAAGGAATTTTTGCCTATTCCCTTTTGGCAAAACCACTGTTGCGGGGATAATCCACAATGCCGGAAATCTGACCGGTAACAGCTTTACTTTCGATAGAATTATCAAACCGAAAATAAAAAAAATGTTCACTCTAGCACCATATATCTGGGAAAATTCCGGCAATAACGCAGATATAAAAAACGAGCATATTTATCCCATTAAGTATCCCAAACATGAGATTACTGTTCGCAAACCGGAAGGTGAATTCTGGCTGGTTATACCCGGGTTGGTAGAGAAAGATAGACGCGATTACCTTACATTCCTTGATTCAATTAAAGGAAAATCTTTGCCGACGAATTTAAAAATTATTCTCTTAGGCAAATCAATGCATAAGAATGGTGCAGGGGCTTTGATTAAGGAGTTTCTTACTGCTAACTCTCTATCATCAAATTTTGTTTTGTTCGATAACTTTGTCGAAAATAGTGTATTCAGGGATTATGTGATGCAGGCAGACTTATTTGCTCCATTGATTCACCCGGGCAAGGGTAATTTTGAAAGTTACAGCACAAACAAAACCAGCGGAACTTATTTGCTTGCCTATGCTAATAATGCCCCTCTGATGTGTCACGAGTATTTTTTGCAGTATCCGGATATTTGCGATTCTTCGGTATTTTATAATTTAGATAATCTTTATGAAATTCTGATTGATGCTGTAAAAAAACCCGACATAATCAAAAATATCAGAGCCAATATTCACAATAATCAAAATTTTGATTTTGAATTTAACAGAAAAAAATATATTTCTCTTATCGAATTATAGATAAATCTTTTGATTATATTCAATTGCGATTCAAAAAATGGGAAATATCAACAATAAGAATTTTTTATTTATGTCAATTACAAAGTTGTAAATACAACTATCAAAGAAGATGCAGAAAAGCGAAGAGATTTGTAATCCAAATATTGAAATACACGTCGAAGACCTAAAGGATTTGCATAATTCAGTAGTTTTTTTTGTTGCATTTGTATCCAATTCGATGCGAAATTCCGTAACCAAAATTTTCAATGAGAATGGGCATGATATCACCCACGCACAGTGGTCTATACTGATGATGCTTTGGATTAAAGATGGCTGTCAGCAGCAAGAGCTAACCAAAATGATATACAAAGAAAAAACCACTGTAACTCGGCTTATAGATACACTTGAAAAGAAAGATTTGTTGGTTAGGGTTCCGGACAGGAACAATAAAAGGAATAAATTCATTTATCTGACCAATAAGGGTAAAGAATTACGCTCAAAACTGACACCGTTGGTGCTAAATCTGAATAAGAAAGCATCATTGGGATTTACCGAAAATGAACTTGAAACTCTGAAATCCTATCTCCGCAGAATTTATGAAAATCTGTCGGAATAGGTTGTATATGCAACTATTTTAAAACTATAATTAATTTAAATTGTATGAACAGAAAACTGATAATAAGCCTGGCAGGATTTGTAATCATAATCGCATTATCGTTTGTGATGTTTAAGATGATGACTGCAAAGAAAGCAAAAGAGCCCTCTCTGGTTAAGATGGATGCTGTAAAGTATGTAAAAGTAATAGCAGCATCATATTCTGATAATAAGTTCAGAATAACACCGAGCGGGAGACTTAATTCAAAAAATTCAGCTGAAATATTCTCGGAAGTACAGGGTACATTAGACCTCAATACTAATAGATTCAAAGTAGGAAATTCATTCCGCAAAGGTGAAATATTGATGAGTCTCGACAACGAAGAGTTCAGATTTCAGTTGAATGCACAGAAGAGCGAATTTCTGAATTTGATGGCTGTCGCACTACCTGATATTAAGCTTGAATTTCCGGGAGCATATAATAAATGGGTAAAATTTACCGAAAATATTGATATAAATAAACCATTACCTGAATTGCCCGGATATGAACAAGGCAAGGAAAAATTCTTTCTAGCTGCACGCAAGGTCCTAAGCCAGTATTATGCCATCAAAAATCTGGAAGTACGATTGTCTAAATATATTATCAGAGCACCATTTGATGGCGTTGTTACTATGAGTATGATTGAGCCCGGAACTCTTGTAAGGGTAGGGCAAAAGCTTGGTGAAATTGCAGGAACAGGAGTTTTCGAGCTCGAAATATCACTGAGTCCTGCCGATGCTGATTTAATCAGTCCGGGAGCTCAGATTAAAGTATTGGGTGACAATAAGGAGTACAATGGCAGTCTTATCCGAAAAAGTTCAACACTCGACCCAGCCACACAGACTGTTAAGATATATATTCAGGTAAGCGGATCAGAGCTTAGTGACGGTATGTATATGTTAGCCGAAATATCAGGCAAAAATATCCCTGCATCATTTGTATTACCACGTAAAGCACTCGTCAACAACAGCTTTGTCTATGTTGAAAATAACGGAAAACTTGAACGAAGAGATATTAAAGTACTTGCATTATCGGAAAACGAAGCGTATATAAGTGGTCCACAAATCGGAGAAAAAGTAATAATTGATGCTTTGGTAAATCCTGTGTTGGGCATGAAAGTTCAGTCATATAATTAGTCAGGCAAAAATGAAATCATTAATAACATATTTTATTAAACATCCGATTTGGGCTTACGTAATTAAGATACTCATATTGGCTTTCGGCTTAATTTCGATATTTAGTATGCGAACATCATTTTTCTCTGAGCTCGACAGCAATATGATATCCATAAGCGTGGTTTATCCGGGAGCATCACCGGAGGAAATCGAACAGGGTGTTATACAAAAAATTGAAGATAATCTTAAGGGCATACAGGGTATAGACAGGTATTCATCAAATTCACGCGAAAATTTCGGTGCTATGGGGATTGAAGTATTTCGCAGTTACAATACTGATGAAGTGCTTCAGGATGTTAAGAATGCCGTGGAGAGAATAAACTCATTCCCTGCAGGCATCGAACCGCCTGTGGTAGCAAAAGCACCGGCAACAGAATTTGCCATCAGCTTCGGAATATTTGGTGTTGACGACTTAACATCATTAAAATCTATGGCAAAGAAAGTTGAAGACGACCTCAGAGCTATTCCCGGTTTATCTCAGGTTACAATTACGGGATATCCCCCCGAAAATATTACTGCTTATGTTAATGAAACTTCGCTCAGAGCTTACAAACTTACCTTTGATGATATTTCGAGAGCCCTCAGAACTGCTAATATTGAAATCACTGCAGGCTCGGTAAAAACGCTTGATGAAGAGATTATTATCAGAATGAAAGAGCGTAAATACTATGCCGAGGAATTGCAGGATGTTGTAATAAAATCTCAAGCTGACGGAAAGGTAATTAGAATAAGAGACGTTGCAAGGATTGAAAATGACTGGGAAGAGTCTCCAAATAAAAGCTTCATAAACGGAAAAAGAGCAGTCATATTCACCGTAAGCAAGTTGCAGGGTGAAAATATTCTCAAAATTACAGAAAATGTAAAAACTTACATTGAACAATTTAATAATAAAAAAAGTACATATCAGGCAGTAATTGTTGACGATTTTACGGAGTCACTGGTTGAGCGAATTGACACTCTCCTTAGCAATGGCGGACAGGGTGCAATACTTGTTATACTTGGTCTTTCTTTGTTTTTAAATATCAGGTTATCATTTTGGGTAGCACTAAGTATCCCGTTTTCATTTTTAGGTATGTTCCTCGTTGGATATATGTTCGGCATCACGATTAATGTAATTTCAATGTTCGGATGTATCATTGTGGTAGGTATTTTAGTTGATGACGGTGTTGTGGTTGCCGAACAAATATTCCAGAATTACGAAAAGGGCATGAAGCCATTCGATGCAGCTATCAAAGGTGTACTCGAAGTGATGGATTCTGTTATTTTCTCTGTACTTACAACTATTGCAATGTTTATACCTTTCTTTTTCCTTGATGGACGCTCGGGTGCTGGCATGAAAGATATGGGATTTGTTGTTATTGTTGCACTTATCATTTCATTATTGGAAGCTGCATTGCTGTTGCCTGTTCATCTTTCACACTCAAAAGCACTAAGAGGTAATCATAAAGAGAACAAAGTCAGGCAGTTTTTGAACAAATTTCTGGAATATCCAAGAGATGTGTTATACAAAAATTCACTGAAATTCTTTGTTGAGCACAAGGCAATTGCTGTAGCAATAATGATTATGATTACCATACTAACGGTTGGCGGATTTGCAGGAGGGCATATCAAGTTTACATTTTTCCCGTTTATTGACGGTGATGCCTTCGAGATTAAACTTTCATTACCTGCCGGTACAAGAGAAACACAAACAGAGGCAATCGCTGCAAGAATCGAAAAAGCTGTTTGGGAGGTCAACGAAGAGCTTACAGCCAAGCGTAAAGATGGTCAGCAGGTTATCAGAAATGTTATCAAGCATATAGGGGCTGGTCCCGGTAGTTTCAGAGGACCGCAAGGAATGGTTGCAAGCAACGGCAATTCAAATGACGCAACTATTCAGGTGAGTCTTTTGAACGGTGAAGAAAGAAACCTGGAATCATTTAAAATTTCGAATATGATACGCGATAAGGTAGGTCCTTTATATGAAGCCGAAACCATAACATTCGGCGGTGGCTCGATATTCGGAAAGCCCGTTTCTCTCTCTCTGGTAAGCCCTGACTTAGAAGATCTGGACAGCACAAAGATAAAAATCAAAGAACAATTATCCAGAATGCCCGAGATTGGCAATATTACCGATAACGACCCGCTCGGTATGCGCGAAATAAAAGTAAAGCTAAAAGAGAGTGCTTATATGCTTGGGCTTAGCAATTTGGAAGTATTGAGACAAATACGCCAGGGATTCTTTGGTGATGAAGTTCAAAGATTACAACGCGGAAATGATGAAATTAAAGTTTGGGTAAAATATTCACCCGAAGACCGTGATATGATCGGCAAGTGGGAAGATATGAGGATTAACCTGCCAAACGGCAACAGCTATCCACTCAGAGAAGTTGCCGAATACGAAATTGTAAGAGGCAAAACTGTAATTAACCATATTGACGGAAAAAGGGAAATTACTATCGAAGCCGACATGGTGGACCAAAACGCTGAAGTTCCGCCTGTACTTCAAAAAATTAACACGGAAATCATGGAACCGATATTTGCAAGATTCCCGAGCATCTCTACAGTAGAGTCCGGGCAGCGACGCGAAGTAATGAAAATGGCAAATACTGCCCGAACAGGGCTCAGTCTGGCATTCATCATGATGTTTTTCCTGATAGTGCTCAGCTTCCGTTCATTTAGTCAGGCGTTAATCGTACTTGGTTTATTGCCACTGGGTATTATCGGTGCTATATGGGGGCATTATTTTATGGGTACGCCCGTAAATATTATGTCAATATACGGAATTATAGCATTGATTGGCGTAGTGGTAAATAACTCCATCGTTTATATTAATACATTTAATGGTTACCTCAAAGATGGAATGGCATATTTTGATGCTATTTATGCAGCAGGTATCAACCGTTTCCGTCCAATTTTGCTAACTACTGGAACTACGGTGCTGGGATTGGCGCCACTACTTGCTGAAAAAAGTCTTCAGGCAAAGTTCCTGATCCCTATGGCTATATCACTTGCGTTTGGTCTGACAATAGGATCATTTTTCGTATTGGTATTTTTGCCTGTATTATTGGTTTTACTCAATGATGCTAAAAGAGGTGCCAAATGGCTCTGGACAGGCAAAAAGCCAGAAAGAGAATCACTCGAGCCGGCAATCAAAGAGGAATTGCAAATTAAAGAATATATGGATTAATAAAACTTATGAAGTTAATATATATAATTATCGGAATAATGTTTATAAATGCTTTGCAACTGAGTTCTGCAGAGAAAATTACTTTCAAGGATGCGGTAGAGCGGGCTTTGCTGAGGAACCATTCCATCAAGATGGCAAAAGTAACAACACGTATTGCCGAGAATAATGTATCCCCGGGGAATGCCGGAATGCTGCCACGGATTGATGTCAACGGTGGCTATAATTATTCCAATACCGACCTTTTCATAAATTTGGTCACAGGTCAGAGAATCGAACAGTCGGGCAATGTGTCAAAAACCGTGAACGGTGGGGTTCAATTATCATGGACTATACTCGACGACCTTGGAATGTTTATCAACTATGAAAAGTTAAAAGAGCTGAAAAATAAATCTGATATCGAGTTTAAGATTTCTATAGATAATACTGTCAGAGATATTGCTAAAGCATACTATAACCTGATATTGCTCGACAAAAATCTTGATGTGCTCAACGAGAGTATTCTGCTTAGCTCAAAACGTATCGAACGGCTCAAAAACAGACAGGAATATGGCGGTGCTACAGGTGTCGAAATACTAAGAGCACAGGTGGACTTAAATACCGACAGCGCCAATTTCAAAAGAGCTCAGATTAATTTCAACAATACCGTAAGATTGCTGCAATTCCTTTTAGGTGAAAAATTTAGTTCTGAAATTGAAATTGATTCTACCGTAAACCTCAATGCAAAAAAAGACTTGCAGGAATATCGAGATTTAGCACGTAAAACAAATAACTTAATTCTTCAGCAGGTAAAAAGTAAGCAAATTACCGAGCTCGACTACAAGCTGATAAAGACTACTTTTATGCCTAAACTTAATTTCACACTCGGATACAACTTCAACAGGTCGGATGCCGATGCAGGATTTATACTTGTCAATCAGTCATACGGACTGAATTCAGGGCTAAACCTAAGCTGGAACATCTTTGATGGTCAGAAAAGCACTATACAGGCAGAAAATTCGAAGATGCTCGCTGAGATAAACAACATTACGATAGATATGGTAAGCACGCAGATTGATATGGCTGTCATTAATAATTACGAGTCTTTGCAGGAGAAAATGAATATACACAAAATGGATATTGATAATCTAAATGCGGCAGAGCAAAACTACCTGCGCACCAAAGAACTATATGATATGGGGCAAATTACTTCGGTCGAGTTGCGTGAGGCACAGCTCAATCTTAACCGCTCAAAACTGAGAATTAATGAGTCATTGATTGATGCCAAGCTTAGCGAAGTAGAGCTAAACATACTTGCAGGAACACTAAACTACCAATAAACCCAACATCACATACCCCTTTTTTTGTGCTCTGCTATTTGGGTGGGTGGTGGTGGTAAAGTATTGAATATCTGACACTTATGCGTAAGGACAGGCATACTCTTTGGCAAGTTTTGGCTCTAAAACACAATCTTCACATCTTCTTTATAATTCTGCAATGTTCCGTTTAGGCTGGCTGTCCAACCGTCAATAAATACTTTGCCGTTTTTAATGGCATTTGAGAAATCGTCACTTGTGATTTTCTCGCTGTTGGTTATGTAGTAATGGTTGCTGATTTTGTAAATGCAATCTTTTACAACTTCTTCGGGAACTTGTGTTGGCTCGTCTAAACCAACCGTAAAAATCATATTGTAAATACGACTTAAAGCGTCTGTTTCATTTTCAGTTATTGAAATTTGCCCTTTGTCGTCAACTTTAAGTTTTGGTGCATCTGCGCTGTCAAATACTTTAAATCCAAGATCTAAACTACTTTTAGAATAATAGCTTGATTGTTCTTCTGCAACCATACTAAAATCTAACTCACAATCTTTTTTCTTATTTTTTTCCTCTTGCTCTTTAGCAATCTTTTCACCTGCACGTTTTAAACGTTCTATGGTTATGCTTGAAATTACGGGAGGCAAATTGTTTTCTATACAAAATTGATAATCATTTTTGTCTTCTTTGATTGGTTCATCAATCTGGCATAAAATAAATTTACGATTGCCTCCGTCTTCAGAATTTAACTGCATTACAGCGTGACCTGTTGACCCGCTACCTGCAAAGAAGTCAAGGACAGTTGCATTTTTATCGATAAATACAGAACATTCTAATAATTGTTTTATCATTTTTATTGGTTTTTTACCACTATTAAACCCTACGCCTCCTTCGTGTCTTATATTTCCAAAATCTGCACTATAATCATAAAAGGTTGGGATTGGTGTGTATCGAATTGCTCCTTGTTCTGTTTTCATTTCTTCAACTCTATCTAACGGCATTCCTGAATACATTTTTCCTTTTGTAGCATTGGCTTTTTGAGGACCCGTGTAATACCTATAACCTAAACCGTCTTCACCTCTTCCAAATACCTTATATAAACATCCTAATCCGTCTTCTGATATACGAGGCTCAACTACCTTTTGAAATACCTTTCCATAGCTCATCGTGCTATAAATGCTTCCAGTTATCCAAGTTTCTTTTAATCTTTTATTGTCTCCATCTTCGTGCTTAATAATTTTCCACTGACCTTTTTTAAATATTTTAACTAATTGATTTCCGATATTAAATTCCGAACCTACACCAATTTCTTCAATTTCAAAAATAAACTTATCAGAAGTGTATTCGTCTATAGGGCGGTCAGGAGAAAACAAATTTGTTTTAGAATAAACTAAAATATATTCTAGTAAAGGCTTAAAGGGTTTTTCTTCATTTAAACTTTTATCAGCATATCTTACTTGAATATTTAAAACGGTCTGAAAATTTTCTTCTCCAAAAACATCATCACAAAGTAATTTTAAGTTGGCTTGTTCGTTGTCGTCAATGCTGATAAAGATAACTCCGTCTTTGCTCAATAAATCTCTTGCTAATAATAAACGAGGATACATAAACGCCAGCCAACCGTTATGGCTCTTTTTAGTTTTAAAGCTAAAGTCCATTCTTGCAAAATCGCTTTCACTCAAGTTTGCCAAACCTAATACTTCAGCTTCTTCTTTGTCGAACTTGTCTGGATAAACAAATTCATCTTTATCGGTATTGTAAGGTGGGTCTATGTAAATACATTTTATTTTTCCGCTGTAATGATTTTTCAGGATTTTCAGGCTGTCGAGGTTGTCGCCTTTTAGTACCAAGTTTTCTGTTGTGTCAATATTCTTGCTCAGCGTATTATTCAGGCGTAGTTCCTTTTCTGTCTTTTGAGCATATTTAGCTCGGGCAAAGTTTCTGCCTACAAAGTTTAAACCGTAACCGTTTACCTTTTCGTCAATGGGTAAACCCAAAACGGCTTTTAGTTCTTCTAAATTTATCTCGGTGTCACGGATTACGTTAGGGTAGTTCTCTTTCAGAAAACTCAATAATTTGTTTTCGTTGTTTTCTGTTCCAACAACCGTATATCCTGCTTGTAAAAATTCTTGTTCACTCATTTTTTCTTCTTAATTTTTTCTTCTAAAATTTTTAAATCCTCTAAATCTGCTTGTTTTGCCTCAAATTCGTTTCGTTTAGTATTGAACTTCTCGTACACAAGTTTTACTTTTTCTTCCATTTGATTGTGAGAAATAGAACCGGCTGTTTTTAGCACTTCTCTATCGTTAAATTGCAATATACGATCCACGTTCTCCCGCCAAAAATTAAGTGTTATGTCTTTACGTTCTTTTACTCTCAGTTCGGCAGTTTCAAGAAAAATAATTGTCAGACGGTTTAAGGTATCAATTTCATCCTTATTCAAATAGTTTTTAGCAACAATTATATCTTGTTTTCTAACTTTACTGCCAGCCCATGATGTAAGAGCCATATTCGGAGCATTAGCATCGGCTCTTGAAACAATTAATTCTGCAGCAGTTTGTTTTGTTACGGCAAATATGAGTTTATTTTGAGTTTCAGCAAAAAACATTTGGGTTGCTTTATCGGTAGCATCATAATCACTACTCAATGCTAACAAATCTTTAACTTTTTGATAGAAACGTTTTTCGGAAGTTCGTATTTCGCGAATTCTTTCAAGCAATTCATCAAAATAATCGGGTCGTCCATCAGGATTTTTAAGCCGTTCATCGTCCATTACAAATCCCTTTATCATATACTCTTTTAGGTTTTGGTTAGCCCAAATTCTAAATTGTGTACCTCTTTTACTACGTACCCTAAACCCAATCGCCAAAATCATTTCTAAACTATAAAACATAACTTCATATTGTTTGCCATCAGAAGCAGTTGTAAAGTAATTCTTTACAACTGTATTAGCATCTAACTCATTGTCATCTAATATGCTTGCGATATGTTGACCAATATTTTGCTTTGAGGTGTCAAAAAGTTCAGAAAGCTGGTTTTGGTTCATCCATACCGAACCATCTTTGGCGTACAAAGTAACCTTTGCTTTTCCATCTGTAGTATTATATATGATAATATTTTGCTCCATTGTTTTATCCGTTATTTATCAATGCCGCTAATTGCGTTTTGTTAATACGTTCTTTAAATGAAATTTTAATTTTTTGGTCTTTGTAGTGTTCGCCTAATGCCTCAAAATATTTTTTAGCAAAGTCAATTTTGACTTGTTCTTTTTCTGGAACATCGGTAAGCAAATTATATCCTTTGGCTTCTACCACAAGGAAAACCTTGTTGCCTTCGGTGCTTTTAATAGCATAGCAAAAATCGGGGTTGTAATCACCCAAAGGTGTTTTGATTTTTAGGCGTGGAAGTTTGCCGAATATTTCAATTTCATCCATATCGGTGTCATTCTCTACAATGTTTAGCTCAAAATCACTATCGTATTCAATCACTTCTTCAAATACCCATTTGGCTTTTAAATTGAAATCGCCTGCAATGTCTTTTTGAAATTTGCCTACGCTTCCTGTGTCTAAGTATGTTTTTCCTTTTTCTGTTTTGAACACATTGGGCAAACCTGTTCCGTTAATTCCATCATACTTAATGTTTGCCTTGAGCATTGTAATTAAGCTATTGTTGATTATTTCGGAGATTTGTCTTTGTGCCTGTTCAGGATTGTTGCAGAGCATTTTGGTTTTGAAATCATCACTCAAAGCATTGAAAACCTTTACAACAAAAGAAATTGGCGTTTTCGTGTTGTTTGATAGCGTTCGAACCAGTTCCAAATAATCAACTTTGCTTTTGTATGAAACGGTGTCGGTTAGCTTTTCTGTAATTGCTCCTTGCTCGCCAATTTTGTTTACGTTCAGTTCTGCACGAATGGTTTGTAACATAATTTCTTCAATGTTTACGGCTTCAATTTCAGTTTTAATGTTTTGTATCAGTTTGCTTTCCTGCTCTGCGGTCAAAGTTTCTAAAACATAGAAAGCATTTTTATTGATAGCGTTCCAAAGGTTTTGAAACTCTTGCAAATGCGTTGCCTTTATGAAAACTTTCTTTTTCTCTTTTTTCTTCTCGGCTTTCTGAACGTATGTGTTTGTATCGGTTGCAAACAAACTTTCTATTGCTTTTACTTGTTCTTCAGGCAAATTTTGTTCTTTAAGAATAGTTGAAAACTCAGGCGATTTTTCGTAAATCTTTTGTCCGTCAACAATTGCCTTGCGAACAATCATTTTTTTGTCTTTCAAAATATCATCTACCAAAGTAACTACGGTATCATCATCAAAGCCCGATTTTTCTTTGAGTGTTTTAATCAGTTCTTGTTCGGTGAATGTTTCAGAAATAAGGAATGAATTACTTAAAATCTCGTTTTGAATTGCTTCAACAAAACCGTGTTCTTTGCTTGAAACGACTACATCAAGGTTGTTGATTTTCCAAAATGCTTCCTGGTCGTCATTTAGATTTTTAAGCGTGTTTCGCTGTAAGTTTTGATTGACGCAAATGCGTAAACCTCTACCAATCTGTTGCAATTTCGATATTTCACTTCCTTGATTTGAAAGTTTACAGATGGTGAAAACATTCGGATTGTCCCAACCTTCCTGTAATGCCCAAATGGAGAAAATGAAACGAGTAGGACTTTCAAACGATAGTAATCTCTTTTTATCACTCAAAATTTCATTAATATCTGCTTTTGCTTTATCTGCCTCTGTTGCTTTTGAGGCATATTTTTTATCACCTGAGAAATAACCTTTGTGAACTTGCAGATTATTTTCATTGTCAAAATCGTTCTTCAAGAATTTATAATAGTCGCTTGATTGGTCAAGTTTGCTTACAATTTCGGTGTATTGCTTTTTGTATTCTTCTTCAAAAAAGGTTTTGATTTTTGGATTGTCGCCACGAAATAAACTGGTGTCGCTTTCCATAAAGAACAAGGTCAAAGCTTTTATGCCTTGCTCAAACAATCCTTTTTCTTTTTCAAAGTGAATTTTGATTGTTTCTTTAATCATTGCCCGCAATGATCCGTCCGATAAAGAATAATCAACTTTTTCAATCGTATCGTCCGCTAAAACAATAGTGTCTTTGTTTATTTTCTTTATGCTTTTTCCGTTGAAAACTGCACCAACGCCTAGTGCATCTTTGTCTCTAAGTCTTATTGTAACCCCGTTAATAAATCTATCAACCAGAGCTTTATAAACAGAACCAACTTTTTCAATTCCAATGAGTGTGTCTGTATTCTCAACCACGTCTTGCGTATAAACCACAATTTTCTTAACCAAACTTTGTCGGAATGAAGAAATGCTGTCTAATACATAGGCAACATTAGATAAAGGCAAACTATCTTTCTTTTTTGGGAAAGTAGCACCAAAACGCAAATAGTAATTATCGAATCCTTCAAAGTATTTTTTGAAAGCATCACCCTCAAAGCGATGCGGCTCATCCATTATCACGATTGGATTTAGGCGTTTTAAGCATTCCAAATATGATTTTGGCGGTTCTGTATTATTTTCAAATAGATTAGGAGCATAAATTTCTCTCTCTAAAGGTCGGTTTAGGATATTGTCTTTGTGGCTGAATGAGCTTGGCGTCATTACCAAAACCGATAAATGCGAAGTGCCGATAAATTGTCTAACGGCTGAAATGTTTCCACCTTCGTAAACAAAGGTTTCAATTTCCTTTTCTTTCTCGTTGGCGTAAAAGCTTTTGAAGTAATCTTTGGTGTCCTCTAAGTTTGTTTTTGTTCCTTCTCTGATTGGAACTGTCGGAATAAGAACGATAAATTTTTTGTAGCCGAAATGTTTACTCAGTTCAAAAATGGTTTTTATAAACGTGAAAGTTTTACCCGTTCCCGTTTCCATCATTATGTCAATGTTTTTAGTGTCTTGAACCGGAAAATTGTATTTGTTCTTTTTGTGGTGTGCCGTCAGCACCTCACCAAAATCCACTTTTTGGCGAAGGCTTTCAAAAAGGCTGGTAATGTTTGTAACACAGTCCTCCTGATAGCTTTGTATTTCGTATTGAAACTGTTTTGTTTCTGTTTTTGTCGTCATTTATTACTTCAATTTTCCAATTGTCAAAGTTAAAATTTATTACCGTTGTCTGCCCTTTATCTCTTGAAATCCACTCGTATTATTTTTGGGTGGAGGTTGGGCTATCATTTTTTTCTTTTCTGCAGTAAATTTTTCACAAGGGTTGTTTTTTCTTTAATTGCCGTTAACTACTACATACCCACTTCCAATATCAAAACCACTTATCTACGAATTCTCGATAAGTGAATTTACAAAATTAGTGAATATTATCCTGATGGCAAAGAAAAAAGCTAAAACGGTTATGCGTTTTCTTTACATAATTATAGCCCACGAATTAATTCGCGGGCTATGGTTAATACGTCAAATTTATTTCCCCGATTTATGCGGACATTGTAGTAAACAGAGCTGCTCCGAATATTAAGAAGATAAATATTGTCAGTGCAACGAGAACTGCATACCAGAGCAACATAGCTTTAGCCCAGTTCGCCTTGTTGGGGTTGTGACCGGCACCAAATCCCCAAACAAACAGCATAATCAACCCAACCATGGGTATTGCCAAAATTAAAGTTGTAATGAACCATTCTTTTACCGACATTACCTCGGCGTTGTATTGCTCTTCCATAATATCTCCCACTCCTACTCATAAGGCTTTTCGGATATCGCCCCGTTTATTTCTAATGTGGTCTCCGGACTCCACAAAAAAAATATGTTAATTATTCAAAAATTCAAGTATGGCTGCATTGACAGTTTCGGGATCTTCTTCTTGTGGAAAATGGCCGCACTCATTGATCCTAAGTTCGTACATTAAATTAAATCCGCGCAAGAATTTATCGAGCTCGTTTTTGCCCACAAATGTATCACTCATACCCCAAATAAACAAAAATCTTTTATCTCTGAGGGCTCCTCTCTGATTCCATAATTCTTCGAACCAGTTATGGTCGTTGAGCAGTGATTTAGCAAATGCCAAAGTTCCGTTTCGCTCTTTACTGTTAGCAAAAGGTTTTGTGTAATGCTTGTGGATATGCTTGTTTATCTTTTTGCTGCCAAATGATTTAGGCAGTAAATATCTTGCAGAAAAATTCAGGTATTTGTAGAGGAACGGTAGCAATGGACTTTTCAGAATTTTCGAGAATTTAATGAATTTGGGGTCATTTGCCGAGCTCCAAAGCCAGGAATTCATCACAACAATGTTGTCAATTTTTTCGGGATTATTAATCGCAAAATTGAATCCAATAGGACCGCCAAAATCATGAAGAACAAGATTCATTTTGTCAATTTTCAGGTGCTTAATCAGTCTGCCGATAGAGATACTGTGGTTTAGAGTCGAATAATTATAAATTTCGGGCTTGTCCGACAAGCCAAAACCTATGTAGTCGGGGGCTATACATCTGTAATTCTTTGATAATTCTTTTATTTGGTTTCGATATTCAAAACTCCAGGAAGGTGTTCCGTGCAAAAAAAAGAGCACATCACCTTGACCTTCGTCTATGTAGTGCATCTTGTAACCGTCAATCTCAAAATAATTAGACTGAAACGGATATTCAGCTTTATCTAACCAATTTAACATAAAGTTTGTATGAAATTTAGCAATCTTTAAATTCTAAATTAATCAAATATTTGCAAATATTAAAATTAATTATTGTTAATAACATTATACAACTAAACAACTTATCATCACTCAACAAAAATCCCCTACCTGCTGTAAAAAAAGGTAAGGGATTTTCTATAAATTAATCAGATAAATTTATTTCTTAAGTGCCTTGATAGCATCTTTGAGCAAATTATCAATGTCGTTAAAGTTCTTCGGATCGTCGGGGTCAATAAGAGCGCCTGTCTTTTTGAATACAAATTCAGGTTGAAATACAAAATCTATATAAGTAGTGCTTTTGTCGTCAATCACCAAAGGAGGAGTAATGTTGTAAGTTAAGTTAGCAGTCATTTTTGATTTATATTCAAATGGAGTTTCTGTATCACCAACTTTTTTGATACCTGTAATTATTACCGAATATCTGTCGGCGGTGGCAAAATCTTTGAATGTATTGTTGTTTTGGTAAGTAGCAAGCTCACTCGACGAAAATCTATGGAATTCAAACTTAATTTGCTCGATAGAGCCGCTTGGCAAATCAGCATTAGCAAACTCAACTGACTGCGAGTCGGGTGTAATAGTATAAACTGCGGGACCTGTACGTACTTTCTTGTCTTCGCTGTTAAGCTTTACCTTAATCTCGTTTAGCAATATTCTTACGGTATTGATTTTTATCTCCGTAATTCCACTCTGTACTTCGTCAGATTTAGGATTTACCGAGGCAGAAACACTGGATTCAGAGATACCGCTTCTGAATGAAATGTTAGTCTGAGAGGGCGAGGTAGAGTCGCTGCAAGAGCCCACAATTAGAGCAAACAACAACAGTACCGAAATTACCTGAATCTTCATGATTAATTCTCCTTAATAAAAATAATATTAATTCTACAAATTCAGGACGGATAGTTTTAGAAAATGTTACAATATGTTGATGCAGAAAAAAAAATAATTGATCATAGCACATTTTTTTTTAACTTAATAGCCGGCTGAACGTAATAAAAAGTATTACTTTTGTTTGATTTAAAAATTGTATAATTAAAAATTGGAGTTGTAATGAGTAGAATTGCAGCAATAATATTTTTTCTAGGTATTTCATCACTATTCGCTCAGGAGTCGCGGCTTCTCAGATATCCAAATACATCTGAGAGTCAGGTATCATTTGTTTATGGTGGTGATATATATATAGCCCCAATCAGTGGGGGTTTGGCACAGAGACTAACAACTCACGAAGGATTAGAGCGATATCCGAGATTTTCGCCTGATGGCAAAACACTTGCCTTTACTGCTGAATACGATGGTAATAACGAAATTTACACGCTTGATTTAAACAAATTTGACGAGCCCAAAAGAATAACTTTTTCTTTTAACGAAATAGGCACCTCAGAGCGTCAGGGTCCGGACAAAATAATAATGCAGTGGACAAACGACTCTAAGAAAATTCTATACCGTAGCAGGCATGCGGCATGGAACCTTAGCGGAACTTTATTCTATGCCAACATTTCGGGAGGATTGCCCGAGCAGCTTCCAATTCCCAGAGGCGGATTCGCGTCGCTAAGCCCTGATAACTCTAAAATCGCATATAACAGAATTTTCAGAGAATACCGGACTTGGAAGCGTTACAGCGGAGGTCAAGCGGACGACATCAGAATCTATGACCTAAAAACCGGAGCTTCCGAAAATATCACAAATAATAAATTTCAGGATATTATTCCTCTTTGGTCAGGCAACAAAGTTTATTACTTATCAGACAAAGATTTTACGATGAATTTGTTTTGTTACGACCTGAGCACCAAACAAACTAAGAAAATTACAGATTTTAAAGAATTTGACGTTAAATTCCCCTCATTAGGCAAGAATCATATAGCTTTCGAGAATGGAGGCTATATTTACCTGATGGACCTGGCAACAGAACAGATTAAGAAATTGGATATTATTATTCAAAGCGATTTCGCAACAATCAGACCTAAACTCGAAAACCTAAAGAATAGAATCAGCAATGCTGATTTATCACCTAATGCGAAAAGGGCTTTGATATCTGCACGCGGCAATATTTATTCTGTTCCTGCAAGTAAAGGTAATATCGAAAATCTGACAAACGAACAGGGAGTTCATAATCGTAGTGCTGTATGGTCGCCCGATGGCAAGTGGATAGCATATATCAGCGATAAATCAGGTAATGACGAGATTTATCTTATGAAACCCGACGGAAGCGACAAAATGCAACTTACTACTAACGGTAAATTTTACCGCTATAATATTAAATGGTCGCCCGACTCAAAAATGCTGCTAACCTATGATAACACACGCGCATTTACAATGATTGATATCGTAACCAAAAAGCAAACCCAAATTACAAAAGGTAAAATCTGGAATATTTCTGATTTCGAATGGTCGCCGGATAGTAAATGGATAGCTTATGTGGACTATCCAGACTCCAAAATCGGACAAATATGGATATATTCCATTCAGCAAAACAAAGCTTATCCCGTTACCAGCCCTATGTATAGCTCATATAGTCCAAAATTCTCTCCCGGCGGAAGATTTTTGCTCTTCCTCTCCGACCGAAATTTCCAGCCAAGTATGGGCAATTTTGAGTACAACTTTCAATATACTCACATGACTAATGTATTTGGATTAACTCTTCAAGACACAACAGTAAATCCATTTGCGATCTTCGAAAATGACTCCGAGCCGGCTGAAGATGATGAGAAGAAAAAACGAGACAAAAAAGACGATATTCCGCTTGTAAATATTGATTTCTCAAATATTCAGGAACGAGTTTTCAAGTTGCCTACACCTGCCGGAGTATATTCAAACATTATACCTGTCAAGTCGCATAAGCTCTACTATTTACGCGACGAAAAGGACAAACCGCGCTCAATGTATTATTACGACATGACCACCAAAGAAGAAAAAGAAGTCGGCAATATCGGTAATTTTGCCATCAGCAACGACGAAAAGAACATTTTCTTCCGTAGTGGAAGCGATTATTACATCACAAAGCTAAGCGAAAAGATTACACCCAAAGAGGGAAAGCTTGAGCTCGATCAGTTGCAGACATTAGTTGACAAAAGAGCAGAATGGAAACAGGTATTTAATGAATCATGGCGTCACTTCAGAGATTTCTTCTACGACCCCAATATGCACGGATATAATTGGGATTCTATCAGAATTAAATATGAGCCCCTGCTAAATCACGTAACTCATCGTAATGACCTGACTTACATTATCGGGGAGATGATTGGAGAGCTGGATGCGGGCCACGCCTATGTAAGTGGTGGAGATATGCCTAAGCCCAAGGAAGTTAAAACAGGGCTGCTTGGAGCTGACTTTGAATATAATTCTGCAGCTAAATCATACAAAATAAAGAAAATATTTAAGGGGATGAACTGGGAAAATGGTATCAGGTCTCCACTTACCGAGCCGGGATTCAATATCAGCGAGGGTGATTATATTCTCGAAATTGACGGACAAAAGCTCGACGCCGAAAACACACCATATACAGCATTAGTCAACAAAGCAAATAAGTTTGTGAAAGTAAAATTCTCCAATAATGCTGATGGAAGTAATCCCAAAACTCTTGATATCAAAACAATTGATGATGAGCGAACACTTAGATACTTTGACTGGGTAGAGAATAACCGAAGAAAAGTGGATTCTGCTACAGGTGGAAAAATTGGGTATATTCACATACCCGATATGATGCCTAATAACGGTCTGAATTGGTTCGTCAGATATTTCTATCCACAGCTGAACAAAGAAGGGCTTATTATTGATGACAGATATAATGGTGGTGGCAACGTTTCGCCTATGATTATCGAAAGATTGCGTCGTGAACTGGTAATTGCAAAGTATGCACGAAATATGGAAACGGTCCTGACTAATCCTGATGCTGTTATGACAGGTCCGATGGTATGTATTATTAATGAAATGTCTATGAGTGACGGCGATTTATTCCCTTATCAATTCAAAACATTAGGTTTAGGTCCGGTGATAGGAAAAAGATCTTGGGGTGGAGTCATTGGCATTTACGGTTCGTTGCCTTTGCTCGACGGTAGCAGTGTTAATCGCCCGGAAGTAGCAAATTTCGGCGCCGATGGTAAATGGGTACTGGAAGACGTTGGCATGGTGCCTGATGTTGAAGTTGATAACGACCCTTGGCAAGAAATAAACGGTAACGACCAGCAATTAAATTATGCTATTAAGACCGTACTTGAACTACAAAAAACTGATAAAAAACCTAAACTGCCTAAGATACCGCAATTACCTAACAAAAAGGAAGATTTTGGTAAATAAAAATTCCGGCAGTAATCACTAAATTAATAAAGGGCTATATTATTTATTTAAAATAGCCCTTTTTCTATTGAAATAATAACTCTAAGAAAACTGCATCTATTACAAAAAAATCAAAATTGCTATTTTTTTCATCACTGAATCTCCTATAATTTAACAACTTGGTAAGTTAATACAAAACTACCCTTCGTTAATTGTAAGTAGTAAGATTGAGCAGGGAGATGCTCAATATTGATTTGAAGTTGTGGATTAGAGAGTATCATTCCATTCAAAATATCCTTACCGTTCAAATCTGTCAGTTGCCATTGACCGTTGAAATATTTTTCATCAATATTCAGATAGATTGAGTTGGTAGTGGGATTGGGATAGATTATTGGATTAGTATCTGGATTTTTCCCAATACCTACTGACCAATCAAAAGAATAACCTTCAAAATTCAAATTTACAATGATTGAATCATCAGCAAAGATAGGACTAGCAACTAAGATTGTATAATCAGATATTCGTTGATTTTGGGTATC
Source organism: bacterium (assembly GCA_024711295.1). GTDB lineage: Bacteria > Bacteroidota > Ignavibacteria > Kapaibacteriales > UBA2268 > JANJTB01. The sequence goes on along the minus strand of JANJTB010000012.1, from coordinate 15,229 downwards.
ATAAAATCTTGTTTCATTGCTACCTGATAATCGGAATAAGATAAATTTGTCATCATTTCTGACTACTAACTTTCTAACATAATTTATTTCATCTCCAGTTTTAATATTCTTCACCACCTCTCTTTTGTCTGGGTCATATATTCGTATGTAAGAGTATGGTTTGTCATCTTCGGGTAATTTTATATTTTCAGAGTACGCCATCAGATTACTTTTATTAAAGAACTGCATAAGCAAATTGTTATTTGCAGGTAAATCTTTCCTCATTATGATTTCTCTTGCTTGTCTGTCGTATAAAAAGAAATGATTCTGAGTTGGTTTGTTTTTTAACTGAAGGTGAAATGCAATATATCTGGCATCATAAGAACGATGTTGCCCTGAGGTTAATGAATACAAAGGTTCGTCAGGTGATCCCGGGATTTTAAAACTGTCAAGAAGTTCTCCTGAATTGGCATTATAAAACACTAAACTGTTATGATTATAATCAAACCTCCAAGCGGAAGAATCGGAAGAATTAACAAAATTAAGTGCTATTTTAATAAATTCTTTGGTTTTAATATCGTATTCACGAAGAATTTTTTCTTCTGCATTATGAATATAATATCTGTCACCCCAATAGTTTGTATATAAGCTTTCCGGAAAAATAGTTGAATGGATGGTCTCACCGTTGGTTAAATCAATCAAAAATTGATTGATTCCATCAAGTGAAACTACAGCCAGTTTGCCTGGTCGGCATAAACGTTCTAAGGCGAAATTATACATACTCAAGTCCCAAATTTTAGTCAGTTGAGCAAAAGAGTCAGCAGTAGTAGCGGCAAAAAGTATTGCCACAGCAAATAATGTAAACATTTTTTGTTTCATCAGAATTTATCCTGCACTTTGATAAGAAACTTATTTCAAAATTACAAATAATTTACATATATATGAAACCTCAAGGGAAGAAAAGTTACAGTTATTGAAGTATTTTTTGAATATTTTATTATTTTTAGGTTATCCACCCCGCTCAATATAAATGTCTGAACTATGATTTGCATGATTTATTTGATTGCAATGATTCTAAAAAATCAGGATAATCACAAAAATCAAGGTTCTGACAATTCAAGAAAGTATGAAAATGACATATTATTGCCGGTGTGTAGAAATCCATCCACCCCGCCTGCTACGGCAGGCACCCCTCAAGAGGGGAATTGAGAGTTGTCCGAAAAATCCATCCACCCCGCCCAATATAAATGTCTGAACTTTGATTTGCATGATTTATTTGATTGCAATGATTCTAAAAAATCAGGGTAATCAGGATAATCACAAAAATCAAGGTTCTGACGATTCAAGAAAGTATGAAAATGATATATTATTGCCGGTGTTTTGGAAATCCATCCACCCCGCCTGCTACGGCAGGCACCCCTCAAGCGGGGAATTAGCTTTTCATTTTATTTATTACAGAGGTGGTAGATTTTCCTTCAACGAAATTGATGATAATCACTTCGCCACCATTAGCTCTTACTATGTCGGCGCCTACAACATCATCGGGATTATAATCTCCACCTTTTGTAATTACATCAGGAATAAGGCACTTAATGAGTTCGTAGGGCGTATCTTCATCAAATATACTTACAAAATCTACAGACTCAAGAGCTGATAATACTTCTGCTCTATCGGGCTCAGAATTGACAGGTCTGCTGTCGCCCTTTAGTCTTTTTACTGAACTATCTGAATTGAGTCCCACAATGAGAATATCGCCAAGTCTTTTAGATTCAGCAAGATAGCGAGTATGTCCCACGTGTAGAATGTCGAAGCAACCATTTGTGAAAATGATTTTTTCCCCGCTTCGCCGTAACTCATTGCACAATTCACCCAATAATTCTCTGGCTACCAGCATCAATCACCTATTACATCAATTAATTCATCAATTTCCACAGATACTATACCCGGTTTTTCGCAAACAAGACCTGAAGCATAATTTGCCATAGCAGACGCTTCCCTGATATTTGCACCACCCGATAGTGCCGCCGCAATAGTTGCAATAGCTGTATCACCTGCGCCCGATACATCTGCCACGTGCCGTGCTCTTGTCGGAACAGTAGAGATAGTACCGTCTTTTTCGATGAGCATCATACCCTCGGCTCCGAGAGTAATCAGTACATTCTGGCATTCCAGGAGTTCAATAAGTTTTTTTGCGGCAGTTATAACATCATCTTTTGTACGGAGGGATAATCCCAACGCTTGCTGTGCTTCTTTACGGTTTGGCTTAAATACTGTAACACCTTTATAATTAAAAAAGTTATCTTTCTTAGGGTCAACAAATACAGGAATATTATTATTTTTTGCAAAATTAATAACCGTGCTGATCATCTTTGCAGAAATGGTACCTTTGTTGTAATCTTCGAGAATGATACCCGATAAATCTGATGTGTTTTCGAGAGATTTCAAAATAAAGTCCAGTCCAGCAGGCGGAATTTCATTTCTAATTTCTCTGTCAATCCTTGCAATTTGCTGATTATTCCCGATAATTCTTGTTTTTACCGTAGTGGGCCTGTCCTTGTCAATAAATATACCCTTTGAGTCAATGCCTGACTGTCCGGTAATTTCAATAAAGCTCTTGCCTGAATTATCATCACCGAGCACACCGCAGAGTAGGGGATTAATTCCCAGTGAGAACAAATTTTTAGCAACATTAGCTGCACCGCCCAGGTGAAGACTTTCGCTTTCTACATCAATAACAGGCACAGGTGCCTCGGGTGATATACGTGTAACCGAACCCCAAAAATATCTGTCGAGCATCAAATCACCAATTACGGCTATTGATTTGCCCTTAGCATTGTCAATAATCTCTTTAACTCTGATAGAACTTATACTTTGCATTATTTAGCCATTAATAGCATGATACAAGAAAGCCAAAAACGGTTTAGCCGCTTTAGCTTTTTCAATAATAAACTCCGGTAGCTGAATATCGAAGACCAGATCGTCGTCAATATACACACCATAGGTAAAATCTTTGCGGCAAATATGCTCGAATGCCGGATGATCTTTGCTATATCCTGCTACTCTTGTAACGGGCTTGAGCAAAGCAAACATCTCGGGGAAATGCTTTTCGAAACTCTTCTCATTAACTATAGTTTTAAAGTTTTCGTAGTCATTAGCCACTGCATAGCGAACTTTTTTGAGCTGTTCGGAATCAGGATTGTGTATTCCGCAAGCAATGAACGACTGGTCAACTTCGTAGTGAATATAAAGTCCCAGCGAAGTATCCTTATTAACGTTAAAAGGATTTTCGCTATAAGGGAAGAATAAACCCATATTAGTTTTGTAAGGATCTTTGTTTGCCGAAAATCTTATATCTCGGTTTATTCTGAACAGACTAAGTTTGCTGTCAGATATAAGCGGCAGATTTTCCTGTTCAAAATCCTTCGACATTCTGCTTACAAATAGCTTCGATTTGTCTTTAATTTCCTGTTCATAGAAATTTCTATGATCATCGAACCATTGCTTGTTGTTGTTCAAGGATAACTCTTTGAAGAAGTTGGCTATACTTCTCGAAAAATTATCAAATTCAGAAATTTTACTCATAATTAATTGTTATAATTTATTTGAAATCTAACTGTAGTCAATCCCGAATGCAAATTTACAAAATTTATGCCTAATTCAACTTCGCTTTTTAAATTTATCAAGCCACCCCTCAAATATTTCTTAATTTTTGCATTCTCTGAAGAATATGTATAGGGGAGAATCAGCGATTTATCCATTCCGAGATAGTCCACAATCTTATTAGCGTATTCATACTCGCTGATGTAATCAGGACCACCAAAATGATAGAAACCTGTTTTGTTTCCTTCAATAATTTTAATTACACCCAGTGCAATATCATCTAATAATATCGGATTGGTGAATGAATTAACCGAAAGAGACATAGATTTTTTGTTTATAATATTATAGAAAATATTAGAGCCGATACTGTTATTATTACCGTAATACTCCGGAAGGCGTATCGAAGTAAATGGAATAGATGAGGCAAGAAGCAGATTATCACAACCCAGCTTAGTTTTGCCGTAGTAATTTAATGGATTGGGGAGAACATCTTCGGAGTATGGACCGTTAGTACCGTCAAAAATATTATCAGACGAGAATACTATCAGCTTTGCCTCTGTCATAAATGCGGCTTTGCTTAGCGCCTCAACGGTACCCACATTAAAATCCCAACATTCCTTACGGTGCTCTTCGCACTTTTCGGCAATATCATAGCTTAGCAGATTGATAATATATCCCGGATTATAATCCATTACAACCTTACGAATAGTTTTTTTATCGTAGAAAATAGGTTCTAAATACTTTTCATCAGAATCTGAATGTGTATAGTTATCCAGCTCCAAAGAAACAATCCAGTCTGTTTCCTTTAGAATCAATTCGTAAACAGCTACCGCAATAGGGGACTGCTTGCCCAATATTAGTATTTTTTTCATAATATATGTTTCACGTGAAACATTTATAAACCTTTTTTATATAATTTTAAATTCATTACTTGAGATATACAGACAATATAGAAATATCTGAAGTAGATACTCCGGATATTCTTGATGCCTGACCAAGTGATGCGGGCTTAATCTTCATTAGCTTTTCCCTGCCTTCGTTGGATAGACTGTTGAGTCTAGAATAATCAAAATTATCAGGAATTTTCTTATTCTCATTTTCCATAAAGTAGGAAATCTCTTTTAACTGTCTGTTTATGTAGCCCTCGTACTTGATATTAGTCTCAACTTTATTAATAACATCAGAATATTTCAGTGCTTTTTGCAATACACCGCTATCACCGTTTACCAAATAAATCAAATCTGTAAGACTTACCTTAGCTCTTTTCAGCAATGAGTAAATATCTGTACTTGCCTCAACATTTGCCTCACCAACGGATTCAAGATAGGGATTAATTATCTCAGCTTTTAGCTTTGTAGATTTAGCAAGTCTGCTAATCTCCGCAATTAAGCTAATCTTATTCTCAAGCTTTCTGAAAATTCTTTCCGGTACAAGTCCCAACCCGTAACCATACTTCATAAGTCTTTCGTCAGCATTATCCTGACGAAGCAACAGACGGTACTCTGCCAATGAAGTGAACATCCTGTATGGTTCTTCAGTGCTCTTATTTACCAAATCATCAATCAATACACCTATATATCCTTCGCTTCTGCGTATAATTAGGGGCTCTTTTTCCATAATTTTCAGTGCAGCATTAATTCCTGCAATCAAGCCCTGTGATGCCGCTTCCTCATATCCAGAAGTACCATTTATCTGACCTGCAAAGTATAGTCCTGATACTTTTTTGGTTTCAAGTGTAAATTTTAACTGATAGGGGTAGAAGAAATCATACTCTACTGCATAACCCGCTCTGCTCATCTCAGCGTTTTCAAGTCCAGGAATACTGTGAAGCCCGCGTATCTGAACGTCAACAGGTAAACTTGTCGAAAATCCATTCACATATACGGAATTTGTATTTAATCCTTCAGGTTCCAAAAGTATTTTGTGAGATTCTCTTTCTGCAAATCTATTTATCTTATCTTCGATAGATGGGCAGTATCTGGGACCTACGCCTTTAATTCTTCCTGTAAACATTGGTGATTTATCAAAACCCTCTTTCAGTATCTCATGAGTTTGGGAATTAGTTTCTGTGCCATAGCATACTAATCTGTTCTTTACTTCACTAGTTCTGAAAGAAAATGGCTCAGGATAATCATCACCTGGCTCGATTGCTACTTTAGAATAGTTTATTGATTCTGCCGTAATGCGGGGAGGAGTGCCCGTCTTTAGGCGTCCACGTTCGAAACCGTAATAATCGAGCATATCAGATATGCGGTACGAGGCATTTTCACCCACGCGTCCACCCTTGGTAATATTATCTCCTGTATATAATAAACCATTAAGGAAAGTACCTGCACAAAGTATTACAGCTTTAGAATAAATTGTTTCATTCTTATCTGTAATGATACCTTTTACTTTATCATTCTGAATGAGTATTTCTTTTGCTGTACCTTTGATAAGAAACAGATTTGGAGTTTTAAGAAGCAAACTTTTTGCATAAGTAGGGTAGAGATCCTTATCAATCTGAGCTCTGGGAGACCATATAGCAGGACCTTTGGATTTATTGAGCATCTTGAAATGAATACCTGCACAATCAGCCAAAAAGCCCATCACACCGCCAAGAGCATCAATCTCCTTAACAATATGACCTTTTGCACTGCCGCCTATAGATGGATTGCACGATGGACGCCCTATATTATTCAGCTCCATAGATAGTAAAGCCACATCAAGCCCCATCTTTGCAGCTGCTACAGATGCCTCTATTCCAGCGTGTCCACCGCCAATAACTATTATGTCAAAAATGTTTTTCATCTATTATAAATATATTTATTCTTTACTTTAAAATGTTTCACGTGAAACATTATTTGCCTATACAAAATCTTGAAAATATGTTTGCAAGCACTTCTTCATTCCATGATTCACCCGTAATCTCGCCCAATATGCCTGTAGATTTACGCAAATCTATTGCAATAAGCTCATTTTCATAATCATTCTTTACTGCACTTTGTGCATTCTCAAGATGCTCCTTAGCAGTAAGTAGTAACTGTAAATGCCGTGAGTTAACCATCAAATCATTCAACAAACTTATACTATTTACAGCTTTCTCTGCAATTATTGCTCTCAGCACCATAATGCCTTCGCCATACTTAGCACTAATACTATAAATATTATCAACTTTAATAAGGTCTGCTTTATTCTGTACAAGCAGTATTTCCTTATCTGAATATTTATCTTTAAAAGTATTATACAAATTATCGGAATTGCCTGATGAAACTGTAATATCATTCAGCACAATAATAAGATGTGCTTTCTTTATTACACTCTCAACCATTCTAATACCTTGAATTTCTATAGTGTCATCAGTATCTCTTATTCCTGCAGTATCAGCAACAATAATCTTAATGCCATCAATATAAATTGTTTCTTCGAGGTAGTCCCGAGTTGTACCTGCCTGATCACTCACAATAGCTCTGTCTTTGTCTGCCAATGCATTAAAAAGTGTAGATTTACCGCTATTAGGATAACCTGCAATTGCAACATAATAACCGTTTCTGCCTGCCTCTGCACTTACATATCCTGCAATCAATCCTGAGCAGAAATCTATTGCTTCATTAATCTCATTTTCTATACGCGACTTTTGGATTAAATCAAGACCTTCGTCTGCAAAATCCAATTCCAATTCGAGCAAAGAGGATATATCAAGCAGTTTTTGCCTCATTATCTTTAATCTATCGGTAAATTTTCCTTCGAGCTGTTTGGTTGCTGTAGTTATTCCTGCAACATTAACACTGTGAATAAGGTCTGCAATTGCCTCTGCCTGTATCAAATCTATCTTACCATTAAGAAATGCTCTCTTTGTAAACTCACCCGGCTCAGCATAAGTAGCTCCGTTTTTGACTAATATATCAACTATACTGTAAGCCAAAATACTATTTCCGTGACAACCAAGCTCGATGGAATCCTCACCGGTGTATGATTTTGGTGATTTAAATACAGATATTGTTACACTGTCAATTACGCTATCATTATCTACAATTTTACCGTAGTATATTCTACCAGTTTTTGTGTAATCTATCTTATTTTTATGTACGAAGCAGCGGCTTATGATATCGAATGATTCATCACCCGACATTCTGATAACGGCTAATCCACTTACTCCGGGTGGGGTTGCCAGTGCTACTATCGTTCTCGACATAAAAAAAACCATCTTAGTAAAATATAACTTTAATAAGACGGCTTTTAATGACTATTGTTTTTATATACTTAACAATTTGTGAGAGAATGAATCTTCTCTACTCTACGGATATGCCTGTTTCCTTCGAAACCATTATTCAAAAATTCATATACAATCAGCTTTGCTTCTTCCGGATTAGTAAGTCTTGCACCTAATGTAAGAATATTTGCATTATTGTGCTGGCGGGATAGTTTCGCCATTTCTGTGCTTATACAATTTGCAGCTCTGATACCTTTTATCTTATTTGCCGTAATAGACATTCCAATACCTGTACCGCAAATAAGAATACCTACATCTGCAACCTCGCTGGTTACGGCTTCGGCAAGAGGAAAAGCATAATCAGGATAATCCACTGATTCCTCCGAAAAAGCACCAAAATCAAGCACCTGATATGAATTCTCATTGAGATATTCTTTAATAATCTCTTTTAATTTATATCCTGCATGGTCGGAGCCGATTGCTATCTTCAATGTTTTGTCTAATTCTATCATTTAATTATAATTATAAATTTTTAAAAAATTATCAATTAATTTTCAACAAATTTATCAAAAATTAACAAAATTTATGTTGAATTTATGATACTAAAATGTTAATAAATTATACTTCACAAAAATTTTACAAAATATTAACAATTTTGTTAGAAACTAATTTTTATTAACACAATTATCAACATACCTATTTTGATTATTTACTAATTTAATTTATTTATTTCAAGCTATTTAGAATATCTATAAATAAATAATCAACATTTCAACAGGATATAATATAATTAACATACATATAAAGAAAAGAAAAATCAAAAAAGTATATGTTATTAATTATAGACTGTGGAAACCTGTATATTTGTGTAAGCACTCTGGAATAGTAACAGTACCATCTTCATTATAGTATGTTTCGAGCAAAGCTACCATAATTCTCGAAGTAGCAAGTCCGCTGCCATTGAGAGTATGAACGAACTCCGGCTTGGCTGAGGGCTCAGGTCTGTATCTTATATTAGCTCTTCGTGCCTGAAAATCGGTAAAGTTTGAGCAACTTGAAACTTCTAACCATGACTCTTCGCCCGGTGACCATACTTCGATATCATAAGTCATAGCTGATGAGAAACTTGTATCACCGGTACACAGACGTAATACTCTGTAATGCAGCCCCAAAGCTTTTACTATATCTTCTGCTTCACCTGTTAATTCCTCTAAGCGATTCCAAGAGTCCTCTTTTTTTACAAAATTTACCATCTCTACTTTATTGAACTGGTGAACTCTCAAAAATCCTCTCACTTCTTTTCCGTAACTACCTGCTTCGCGACGGAAACATGGTGAGTATCCGCAATATTTGATTGGCATTTCTGCGGCATTAAGCATCTCATCATTATGAAAATTGGTAAGAGGTACTTCTGCAGTTGGTATCAAAAACATATCATCTTCGGTAGCATGATACATATCTTCAGCCATTTTAGGTAACTGACCTGTACCAATCATTGAATTTCTGTTTACCAAAAACGGAGGTAATAATTCGGTATAGTTATGATTATCCAAATGATAATCAATCATAAAGTTAATTAATGCTCTTTCGAGTTTGGCACCCTTGCCTTTGTAGAAAGCAAATCCCGAACCTGATACTTTACCACCACGCTCAAAGTCAATTATATCGAGTGCACGGGCTATTTCTATATGATTTTTCTTTACAGGCATTGTTTTAATACTGCCCCATGTACGAACAATTTGGTTATCTGCAGCTGAACGCCCAACAGGGACATCAGGACCGGTCATATTTGGCAATTTGATTACGACATCATCTATGGCAGTTTCGATTGCTCTAAGCTCATCATCAAGCTCTTTAATCTTATCTGATACTTCTTTCATCGAAGCAATTTTGTCATCTGCATTCTGCTTAGATTTCTTTAACTCGGCTATCTCTTTGGTAACTACATTTCTTACATTTTTAAGAGACTCAACTTCCTGGATTACTTTTCTTCTTTTTTCGTCGAGTTCAAGAATGGAATCAATATTTGCAGATTCATTTTTATTCTTTATATTTTCTCTGACAAGTTCAATATTTTCTCTTATGAATTTTAGGTCGAGCATTTTGATAAATCCATTTTTATAATTTTACATTTTTTATTAATACAAAAGTAGCTATTTTTTATTTAAGTAAACTTAATATGATTATAGGAAGATCTAAAAATTAAAATTTAAGAAAAATTATTGAAGCTTATAATTTTTAAATTTTTGTTATATTGCTGAAATGTCATATTAGTTTAAATGCTTTTTAAATGATTTTTATTTAAATTTAGCAGTAGAGATATACTTTATATCAAAATATGCCAAAAAATAGCCACTATGAGCGTTTATAAAAGCCGACTATTTCAGTCCTTTTTAGATATTTATGAAAATATATTTAATGTTTAGATATAGATAGTAATATAATTATGATTATCTAACTTTGAAAGTAGCCATAGTAATAATTGCGAGCATAACAGCGATGATATAAAAACGTGTAACAATTTTTGATTCGTGTAAACCACTTTTTTCGAAATGATGATGAAGGGGTGCCATTTTGAAAATTCTGCGACCTACACCATATTTTTTCTTTGTATATTTGAAATATGAAACCTGTATAATTACAGATAAAGTTTCAGCAAAAAATATTCCGCCTAATATGGGTAAAAGAAATTCTTTCTTAATGAGTATTGCCAAGCCACCGATAGCACCACCGAGAGCTAACGAACCTGTATCACCCATAAATACCTGAGCCGGAAAAGAATTGTACCACAGAAATCCCAATGCGGCGCCAACGAGTGCGGCGGCAAATATAGTAAGCTCGCCTGAATTACGTAGATATACAATATTGAGATAGTCCGAAAAATTAACGTTACCGCTGAAATAAGCTATTACAGCAAGTGCAAGTGTAGCAATGCCAACTGTACCGATAGACAATCCGTCGAGTCCGTCTGTAAGATTTACAGCATTAGATGTAGCCGTTAGTATGAAAATTATAATGGGAATATAAAATATACCGAAGTCAAAATTTAGATTTTTCTCGAATGGAACAGTTGTAAGAGTATTTATCTTGTAGAAATCCGGTGAAAAGCTCTCGGGGAAAAAGTATATTACACCGCCCAGAATAAGACCAATGCAGATTTGTCCGACTATTTTATATTTACCTATGAGCCCATTAGGGAACTTCTTTATAACTTTAAGATAATCATCAAGAAAGCCCACCGCACCGAGCCAGGCAGTAGTAAGCAGTATCAGTATTATATACATATTCGATATATCAGCCCATAATAGCGTTGGAACAAGTAGTGCTGTTAATACAATCAGACCGCCCATGGTAGGTGTACCTGCCTTGAGTGAGTGATTGCCTACCTGCTGAAGCTCTGACTTTGCCTGCTCGCCTATCTGCATTTTCTTGAGCATTTTAATTATTACAGGTCCGAATACGAAACTGATAAGTAATGCCGAAATGGCGGCTAATGCAGCTCTGAAAGTGATATATTGAAATAACCCGAATCCCGGTATCTCGAATGATTCTCTTAGCCAAAGTCCGAAGTAATAAAGCATAAAAAGTTTTTTAGTAATGGTACTGATACAAAATGCAAATTTAACTATTCTTTACTACAATTAATATTAATAATTAGCAATATATCTTATTTATATATTACTTTTGAAATTATGAAACTCAAAAAATTTATAAAACAATTCAAGGGCTCCTCATTTCCTGTATTGGTAATTGATGATTCTGATAATCAGTATATTATGAAAATGAAGGGAGCGGGAAACGGCACAATAAGTCTGCTATCTGAATTTGTGGTAAACAGAGTCTGCACAATATTGGGCTATCCTGTGCCAAATGCTTACTGGATGTATATAGAGAAGAATTTTCCTTGGGAGTTTGGTACAGATGAATTTGACGATATACTCCAAAAAAGCTCCGGGTGGAACTTAGCTCTGGACTATATAGGAGACTCTGAGCAGATAAATACTATGAAGAATCATATTTTTGAGAATGAAATTATTGATGATGTTTACTCTATTGATAATTTCTTCGTAAATATGGACAGGAGCAGATTATCAGGCAATTTTCTGAAAGATAAAAACGGAAAAATATATATAATTGACCATGGGAGTATGTTCCTGTTTCATTCCAAAAATTATCAATATTCAAAGGTTGTAGATAATCATATTTTTTGTGAATATTATGAATTATTCGACTACAAAATTGATGAAAGACTGCTGGATATAGACATCTACAAAGACCTTGTTGCAGAAATACCTGTTGAAATACTCGATGAATTATCAATGAATGAAAATGATTTATTAAGACTAATTGCAAACAGGATAAATTTTATTAAAAATATGTAATAAAAAAAGGCTGAATTATCAGCCTTTAATTTACGCATTAAATTTACATAAAAATTAGTTTATTTAACAACCTGAAACTGTTTTGTTCTGGATACTTTGCCGTTATTAATATTGATAAGGTACGAACCAGTAGCTAAATCAGCAACATCAATCATCTGACTGTTTGTGCCGGCAGGAGCAGTTAAAGACTTAACTCTGTTGCCGTTAATATCAAAAATATTAATGTTCAACTGTTCACTGATAGAATTGTTGAAATTAAGATTGATGAAATTTTGTGAAGGATTTGGATAAAAGCCCTCAAGTGCCATGCTTAATTCATCATCAACCGAAGAAGGATCGTCCACCACAAAAGTAACAACATATTCGAGCTTACCTTCGGGATTATTAACAGGTGTAAAAGTAAATTTAATGATTGTTTCACCCTCAACAGGGTCAGAATATACAAGCGGATCGAGAGATATTCTCTTGTATGGGTGAAGGTGTGCACTGAACTGCCCCGGTAAGCTTGATTCATTTGGTCCGAGGGTTGTAGTACCCGGAACAAGGAAAGCCAAATCGGTATAGTCGTAGCATAATTCCCAACAAACAGCAGCTTCGTGACCCATTTGTATTTGCAAAAATTCCATATTAAGAGTAAACTCGACAGGTTGGTCGGTAGTGTTGCGAAGCTGTGCATAAGCGATGAGCTCGTCATCAGTAATAGCACCGACAACTTTCTCTACATAGTTGAATAATTGTAATGGTGAAGCTGAATAAGAAAAACTTACACCAAAAACAAAAAAACAGAGTATAAGTAGATATTTTTTCATATTTTTAAAAATTATAGTTTAACAAAAATTATTTTAATTCGTTTCGTATATAGACAAAAATTATTTTAAAAAGTTACAATTTAGGACTATTTTATTATGAAAAAATCATTCTTGATGATAATAATGCTTGCAATAGGCATTTTTTCCATTAATTTTCTCAATAGTGCCGAGCCAAAGGCAAAGAAGATTCCTGCCGTTAAGATAAAAGATCTTAAGGGTGCAAGAGTATCTACCGCAGATTTCGATAACAATGGAAAACCCATAGTAATAAACTTCTGGGCTACCTGGTGCAAGCCCTGCATTTTGGAACTCAACAACCTTCACGAAATTTACCCTCAGTGGCAAAAAGAAACCGGTGTAAAGATTATCGCTGTCTCTGTTGATGATACACGCAACAGCAGTAAAGTAGCACCATTTGTAAGAGGCAGAGACTGGAAATACGAAGTTTACCTCGACGAAAACAGCGACCTCCGCCGTGCTTTGAATGTAAATAATCCGCCACATACATTCCTTATTAATGCTGAAGGTGAAGTAGTATGGGAGCATAACGGATATGCCGCAGGTGACGAAAAAGAATTATACGAGCAAATCAAAAAGCTTGTAAAGAAATAATTTAAAAAATAAGATAACTGTGGAAAGTATATCCAAACTATTCAAAATAGATAAAGGACCTTCGAGTAGCCATACTATCGGACCCAGGAATGCTGCTATTCATTTCATTAGCAAATATCCTGATGAATTTTCGTATAAATGTACACTATACGGAAGTCTTGCCGCTACGGGCAAAGGGCACCTGACTGATGTAGCAATAAATGAGGTATTTTCGGATAAAGCTTTCGAAATAATCTGGAAGCCTGAGGAATATCTGCCATATCATCCAAATGCGATGAAATTTGCCTCCTTCGATGCAAGCGGTGATGTTGTTTCGGAGTGGACCGTATATAGTGTTGGCGGAGGCAAGATTACCGATGGTACAATGGCTGATACCGAAGAGCATGTATATCCCAATGCCCACCTCAATGATATTCTCGAATGGACAGTAAAGACAGGATGTACCTTTTGGGAGTATGTCATTGAGCACGAGGGAATCAAGATTTTTGATTACCTCGAAGAGGTTTGGGTAGCAATGCAAAGCTCGGTGAAAAATGGGCTGAAGAACGAGGGACAATTGCCTGGAGGTCTGGGTTTATCCCGCAAAGCATCATCATTCAGCGAAAAAGCACGCAATTACTCCGGCTCGATAAAGCGAAGGAGTATGCTCTTTGCTTATGCACTTGCAGTAGGTGAAGAAAATGCCTGTGGAGGAAGAATTGTTACTGCACCTACTTGCGGCTCGTCGGGAGTATTGCCGGCAGTTATGTATATGCTCAAGAAAAACCTGAAACACCCAGATACACGCATTGTAAAAGCTCTGGCAACGGCAGGTCTGATTGGCAATATTGTTAAGCAAAATGCATCAATATCCGGCGCTAAGGTAGGATGTCAGGGTGAAATAGGCACTGCTTGCAGTATGGCGGCAGGAGCGGCAGCTCAGATTTTTGGCGGTAACCCTCTTGAAATAGAATATGCCGCAGAAATGGGGCTCGAACACCACTTAGGGCTCACATGCGACCCCATTGGCGGGCTTGTACAGATACCCTGTATCGAAAGGAATGCTTTTGCTGCTGCACGTGCTCTCGACGCGGCTACCTATTCAATTCTGTCAGGTGGTAAGCATCTTGTTACTTTTGATAAAATTGTGAAGGTAATGAAATCTACAGGCCATGATTTACCTAGTATATACAAAGAAACTTCCGAAGGCGGAATGGCAAAATATATTAAGCTCCAAACAATTTAGAAAAACACTCTCTCAATTCCCCTCTTTGAGGGGTGCCTGCCTTAGCAGGCGGGGTGGATGGTTTTCAAAAACTCTCAATTCCCCTCATTGAGGGGTGCCTGCCGTAGCAGGTGGGGTGGATGGATTTCCAAAACACCGGCAATAATATATCATTTTCATACTTTCTTAACTTGTCAGAACCTTGATTTTTGTGATTACCCTGATTTTTAGAATCATATTAATCAAATAAATCATGCAAATCATAGTTCAGACATTTATATTGGGTGGGGTGGATGAATTTCCACAACTCTCAATTCCCCTCTTGAGGGGTGACTGCCGTAGCAGGTGGGGTGGATGGATTTCCAAACATCTGCAATAATATGTCATTTTCATACTTTCTTGAATCGTCAGAACCTTGATTTTTGTGATTATCCTGATTTTTTAGAATCAT
>JANJTB010000011.1 GCA_024711295.1 bacterium | reverse complement strand
GAACAATATAAGGAAATTATTGAAATATTAAAAAGCAATAATGATTCACTAATGAAGAATACAATCGAAGAATTATTAAGAAAATATCCAGAAGTAGCTAAGTAATTAATTAGAAGATTAAATACATGATATGAAAAAATAAGACTACAAACCCTTTGGCGAGCTATACTGGTCGAGTGATGGCTCTCACCTGCGTGAAGGTCTGGAGGGCAGTATTTTCGACCCCGAGTCCGAACTGCAAATGAAAGGAGTAAGAATGTACGATACTGAAACATGTCGTAAATTTCAGCTCAAATGAATTTTGGAAATAGAAATAATATTTTTTAACGAATTCGTTTATATAATTTTTGAAACTGTCTTATTTAAAAGAGGTAAAGAATGAATGCAGTGATTAATGACATAGACGTGGAACTTATCCACACAGGTGTGACAGGCACAGAAGAGCAGGATGCAATCATGGTAACACGTCGTGCTTTGGACAAAATTAATTCTATCAGAGAAGAAAATCAAGTTCCGGCTGAGTATGCTCTTCGCTTAGGCACACAGAGCGGCGGGTGTTCAGGAATGAATTATATATTAGGTTTTGATTCTGATGTTAATGCCAGCGACAAGCTTATCGAGCTTAGCAATATCAACATGGTAATTGATAATAAGAGCATTTTTTATTTGATGGGTGTTACTCTTGATTATGTTGATGATGCTTATGGCAGCGGTTTTGTTTTCAATAATCCGAATAATGCTAAAACTTGCGGTTGTGGAAGTGGCGGCGGCCATCATTAATAGATACTATAATTATGAATTTTTAATGCAACAGAGGACTGATTTATTTCGGTCCTCTGTTGTTTTATAAAGAGTTAAAGAAGCTCTTGTTCATTTTTCTTTTGAATTTTCATTTCAACTAAATATCCCAGTATCATGAATAATCCACCAAAAACAAGTATGCTGGCAATTATTACACCCTCCATGTTTGGTTTGTTGATCCACTGTTCGATAAAAATTCCTACCAAAGACCCCAATCCTAAACCGACCAAAGTGAATCCATAACGTATAAATGCAGATTTTTTGTTTTCTCTGTACAATAAACTCGCATCAAAGCCCTTGTCAATTATTGCCATCCTTTCGCGATTTCTTGCTGTTACGATTACAAATACTACACCGAAAATGAACAGAAAGAATGCTACCGGAACTATAATTTCTACTGCCATGATTTTGTCTCCTAATTAATATAAAAAATTTCATTTGTAAATTATATGCGTGAAATTAATTTTGGTTACACTTTTATTTTGATGTAACTATTTTTGATTTTTTGCATATAATCGGTATGTCAGAAGAGCAACTTAAATATCATATTGTAAATGTGCAGAATGGTGACTTAAATTCATTCAGGTATATTGTTGATTCTCACAAAAACATTGCTATGGCTATCGCTTTCAAGATTATAAAGGATAAGCATAGAGCCGAAGATGCTGTTCAGGACTCATTTGTTGCTATTTATAAGAATATCGGGAAATTTAATTTCTCTGTTAAATTTTCGACATGGTTATACAAAATCGTAATGAATAATGCACTTATGACAATAAGAAGCAACTCTGCAAAGTATTTCAGAGAGATAATAAGTATTGATGATGTTGAAATTCCGGATGATATTCATGAGAGATTTGAGGATATTGACTTGTCAAATGCAATTCAGACTTGTATGGAGAAAATTCCTGACCAATATTCAATTATACTTAAATTATACTATTACGAAGATTTGGATTTAGCAGAGATTACAGAGGTCTTAGGTCTAGGATACGGAAACGCAAAAACCTTGCTTCACAGAGCCCGATTGAGACTAAAAAAGGAACTTTTCAGTCAGTATCAAAATGAATTAGGAGACTGGATAAATGGATAAGTTTGATAATTTAATTAAGAAAAATCTAAATAAAAGATTTCAGGTAGAATTATCTGATAATTTTACCGAAAAAGTTATTTCACAAATACTAACCGAAGCAAGAAATCCTGTCTATCGTCCTTTGATAAGCAATAAGGTAGTAGTAGTTATAGTTACAATTATTACTTCTATACTGGTTTATTTATCAATTGTTAATATGCCTGAATCTTCAGGTAATAATGTATTCCCTTATATAACAGAAATTGTCTTTAAAGTATCAAACTTCGTACATAGTACTGTTCATGACTACTTTTACCTGTACTTAGTTGTTGTCATTCTTTTGGTTTTTGATTTGATTCTAAGAAAATCATTCAGTCGAAGAATTTACAGGAATTGATTGTTTAGAATTCAATTTGCTACAATAATTAAGAAAATATATACTATCATAATATTAATCCGTCTTTTTGGTGAATGTAAAGTAAAAGAATTAATGGTTTAAGAAATGAAGTATCTGTTTGCAATAATATTTTTGTTTGTTTACACCGCGAAATCACAGGATATTTGCAAAGATTACAGGATCTATGATGGCGACGAACCATTGTTTAGTATTGGCATTGATACTACTTTCAACTGGTGGGCAATCACTAATCCTACAACAGACAGATATCGCCTTATTATAAATGGTGGAGAGAGTGGATTGTTCAGTAAAGTTGAAAAACCTGTATTTTCTTATGATGGATTTAAGTGGGGAAGCTTTGTTATAGACCAGGGTGTTACTACATTACTTACCAATGATTCAACAATATTTTTATATGCATCAGAGCCCGGAGAGATTAAATTTTCGAGTATTACTAATCAGCTTGTTTACAGCTATAGAAGAGGTAGTATTGAGTATGCCGTTTTGCCAGGAAGAACAGTTGAGATGATGAACAAAAGTGGTGGATACTATGTTAATCAAAATGCTACAAGAATAGCTTATCCGGTAAAAAGAGGCAGCTCGTATGCAATCAATATTAACGGTCGCGAATCTACACTTTATGATAGAGTTTTGCCATTTGGATTCGATGTGGAGAATAAATTTATTTATGCAGCTTATCTAGGTAATGGCTGGCAGGTTTATGCAGATAATAAAACAGTTTCGGAGATTTACCCAGATATATATGAGTTTGCAATTAACAGAGAAGGTACTTGCTATGCTTTTGCATGCAGGACTTTTACCGGCAGGCAGCAGGTTGTATTATATTCCAACGAACTTTACGAACCGATTATCAGCAAGCAATACGAAGCAGTTAATAATCTTGTGCTGCATCCCTATTATGCTATTTCAGGATTTAGCTCCATATTTCAAACTATCAGATATGTGTCAATGAATTCTGCAGAGTACTTTGCCGGTGTGCAACCCGGACCTCCACAATTCACTTACGATGGTGATGAGCTTTACTTTATCAGCTGCGATATTGATTGTTTTATGTACCTGAATGGCAAACGCTACAATATGAAAATCAGACTCGAACCCGGCGGACAAATTGCTGTTGCACCCGGAACCAAAACCTTTGCTTATACTACCAATACATCATTAATGGTTTATTATCTCGAAACACACGCATTACATTCCGGAATGATGGCTGATTTTGTCACTCCGGCAAGATTCAACAGATTTGATAATCGTTACGAAGCTTTAGGCGTCATCAATAACAGAATTTATCTTATGACTTGCGCTGCACCAAAAAGATTTTAATCACATATCAAATTTATCATTGTTGACTTGCAAAGACTTATAAGATTTTTCGAAAATCTTGTCGAAATAGTCAAATCCTTCTTCTGGTGCCTGGAAGTAAATATAAATCAGATTATCGCCCCATGCAATAGCATATTCATACAATCCAAATGGAATGTGGCTTTCTGTTGCCTGTATTGTTGAGCGGTTAAGTATTGTAGCATGTGCAAAAAATTGCATGTGGCGCTGCCAATTGACCCTGTAAATAAACATATCTTCATTACTCTTGTCCATACTGCCTTTCCAAAAGTCTAATATGTCGGGTTCATTCTGGACAGGGACTTGTTTGCTGAGATTTTTGATCACCCCGATGGTTACACCTACATTCATACCCTGAGTTTGATAATCAATATTTTCGGGTGTAATTATTATTTCACTCTTGCTCGACATTTCTTCGGGCATTTCGATTACTTTCCAATTATCCGGCAATTCAATTGAGATTTCATTCCCTTTGGAGAAGAATTGTTTAAAATTCAGCTTCTCAAATGGTGTAAATACTGC
Organism: bacterium; assembly: GCA_024711295.1. Classification (GTDB taxonomy): domain Bacteria; phylum Bacteroidota; class Ignavibacteria; order Kapaibacteriales; family UBA2268; genus JANJTB01. The sequence continues at coordinate 36,939 of JANJTB010000011.1, read as the reverse complement.
ACTTCTTTTAGATTCAAATAATGCTCTGTCAGCTTCTGCCTCTTTTTCTTTGTTGAGCATTTTGTATGTAAATGAGCGATTATTCAAAGCATCAAGTTCGTCAGGGTCAAGTTGCAAAGCTTTCGTATAATCTTTGATTGCTTCTTCGTACATTTCGAGTTTGAAATATGCGTTACCTCTGTTGTAATATATTTTTGAACTGCCTATTCCGAGTGCAATTGCCGTGGAATAATCTTTAATTGATTTCTTGTAGTCCTCTTTCAAATATTGGAGTCTTGCTCTTTGTATGTATAATTCAGGATTTTTTGTATCAAGTTTGATAGCCTTGTCAAAGTCCTTGACTGCTTTATCAAAGTCCTTGAGTGTAATATAAGCGCTGCCTCTATTGATATATGCCTGTGCAAAATTGGGGTCTAATTTGATAGCTTTGTCAAAATCCTTCATTGCAGAGTTCAAATCACCTTTATAACTGTATGCAAGTCCTCGATTATTGTAACTGTCAGGATCGTCTTTGCTGAGATTTAATACCTGAGTAAAATCGCTAATGGCGCCGTCGAACTGGTTAGCATAAAGAAAGGCAATGCCACGCTTATAGTAAGTGTAAGGGTCTTTATCATCATTTTCGAGGGCTTTCGAAAATTCCTCAATTGCCTTTTCATATTGGCGGATTTCCATAAAATTATCGCCAAGCTCCAAATGCTTACTTTTCTGAGAATATAAATTTAATACATTAATCAATAAAAATATTACGATAAAATAAATCTGAGCTTTGATTCTCATGTGTTCCTCGGATACATTAACATTTAATAAACAGCTAAGAAATTCTCAGTCTGTGACTTAATACCTCACTACTCCTGACATAGTCATCAACCAACACCAAAAGAAAGTCGTAAGATTCTTTTTCAGCTTTCCTTAGAGTGCTGAAGAAAGTCAGTTCATCAGTCTTGGTAATATCACAACTTGAATTAATAATAGACGTATCAAAAGCCATAATGAGTATTTTTTTGTTGGTATTAAGATTAGCAAATTCATATATTTTTTCTAAATTGTCAAAACACTCAATATTCAATTTAGTCGCATTTAATGAACTCTTATAATCTTCTTTGAGTATAATCTGCCTATTCCTTGACAAAATTTCTTTTCCGATAACAGCTTTGATGGCTGATTGTGGAATTGCACCGGGTCTGATTAGCTCAACTTTTTTGTCTGCCAGACTTATAACTGTTGACTCGATCTGATACTTGCAGGTGCCTGTATCAATAATAGCAGGAATCAATCCTGTCAAATCATCAAAAACGTCGGCAGCTGATGTTGGTGATGGTCTGCCTGACCTATTTGCAGAAGTAGCCGCTATTGGCTGAACAAATAAGCCTGCCATTTTCAGAAATACATTATTATCCGGATATCTTATTGAAATTGTATTTCCACCACCGGTCACAATGTCGGGTACACTGTTTTTTTTCTTCATTACTATGGAAATGGGCCCGGGTAGAAATTTTTCTGCAATCATATAAAATTCATCAGGAATATCCAGACAAAGCTCTAAAGCATCTTCCAGTCTTGATATGTGTGCTGAAAGTGGATTTCGAAAATCGCGTCCCTTAATTTTAAACACCTTTTCGACTGCATAAGTGTCGTAAATACCTGCACCTATACCATAGACTGTTTCAGTTGGGAATGCCACGGGATATCCGTTTCTTAACCAATCCAGCGCCTGTTTGATAGATGAATCCTCAAAATTAATTGCATCCAATATTTCTGTATTCATATTCGACCTATAATAATTCTATTTTTGACTCTCTGCATTTAATTTTATTACTTACCAGAATAATAATGAAAAATATAATATATATACTTAATGACATAGTAGAAAGGAACTTATATTATTTAGACAACAGATTTTCCATTTTTTTCGAAATTCTTGATGCGAAAATATGGAAAAAAACATCATATAATCCTCATTTATTCATAAAAAATTACAAATTTGATTCTTTCGAAATATCAAGAAGGATTAATCATGATTTGATTAATGATTACTTACTTCAACCATACAAAAGTATTACAAATCAGAATATAAACAGCTATCCTAAAACAGTTTTATATATCAGCCCAGAATTTGGATTTCACGAATCTTTTCAAAGTTACGCCGGCGGATTGGGTATTTTGGCAGGCGATATTATTAAAACAGGTTTTGATTCGGATTATGATATTATCGGACTTACTCTCTTTTATTCAAAAGGTTACTTCCATCAAAGTATAAAAAATGGCAACAAGCAGTCTGAATCCTACAAAAAAATCAAGCCCGAGAGCCATGGTCTCAAGCTGATTAAGATTCATAATGAGCCAATGGAAGTATGTCTTAATCTTGGCAATTCCGAAATAAAGATCAGAGCTTACGAGCAATTAATTAACAAATCAAAAATGATTTATCTTACTACTGATTTTCCGGAAAATTTAACTTTTTCACGGCTGACTGAGAAGCTATATACCGGAGATCGAACAGAGCGGTTTTTACAGGAAATTGTTTTAGGTATTGGTGGATTAAAATTTTTGGATAGAATGGGATTGCTCTATGATGTGCTACATCTGAACGAAGGCCACGCTGCTTTTGCTTTTCTTGAGAAAATTAATAAATTAATGAAAAGCAATAATATCAATTTTGGCGAAGCCCTTAATTTATCCAGGCATGGGAATATATTTACCACACATACGCCTGTTATTCATGGTAATGAGGAATTCCAACTTAGTACTGTGATTAAGTACCTTTCAGAATATTTGGCTGAGCTTGGATTGATTACAGAGGAATTCCGCAAGCTATCTACATTCAGAGGGTTGGAGAAAAGTAAAATTTCGATGACAGCACTGGCTTTGAATTTAGCTTCTAAGTCGAATGGTGTAAGCAAACTTCACTCTGTTACAGCAAACGATATGTGGAAGAATCTGATTGATAATAATGATAATATCGGAGAAAGTGAGGCAATTACAAATGGCATTCACCTACAATCGTGGTTATCCCCCTTTTTATCCGTATTGTTTGAAAAATACGAAATAAACTTTAATGATTCTAACAAGTTCAGGGAGCAAATTTATAAAATTCACGATAATGAAATATTTGAAGCTAAATTGAAAACAAAAATTCATTTCTTAAAAACTGCTAAATCAATAATTAAAGATAGATTTATTCCTGAAATTCCTAATAATATTAGTGAATTAGATTTGGATAATACAATTTTTGTTGGATTTGCAAGACGATTTGCGGAGTATAAAAGAGCTGATTTACTCTTTAGCGACATAGATTCATTAATTGAATTACTTAAAAATTCTGAGAAAAAAATTATGTTTTTCTTTAGTGGAAAAGCACACCCCAAAGATACTCAGGGTAAAGTAGTACTTTCAAATGTACTGGAGAAAATTTCAAATAGTCTTTTGCTGGGGAGTTTTCACTTTATTAGCGATTATGACATTCAGGTAGGCCGCTTACTGGTTCAGGCAAGTGATATATGGCTGAATACACCTGTTAAACCGCTGGAGGCATGTGGCACATCTGGAATGAAATCTGCTTTAAATATGGGCATTAATCTAAGTGTTGATGATGGCTGGTGGTACGAGGCTTTCAGCAATAATAACGGGTTCAGAATCGAAGACTCAAAAGAATCTTTCGAAGTCAGCAGCAGAATTAATAATACACTATTGAATGAAGTACTACCGCTTTATTCAGACCCTTCAAAAAGTAAAATAAGAGCTGATATGATGCGGGAATCTGCAATTACTATCATTAGCAAATTTACTTCAAAATCAATGATGCGTGAATATAAAAATTTCTATAATAAAAGCATTTAATATTGTATCTCATGTCTTAATTTTCTTATAGAATCTGAACTGCCAAGAAGATAAAGAATATCGTCTTTTTGGATTGTTGTATTTACTGTAATCTCATCCAAAAATTTCTCATCACGACGTATTGCAATGACATTAACACCAAAATTACTTCTTATGTCTGATTCGCCTAATGATTTTCCAACTACATGAGTTCGGGATTTATTTACAGTCAAAATTGTAATATTTAGGTTAGGGTAACTGACGCTTCTGTGAACTTCATTGGGTTTGTTCAAAGGACTGAAAAGCTTATAATTATCATACCTTATGGATTCCGCAATTTCGTTAATGGTATCAACGGGCACCAAATACTTATATAATACCCTAGAAAATATCTCGATTGATGTTTCAAATTCTTCCGGAACAACTTCATCAGCTCCCAGATTTATATGTTCTTCTGTCTGGGCAAGAAATCTTGTTCTAACGATAATATGAACGGTTTGATTAATTTGTCTTATTGCAGCCAGTATTTTGTTTATAGCCGTTGGGTCTGATATTGCAATTACGACTACCCTTGCAGTTTCAATATTAACATGCTCTAAAAGGTGTCTGTTGATTCCATCTCCATAAACAATGTTTTCACCGTTGGCTTTTTCATTTTTGACTGTCTCTGCATTCATCTCAATAATTATGTAAGGAATATGCAGTGATTTTGCTGCTCTGGCTACATTCCTTCCGTTGATTCCATAACCGATTATTATCACATGGTCATTCATAAAATCACTGATTTCATCTTCTTTTTCAACTTTATTATATATATTGAGTCCAATTTTAGTCAAAAGAAACTTCAGAAACTTTTCGCCATACATTATGGTAAAGGGTGTTAATGCCATTGTAATAATTGAAACAGCGATAAAATACTGATAAATCTCCCTAGAAAACAAATTGTTTGATACACCCACTTGAGAAAGTATAAAACCAAACTCTCCAATTTGCAATAATGTTAATCCTGTTAGCAATACCGTTCTGGTAGGGTATTTCAGGATTTTTGCAGATAATGCCCCAATAGTAAACTTAATTAGAATGACACAAATTACTAATAAAATGATTATTGAGATGTTACTAAATAAGAATGATAAGTCAAGCAACATACCTATCGAGACAAAAAAGATGCTTGTAAACACTTCTCTAAATGGTAAAATATTACCTGTAGCCTGATGGCTGTAATCCGACTCAGAGATGATTAAACCTGCTAAAAATGCTCCCAAAGCCAGAGATAGTCCAGCCTGATTAGTTGCCCAAGCGGTTGACACACATATTACAACTATTGTTAGAATGAAAAGCTCTTTGCTTTTTGACTTTGCAACTTCGTGTAAAAGTTTAGGAACAATATATTTAGCACCCAAATAAACCATAATCAATATTGCGACAATTTTAATTAAAAGGGTAATAAGTTCTCCGCTTAAGTCACTTGTTTTACCTGCCAGCATCGGTGCTAAAAGAATCATAGGAACTGACATTATATCCTGAAATATTGAAATAGCTAAGGATATTTTTACATGTGGAGATGATGTTGTACCGGTATCCTGAAACACTTTCATTGATATTGAAGTACTGCTATGTGAAACCATGAAGCCAATAAACACAGCTGTTGGAAGTGCCACTCCGAAACTATACAAGGCAATACATACAATTAAGGTAGTCAGTAAAACCTGAAAAGGACCTCCAATAAATACTGCATTTTTGATTGATTCAAGTGATTTGAGCGAAAACTCTAATCCTATTATGAATAGTAGTAGTATTACACCTATCTCAGCCAACATTTCCACATTGTTTGAGCCATCGGTGAGTCCTAATCCATAAGGACCAATCAGCATGCCGGTAATCAAAAAGCCAAGTATTGAGGGTAGTTTTAGTTTGTTACTTATCAGTACAACAATTACTGATGCTCCTAAAAGCACAAATATTTCGTATAATAAAGGTATTTCCATCTAAACTCTAAAGGTTAATTCCTATTACAAAGTAGTATTCTGTAGGACCCCATACAATCGAGTTTGGATTCTGTTTATAATACCAGCTTTTTCCTGAAGAAAATCTGGCAGGACCAAGAGGTGTATCAAATGCTAATCCGAGACCAAAACCGTTTCTTAAATTAGATATTTTTATTTCGTCGGGGAGCAGCCAGATTGCACCAATATCATATCTACCATAGATATAAGTATCAAAAAATAAAGAAAAAGGAAGCTCGTAAAAATATGACATACTGCCTTTGAACAGTTGTCTTCCTCGCTCTTCTTCTTCACGCAATCCAAAGAAACTGCCTTCGCCACCGAGATTAAAAAATTCTAAGAATGGTAGTGTTGCATCTGCGACTCCAAACATCAATGAAGGTCTTAGTGTAAGACTACCAAAGTTAAAATTATTGTGATAATAAAAGCTTGCTTTCGAAAAACCTACGCTTGATTCATCAGAGAATACGTTGCTCTCAAGTGATAAGTCAATATATTGCCCGTTCTTAGGGAAATAAGCACGGTCTTGATTGTCAACGATTAATCCAACTTTGAGAGTAGAAAAGTTGGTAAAGCTAGATTTAATGGAATCGCTATTTCTGAGCAATCGTTGGTATTCGTGTCTTAATTCGGTATAAAGCCTTCCATTTTTATCAAGTTGTGTACCTAGTAGAGCTTTGACACCATATCTTTCTTCCTCGAAATTGAAAGCACGTAAATTGCCGAATCTATCCGACGATACTCCCTGCCTTGGGAAGTATTCGTACATTTCTCTGCTTGTATAGTACAGACTCAAAGATGAACTAATCGAAGAATTGAATATTCTTGTATTGTCGAAGCTAAGAATTCCTCGATAATATGTAGGAGCTACCACATTTCGAAGTGCAAATCTGGTTCCGAAGAAATTGAAGTTATCATAGACCAGGTCAATCCCTGCCTGAGCATTACGCTCGTTATCCACTCTTCCGCCAACTCTTATAGTTTGGTTTGGCTCTTCTTCGAGCGAAACTATGATATCTACTCCATTCCTTGAATTTCTTACAGGTATTATTTCAACATTCTTGAAAATCATTGAGGAATTGAGATTTTCGAGACTTTGAACAAATTTATCTGTACCTGCAATATCACCTATCATAAATGCTAATTCTCTCTCAACAAGAATTTGCTTAACAGAAGAAGGTATTTTGTAGTATATGCTGTCAATTCTGCCAAGATTGAATTTTAAGTTTACTATGCCGTCTCTTTGCGAAATTCCTGAAACACTCGCGAACGTATATCCCTGCAAATGAAGTAATCTTAGCAAAGCTTCGCTGAGTTCTGTTCTAAAATTGTTGTTGTAGGGTTTAGAAAGATAATTATCAGTCAGCGCTTTTGCTTCTTCTTTCAAATTTGCCGGTAATTCAACATTGATGGATTTAACAACAGGGTAGTTGTTTGCTATTATGTATAATTTGCCATTGCCATTTGTATAAATTTTAAATCCTGAGTAGTTTCGATTGTCAATAAGATACAAATTCAGTATCAACCTCGACAAGTCATTTTTTGATAATATTTGCCTGTACCGATTGCTTAGATAGTTTTTTTGTTCATCTTCAAATCCTGTAAATACAGTTTCAAAGTTGAAACTATTAACTTCGCTTACTGCATTGCTCAGAACACTGAGTAACTTTTCATTAATCTTTCTTGTTATAATTTCTTGAATTTCTGTATAATTTGAAAGGAATTCCAAATAACCAATCTGAATCAATGTATCAGAATTGCTGAAATCATCGTTTAAGTAACCTTCTAATTTAGGAGTAATAACTAAGTTACTTCGCTTAAGGTTATCATTGGATAATTCTTCCATAGCAATCGAGATTACCTGATCAGCAATATTAACTACAGAATTCAGATTGTTGCTTTTCAGCAGGGGCGAAGTTGTATTTACAGAAATTATTATGTCGGGATTAAACTCTTCAGCAAACTTTGTAGGCATATTTGCTAAAATTCCACCGTCCACCAATATCATCGAATCTACCCGTATGGGTGTGTACCTTAGGGGGATAGTTGCGCTAGCCCTTAATGCTTTTGAAAGATTCCCTTTTTTGAGAGAAATTGATTTACCTGACACTAAATCAGTAGATATTGCTCTGAAAGGAATTTTTAATTTGTCGAAGTCCACTTCAGGTTGATAAGTTCCCTGCCAGATTATTTTCTGAAGAAAAAGGTCAAAATCCCGCCCTTCGGTTGCAGCTTCGGGCACTTCGAAAACGAAGTCTCTGAATTTTAATGTTAGTAAATTTCTGTCATAAAGTTGCTTTTGGTCAAAAAACAGCTGGCTACGAAGCTTGCTACTGGATAAGGCAACAGCATTTTTCCAGTCTTCAGAATTAAGCACTTGCTCTAATTCTTCGGGTGTATGCCCGGATGCATACATTCCACCGACTATTGCACCTATACTTGTGCCAACAACATAATCAATATTGATGCCTGTATCTCTGAACCCTTTCAGAACACCTATCTGTGCCAAGCCTCTTGCACCACCTCCGCTTAGGACTAAGGCAGTACGGGGCAACAAACTGTCTCTTGGAGGCAATTCAATGGATATTTCCTCCGCAGCAAGATAGTAACAAACAATTATCTGTATGGTAAATAAGGTAATATATTGGAATATCTTTTTTGCCATTATCTACTAATAATAAACTCAGTATAAATACCTGAATAGGAAACTTTTTTCAATTTTTGTTCTCTTACATCTGAACGCGAAGGTCCTTGAGAGGATAATTCAATAATCTGATTAATGGATTCCTGACTTCCTTCAGCATAAATAAATACCGAGCCATCTGTCTGATTTTTCACAAAGCCAGCAAGCCCAAGTTCATTACATCGTCTATGTATGAAATATCTGAAGCCTACGCCCTGAACCAATCCCCTGACGGTTATCTCTACTCCAATCTTTTTGTTCAAAATTACATCTCCCTCAAAAAAACAATATCTGATGCAATCTTTCTGCTTGTTTCGGAACCGAACAGTATTTCAATTAACCTGAGTGAAAACTCAATAGCCGTTCCGGCTCCACGACTGCTGATAATTTTTCCAGATTCAGCAATCATATCTTCTGTATAATTATATTTAATCAGACTATCTCTGACCGAGGGGTGTGATGTAATTACATCTTTACTTTGCAACAAACCAAACTCATGTAAAATCAGCGGGGAAGCGCAAATAGCGCCAATGATTGACGACTTGTGGCTGAGCATAATCTCCTTTAATTTTTCCGAACTAATTAGATTATTAACTCCAACCATACCACCGGGCAAAATGATAACGTCAAAGTTTTCATTCAAATTTACCTCGATGAGTAATTTATCAGGTATAATTTTTAAACCGCGTGAGCATACACAAACCGGCTCTAAACCGGCTAAAGTTACTTCAGCACCTGCTCTGCGAAATAAATCACAAATAATTGTAACTTCCATTTCTTCAGAACCGCTTGCTATAGGTATCAGTACTTTCATATATATTGGGTTTAAATTACTTTTATTAATGCTTGAATAATTTTGTTTATTGTTTTTGCACAGTTTGTAAATACAAAATTACTGATTTAATTATTTCTAATCTAAAATTCATTTGCTAATTCATATTTATCAAACTATTTTCTTTAAAAGCAATGCAATAATTACCAGCATTTTTTAAATAAAAAGAATTGCTAAGATAATTAAAGGTTAAATCAACTTTTGGCTGATAATTCAAAATATTTTGGCTTAAAGTTAGCATTCCGGTTCTGAATTATCTGAATTGGTTAATTGAAATTCAGGACTAAATTCAACATGAATTAGGAACAATTGTTACATTAATTATGATTTAATATTATTATTTATTGTTCTGATTATTATACAAACCAACCTACATTTTCAAAACAATGACCTCAATATTACTGCTAAGAATCAAATAATCATCAAGTTTACTTTTTCAAGAATTTGTCAATAATTCTTAGAATATCGTCGGCTTCGTATGGTTTTGAAATATAATCGTCGCAACCAGCATTCTGAGCATTGATTTTGTCATGAAGCATAGCGAAAGCAGTAACAGCAATTACAGGAAGTTCAGGTCTGTTTTCTTTAATTTGCCTAGTAGCAGCATAACCATCCATAACCGGCATTTTTACATCCATCAAAACCAATGAAACTTCTGGTTGGTTTAGAGCAATTTCAACAACTTCTTTGCCATTGCGTGCCCGAATAGTTGTAATTCCTTTGATGCGTGTGAGTAACTTTTCGATATATTTGTAATTCACTTCATCATCTTCAGCAATTAAAATAACAGATTCTTTCCAATCCATAATCATGACTAACTCCTGACTCATTTTTGTTACATTTTTTAAATTTGTTTTGTTCAAAGGCATTGTTACTATAAACGAACTCCCTACACCTTTTTGTGTTTCTACTGTAATTTCGGCATTAATTAATTCTGCCATACCTTTGCTGATTGCAAGGCCAAGACCCGCACCTTCGTGTGCTCTGCTCAGGCCCACATCCTCCTGTCTGAATCGTTCAAATAAAAATGGTAAATAGGATTCAGAAACTCCTATGCCTGTATCTTTTACAAATATCGTAAGATTCTCTTCATCAACAAAAAATCCAAAAGTGACTTTTCCTTTTTCAGTGAATTTGATAGCATTGTCAACAATATTAACAATGATAGAATTAAGTTTGGTATGGTCTGTGACAATATTGAATGATTCATCAGATTTGGGCAATTCGGTTATTAATTCAATACCCTTGTCAATAGCAGCATATTCATAAAGATAGAATATCTCCATAATCAGTTTGTTAACATCTACAACTGAATTTACAATTTCCATCTGTCCGGATTCAATTTTCGATATATCCAATATGTTGTTCACCAGGTCTATTAGTCTGTTGCTCGATGCTCTTATGATGCGTGAATATTCAACTTTATCGTCGTCGGACAAATCATTCGACATCAACAATTTTGAGAAACCGATGATGCCATTCATCGGGGTACGGATTTCGTGGCTCATATTGGCAATAAAAGCAGATTTCAACTTGTCGCTTTCTTCGGCTTTAGTTTTAGCTGATATCAGCTCTTTCTCAGTATTTATTCTGTCTCTGAGATTGAAAATCAAATCAGCTAAAAACCTAAGTACAACATATTCATCATCAGACCAAACTCTTGTATTCTCTACAGAGTCAAAACCAACAAATCCCAGACACATGCTTTTGCCATAAATTGGAGCACTGAGTGCAGAGGCAGTATTCTGAGATAAAAGTATCTGTTTGAGCGGATCGCTGTCGTCAATCTTACTTACATCATCAAATCTGATTGATTTGCCGACTTTATGCTCGTCAACCCAGCTAAGCATATATTGAAACGGAACGGCAGGATATTTGTCAATAGCAGGCATAATATCACCATTACACCATTCATGAGTGTTGTATGCCACCAATTTATCAAAGTCATACTCAAATATATAAACTCTGTCTGCCAGTACCAAATTACCTACTTCAGATAATAACTGATCAATTGTTGCCTTAGTCTCTTCAATTGGCAAATTGATAAACCTATTTGCCCAAATTGACAGAATTTCCTTCATCCTGATATGTTTGACGAGGGCTGACTCCATCATTTTATTTTCTGTAACTTTACTGATTCTATCGAACAGGTTTGAAAGCAATTCAGCTAGAAATTTTAATACTAATTGGTCTTCATGAGACCAGTTTTTGTAGTATCTGCATGAATCAAATCCGACAAAACCCATGCAAGATTTCTCTTGCATAATTGGAATGGAAATCAAGGTTTTGATGCCTTGTGGTTCGAGCCATTTTCTTACTGAATTGTCGGCAGGTAAGCTAATAACATTCTCTACATGAACTATCCTTCCTTTAGAATGTTCTTGAGGCCACTCGAGCATTTCTTCAATCGGTACTTCTCTGAGGTTGTCTATTTCAGCACTTATACCGTCATTACACCATTCATAAGTATTGGTAGCAATACCCAGATTAAAATTATAATCAAAAATATACACTCTATCCACATCAAGAGCTTTGCCGATATCTTTGATTGCATTGTTAATGGTTACTTCGACTTCTTCGGGGGCTACATTTATGAACTCGCCAGCCCACCTGGTCAGAACTTCCTTGACTTTATTCTGATTAAGTATTTGCAACTCGTCAATTTTGGATTGGGAGATATTCCTTATAATTACGACATATTTATTCTCACCGTAACTGACTGTTCTGGATTCAAAATACTCGGTAAGGTCATAATTGCTTATTTCGAAATCAAATTTTGTCATTTGATTGCGAATATTGCAATTTGATTTTATGTTGTCGTAAACTGCTTTAAGTGCACAATCATCGGCATTAATATTCATACCGGTTTGAAGAGTGTTAAATAACTTGTATTCATCATAATCAGGTACAAAAAGCTCATGGATAACACCCATTGAATCGCATACAAACATCAAGTCAGGTAGTGCATTTACGAAGGCACCGAGTTTTTCTTCCTTATCTGTTACTTCGCGCTGTATTTGGATTTCATCACTTACGTCTTCACCAATGATAATAAAATTTGTGAGCGTACCTTCAGCATTATAAATTGGTGTGATAGTAGTGAACTCATGAATATCTCTTCCATTTATATTTTTTCTTGAAAGTTCTCCTTTCCAGATATTTCCCTTGCCGACATATTCAAATATTTCCAACAACTCGGCATCATTATAATCAAAATATGAGATTTCATTTATACCCCTTGCTATCAGGTCTCTGCCTCTATTACCTGTTAGCTCTAACGCAGAAGTATTGATGTATTCGATCTCTCCATTTTTATCAGTTATGATTATCGAATTTACAGTTTGCTCAATTGCAGCATTTAGTTTGCTGAGCTCAAGATTTTGACTTTCAAGCTTACGTTGGTATTCGATCATCTTTATTTCGGACTTTCTTTTTTCTGTGATATCAATAGTATTAAATACTACAGAAATTACTTCATCCTCGACAAAAACGGGAATATAATAATATTGTAGCCACTTAGCATTGCCTAAATCATCGGTGGTTAGTCTTTCGTTACTTATGGTTTGGCCTTCCAGACATAAGTTGTAATTCCATAAGAAGTTGTCTAAGTCTTTAGGATATATGTAATTATCTATCAATTCTCCAATATCAAGAATCTTGTCTAAGGTCTTTTTGGTGGAGATTTCAGCCGGCTTATTAAATGCCAATACTTTACGCTTGGTATCTGCAAGAATAAATGATTGTACAGAATTATCAAGAATTGTTCTCAATCGTGCTTTTGCATCCTCAATCTCGATAGTATCATTTTTACTTTTACTGATATCTTCATTTTTTATCAATACGCCTTTCTGCGAACCACTCAATGCAATAAAGCTTGTTTTGAACCACTTTGCAGATCCATTATTTTTTATCTGGTATTCTTTGCGGAAGTTATTAATTTTAGAACTAATTACAGCATTGAATTGTGCTTTAAGTTCATTAATATCATCTTTTGATTTATTGCAAATTGCACTGAATAAGTCATCCAGAAAATGATTTGACTTAATATGATCAAATTTAATGTTTATAAATTCAAGGAAGTCTTTAGCATTGTTATTATAGTCAATAATTTGATGATTTTTGTCTGCAACCATAATTGCAGAATCAAGTGAGTTAATGATATCACTCAAAAACCTGCTATTTTCATTTAATTGGATTTCTTTTTTTCTTACTTCCGTTATATCATTCAAAATAGCGAGTATCGAACGCTCGTTGTTAAAGTGAACAACGCTTGCATTAACCCGTGCCCATAATTCCTTATTGTTGAACTCTAATTTCAGCTCATATTCGTCAAGTTCTTCACCTGACAACCGCCTTGACATATAGTCAGCAATTTTAGATTTAAACTCGTCAGGTACATGAGCAAGAATACTCTTCCCGATAAGCTCACTTTCGGTCATTTCTGTTACTTTGTAGGTTGCAAGATTTGCATATACAATTAAGCCCTTATTATAAATTATGACTGGGTCCGGAATTAGCTCCAATAGCTCTCTGTATTGCTTTTCTGACTCTGTTATTTTATGCTCAGCCAACTTTCGATCTGTAATATCCCTGCCAATTCCAAATACAGCTACAGGCTTGTTTCCTCGATGCATCAGAGAGAATTTAAATTCAACCCATATATAACCACCATTTTTTTTCTTGATTTTAAGTTCAGTAATAGAATCTTTAACTCGGTCAGAATTGAACTCCTCTAATAGAAGCAGCAATAACTCATATTGGTCGGGCGAAACCAATTCAAAAAGTGAATAATTGTTAATATCATCATTGCTATATCCTGCTATTTCTAAACCATAAGGATTAATCTCTGTACTCTTGGAGTTTAAGTCGTAGATAAAAATAACGTCATTGGATTTATCGAACAAAATTGAAGTATATAAGAACTGTTTTTCAAGCTCCTGAGATAATTTATTATATTGGCTTTTAAGATGAGTGATGTCTTCGAGGATGCCCTCGTAATAATCTTTTCCATCAAGAGAATATTTTCGAAATGTATCTTTTACCCATATTCTTTTTCCGTCTTTTCTTACAAGTTCAAATTCTTTCTGATTTTCCGTATTGCTTTTTAATCCTTCAAACAAAATCATTCTTTGCTCGGGATTAGAAAAGAATTCCATAGCTTGCGAGGAAAAAATCTCGCTTGTTTCGTCAAGCCCGAGAATTGTCAGCAATACCTTGTTGGCATATATTATATTCCCTTCACTGTCAGTTTTATATACACCAACAGGAAGATAATCAAGGATTACACTATTCTCGCTAAGTAACATTATAAGTTATTGATTAAGGTATTAAAATATCATCTATAGTATAAATTTCTTTTAAATTTTCGAGGTTGAACTACACTTTTATTTTTTTATGCTAAAATACTAATCTTGATTTATCTCCTTGCATTCATTTATTAAGTAGAAAATAAGTAATTTTTCTTGATTGAAAAAATAAATTCTTCATTAATTACTTTTTTTAAGCAAATTTATAATTATTTCATAATTATTAATTAGTTTTGAACTTAATAATTTTAAAAATTCAGTAAAATAATTGAAATGAAAAATGTATTTTTAGTAATTCAGTTTATGTTTTCCTTTGCTTTCACTACTTCTTTTGCAAGAGAATTATCCGATAAGGATATTCCAAAGGTTTACAAAAATATTATTATCGAAGATGGCAATCCTGTTTTTGTTGACTCCGAAAGCAACAAAAAGTACTATTTAAATCGGGGTAAGCACAATTTTACAGTCAAAAATTTCATAAATCCTGCGATCGGTACCGATAATGGAATTGAATTTGATTTTGGAAACAGCAGAATTGAGGGAATCCTATATTACGGACTTTTTCAGGAGAACAGCAGTAAGTTTAAATTTCCAATTTACCTGAATTCTTCTTCAAAAGTTAACGACGGAAAGGCATCAATCAATATTAGCGATAATCTTAGCGGAAAAAAAGATATCTCTAATTGGCAAAAAACCGGCATTACAAAGCTGGGTTACAGACTTGTTGATAAGTCAGGTAACTTTATTTATGATGGCAAGATCGTTATATCAGGAAAAGGACCATTCAATATTGAACCACATATAATTGAGGGACCATTCATTAATAAGGTTACTGACAGCAGTGGTGTAATTTCATTCAGTACAAATATTGACACGAAGGTATCTCTTATTGTAAATAACAGAGAATTTGCAGATGCAGGCAAAAGGAATTATCACGAAATCAATATTACCGGTCTCAGAAGTAATACAGAATATAAATATTCTATTAAAATTGGCGATTATGAAGAATCTTATAGTTTCAGGACTAATCCACATTTAGGAAGTAAGGAGAAATTCAGGTTTGCTTTTTCGAGTGACAGCAGAAAAGGTTTTGGAGGCGGAGAAAGGGATATTTACGGTTCCAATGTTTATGTGATGAAGAAAAGTGCTGCACTTGCAAACAAGCTTGGAGCTAAATTCTTTCAATTTACAGGAGACATGATTACCGGATATTTGGATAATTATGATGCATCACTGCTTCAGTACAGAAATTTCAAGAGGGGTATCGAGCAGTTTGCAGCTTATATGCCATTCAATTATGGTATGGGCAACCACGAAAATATTGGATATATTTTTGATGATAAATCTCAGTACGGCTTGGCTATTGACAGATTCCCATTTGCAGACTCAAGTTCTGAGAGTGCTTTCTCTGAAGTTTTTGTAGGTTTTGATAATGGACCGGATAGCGAAGATAACTCCAAATATGATCCTTATCCAAATAGTATCGATTTTCCAAAGTACAATGAACAGGTATATTACTACATTGTCGCTAATACTGCAATGATTGTACTAAATTCAAATTATCTTTATACACCTTCATCAAATTCGCTTGATAAAATTGGGGGTAATCTGCATGGTTATATCATGGATAATCAGCTTGAGTGGTTAGATGGAACTGTAGAAAAACTCGAAAAGGACAAGAATATTGATAATATTTTTGTAACTATTCACACTCCTGCATTTCCTAACGGAGGCCATGCCTATGATGCTATGTGGTATGATGGAAACAACAGCTACAGGCCTGTGCTTTTTGGCAAGAAAACAGAAATGGGAATTATAGAGCGTCGTGATGAATTTCTTAACATTCTTTGTAACAAAACAAGCAAAGTTGTGGCTCTTCTGACTGGTGATGAGCATAATTACTCCAGAATGCTGGTCAGCAATAAAATAGAACGATATCCGGCAAACTGGAGTTTGCCAAAACTAGAAATAAAAAATCCTATTTGGCAGTTGATTAATGGTGCAGCAGGCGCTCCGTATTATTCACAGGAAAAACTACCCTGGTCTGATGCTGTTGAGTTTTTCACTGCTGAGCACATTCTTTGTATTATAGAGGTTGATGGAAAAAATGTTAATCTCGAAGTACACAATCCCGAAACTCTCGAGTTATTGGAAACCGTAAAACTTAGATAGGATATCTTTACAACAATTCAATAAATACTAAAAGAACCCCGTAACTGATCAGGGGTTCTTTTTTTTTAAAAGTTAAATACTTCATGATGTTGTATATTCAAGCTTACAGTTATTTATCAAGGTTTAATTGTTATTCTTTCATTAACATTCTAAATAAAATTTGAAAAAATGAGCTTGCTTACTTAATTATTATCACAGGAATTGTTTTAACATTATTTCTGTAAACAAGAACTGCCTGATAATATCCCTGTGGTAATGAACTTAAGTCTAAATTCAATTCATGATAATAATCACTGACAACAAAATTTTGAGTTGACATGGCATTATCACCCATTAAGTTGAATACTCGTAATTCTGCGGTTGAGCCGGGAGTATCTGTTGTCAGTTTAATGCTCAGATTATTAGCGCTTTGGCTGTATGAATAATCTACTTCTACCATTGGGTATTGGGTATTGTCACTTACACTACTGGGGTCACGTCCGATACCTGACAGAGTAATCTCTTTTTGCCAATTAAGAAAATCATTGCTTTTTATTCTGAGCGGTGAGGTTTTTAAACCTTCACCTGTAGGTGTAAATGCAACTTTAACTTCGACCTTTTCTCCAAACTTAAGAGTATGAGGATATTTTGCAATTGGAGGTGTAATCGAAGTAACTTCAAATTTCTTAGAATTACCTAAAATTATTGACAAGTTTTCGATTACGAGACCTTTTTCATTTTTAGGACTAATCTCGAATGATAACTCCTTTGAACTGCCGAGTACCACATTCCCAAAATCGAGTGTATCGCTATCGAGGTTAATTTGAATAGCAGGTTTTTCGCTAATTACGAACTCGTGAGAAAAGAAATTTCCCCAGTCTGTAGGGAATTGTTTGAAGATTGCGCCATCTTTATCGAAAGTAAGACTACCATTGATTAAACCGGCACTCTGGTATGCCCAAAAACCTAATCCGTAACCCAGTTTGTTCTCTACTGTAAACTTATAGCAACCATTAGGTAAGTTGACCTTGTCTTCGTATAGTTTACTATTATCGGTTGTTTCACGTGAATATAATACCTTGCCGTTTATATCCTGCAATTTATATGTTATAGGTGAGCTTACACCCAGTACATTTGAATTAGGAGTGAGCAAATTGATTGTAAATTCATTGAAATACTCGGGTAAAGCGGTATCAAAATCTACAGTCATCGAATTGTTGTATTCTACATCATCTGATTTACCATTAACTTCGATAATTTCGACAAGAAATTTATTTTCTGCAGTAGGTTTGTAGAAACCATTGTTTGGTAGTTCAATTTCTGTAATTTCCATAAAATTGAGCTCATTTTCGAGGTCAACTTCTGCGGTTACAAGCCCATCAGGTTTATTGCCATATCTGAATTTCAGTTTTTTAATGATTTCCTTTCCTGAGTTTTGGACACTGATAATCGGATTGCCGCAACTTGGGTTAAATCTATTATAATACCTTGCCGAATTTGGAGAAATCACAGCTGTCATTCTTGCATCAAGATTAAAATTTAAATCGGAATAAGTAAAGAGAAATCCGGTTAGGATATATTGTGGTTTTGTATTGCTTCCTCCACTCCACTGCAAATCGTAGTATTCCATATCGTAGTCTATTGAATGTTTACTTCCGGGCTTTATAAAAGGAGTCAGCTCGTAATCGTAAGGGTCAACTTCTGCACCCGGGCACCAGTTGCTCCTATCGTAAATCCATGTACCACCCTGAGGATAAACAGGATTATCACCACACTCACGCCATACCTGCTGTTCGTAACGCTTTACTCCGTCAACTTTAGCCATACCCAGCTTTGAGCAAAATTCAGCGCAATTATCTGCTGTTCCCCCAAAACCATGACCTGTCTGTACAACTCTCATCATTGCTGTTTTCTCATTTTCGGCAAAAGTATAATCGTAAGCTTTTACATTATCCTCGAAAAACTTATCATAAGTAAGTCCGTAAAATTCCCAAAGCTTCATTACATTGATTACATTTCTAGGTGGTGTACCTTCGATAAATTCGAATGTCAGCTCAAGATCTTCTTGAGTCACCTGCTCATAAGGATCACCCCAACCACCGTTAGGGGATGCCAGATGAACTTTTCCGGTAAGTAAAGGTGCAAAATCAGTAACATCCATTGTCCAGGTCACGCCTGTTCCCAGATTCAAATTATTACCGTAAGGAGTAATAAATCTGAATAATTCCCATCTTTCGCTAAAAGTAACATCATCATTATAAAATACTTGTTTCTTACTTAAAATCAATGTTTCATCGGGCTCGACATAAATGGAATCAATTGCTTTGCCGCTTGCGTCGAACTTATAATCCGTGTAATAATCGGGCCATACCCATAATGTGTCGGTTAGCTTTGTCGGATTTTGGCTATCATTAAAGAACTCAATTTTGATTTTATTCTTGGGACTTTTGACGACAACTTTTTGACCATTTTCTTCAATTTGTTTGTATGACCAGCTTGTGTCGTTCATATAGCTGAACTTATTAACAACCTTTTTGTCTGCTCTAAAGCTTGGAGCATACCATTTATTCAGGAAAACATTTGATGTATAATCCCATTCTCCGCATGGTCGGCCCGGAGGACATCTTAGCTTGAAGTGCATCAAAATCTGGTGATATTTCTTTCCGTTAGCAGGGAAATCAAACCATCCTATTCGGCGTTGAGTGAACTCTATTGTTCGGACAACTGAGCGGTCGCCATCGGCTGCCTCTAAGAAGTAAGGGGCTATCAATATTAATAGGGCTATTAGGTAAATTGCTTTTTTCATAATTGTTTTGAATTTTAAATAAAAAATAAACATGAAATTAACATATTTTTTATTCATAAACAAGAAAAATCAATAATTTAGCTCGATTTGACAAAAAAATGTACAGCAAACTCTCTAAATAGCAAAAAAAGTAACAAATGCTTAGTACAAAAGGATTTATTTTTTTGTAAATTTAGTAAATGTTTGTATTTTTGTGGTTCTTTGATTTTCAATATTCTCTAAAAGGAAGCATTATGCCAAAAATGAAGTCAAGCGGCTCTGCAAAAAAGAGATTTAAACTCTCTTCGAGCGGAACTATCAAGAGAAAAAAGGCGTATCACCGCCACATCTTGACTAAAAAATCTGCCAAGAGAAAACGTAATCTTGGTCAGTCATCAGTAATAGCTGATGTGGATGTAAAAAGAGTTAAAAGATTGTTAGCTCTAGCATAATTAACATTTTTTATTAACCGGCGCAAGGGAAATGTTGCTCTCCCCCAGCCAATTGAGGAGTTAAAATATGGCACGTTCAGCCAATAAAGTAGCGGCAAGAAACAGACGTAGAAAATTTTTAAAGTTAGCTAAAGGTTACTGGGGACGTCGTAAGAATGTATGGACCGTGGCGAAAAACCACATCGAAAAAGGTCTTTTGCATGCTTATGTTGGACGTAAACTCAAAAAACGCAGCTATCGCAGCTTGTGGATTGTGCGTATTAACGCTGCTGCCCGCGAAAACGGTACTACTTATTCACGTTTGATGCATGCCCTGAAGATTAACAATGTAAATATTAACCGTAAAGTTCTTGCTGATTTTGCTATGAACAGACCGGAAGTATTTAAAACTATTGTTTCTCAGGTGTTAAAATAATCTTGCTTCCTGCTTAGTGACGAAATCAAATAAGGGCTGATTAAAGAGCCCAAAAATAAAAAAGGTTGCCAAACGGCAACCTTTTTTTATATTAACATTCACAGATTTTAAGCTCTGTTGATTATTTAAGAACTCTGTTGATTGATGCCATAAAAGTATTTTTGTCGCGCATACCAACTATTTTCTCAACTATTTTACCGGTTTTGTCAACAATCAGTGTAGTCGGAACAGCAGGAATGCCACCGTAAGCTCTCTTCAAGTCATCATTACCAATAAAATTGATATATTCAATGCCCTTATCTGTGCCATATTCAGATACTTTGGTAGCAGCTGCAGTAGCTGTAGCGTGCTCAAGAGCTATACCTATAACCATGAAATCTTTGCCTTTGAGGTCTTTGCTGATTTCGATGATATCGGGTATTTCTCTGCGGCAAGGACCACACCAGGTTCCCCAGAAATTTATAAAAAGTACTTTGTTCTTTGTTAGCTCTGCAAAGGAGCGTTCTTTACCATCTTGAGTGAACTTGAAATCAACAATATGACCATCTTTTGGGGAGGCTACACTGTTAATCTGGTAAACAGGTGTTGATTTCTTCTGATTCGCCTCAGCCTTGGTTTCCATTATGGAACTGATTCCAAAATATAAGGCAACCACTAAAGCAAGTGCGATAATTTTTTTTAACATTTTATTCTCCAATTTTAAAAATATCTTCAATACAAAGACGATATAAAAAGAAAAACATTACAACAATATTACTCTTCAGCAATATCTTTTTTAGATGATTTACGGTATTTTGACAATGATACAAAAAATCCTGCAACCAATGCCAAGGTTCCTAACCAAACAAGGTTAATAAATGGCTTAAGTGTTACGTCAAAAGTAAATACATCAACAGGTTGTGGTAATGGTTTTCCTGCTTCCTTAAAGCTTAGTACCGCTTTAGTGTTCTTAATATTATCAACATCTCTGATTAATTTTGTCATAGCAATTTCAAGGTTTGAACCGTTTACAATTTTCCAGGATGGCTCAGCTTCCCAGGTATTTGCATCAAGCATAGAAACCAAGGTATCTTTAGACTCGCTTCCATCAGGGAATAAGAATTTTACTACAGTGGATAGTTTAACTCTGTCTCCCATAATCGCATTATTTTTGTCCATAACAAAAGTTACAACAGAAACTTTGAAAGATTTATCAATAGGATTGTCTTCAATATCATCTTTTCGGAGAGCAATTTTTGGAATATCAATTTCCTGCTCAATGGCTTTTGGAGATAAATAAATATCTTTATCTATCTTATTATAAACGCCCGGCTCAAGAAAAGGTGACTGTCTTTCGTTGAAATCACTCCAATATACTACAGGGCTTGCCACATTAAACTTGCCTTCTTTTTCTATTTTTACATTGTACTTATATTTTTCTCTATCATTGAACTGTGTTTCGATTTGCTTGTAACCTTCGAATGTAAAGTTATAGCCCAAAGCTGATTTAGTTTCGTTCATTTTGAGACGTACTTGTTTAGTTACTGAATAAGCACCGCTTACAACAGCACCAAGTACCAGTAATGCTACACCAAGGTGAGAAACATATGCACCAATAAGCTTTGGATTCTTGCTTGCATTACGGATGAGGTAATCAAGATTGGTAACAATGGTAAAGAATGTAGCAAACATTAAGAAAATGAAGTTCATGTCATCAAGACCGATAAAATAAAATACCAGCACAAGTATCACCGATGCTGCTGTTGGTAATATCAATTTACCAAGAACATCCGAAATTTTACTGTTAATCCATCGTTGATACAATGAAATACCATTTAGAATCAAGAAGATAACGGCAAATATACTGCCAAATTTATTATAATTTGATATATCTACAGCTACTTTTTCCTGACCAAACAATTCCGCCATTGCGGGCCAAGATGTGCCTATAATAACTACAGCAGCGAGTGCAAGCCATACTATCGAGCCCAATGCCATTGAATACTCTTTGGTAGTAGGCGACATAGCCTTTTTGCCGATATATTTGTTTATATCTCCAAAACGAATTACTATATAGAATATGCCCAGACCTAAGGATACTACCTGAAATGCTATCAACAGATTATAGACTATAGCTCCAGGTGTTACAAATGAGTGCACCGAAGTATCTCCAAGGATACCGCTGCGTGTCAGGAATGTTGCATATACTACAAAGATAAAAGTCAGTAAGGCAAGTATGAAATTTGTCTTGATAAGTGCGTTGGTTTTCTTTTGAATAATAAGGGTATGAATAAAAGCAACTGCTATCATCCAAGGAATAAGAGATGAATTCTCTACAGGGTCCCATGCCCAGAAACCGCCCCAACCTAATGTTTCGTAAGCCCAATATCCGCCCATCATTATACCAAGTCCAAGAATGCCTGTTCCTACCAGAGTCCATGGCATCACATCGTCAACCCAGTTTTTATAACTCTTTCTGATAAGGGCTGCAAGTGCGAATGAATATGGAATAGCCATCATAGAGTATCCAAGGAACAATATAGGCGGGTGTATAGTGATCCAATAGTTTTGAAGTATTGGATTTAAGCCTCTGCCATTTGCAGGCATATATCCAACAGGAAGGTTCTCTGCGGCAAAAGTTTCCCAAACATAGTCAAATGGACTCTTGAAAATTAGTATTACTGCAATGAACAGAATTATCGAAGTAAAAATACCCATAGATAAAGCATGATGGTCTTTGTCGGTAGTTCGCACATAAACAAACATACCTACAAT
Organism: bacterium; assembly: GCA_024711295.1. GTDB lineage: Bacteria > Bacteroidota > Ignavibacteria > Kapaibacteriales > UBA2268 > JANJTB01. The sequence continues at coordinate 13,736 of JANJTB010000011.1, read as the reverse complement.
TGCCATAATCAACATCCATAGCATAAATGAACCCTGCTGCCCTGAATAGAACGAAGCAACCAGGAAGTAATCATGCAATTCTGTTGATGAATATTCCCAAATATAGGTGAATTGGAAATTATGAGCTAAAATATTTGCAAGCAAATAAATTGAAGAAGCCAGTACGGCGGCAACTGTGCCGTAATAAAAATAGCCACCGATATCAGATAACTTTTTGCTGCCTGTTTTGTTTGCTCTTAGAAAAGCAAAAACAGACAGAGCAGAAAGCAAAACGGTTACATATATAAATACTTTTCCAAGCATTACATTCTCACATATTATTATGTTAAAATAAAGAATTAATTATAAAGCTGAGCACCTTTTAGCTCATCGAATTGTCCTTCGTATTTAGACGGGCATTTTGTGAGGACTTCATGAGCATGAAATCTCTCACCCTCAAATTTACCTTTGATAACGACCATCGGAGCCACATCAAAGTTATTTGGTTTGGCTCCCTGACATACTACTTTTGATGAATTGCCCTGCTCGTCTATCATTTTGAATACAAATTCATTTTTGTCAGAGTCGTAATGGTAATTTTCTGTTTTGTCCCAGGAGCCAATAACCTGGACAACCTTTCCGCTTTCTTTTGCTTTCGGAAAATCGGCGTACTCTATTTTGTTGGAATCAAAAGACATTACTGCAATTACTACAAATGCAGCTGCTACTGCTATACCGATTATATATTTTAATTTCATATTATACTCATGAAATAATTTTTAAAAAATGTTTAATTATTAAATTGTAATATATAACTTTTTTTTCACATAATATAGAAAAATCGTTATATGTCAATTTATTCATTAGTTTTAGTTGATACAAAGTCCTCTACCATTTGCTCTAGTTTAGTTATCTTTCTGTCTATCAATGCCAAATATATCCCAAGTCCCACCCAAATTATTAATGCTATACCTAGCACGACAAAAAGGGAATTTGCAGTCAAAAACGCTTCCATAGATTTAATTCCTAATTAGTTTTATGTTTAAGTATGTTTGCTCTGATTAATAAATTTAGAATCCAGTAAAATACAAGTGTAAAAGCTAACAATGACAGGCCAAATCCAAATACAAGGTTAGTATCAAGTGCACTTGGCTGACTTGATACCAAAGGACCTGCATTAACATCACCCTTCGAGCCCGGGTGAAGACCACCTGCTAGTCTTGGCAATACAAAAACCAGGAATGGTACAGTAACAAAAGAAATAATTGAATAAACACTGGATAGTTTTGCTCTTCGGTCTTCGTTTTCAATTGCTGAGCGCAAAGCAAAGAATGCAGCATAAATCATTATCAGTATAAATATTGATGTCTGCCGCGGGTCCCAATTCCAATAGCTGCCCCAGTTATATTTAGCCCAAAGCATTCCGGTTACCGTTGCAAGTATTGCAAAAATGGTTCCGAGACTTGCTGCCGAAGCATTATAAATGTCCCATTTTACATCATTGGTTCGCAGATATTTAATAGAATAAATCATAGAGAGTAAATATGCAATTACTGCTATCCAGGCCAGAGGTACATGAAGGTTTAGGATTTTTATTCTTTCGTCAAGTGATGGAACAAAAGGATAATCAAAAAGTGGATTGACTGCTTTTGTTTGGATATACTCTAGTGCATCATGATCCTTGTTATACTTTGCCTTGATTACTAATTCATTATTATCTTTGAACTCAGGTGGCAATTCTTTGTCGCGAATAATAAGTTTTCGGTTAAACTCAAGTGATTCATATTTATTAATATCAGAATTACCTAATGCTTTTATCCAAAATCCTTTTTGTTCATCATATTTAAAGTGTTCTTTCCTGACCTGAATATGAATATTAAGTTCAGGATAAAATCCCTCTTTCATATACTTTGCTGTACCGAGATTTCCAGCTACGGGGGGCCCAATGGTCAGTATTAATGCTGAGATAACCAATAAAGAAACTACTATCTTCCACCACAAAGGTTTCGGTTTTGTCAGATTGGGATACACCGAAAATAAGGTGGCAAGAATTATTGCACCAAACATTATTATGTATTTCATAAAATATGTATCAAAATGAAAAAATTATTAAAATCAAATTTACGAAAAAAAAATTAATTATTTTAAGAGAGATGCTTTTTTAATATTAATGTGTTCCATTTATTCACATTATTTTTTGGGATGTATTGAATTTCATCCATTATAAGTTTCATTATATGAATACCAAGACCACCTTTTTTGAAGTTTTTGAAGTATTCAATCATATCAGGTGATTTTGTGTTTAGCGGGTCGAATGGATCGGCATCGTCCTGAATGATTATCTCGAGAGTTTTAAAATTGGCAATTCTGACAGAAATATGAATTTCCTTAGTTTTATCATTTCTGAATGCATGCTTAATAAGATTTGAGCATACTTCATCAACGGCCAGAGCAATTTTGTAGCTTAAGCCGTCGTCGAAGCCGAATCTTTTAGAATAATCAATGACAAACCCCCTTATCTTTTCGAGTTCGGTGCTGTCGTTGATTGTGCAATAGCAGCTGTCATTTTCAGAAATTGTTCGCATTTATTCCTTTGCAGGGTTAAAAAACTTATCTATCAAATACTCTTCTTCGCGGTGAATATCAAACAGCATAGGGAATCCCAATAAATCAAACACCGAAAAAACTTTATCGTTCATCGAAGACATTTTTATGTCGCCACCTTTGTCACGTACCTCTTCAATAAAAGACATAAAAACACCAAGTCCGGCACTGCTGATATAGTCAAGGTTCCTGAAATTCATCAACAACTTATATTTTGATTGCGACAAGGACTTACCGATTTCATTCTCTAATATCGGAGCTGTATGCGCATCAAGAAAACCGTTGAGTTCGAGACACTCAATATCATGTATTTGCCGCCTTTCTACTCTGAATTTCTCTTCTGTTGTCATTTTACTTTATAAATCCTATAATTATTGATAAACATCAGATTTTTGTTATCGAAATGAAAGTCATATCATCATGATAATCAGAGCTTTCAGCAAATTCACGTACTTTGTTTTTTAACAACTTAGTAAGTTCTTCGCTGTCCAGTCCATTATTGTGCTCTACTATTTCAATTATTCTCTTCATTCCAAATTCGGTTCCGTCAGTGTTTCTTACTTCATTGAGACCGTCGGTAAACATAATAACGGTATCGTGTTCTTTAAGCGTAATTTCTGTTTGGCGTATATGCTTGTCGAATATACTTTTGCCTGCAAGTCCTATGCCAATTCCTTTGGGTATTAGTTCTTCAACATAATTTTCCCTCTTTATCAGGAATGGCATGTGCCCGGCCCTGGCTAAAATCAATTTATTCGATTCATTCTCAAATGTGATGGCTGACATTGTAACAAAAATTTGAGATTCAATTTTGCCATACAAAACGTAATTAATTTTTGACAATAATTCCTGAGCACTTTCAGATTCAAGTGCCTCAGATAATACTACACCTTTGAGCTGTGCCATATAAAATGCGGCAGATATTCCCTTGCCGGAGACATCACCAATCAATATACATTGCTTACCATTTTTTAAAATCACCAGGTCGTAATAATCACCTCCAACCTCTGTAGCCGGTATCGAAAAAGCAGATACTTTGTACCCGGGTATTAAAGGTAATGTCTGAGGTAAAAGTTTTTGCTGCATATTTCTGGCAAGAATCATCTCGTTTCGGAATCTTTCCTTTTCGATTGATTCCTTTACAAGTCTTGAATTGTCTAAAGCAATCTTGACATTATCACCAAATGCAGTTAGTATCTTTAAGTCATCTGCTTCGAGCGAAAAATCTTCAGAATCGAAGACTATCAAAGTACCTTCCCGCATCTGCGATGAATTTAGCGGAATAATTATCATTGACTTAATAGCAGTCAGATGACTCAACATTTTGGACAAATCTCTGTACTCATGAACTGATTCTATTAATACAGGAGTGCTAACTCTTTTAAAAAACTCTGATATTCTGTAGTTTTTCTCTAATTCTGATATATTTTCGGGATTAATATTGACACAAGTATTGATATAAACATTATCAGATTCGTAAATTTCAGTCCAGGCACCATAAGCTGAACTTGCCTGCAAAGCAAGATTTGTAACCTGGTCAATTAATACTTTTTTGGAATTATTGGGTGCTTCAGCTACAATCTTATTGAGATATGCCAGTGAGCTTATTTCGCTTGATTTTTTTTCCACTATCATTGATGAAGGAATAACTGCAAGCAAACTCATGAACAACCTGAATAAGTAAATCCCGTAAAGCAAAAATGAAACACTAAGCATCTGAAGAGCTAAGGGATAAAATCTTTCGAATCCCGCAAATACCATAGTATCTGCGCTTTTGGTTTCCATCAATAGTTTTATTGCTATGATTACATTAAGCATCATTATCCAGAAGAATTTACTCTTCTGCGAGCGGGGCAACTCAGCCATCCAGTGAGTTTTTTTGTTCGTGAGGAATGTTATCAAAGCAGTCAGTACAAACAACACTGTAGATGAAATATCGAGCCATTGAACACCAATTTTATTCAAATTTGGCAAAAATATCTTCACTGAGTAGTTAACAGACAATATTAATATCAGGAAACTAAGGAGCGTTAGATAAAATTTTGTCAGTTTGTGCCGACGATACCACAACCACCTATAAGTAAAATGAAAATTATTAAGTGTTACAATTACTACATACAAAAAGAAAAAATCTGCTAATATCAGTCCTACATAAGAACGTCGAAAAAGTGCAGATGTGTCTTTGAAGGAAAAGAAAATAACAAGTAGTAATATTATTAACGACAATACGAAGTTTTGATAGAGTGAATTAAAGAAATCATCACCGGTGAGTTCTTTTTTTGTTTTGTCTTTTTCAAGGAAAATCGAAAAATAATAGGCACTGAATGAGAGCATTATCAACAATGTGGTTGAATAATGCCAATAAACTGCGGTACTTCCTTTGATAAAATCAAGTGAGTATAATAGTAAATCCCCTGCTAATCTAACAAGAAAAATTATTATACCCGTTACTAGAAATATTAGTTTATTTTTCGACATTTATCAAAATTATCATTAATTTATATACAAAAATTACGAAAAAAAATTATAAATGTTACTTAAATTTTTTTTAAGTTATTTTTGAAATCGATTTTTGACAGGAAATAGTAAATGAATTTATTAAGCAAAAATGCATCAAGACTGGCTGATGATTATGCCATGAATAATTTTGGAATTAAATCGGCAATTTTAATGGAAAATGCTGCCATTTCTTCATTTAATATTATAAGAAGTTATGTAAATACTGATGATAGAATCATAATTATTTGCGGCTCAGGAAATAATGGCGGTGATGGATATGCAATTGCTCGACACCTACATTCACACGGCTATGATGTTACTGTGTTGAGTTTAGGTGCCAAGAGCAGAATGAGCCCTGAGACATTTGATAATTACAACGCTGTCAAATCATTGGGAATTAATATTATTGAAAATCACAATCATGAATGTAATGTTTCTGATTTAAACAGTTATAGAGTATATGTCGAAGCATTGATTGGTGTAGGAGGTGATGAAAAAATCAAATCCAACACCGCAAAATTGCTTAAAAAAATTAATGCATGTGAAGGATTAAAGATTGCTGTTGATGTTCCTGCAGGTCTGAACGCCGATACGGGCATTGCACACAAGGACGCATTCAAAGCAGACCTGACAATTTCAATGTTTGCTCCAAAAATTGGATTATATCTTAATGACGGGAAAAAAATTTCCGGTAAAATATATACGGCTTATCTTGGTGTTCCTACAAATATTTGCGATAACTTCAGTGATGTGAAAATATTAGAAAAATCCGACATACGTGCAAACTTACCTTTGCGAGATGACAACAGTTCAAAGCATGATTTTGGAAAAGTGTTGGTAATCGCCGGTTCAGAAAAGTACAGCGGAGCCGGTGCTCTTGCATCCAATGCGGCTCTGAGGTCCGGAGCAGGACTGGTGTATATTGCCTCTACATGTTTTCATAAATCATTGATGCCCGAAATAATTAAGATAAAACTGAAACCTGATAACGACATGTTTATAGCTGAGGATAATTACGATACACTACTGCCATATATTGATAAATCAGATGCATTGGTGATAGGTCCCGGAGCGGGTACAAACGATGGCACATTGAATCTTTTTCGTAAAATCATTGATAATTTTCCTGAAAAGAAAGTCCTGCTCGATGCTGATGGACTATTATCAATAAGTGCTGAAAAAGTATATAATAAAAATCTGATTATAACTCCACATATTTATGAATTTTCACGATTAATCTGTCAGAATGTAAATGAATTCAGAACAAATGAGTTGAATACTGCAATTGAATACTCAAAAAAAATGAACTGTATTATCCACCTTAAGTATAAACCATCAATAAGTACGGATGGCAAAAAATCATTCTTAACGATTAATGGTAATGCAGGGATGTCTAGTGGTGGCAGCGGAGATGTACTGAGTGGTATTGCGGGTGCATACCTTTCACAAGGGCTAAAACCTTTGTCAGCAATTTCCACAGCTGCATTTGTTCATGCTCTTTCGGGTGATATCTGTATCAAAAAGCAAAATAAAGAGTCACTGGCAGCGAGTGACTTAATTGAAAACTTGAAATATTGTTTTGAGTAAATGTCAATGCTCGACAAGATTGATAAGAAGATAATCAGCGTAGTACCTTTTGCGTTATTGACACTAACTGTTGCATTATTGTCATCACAGCCCCCAATGTACGACTTTAATGCGATATTTACAGGTTTTGACAAGATAATCCACTTTGTTGTATATTTTGCTTATGGCATTTCAATTCAAATATTATCTTTTTCGAATTTTGAGAAACTATCGTTCAGGAACAATCTTCTTTTATCATTTTTCATTGGCATTTCAATAGCAATGTCAGATGAAATCTATCAATCTCTGCAACCCGGCAGATTTTCTTCGGTTTGGGATTTTTTTGCTGATATGGCAGGAATATTGATTTCACTCTTTCCTGCAAAGAAAATTTATATTTTTTTAAAATTAAGTAGCAAAAAATAATATTTTTTCTTTCAGTATCTAAAATATATTATTTTTGTATCGTTATTTGAGAATAAAATCTTTGAAAATATATTAGGTTAATATTATTGCATAATTATTACTTTGTGAAAAAAAATAATGAGTTATTTTAGTAACTAAATACTGAGTTTTGTGTTATATACTCTACATGTGGTTACTTTAATGGTAAATAATTATGCAGAATAATAAATTCAAATATATACTTCTTACTTTCCTTTTAGGAACAGTATCAGCATTTGCAACAAAGCCTCATTCAAATTTCACATTACTCGAAGAATCCGAAAGTTTCATTAAATTGGTTTACAAATCCAATTATAATGGTGACTCCTTAATAACACTAAATGGTATTGAACAAAAACTTCCATTATTCGATGGTGTTTACAATCTCTTTGATAAAGAAGGTACACCTCAGTATATAAGCAAATCAATATTTATTGTTCCCTCGCCCAACGCATTCAGAATACGAGAAATTGGTTCTCAATTTGAGAATTTTGAAAACTATAAATTGTATAAAAACCCTGCAAGTCAATATTCAGATGCCGCTGATTATAATTTTGGCGGTAAACCTTTTATCCTTAGATATGCAGGTGTATCAGGTGGTCAGCATATTGCCGAATTAATCATCAGTAATATCTATTACAATTCTGATAATGAATCCATTCGTATCTTAAAAGAAATAAATTTGCAAATTGACTTTGATGTAAAAAAAGCATCATACTCGCAAAATCCTGTTCATTTCAACTCACTTCTCGCACTTAATTTCGAATCCGCTAAATTTTGGGTCAAACAAAGCACCGGCGAAAAATTATTATCACCGGATGCCAAATCTATGACTGCATTATCAAACGGTCAATGGGGCAGAATTGTTATTGAAGAAGAAGGTGTTTACAGGTTAGACCCGTCAGATCTTCAATCAATTGGAATACCGGTAAATTCATCTGCGGCACGCACTTTAAAAATATTCGGCAAGGGCGGTAAGGCACTAAGCGAAAGAGTCAGCGACGGTGCACAAAACAACATGGATGAGCAGGAAATTATTGTTAGAACTAAAGCTGACGGTACTATTGATCATGTGATATTTTATGCTGCCTATACAAACGGATTTGAGCTCGTAGGCAACAACTTACGCCATTATAAAAATTATTACAGCGACAGAAACTATTATTTGATAACATGGGGTGGTGACGAAGGCAAGAGAGCATCAGCACCGGAAAGTCCTGATGATGAAGTTGTGAACCGTCCGGGCACTTACACAGCAAGATTATTTTTTGATGAAGATATTGTCAACCCTTATAACCCGGGTGCAGGAAGAGATTGGTTTGGCAGGAGCTTTTTTAATTCACCATTCCCTCCGATAATGCTACACGACCTAGACCGCAGCGGCGAAGTGAGCTATAGATTTGCACTGGCGCACAAATCAGAATCAACCTCTTCTTTTACAATTTTTGAAAACAACAACCAAATTCAGACTCTGAACTTATTCCCAAGAAATGATAATTATGTAGCCGCTGTAAGAGGATTTGCTAATGCAACTGTACCCGCTTCACAAATTTCGGGTGATAACAGAAGTATTATCAGACTTCAATACCAAAGCCCACAAATTTCAGGCGTTGGCTATTTTGATTATTATGAAATTGCTTATCCCAGAAGGTTTTTTGCTATAAATAATTCTATAGGATTTATTGCTGATAACAAGATTACCGGCAATACCGAGTTTAGCATAAATGGCTTTTCGGGCGAAGTTTTTGGTTTTGATATATCTGACTTAAAAAATCCCAAATTGCTTGCAAATAAATCTTCGACAGGAAGTATTTTTACATTCAATCATATTATTTCAGCCAACAAAGTCAACAGATTTTTTATTTCGGGTAATTTGAAAAAAGCGAAACTCGAAACCTTGGAAATAGTAAATTTGCGTGACAAAATGGATAATGCTCCTATCGTTGTCGTTACTCATCCTGACCTGTACGAGTCTGCCTTAAAGTACAAAGTTTACCGAGAGCAAACACATAATCTAAAAGTTGAAGTTTATCGCACAGACCATATTTATAATGAATTTGCTGGAAGCATACCTGATATAACTGCTATCAGAGATTTTTTAATAAATGCCTATATGCGTTGGGATACAAAACCTGAGTATTTAGTCATTTGGGGAGATGGTCATTACGACTATAAAAATATTGCTACCAAAAAGACTAACTATGTACCTGCATACCAAACATTTACCTATGATTTATCCTCTTTTAATGAAATTTATGACGGTTATGCAACAGACGATTATCTTGCATTGCTTGATGGTGACGACCTGTTGGTGGATATTAATTTCGGCAGGGTTACAATAGATAATCCTGATCTTGGTTTTTGGATGGTTGACAAAATCAAACATTATGAAACTTCATCAGCTGACGATATCTGGAGAACCAATATCATATTTATTGCTGATGATGGTCCCGCAGAAAATGAAAAATATGATGGTAATCTTTTTACACATCAAACAGAAAACTTACAAGCTAATTTTATCAGCAAACATAATCCTGATTTCCAATACGACAAAATTTATCTTGTAGAATTCCCGACTGTATTTATGGGCTCGGGCAGAAGAAAACCTGCTGTCACCGAAGATATGCTCACTAGGGTTAATACAACCGGAGCTTTGTTGATGAATTGGATAGGCCATGGAAATCCAAGGGTTTGGGCTCATGAGCAGATTCTCGACCGCGATATTACTATTCCGAGAATGCGTAACCTTGATAAATTGTTTTTCCTTACAGCTGCCACCTGCGATTACGGAAGGTTTGACAACCCTGAAGTGCGTAGCGGGGCTGAGGATATGTTCCTGAGTAAAAGCGGTGGTGCTATCGGTGTATTCTCGGCAACTAGAGTTGTGTTTGCTTCCGAAAATGCCCGTTTGGCAAATTTATTTTATACCAGACTGCTTACCCGTGATTCACATACAGGTAAATTCCCTACTTTAGGTCAGGTTGTAAATACAATTAAGCAAAATTCTACATCTACAAATGACAGAAAATATTTCTTAATTGGCGATCCGACGATGAGACTTCTTATACCTGATTATCGCCTTAGTATAAGTGAAATAAACGGTGTTGCTGTTGATGGAAATGAAATTGAGCTAAAAGCATTATCTAAAATAACAATCAAGGGTGAAGTTCGAAATCCCCAAAATCAATCATTAGAAAATTCATATAATGGCACAGTTGTTGTTACATTGCGTGATGGTGACCAAAACATGTCTTTAAGAGAGCTATTTAATAATTCTCCCCGAGATATTTACAATTTCAATAAACTGGGTGGTATGCTTAACCGAAGTTCATACAAAGTTACAAATGGTGTGTTCGAAGCCGAATTTATTATTCCAAAGGATATTAGTTTCAGTGATTCGAATAGCAGAATATTCCTGTATTCAGCATCAGATGACGGGCGTTATGGAAGCGGTAGCTATCAAAATCTGAAAATCACTGGATTTGCAGACAGTCAAATTAAAGATACAATTTCACCTGAAATTCAGGTTTTTCTTGATGGTCGTAATTTCAAGACAGGCGATATTGTGACAACTAATCCGAGACTTATTGTTGATTTATTCGACGAATCAGGTATCAACACTACAGGGCTTGGAATCGGACACAAAATTGAAGCTTGGATTGATAATTCTCCGCTTTCGATTGACCTTACCGATAAATTCTCATCTTCACTGACCGACTCACGTCGTGGCACAGTAGAAGATATATTATTCGGATTGTCACCTGGTGAGCATTCCATCAGAGTAAGAGCATGGGACGTATTTAATAATTTTGCAATCGGCGAAGCAAAGTTTATCATACCGGCTGATGGAGACGGTAGATTAATTACAAATTTAATTAATTATCCTAATCCTTTTTCGTCGTTTACCAATATTGTATTTCGCCATAATGCAATCCCGCCATTTGACGTAAATATTGATATTTATACAATTAACGGCGTATTAATACGAAATATAAAAACTAACATAAGCACTTTGCATACATCTCAAGTTTATTGGGATGGATTCGATAATAGCGGTTTTTTGATACCTGCCGGAATTTACCTTTACAATGTAAGGATTCAGCACGATAATGGTGAGTCAATAGGCAGAGGAAAATTAATCAAATTAAGTAACTGAAATTAATCAATAAAAAAAATAATATGTTTTCCGGAGGATTTAAAATAATGAGTTATAATCTCAAAATAAGTTTGACAATAGCTATATTGACTGCAGGCATGATGCTCCCATTTACGGCTCACTCCCAGGCCGGAGGTTCTGCAGTACCATTCTTGCTGATATCGCCTGATGCAAGAGCAAGCGGAATGGGTGAGACCGGTACAGCTATTGCTGATAACATTAATGCTATATACTGGAATCCGGGTGGCTTGGCATTTTTGGATTATTTCCCAGCGGTTGGCAATCAGGAAGAAAAGCCATATACTCAGGTAGCTTTATCTTTTTCTCCATGGCTGCCTCAATTTAATGCTGATTTGTTTTACAGCTATGGCACGGTAGGAAGATTTGTTGAAGATCTCGATGGTACTGTTGCTTTCAATTTCGTTTTTATGAATTTGGGCGAATTTACACGTACTGCCGAAGATGGAAGAATTTTAGGTAAATTCATTTCTAATGAATTCTCCGTAGGGTTATCTTATGGTACTATCGTTGCTCCAGATCTTGGTGTTGGGTTTCAACTTAGGTATATACATTCCAATCTTACACCGACTTCGGCATCTACAGGTGGTGAAGCAGGAACAGGTATAAGTGCTTCTTTCGACCTTGGTATCCTCTGGAAGCCTACTGATATTGAATTCCTAGATATTAAAGATAAATTCTCTCTTGGACTTAACCTGCAAAATGTTGGTCCTAAAGTAACTTATATCAGAGAATCAGATCCACTACCTACTACATTAAGAATTGGTACTGCATTCACTGTCCTCAAAGATGAATTTAACGATTTGAAATTTGCGGTTGATTTTGCTAAATTGTTAGTCAAACGCGATGGCTTTGGCTCTGATCCATTACCTACATCACTTGTTACAGCATGGGAAAATCCGGGTGCAGAGTGGGCTTTTGGTGCTGAGTACTGGTACGAAAAAGTAGTTGCATTCAGAGCTGGATATTTCACCGAACCTGCTGCTTTGGGTAATCGCCAGTACTGGAACTTCGGTGCAGGTGTCAGATATGATATTTTCAATCTTGATTTTAGCTTTATCAATACTATCGAAGAAAATCATCCACTTGCAAATACAATGAGATTTTCTCTATTGATTGACTTTAACTAAAATCGGTATCAAGTATATTCTTTGAGAATAGTTGGTAGCAATGGAGCTTGCTCCATTATTTAGAAATTTTTCAATATGCAACATTAAGATGTCCGACACTTCAAAAGTGTCGGACATTTGTTTATAAAAAGTCTTGTTTTGGAAATCCATCCACCCCGCGCAATATAAATGTCTGAACTATGATTTGCATGATTTATTTGATTAATATGATTTTTAAAAATCAGAAAAATCAGGATAATCACAAAAATCAAGGTTCTGACAAGTTAAGAAAGTATGAAGATGATATATTGTTGCAGGTGTTTTGGAAATCCATCCACCCCGCCTGCTTGGGCAGGCACCCCTCAATGAAGGGAATTGATAAAAATATGTATTTTTTTTACTTTTTTCAAATATTTTGGGACAAAAATCAAATTGATGTGTCTTTATAAATAGGTATATTTGCAAATATTGAAAAACATTCTTTTGGGGTGAATGCTATGATGCGTTTAATACTTATTTTTCTCTTTAGCGCCTGTATGCTCTACGCACAGGAAGACCCTAATGTGATGTGGACGTACAAAGACGCAAGTTTCTCTACTTACCCTGCAATACACCCAAATGGTAATGTACTTATCGGTGATCGAAATAAAGCTGATGTTATTGAACTTAACGGACTTACCGGTGAATTGATTAGAAGAATATCTGTACCTGTATCAGATATTGACCCAAATCAAATTGCTATATCAAAAGATGGAACACGGCTCACTATTGCAAAAAAAGTTGTGGATTATGCTACAGGTGAAGTAATTGCAGAATTACCTGAAAAAACATCAAAAATTAAGTTTCTTCACCCTGATAATAATCAACTTGTTATAAGGTTATATAATCAAAAAGAATACAGTTGGATTGTTTGGAATATAAATGAGGAAACATCTAAAGGATATAAAATCAATACGTTTGTTACTTCTATAGATGTCTCGAATGATGGTAGGTTTTTAGCTGTTGCTTCTTTAGATGGAGAAACACAGGAACACACCCACTTTTACCTCTATGATGCACAAACAATGAAATTAATTAGAGAACTTGAAGACGTTCCAGCCGAAGGCAGAACAATTGAGTTCATTCAATTTTCTGAAAATGCTAAGTATGTGGGGTATGGTCAGTTGACTGGCGGTAAGCCAAAAGCAACTTTTTTCAGTTGTGAATCTCCTTACCAAAAATGGGAATTTCATAATTCATTTGGAGAAAATTTTCATAGTCTTGGATTTATTAATGATGAATATGTATTTATGAGTGGGCAATCTATCAGGAAAATTGTCAATTCTGATGAAATTTATTTTTCAAATAAATATATCTCAAAC
>JANJTB010000009.1 GCA_024711295.1 bacterium | reverse complement strand
TGGATTTGTATAATGACAGAAAATTTAACGAAAATTTTCGTAATCCTTTCGGATTACAGCAGATTGCATTCAAAGATAGTTTGACCGGTATTGCAGTTGGTCAATTTGGTACAATTATCTATACTTATGATGGTGGTGAATCCTGGATTTATGAGAAAGCAAATCCTACTGATTTAAAAACACCAGCAACAATGATGGTACGTTATGCCGGCTCAGTTCCAATAATAGTAACTTTTAGTGGTCGTATATTTCGTATGATAGAAGATAACTTAGCTCCTAAACCGGAAGACACTCTAAGTATTAGCGGTAGAGTTTGGGATGGCGATAAGGGGCAACCAAATATACCGATTATAATGGGTTATAGAGTTACAATGACTGATGCAGATGGTTATTATAAATTTACAAGATTAAAAAAAGGTAACTATGTCGTTAAGGCAATGAACAAATATTTTGATGGACCAAATATAGATTATTACTACAAACCATTCGATTATTCACCATTGCAATACGATATTGACCTAACAAGCGACACAAGTGGTTTTGATTTTAATGCAACAGACCTACGCACATACCACACCATTAGCGGTTATGTCGTTGATAAAGATGGTAAAGGTCTTGCAGATATAGATGTCCGATTTGCAGTATCAAGACTCACAGCAGATGGTTTAGGTCTTGCAGACACAATTACTAAAACCGATATATCCGGCAAATTTGAGTTCCTGAATATAGAATCATATAAAACTTGGGACATTACAGCTTACGATGAAAAAATAACATTTTCACCACTAAAGCACATAGTACGCCTCTACACAAACGACACCACAGATTTAAGATTCGTCGGTAGCCCGATTACCAACGTTGAAGACAAATCCAAAACAAGAAGTATCATTATCAGTCCCAACCCCGCAAGTGATTATATAAATATTTCATTACCTGAAAATATGTACTCTAATCCCACGCTGAAGTATGGGGTTGACAATGTAGTTGAAAACGTGCAGATATTTAATATGCTTGGCGTGGAAGTCATCCACCCCGTCAGCTACGCTGCCACCCCTCAAGATGGTAATGTGCGAATTGATATATCACATCTACCGGCAGGTGTGTATTATGTTAGAATAATTGGCAGCTTTGGATCTTCCTCCATTGTAGAGAAGTTTGTGAAGATGTAAGAAGTTAAACAAATTTAGCCATTACATTATAAAAATAATAAAGAAAATTCAGAATGTTGTTTAGTTCATAACTGATGAATTTATCTTTCAAAAAATTTTAGATATTTTAAATTGAATTTTTAGGATTTTAAGTATGAAACAAATTATATATTATTTAATACTGCTAATCACTTTATTCAGCAATATTAGTTACTCTAATGAACAAATAATCAAAGAAATTTCTGAAAAGGTTAGTATGCCAATAATGATAGAAATTTTAAACGATTTATCTGGTGCAAACATTGTTAAAATCGGAGATGAAGAAATTAAATTTTCTCAAAGATTACATAAAAGTGAATTAAATTTCAAGGCTGCACAGTATATTAATAACCTTTTTATTAAATTTGGATATGAAGCTAATTTTGTATCTGTATATCCGTCAGGTTGGGTTACATCTCTTGAAACATCTTACGTAGTTAAGAAAGGAAGCAAAAAGCCTAACGAAGTTGTGTTGTTTTGTGCAAATTTTGATACACCAACACCTCCCAAAGAAAAGTCAGAACTTGATACTATGCCAGGTGCCAATAATAATGCTTCAGGTATTGCTATTATGCTTGAAGCTGCCCGAATATTGGAAAACTATGAAGCTGAAAAAACTATAGTATTTGCTGCATTTGATGATTGTACAAACTCTTCGTTTGGTCCTGTACATCTTATTGATTCACTAAGAAATATTGATTTCAGTAAAAGAGAGTACATTTTCCTATCAAACTTAGGACGGCAATTAGAACTTAATTCTAGCACAATATTTTCTTTCGATACAACGAAGATAAGTGCTATTGTTGATGCATTTAATCAGGCAGACCATTATCTGAATTTACAAACAAATATTATCAAAGTTAATAAAGGTTTTACAGTTTTGATGAGTCCATCAACCTCAAATCTATCTGAAATAACATTTTCAAATGTTTTTCGAGCAAAAGATACAATTTCAAACACCAACATGGATGTATTTGACAATTTGAACTTACAGTATTTTAGTGATAATGCTAAGTTAGCTATTTCAGCTTTAGCTGTTTTAGCAATGGCTAAACCGAAAGGCACAAATATTTCAAATGAATTTGAAAACTCAACTCTTATCTATCCAAATCCTGCAAGTGATTATATAAATATTACATTGCCCGAAAATATGTCCTCTAACCCCACGCTGAAGCATGGGGTTGACAATGTAGTTGAAAACGTGCAGATATTTAATATGCTTGGCGTGGAAGTCATCAACTCTGTCAGCTACGCTGCCACCCCTCAAGATGGTAATGTGAGAATTGATGTATCACATCTACCGGCAGGTGTGTATTATGTTAGAAT